>JAGAMY010000007.1 GCA_017624495.1 Lachnospiraceae bacterium | reverse complement strand
TATGATTCTTCAGAAGTTAAAAGCAGATGCAGAAGGTTATTTAGGAGAAAGCGTTACAGATGCAGTTATTACAGTACCGGCGTACTTCAATGATGCACAGCGTCAGGCTACAAAGGATGCAGGTAAAATTGCAGGTCTTGAAGTAAAACGTATTATCAACGAGCCTACAGCAGCAGCTTTAGCTTATGGTCTTGACAACGAAAAAGAACAGAAAATCATGGTATACGACTTAGGTGGTGGTACATTCGACGTATCTATCATTGAAATCGGTGATGGTGTTATCGAAGTATTGGCTACAAGTGGTGATAACAAACTTGGTGGTGATGACTTTGATGAAAAAATCACAAACTGGATGATTGATGAATTCAAAAAAGCAGAAGGTGTTGATTTATCTACAGATAAAATGGCTCTTCAGAGATTAAAAGAAGCAGCAGAAAAAGCGAAAAAAGAGTTATCCGCTGCAACTACTACAAACATCAACCTTCCATTCATCACAGCTACAGCAGAAGGTCCAAAACACTTTGATATGAACCTTACAAGAGCTAAATTTGATGAATTAACACATGATTTAGTAGAAAGAACAGCAATTCCTGTTCAGAACGCTATGAAAGATGCCGGAGTGACAAATTCTGATTTAGGTCAGGTATTATTAGTAGGTGGTTCTACAAGAATCCCTGCTGTTCAGGATAAAGTAAAACAGTTAACAGGCAAAGAGCCAAGCAAAACATTAAATCCGGATGAATGTGTAGCTATCGGTGCTTCCGTTCAGGGTGGTAAATTAGCAGGAGACGCAGGTGCAGGCGATATCCTCTTATTAGATGTAACACCATTGTCCTTATCTATCGAGACCATGGGTGGTATCGCAACAAGATTAATTGAGAGAAATACAACCATTCCTACTAAGAAGAGCCAGATTTTCTCTACAGCAGCAGATAACCAGACAGCCGTAGATATCAACGTTGTACAGGGTGAAAGACAGTTTGCAAGAGATAACAAATCCCTTGGACAGTTCCGTTTAGATGGTATCCCACCAGCACGTCGTGGTGTGCCACAGATTGAAGTTACTTTCGATATTGATGCAAATGGTATCGTAAATGTATCTGCAAAAGATTTAGGAACAGGAAAAGAACAGCATATTACCATTACAGCAGGTTCTAACATGTCTGATGATGATATCGAAAAAGCAGTAAAAGAAGCAGCTGAGTTCGAAGCACAGGATAAGAAGAGAAAAGCAGCTATCGATGCAAGAAATGATGCAGATTCTTTCGTATTCCAGACAGAAAAAGCATTAGAAGAAGTTGGCGCATCCATTGACCCGGCAGACAAATCTGCGATTGATGCTGACCTTGCAGCAGTAAAAGCGATTTTAGAAGCTCATCCAAACGCAGAAGAAATGACAGAAGATCAGGTTGGCGAATTAAAAGCAGCACAGGAAAAATTAACACAGAGTGCACAGAAAGTATTCGCTAAGATGTATGAGCAGGCACAGGCAGCACAGGGTGCAGCAGGAGCAGGTCCGGACATGGGAGCTGGCGCAGCAGGAAGCGCACCACAGGATGATGTAGTTGACGCAGATTTCAAAGAAGTATAGAATAGAGATGAAATAATACACATGATGGGGTTTTAGATTATTCTAAAGCCCCAATCTGTGGTTAAGAAACATAGTAAATAAAGAGGAATAGATAATGGCAGATAAAAGAGATTATTACGAGGTTTTAGGTATAGATAAAAGTGCCGATGATGCTGCAATTAAAAAGGCATTCCGTCAGTTGGCAAAGAAATATCATCCGGATACCAATCCGGGAGATGCAGAGGCAGAACAGAAGTTTAAAGAAGTGCAGGAGGCTTATGCAGTACTTAGTGATGCCGATAAGAGAAGACAATACGACCAGTTCGGTCATGCGGCATTTGATGGCGGCGCAGGCGGTGGCGGAGGATTTGATTTCTCCGGCATGGATATGGGAGACATCTTTGGAGACATTTTCGGAGACTTTTTCGGTGGTGGCAGAAGACAGGCAGATAATGGACCAAGAAAAGGTGCAAATCTTCGTGCCAGTGTAAGAATTACCTTTGAAGAATCTATTTCCGGTTGTGAAAAAGAATTAGAAATTGTATTAAAGGATGAATGTACACATTGTCATGGAACGGGAGCTAAACCGGGCACAAATCCAGAAACCTGTTCTAAGTGTGGCGGAAAAGGTAAAGTAATGTATACCCAGCAGTCATTATTTGGTATGGTACAGAATGTACAGACTTGTCCGGATTGTGGCGGAAGTGGTAAAGTTGTAAAAGAAAAATGCTCGGATTGTCGTGGAACCGGCTATATTGCTTCCAGAAAGCGTATTAAAGTGACGATTCCGGCAGGTATTGATAATGGACAGAGCGTAAGAATCAGAGACAAGGGTGAACCGGGTACAAATGGTGGACCAAGAGGCGATTTATTAGTAGAGGTAATTGTATCCAGACATCCGATTTTCCAGAGACAGGATATGAATATTTACTCCACAGCACCAATTTCCTATGCACAGGCGGCATTAGGTGGAGAAGTGCGTATCAGTACTGTTGATGGAGATGTATTGTATGAAGTGAAACCGGGTACACAGACCGACACACGCATCCGTCTCAAAGGCAAGGGTGTACCATCACTGCGCAATAAATCCGTGCGTGGTGACCATTATGTAACATTGGTTGTACAGGTACCGACAAACTTAAGTGCGGCAGCAAAAGATGCATTGCGCAAGTTTGATGAAGAAGCAGGTAATACCTTAAATGCAGATAAAACCGGTGCAGAAAAACCGAAGAAGAAAAGTTTTAAAGAAAAATTAAAAGAAACCTTTGATGATTTTATTGAAGAGTAACTGATTGCCTATTTTAATGGGGGAAAAGCTATGGAAGAACCATCAATGACCGCAGAAGAAGCTGCAAAACTTATTCAGGAATGGTGCCTTCATGAGACAGCTAAAGGAAAATCCGACGAAGAATGGATAAATGACGAAAAAGAAGAATTGAAACGGCAGCAGGAACAGTTTGAGCAGGAGAAGCAGGAGTTTTTAAGAAGTAAATCCTTTGAACAACAAAAGTTAGATCAGGAAAAACGTCTGTTTGAAATGAAATGGAAATTGTTAGAGGAAGAATGGCGAAAGCTTGTCATTGAGCGTGAGCGGGTAGAACGTAAGCGGGCATTTTATGCCCGTCTTGCTGATTTTGAAACCTCTGCGAATTCCATCAAATATGATGTTTCTGCATCCGTGTTTTTTCGGGGTGTAAAGAATCATTCGGGACTAAAAAAGCGTTATAAAGACTTATTAAAAATCTATCACCCGGATAATCTGCACGGAGATCACGGTGTTATACAAAAGATTAATGAAGAATATGAAAAACTGAAAAGCAATATGCCAAAAGACAGGTAATGGAGGAAAACAAATGAAATGGAATAAATACACCATCAAAACAACAACTGTGGCAGAAGATTTTTTAAGTGCCATGTTAGACGAACTAGGTATCTGGGGCGTGGAAATAGAAGATAATATTCCACTGACAAAAGCAGATCAGGCGGATATGTTTATTGATTTTCTTCCAGAACTTCCACCGGATGATGGCATCAGCTATGTCAGCTTTTATTTAGAGGATGGTGAAGACCATACAGAGCTGTTAAAACAGGTGGCAGAAGGTATCGAAGAACAGCGTCAGTTTGTGGATGTGGGTGAAGGTACGATTACCACCAGTGATACGGAGGATATTGACTGGATAAATAACTGGAAACAGTATTTCCACTCCTTCTACATTGATGATATTTTAATTAAGCCTACATGGGAAGAATTAAAGGAAGAAGATAAGGACAAGTTTTTGATTGAAATTGATCCGGGCATTTCCTTTGGTACAGGAAAACATGAGACCACACAGCTTTGTATTCGTCAGTTGTTAAAATATATTCGTGGTATGGAAGCACCTAAAGTATTGGATGTAGGCTGTGGCAGCGGTATTTTATCCATCGTAGCATTAAAATTAGGTGCAAAAGAAGTTGTAGGAACAGATTTAGACGAAAACTGTATGACTTCAACCTATGAAAATATGGAAGTCAATCATTTGCCAAAAGAATTAGGCAAGTTTTATATTGGAAACTTGATTGATGATACAAAATTACAGGAAACAGTAGGTACAGAGGAATATGATATCGTTGTGGCAAATATTTTGGCAGACGTTATTATTCCAATGGCTCCGGTTATTCCTGCAAGACTGAAAAAGGGTGGTATTTTCATTACATCAGGAATTATTGATTTTAAAGAAAATGAGGTAAAAGATGCCATTGAAGCAGCAGGCATGAAGGTTGTGGAAATCAATCATCAGGGTGAGTGGGTAAATATTACCGCTATGAAGGAGTAGGACATGTATCAGTTTTTTGTGGAAGACGCACAAATTGGCAGAGAATTTGTGACAATCACCGGTTCAGATGTAAACCATATCAAAAATGTGCTTCGTATGAAACCCGGCGAGAAAATTCGTATCAGCAACCAGAATGGACAGGACTATTATTGTGCCATTACGGAGTTGACGGATGATTTTGTACAGGCAGATATTTTGCATGAAGATGTGGAATCTACAGAGCTTCCCGGCAAAATTTATCTCTTTCAAGGGATTCCTAAGGGTGACCGTATGGAAACTGTTATCGAAAAAGCGGTGGAATTGGGCGTATACGAGATTATCCCTGTAGCGATGAAGTATTGTGTAGTAAAATTGGATGCCAAAAAAGAAGCATCTAAGCTGAAAAAATGGCAGGCATTGGCAGAAACAGCAGCCAAACAGTCTAAACGCAGCCGGATACCAAAGATACATCCTGTAATGTCCTACAAAGAAGCAGCAGCCTATGCAGCGGAATGTGATAAATGTCTGGTGCCCTATGAAAATGCAAAAGGTATGCAGGCGACAAAAGAAGCCTTATCTTCAATAAAAAAAGGAGATTCCATCAGTATTATCATTGGACCGGAAGGTGGGTTTGCAGAAGAAGAAATTGCCATGGTAAAAGATAAAATGCAGGTGATTTCTCTTGGAAAGCGGATTTTGCGGACAGATACCGCAGGAATTACGGTAATGTCCCTGCTGATGATGGAATTAGAAATGGCAGATGAGCTGCCACTGGAGGAAAAATAGATGGAAGCATATCTGGATAATTCTGCAACGACAAAATGCAGTGAACGTGCCAAAAATCTTATGGTACAGATTTTAACAGAGGATTACGGAAATCCTTCATCCCTGCACAATATGGGAGCAAAAGCAGAAGAGTATATTAAGGATGCAAAGAAAAAAATTGCAAAGACCTTAAAAGCAGAGGAAAAAGAAATTGTATTTACTTCCGGTGGAACAGAGTCTAACAATCTGGCAATATTAGGCAGTGTAGAAGCGAATAAAAGAGCCGGAAATCACATAATTACGACAGCTATTGAGCATGCTTCTGTAGAACAGCCTATGAAGCATTTAGAAGAGATGGGATATGAAGTGACCTATCTTCCGGTGGATGAATATGGAATACTTCGCATGGATGCTTTAGAAGCAGCTCTAAGGGAAGATACGATTCTTGTATCCATCATGCATGTGAATAATGAAATGGGAGCCATTCAGCCAATCGAAGAAGCTGCAAAGCTGATTCACGCAAAATCTCCAAAAGCACTGATTCATGTAGATGCGATTCAGTCTTATGGAAAAATGCTCATTCATCCAAAGAAACTGGGTATAGACCTGCTTTCCGTGAGTGGGCATAAAATTCATGGACCAAAGGGTGTAGGATTTTTATATATAAAGGATAAAACAAAAATAAAACCAATTGTATATGGTGGCGGTCAGCAGAAGGGCATGCGTTCCGGTACGGAAAATGTACCTGCAATTGCAGGTTTAGGAGAAGCCGCAGCAGAAATGTACGAAAAGCTTACCAAAAATACAGAGCATTTGTATGCATTGAAAGAGCATTTTATTGCAGAAGTTACACAAATAGAAGGTGTGACAGTGAATGGAAAAATCGGAAAGGATGTGGCACCGCATATTGTCAGTATTAGTGTAGAAGATGTCAGAAGTGAAGTGTTGTTACATTCCTTGGAGGAGAAGGGCGTATACATTTCCGCAGGAAGTGCCTGTTCATCCAATAAACCTGCGGTTAGCCGTACATTAACTGCCATAGGCTTAAAGAAAAATCTGTTGGAGTCTACCGTTCGTTTCAGCTTTTGTGCAGAAAATACCATGGAAGAAATCGACTATACCATTGCATGTATGAAAGAAATTATTCCATTCAGAAGGAAGTTTACCAGAAAATAGATAAAATCATGGAGGAATTATGTATAAATCATTTTTAATCAAATATGGCGAAATTGCCATAAAGGGAAAAAATCGTTATCTTTTTGAAGATGCATTGGTAAGTCAGATTAATTATTCATTAAAATCCGTAGACGGAGAATTTAAAGTGCGCAAAGTACAGGGTAGAATATATGTGGATACCTTAAGCGAATATGATTATGATGAAGTGATTGAAGCCTTATCTCATGTATTTGGTATAGTAGGCATCTGCCCGGTTGTATTAGTCGAGGATGAAGGCTTTGAAAAGCTGGTAGAAGATGTTTTGACATATATGGATTCCGTATACCCGGATAAAAATATTACATTTAAAGTAAATGCCAGAAGAGCCAGAAAAAATTATCCGATGGATTCCATGGAAATTAATGCAAAATTAGGTGAGCGTATATTAGAGACTTTTCCGGAAATTCGTGTAGATGTGCATAAACCGGATGTCCTTTTATGTGTAGAAATCCGTGAAAAAATCAATATTTATTCTACAGAAATTCCAGGTCCTGGTGGTATGCCGGTGGGTACAAATGGAAAAGGCATGCTGTTATTGTCCGGTGGTATCGATAGTCCGGTTGCAGGCTATATGATAGCAAAACGTGGTGTTGCCATTGATGCTACATACTTCCATGCACCACCATATACCAGCGAAAGAGCAAAACAAAAGGTTGTGGATTTAGCAAAGATTGTGTCTAAATATGCAGGACCAATTAATCTGCATGTGGTGAACTTTACAGATATCCAGTTATATATTTATGAACAGTGCCCGCACGAGGAACTGACGATTATTATGCGTCGATATATGATGAAGATTGCAGAGCATTTTGCGAAGGAAAATAATTGTTTAGGACTCATTACAGGTGAGAGTATCGGTCAGGTGGCAAGTCAGACCATGCAGTCATTAGCTGCAACAAATGCGGTATGTACATTGCCGGTATATCGTCCGTTGATTGGATTTGATAAGAATGAAATTATCGAGATTTCAGAGAAAATCGATGCTTATGAGACGAGTATCCAGCCGTTTGAAGACTGCTGTACGATATTCGTGGCAAAACATCCGGTGACAAAACCAAATCTGAAGGTGATTGAAAAGTCAGAGACGAAATTGTCAGAGAAGATTGATGAGTTGATGAAAACAGCCATTGAGACAACAGAAGTGATAAGAGTTACCGCAGAAGAGTAGAGGAGGGAGATGGGCGGTTTCGCCCATCGAAACATAAAAAGAACCAGCCTTTAGTTATAAAAACGTACAGGCTGGCTCTTTTTATATCAGTATTACGTTAACTCTTATACGAGATATGGTTTTAATACTTCTAATACTTCAGCTTCATTTCCTTCAGAATGGATAGCTAAGTCGATTGGTTTAGATAAATCTAAACTGAAGATACCCATAATGGATTTTGCATCGATAACGTATCTTCCTGAAATTAAATCGAAGTCATATTCGAACTGTGTGATAGCATTTACGAATGCTTTTACTTTGTCGATAGAATTTAATGAAATCTGAACTGTTGTCATAATAAAATATCCTCCCTTGTTAAATTGTTTTTTTACTACTATAATAGTACTTGTTTTAATTTCAAAAGTCAACATGATTTATACACCCCGGATGTAAAAAAATCCCTATAAAAAATTAGGTTTTTCCGTCGGTTTAATGAATGGTTTGGATAAAGATAAAGGAGAATTAACGAAATATGAACAAAAAGAAAGCAGCTTTGCACAATCTTGGATGTAAAGTAAATGCCTATGAAACCGAAGCTATGCAGCAGCTATTAGAAGAGGATGGGTATGAAATTGTGGAATTTCATGAAAAGGCGGATGTGTATGTCATCAATACCTGTTCCGTAACAAATATGGCTGACCGCAAATCCAGACAGATGCTGCATCGTGCAAAAAAACTAAACCCGGACAGCATCGTGGTAGCAGCAGGGTGTTATGTACAGACAAAGACGGATGAAGCAAAGTTAGATGAAGCAATTGATATTATTATCGGAAATAACAAAAAGCATGAGCTTATATCTGCCATAGAGGCATTTGAGAAAAGCAGGGAAGATGCGGTTTCCGTAATAGAAATCAATCACAAACAGGAATATGAATATTTGCATATGACAAAGACAGCCGAGCATACAAGGGCATTCATAAAAGTGCAGGATGGCTGCAATCAGTTTTGTACTTACTGTATTATTCCTTATGCAAGAGGCCGTGTCAGAAGCAGGGAACTTTCGGATGTTTTAGAAGAAATTACCACATTATCTGCAAATGGTTATAAAGAGGTGGTGCTGACAGGTATTCACTTAAGCTCTTATGGTGTAGATACGGGGGACAGCCTCTTACATCTTATACAGGAAACTGCAAAAATCGAGGGAATTAAAAGGATTCGCCTTGGTTCACTAGAACCAAGAATTGTGACGGAAGAATTTGTCTCTGCCATCGCAGATATTGACAAAATCTGCCCGCATTTTCATTTATCCTTACAGAGTGGCTGTGATGCTACTTTAGAGCGTATGAACCGCAGGTATACGACAGAAGAATATGCAAAGGGCTGTGAAATATTAAGAAAATATTTTACCCATCCGGCAATTACAACAGACGTAATTGTAGGTTTCCCGGGAGAAACAGAAGAAGAATTTGCGCTGACAAAGGAATATTTAGAACGTATACATTTTTATGAAATGCATGTCTTTAAATATTCCAAGCGTGAAGGAACAAAAGCTGCCGTTATGCCAAATCAGGTGTCAGAACAGGTAAAAACGAAACGAAGTGCGGCACTTCTTGCCTTAGAAAAAGAAATGTCCAATGAATATAGAGAATACTATATGGGAAAAGAAGTGGAAGTATTGATGGAAGAGCCTGTCGTTATTGATGGAGAGTGTTATTTTACCGGATATACAAAGGAATATGTAAAAATAGCGGTAAAAACTGACAAAATGCTTGCAAACACCTTTATAAAAGGAAAAGTAACCAGAAAGCTTTCCGCAGACCTTTTTGTAGTTGAATTTTAGTGCATAATGGTTTAATATAATAGTAGCAATGCTTTTGCGTGCGAAAACAAAAGAGCAGAAAATAAGGGCGTGAAAAAAATGCAGAATTTAAACAACACACAATATTTTAAAGTAGAAAAAGCACCGGAGATGCAGGTAAAAGATGTACTTGCCATCGTGTATGAAGCACTTACGGAAAAAGGTTACAATCCGGTAAATCAGATTGTTGGATATGTTATGTCCGGTGATCCTACCTATATCACCAGTCATAATAATGCAAGAAGCCTGATTATGAAAGTAGAACGTGACGAAATCGTAGAAGAAATTTTTAAAGAGTACATCAATTTAAAATTAGCAAAATAATATGGAGGCTGTTACATGCGAGTAATGGGACTTGATTTTGGTGCACATACCGTAGGCGTAGCTGTCAGTGATCCGTTGGGACTGACAGCGCAGGGTGTGGAGATTATCCGAAGAAAGTCCCCTGGTAAACTGCGTCAAACTTTGGCAAGGATTGAAGAACTTGCCTCTTCTTATAGTGTAGAAAAATTCGTTCTCGGGTATCCTAAGAATATGAATAATACCGAGGGTGAGCGATGTGAAAAGACAAAAGAATTTAAAGAAATGATAGAGCGCAGGACGAATCTGCCCGTAGAGTTATGGGACGAGCGTCTGACAACTGTTGCAGCAGATGCCATTATGATGGAAAGCGGTATCCGCAGAGAGAACCGCAAAGAATATGTGGATGAAATTGCAGCGATGTTGATTTTACAGGGGTATTTGGATTTTCTGGCAAATCAGAATAAAAAAGAAGAAATTGAGGAATAGTATGGAAAAAATTACATTTACAGATCCTGATACACAGGAAGCAATAGAGTTTTTCTGCTTAGAGCAGACAACCATTAATAATCAGAGCTATATCTTAGTTACCGAGGATGAGGATGGTGACTCAGATGCATATATTTTAAAAGAAACGTCTACAGAAGGTGAAGAAACTGTATACGAAATGGTCGAGGATGATGCAGAATTAGAAGCATTAGGTAAGGTTTTTGTGGAACTGATGGAAGACGTGGACTTGGAATTTTAAGATTTTGGAGGTAATTATCATTTGAAACAGAAAGTGACAGAACATGCAAAGCTAAAGATTATTCCATTAGGGGGATTAGAACAAATCGGAATGAATATTACTGCGTTTGAGTATGAGGACAGTATTATTGTTGTGGATTGTGGTTTGTCATTCCCTGAGGATGATATGTTAGGAATTGACCTTGTTATACCGGATATCACTTATTTGCGAGATAATATTGACAAGGTAAAGGGATTTTTTATTACCCATGGACATGAGGATCATATTGGTGCGATTCCTTATGTATTGCGGGAGATAAATGTACCAATTTATGCTACAAAGCTGACGATTGGTATTATTGACCATAAATTAAAAGAGCACAATATGCTGACAAAGGTAAAGCGTAAGGTTGTTAAATACGGTCAGCATATCAATTTAGGAAATTTCAGAGTAGAATTTATTAAAACTAACCACAGTATTCAGGATGCGGCAGCACTTGCTATCTATTCACCGGCAGGAATTGTTGTGCATACGGGTGATTTTAAAGTGGATTATACACCGGTATTTGGTGATGCGATTGATTTGGCAAGACTTGGTGAATTGGGCAAAAAAGGTGTACTTGCTTTAATGTGTGACAGTACCAATGCCGAGCGTCCGGGCTTTACCATGTCAGAAAAATCCGTAGGAAAGACCTTTGATAATATTTTTGCAGAGCATAAAAACTCAAGAATTATCATTGCAACCTTTGCTTCAAATGTAGACCGTGTACAGCAGATTATTAATTCTGCATGCAAATATGGCAGAAAAGTTGTAGTTGAAGGCAGAAGCATGGTAAATATTATTTCTACAGCTACAGAATTAGGGTATTTAGATATACCGGAAAATACATTGATTGATGTAGAAATGTTAAAAAATTATCCGGATGAGCAGACAGTATTAATTACTACGGGAAGTCAGGGAGAATCCATGGCGGCATTGTCTCGTATGGCATCCGGTATGCATAAAAAAATAGCAATTAAGCCAAAAGATACCATTATTTTCAGCTCCCATCCGATTCCGGGAAATGAAAAAGCCGTATCAAATGTAATCAATGAATTATTCCGAAAAGGCGCAAATGTTATTTTTCAGGATGCGCATGTATCCGGGCACGCATGTCAGGAGGATATAAAACTCATTTATTCTCTTGTTCGTCCTAAATATGCCATTCCTGTACATGGAGAGTATAAGCATCTGATGGCGCAGGCAGCCATTGCGGAGGAGTTAGGTTATGATAAAGAAAATATCTTTATTTTGTCCTCCGGTGATGTATTAGAATTGGATGAAGAAGAAGCAAAAGTAACCGGACGTGTCCATGTAGGCAATGTCATGGTAGACGGTCTTGGTGTTGGTGATGTAGGAAATATTGTCCTTCGTGACAGACAGCATTTAGCAGAAGAGGGTATAATCATCGTCGTGCTTACCTTAGAAGCAGGTTCAGGTCAGGTACTTGCAGGACCGGATATTGTATCCAGAGGTTTTGTTTATGTCAGAGGCTCTGAAAGTCTTATGGATGAAGCAAAACATGTGTTAGATGGCACGATGCAGATGATGATGGACAAGAATATCAGTGATTGGGGCAGAATCAAAACAGAAATTAAAGATGCCCTTGGAGAATTTGTCTGGAAAGAAACAAAAAGAAGACCAATGATTATTCCAATTATTATGGAAGTATAGGTTTTGTGATAGAGGATTGAATAATGAATCAGGTACAGGAAGTGACGAAGAAGCTCATTCTGGCAATTGAAGAAAGTCCGGAATATATTCGTTACCAGAAAGCGAAAACAGAGCTTAACAAATATCCAATTTTAAAAGCAAAAGCTGATGAATTTCGGAAATGCAATTATGAAATTCAAAATTCCCACAGGGATATTTTTGAAGAAGCTGACAAATTGCAGCAGGAGTATGCTGAAGTATTGGATAATTCCTTTGTAAGAGAATATCTGACAGCAGAAAATGCATTTTGCCGGGTACTTCAGCAGATTAACTGGCAGCTAATCGAAACTTTGGATTTTGAAGCAGATTTTGAAAACACGTCCATACAACATATGGAATAGCAAAAGATAGGAATATACAGGCAGGGATAAAAATGATGGAAAAGAAACTGGGCATCGGTGACATTATATTGAAAATATTAGGGATAACCATTTCGGTATTGATGGTGGTGCTTGTGGCATATGCTCTTTACAGAGGCGGACAATACGCATATGATTTTGGGTATCGTGTGTTTACAGAGACACCGATGACCTCCATAGAGGAAAGCGAGGATAAGGTAGTACAGATTACTGCTGACATGGGCGCAAAAGAAATCGGCGAACTTTTAGAAAAAAAAGGTTTGGTTCGTGATGCAGAGCTTTTCCTTATCCAGTTAAAGCTTTCTGCCTATGCAAAAGAGATAAAAGAAGGCACATATACGCTTTCCACATCTATGACTGCCAGAGAAATGATGCAGGTAATGTCCGCAGAAGATGTGGAATCGACAGAAATGGAAGAATAGACGCTTATGATAGTTGATGAACGATTAGTAACCTATATCCATTCATTAGATACCGGAAATCCGGCATATTTAGAGCAGATGGAGAGGGAAGCAATAGAAAATTATGTTCCCATTATCCGAAAAGAAACCCAGCAGTTTCTAAAGCTGTTGTTATCCATGCAGAAACCAAAGCGTATTTTAGAAGTTGGTACAGCCATTGGATTTTCTGCACTTTTGATGGCAGAATACAATCCCATTCCCTGTGAAATAGTTACCATAGAAAATTACGAAAAAAGAATTCCCATTGCAAAAGAAAATTTTCTTAAAGCCGGAAAAGAAGAGCAGATTACGCTTTTAGAAGGAGATGCCATGGAGATTCTGCCGACATTGACAGAGTCCTTTGATTTTATTTTTATGGATGCGGCGAAAGGTCAGTATATTCATTTTCTGCCCGAGGTACTGCGTTTGTTAAAAGTTGGAGGGACTTTGGTATCGGATAATGTTTTACAGGATGGAGATATTATAGAATCCAGATTTGCAGTTATTCGTAGAAATCGTACGATTCATAAGCGGATGCGGGAATATCTCTATACAGTCACACATCATGACGAGCTTGTCAGTACAGTTTTACCTATAGGAGATGGGCTTACTGTCAGCACGAAAGTGGAAAGAAAATAATGAAGTAACAGGTCAGAATGCTATGGACAGAGCACAGACGGTTACACAGAAAATAGATTGTGAGGAAATAACAGATGAGACGACCGGAATTGTTAGTACCGGCAAGCAGCTTAGAAGTATTAAAAATTGCCGTTATTTTTGGCGCAGATGCCGTATATATCGGAGGAGAAGCTTTTGGTCTTCGGGCAAAAGCCAAGAATTTTACAAAGGAAGAAATGGCAGAAGGAATTGCTTTTGCGCATGAGCATGGTGTAAAAGTATTTGTAACAGCCAATATTCTTGCACATAATTATGATTTAGAGGGTGTCAGAGAATATTTTGAAGAATTAAAAGAAATTAAACCGGATGCATTGATTATTTCTGACCCGGGAGTATTTGCCATTGCAAAAGAGGTCTGTCCGGAGATTGAACGCCATGTCAGTACACAGGCGAATAATACCAACTATGGAACGTATATGTTCTGGTATGATCAGGGCGCACAGCGTGTAGTTTCTGCCAGAGAGTTATCATTAAAAGAAATCAAAGAAATTCGTGAACATATACCGGATGATTTGGAAATTGAAACCTTTATTCATGGTGCGATGTGTATTTCCTATTCCGGCAGATGTCTGCTCAGTAATTATTTAGTAGGCAGAGATGCCAATCAGGGTGCATGTACACATCCTTGTCGCTGGAAATATGCGATTATGGAAGAAAAACGTCCGGGAGAATATATGCCGGTATTTGAAAATGAACGTGGCACATATATTTTTAATTCCAAGGATTTGTGTATGATAGAACACATACCGGAGTTATTAGATGCCGGAATCGATAGTTTTAAAATTGAGGGCAGAATGAAAACAGCTCTTTATGTGGCAACGGTAGCAAGAACATACCGCAAAGCCATTGACGATTATTTAGAATCACCGGAAAAATATCGTGAAAATATGCCATGGTATTTAGACCAAATATCAAACTGTACCTATCGTCAGTTTACTACAGGTTTCTTCTTTGGTAAGCCATCGGACGAAGCACAGATTTATGATAACAACACATATTTAAGAGAGTACACATATTTAGGTATTGTGGGCGAATGTAACAGTGAAGGACTTTATCAGATTGAACAGCGCAACAAGTTTTCTGTAGGTGAAGAAATTGAAGTCATGAAGCCAAATGGAGAAAATGTAGTCGTTACTGTTCAAAGAATTGTAGATGAAGAAGGCAATGAAATGGAATCTGCTCCGCATCCACAGCAGAAACTGTTTATTGATTTAGGAACACCATTAGAACGCTATGATATTTTACGCAGAAAAGAAGAGGAGTGTTGACCATGAAACAGGAAAAATATGTTGCATATGTGGGCACATATACCCACAAACACAGTCAGGGAATTCGTATTTATGATTTGGATGTTGAAAATGGTACTATGAAGGAACGTAAGGGTGTCCGTATTTTGAATGCATCAGATTTGATTGTATCTTCCAGTGGGAAATACCTATATTCCATTACAGACGATGGAGTACAGTCATTTGCTATCCAGCCGGATGGAGATTTAACACCGATTAACGAAATGTGGAGCGGTGGTATGCGTGGATGTTATCTGGATGTGGATGCAGAAGATAAATATCTTTTTATTGGCGGATATCATGATGGACGTGTTTCCATGCTGCAGTTAAATGAAAATGGTGCAATTGGAGCAATTACGGATAATATTTTCTATCAGGGCATGGGCAGAAGCGCAGCAGACAGAAGCTCAAGACCGCATATTAACTGTGTAAAAGTAACACCGGATCAGAAGTATCTTTGTGCTGTAGATGGTGGACTTGATCATGTGAAGGTATACGAAATTGATTATGTTTTCCACAAATTAAAACTGGTGGATATTGTGCGTTGTGATTTAGAATCTGCACCGAAAATGATTCGATTCAGCAAAGATGGTAAAAATGCATATGTTTTAAATGAGTTGAAAAATACGGTAGACGTATACAATTATTATATTGATGAAAAACGTGGACCGGAGTTTGATAGAATCCAGACTGTTTCCACAGAAGACAGCAAGGATGACAGTAACAGCTCACAGAATATGGAGTTTTCATTAGATGGAAAATATCTGTACTGTGCCAATGCAGATTCAGATGCAGTGACAATTTTTGAAAGAGATGAAAAGACCGGTTGTCTGAAACTGGTGTATAATATGAAAGTCAGCGGAGATTTTCCAAAAGCACTGGCAGTTTTCCCGGATGGAAAACATTTTATGAGTTTGAATCATGGTTCGAATGAGATTAGCACATATAAGGTATTTCACAAAGAAGGGTATGCGTTGATGCATGGTAAGCCTTGTCAGGTGTATGAACCGAATTGTGTGTATATTCATAAGATTACGGGCTAGAAGAAATTCCGGTTTGGCGATGCATGCTATCCCGAAATGCCGGTGCGAAGCTTCCGGCAGACGTGCGTTGTGTGGCTGGTTTCCGTCCGGTATTAAAAGGTATTGGGATTTGGCAAAAAGAGCTAGGGACTATGCATCGGCAGAGTGTCCGTGAAATAAGTATTTCTAATTATTTTCATATAGACTGTGGCAATGGACGCCACCGTTTTCAACATGACATCCATGTTCATGGTTCAAACTTGCGCCGACGTCCTGTCGGCGCATGGCTATGTTATTGCCGAAAATAATAAGAAATACTAATTCCACTCCCAAGTCTACCGTTGCACAGTCCCCGGCTCTTTTTGCCAGATTTACATTTTGAAACCGGACTGGGATATTGGCTATGGTACGTCTGCCTAGGTTACGAAAGGATTTAGGGATAATCTTCATCGAAACCTCCACAGGTAGATGATGCCGGAACACTTACGGCTACATCTCTACTCTATGGAGGTTTTCATGTATGTTATCCCGAAATTCTTCGTAATACAGGCAGACACGTCCCACGCTCTCCAGTCCG
>JAGAMY010000051.1 GCA_017624495.1 Lachnospiraceae bacterium | reverse complement strand
TGTTCGTAGGCTCAAGAACTTTGCTACACCACTTCCTTCATCCATACCATTACTGATACCGACTTGTGGTTCGCTACACTTGGCGGTAAATACCCGTGACTGGACTTGCACCAGCTAGATTAGTGCCATGCTTGGCACACCGGAAAAAATGAGTTTCTCACAGGAGAAACCCATTTTCTTTTAATTGTTTATCCGGTTTTCCACATATTTTTGTATCGTCACATTATCTTCTAACATGCGACAACCTACAACATGGCTTCCCAGATCGTTAGTGGAACGAATAATGACTGCTTTTAACTCTTTTTCACTTACCACATCAAAGTCACGGATTTTAAGCTTCACCTGCTGCCCGATGGCATCGGCAAATTCTGCTGACGGACAAGAAAAAGCATAGCCGCCGGCACTGATATTTACCATTCTTCCCTGAAATGTCTGTTCACTAGAACCAAGGGTAATCTCACAGGCATTTTTTAATGTAAGTCTTGGATACTTTCTGCGGTTGACAACCTTTGGATTGCCTTCTGTAATCAACTGGTAGAAAGAGTTATCACTGTTTTTCTGTACAGCCTCCACATCATCCCAGATATACATGGTATTATTGACTACAATCTGCACATGATATCTTTGTTTCTTTTTATCTGCAAAGAAATCATCCAATGCGGCTGATGATGCAACACAAATATTTTCTCCTGCAATGGCTTTTACTTCCGCATGGACGTTTTCACGGCTTTGCGGATTTAAAATCTCTACTCGCATTCCCGGTTCAATATCGGAAATATTCATAAATCCACCTGTACCAAGTTCTTCTACAAGCTGACCCACCACATTTTCTATATCTGTGATATTTCGGGCTGTTTCCTCATATTTACTCATCATGGTAACCGTAATATTTTCAGAATCTAAAATACCCTCAATCATTGTTTCCATGATGCCCTGTACTTTACGCATGTTTTCTACCATGTTTTCATTGGAAGTTTCTACCTGTTTCATGGCAGTGTCTACAACCTGTATTTCATCTCCTAACTGTCCGGAATCCTCTGCAATAGTCATAACACTTCCGGTAACGTTTTGCATGGTTGCAATCGTTTCCGTAATCAGTCCTAATATTGTCGTAATGGACTCGGTCATTTTATCTGAGGTTTCTTCTAACAGTTTTAATGCCTCCATAATACTGCTGGAAGAGTTCTGTGTACCCAGACTTAAGTTACGGATTTCATCCGCAACAACTGCAAATCCTTTTCCCTGCTCACCGGCTCTGGCTGCTTCTATAGATGCATTTAAAGCTAAAAGATTCGTCTGGGAAGAAATATTTTCAATCGTTCCTGTTTCCTGTTTTACTCTTTCAAACTGTGCTTTAAAATCATTTAAAATCTTCTCTACCTGTGTAGAATGTTCTGCCATGGCATTGGTAGAAGCCAGCATGTTTTCCAATTCTTTTGAACTTTTCCCCGCATGCGCAGCAGATTTTTCACTGATTTCTACAATATGCTCTATCAATCCCGCTACATTTGCCACCTGCTGGTGAATATCCTCGGTTCTATCCATGGAAGAATTAATCTGCTCACTTAATTCATTACTCTGCTCTACCAAGCCTTCCATGCCATTTACTACAACATTTGCACCATCTTTATTTTCTTCGGCAAGCTCACGGACTACAGTTACACCGTCAACAATGGAATTACTTGCATCCTTTACCTGTTCTACCGTAGTCACCACCCGCGCTAAATTATTTTTTACGGAATCTAATAATGCACCATCTGAATTTATCATATGATTAATGGCTACAACGTAACCTATGTAACAAAATACGGTAATTAATATCTGAATTTCAAAATTTGAAACATCCGATGATGTATTCATTCCATTCAGGTAATTGCGGATAACTGTTCCTACTACCACAAAAATACTTAAAATTCCACAACGAATCATAAAGTTTCTGTTTTTATAAATCACCAGCATACTTACCAATGGCAGAATATAGGTAAATGCCAGTGTCCCCGGAGAAGTCAGCATAATATACAAATAAAATGCGCCATAACCGAAACCGACTATATCCTGATACCACTTCGTATGCCAGCCCTTTACTTTTAAAACGACCAGACCAAATATAAAGGGTCCCCAGCAAAGCAATTCCATAATTATATAGAATTGTACGGTTTTTAATCCCTTGACAATCTCCATTGCATAGGCCAGGGACAAAATCGCAGACATGACAAACCACATACCCATGGCTTTCTTGTTGGCACTTTTCGCAAAATATTTTTCATTGTACTCCATAAAGACTCGTCTCCTTTGTTTCATTTCTATCGGAATTTTTAGTTATATTTTAACATAAGGAGTCTATATTTTGCACTACTTATTTTTAAAGTATATATTCATACATTCGGAAATAATTCTGAACTTTCCCCCCTAAACGGTCACAAAAACTCCTCCAAAGACCCGAAGCTATACCCCATTTCTTCCCACTTCGTCAAAAGTTCATCCATAATTTCTCCATTGGTCTTTGATGTACTGTGCAATAGGACGATAGCCCCCGGATGAATCCTTGGCAACAATTTATCAAAGGCTTCCTGTGCAGTTGGCTGGTCATCCTCATACCAGTCCACATAGGCAAGACTCCAGAAAAACGTATGATACCCCAGTTCCTTTGCCATGGAAAGGTTATCTGTACTGTATTTTCCCTGGGGTGGACGATAGACCTTTACCATTTCTTCCCCGGTAATTTCTTTATACAGATTTGCCGTATCCTCCATTTCCTTTTGAAAAGCAGACAATTCACTAATCTTTGACATATCCGGATGATGATAGGTGTGATTTCCTACCAAATGCCCTTCCTCGTTCATTCTTTTTACGATGTCCGGTGCAGTTTCTAAAAAGTTTCCCACCACAAAAAATGTGCCCTGTGCATTATGTTTTTTCAGCGCATCCAAAATCGCCCCTGTGTTACCATTTTCATATCCGCAATCGAAAGTCAGATATATGGTCTTTTTTGTAGTATCTCCCACATAATGGGCATCGTATTTTTGCAATTCTTCTGCGCCGGCATTTCCTGTAGGGGTAGTACCCTCTTCTCCAAATCCCAAGCCCCAGTTTTCGGTTTCTGCCAGAAGAATATCTCCTGCACTTTCCTGTTTTGGGACAGACAAATCGGAGCTGCTAAAAACATCCACGATTTTAGCAGCCCCGACACCGGCTCCATACATAAATAGAAATAAAACCATTAATAACAGTGCTTTTTTATACTTCATACACAACCTGCATACATTTATTTATTCTATTCTATGTGTTCATTTCGTAATTATTCAGTCTCTTAATAATTACTCCATCTCTTTTTTATGTACAGTTTTACACTTCAATCCAAATAAACCAATCAGCAGTAACACCGGGAAAATGCATGCCACCAAAATTCCCATTTTCATATTATCTGCAAATATAGCTGTCATTTTGCCCACAAAGGTAGGACCACCGCCACAGCCCACATCACCTGCTAAAGCAAAAAATGCAAACATCATGGTACCGCCCCTTTTGATATTTGCCGCACCAAGACTAAATGTACCCGGCCACAAAATTCCCACGGACAATCCGCATAATGCACAGCCTGCAAGACTAAGCAACAGCCATGGGGACAGCGATATCAAAAGATAACTGAAAAGACATAAACAGCCGCTGAATATCATAAAACGGATGAGATTGATTTTCTCTCCATATTTTCCGTAAAATACTCTGGACAATCCCATCATAATGGCAAACATCATTGTTCCTGCCAAATCTCCCGCTGTTTTACTGATGGATAAACCTGCTTCTGCAAATGCAGATACCCACTGGCTTACCGCCTGCTCACATGCTCCGGCACACATCATCAAAAGCATCATCAGCCAGAACATCCCACTGCCCACCAGTTCTTTAAAGCTAAGTCCTTCTTCTCCCTCTGCTACAATCGGTGCAAGAGGTACTTTCATAAAAGCAAAGGTATTACAAAGTGGAATCAACGCCCATATGCATGCCATGATTTTCCAGTTTTCTATTCCTGCCACTGCAAAAAACAAGGTGGAAATCACTACAACCCCCACATGTCCCCAGCAATAAAAGGAATGTAAAAGACTCATGGCAGCTTCTTTATTATCCGTCGGACAGGCTTCTACAATCGGACTGACAATTACTTCTAACAGACCACCACCGATAGCATAAATCACCACCGAAGCCATCAGACCCATAAATGGATTTTGACAGATTTCCGGTAAAAATGCCATGGAAATTAGTCCTGCCGCTGCAAAAATATGGGCAAGCAACGCCGATGTCCGGTAACCAATCTTATCCACAAATTTTGCTGCCAAAAGGTCAACTGTCAACTGAACCGCAAAATTAAATGTGATTAAAAATGTAATATCTGATAAAGGTACTCCATACTGGCTCTGAAAAGTCAGAAACAGCAACGGAGCAAAATTATTAACGATTGCCTGTGTAATATACCCCACAAAACAGGCATAAACCGTCTTTTTATAAGATACCTGTGTCATTTTCTTATCCTCCCACTTTTCTCTCAACGTAACCATCATAATTGCATTTCTAAAAAATGTAAAGTCCTACATTTGAAATACCAGAGAAAATGCCATACCTTCTTCATTCTTTTCTGCAAATATCTCTCCGCCCATTTTATGCATGATTTGTCTGGCAATATAAAGCCCTAGACCATTTCCTGCTTTATCTGCCACATTGCTGCCCCGGTAAAAACTGTCAAATATATGTACCAGTTCTGCATCTGCAATACGCTCACCTGTATTAAATACCCGGATAACCTGACAATAATCTTCTTCATAAAAACTTATCTCTATCCGTTTTCCATCTCCATATTTCATGGCATTTTCCAGCAGATTTTCCATCACTTCGATGGCTCGGTCAAAGTCCCCCTTTAACAGTCGGTTTTCGTATTTTTCTATCATAAACTCTGTTAAATTTACATTTGTTTTCACACCATAGGTCTGCCGGATTTTTTCCATATAATCCTGCAAATAAAATTCTGTATTCTGTACTTCAATATGAAACAAATCTTCACTGGAAGCTTCCATAATTTCTCTGACAAAATTCTCAATTTCTCTTGTATGAACTTCAATCTGTCCTGCTGCATACTGTAACTGCTGTGGTGTATCATATACCTCTTCCTTCATTGCCTTGGCATATAGACGAATAGTGCTTAATGGGATTTTTATATCATGAGAAAGAGATAACAGCAACAATTTTTTCTCCTTCAAAAGCTTTAATTCCTTATCTTTTGCATCCGATAAAGTGTCCCTTAACATAGAAATTCCCCAGATAAATCTGCCAAAAAATCGGTTTTTACTTTCTTCTAATTCCCCTTTTAAATGCCCTTTAGAAAGCTCATAAGGCATCTCTTTTATGGTATGGAAAGGCTGTAAAATCTGCAAACGAACATAGATTAATACTGCAAATAAGATACTAAATGCAATAAAAATTGCAATTTCCACAAACCAGAATAGCTTCACATTCTCCTGTTCAATGACATAATCAAAACGCACATACCCCGTGCCATCATTTGTGACGAGGGGCTGTACGTTCGTATTCACACCATTTTTACTCTTAAAAAACGCTTCTAGTTTTGCAGATTCTTCTGCTTCTTCACAAGACAGATAACTGATATTTTTAATATATGTATATTCATTAGAATTTTCGGCTAATCTTATCACTTCCTCTTCACCTTTAGCACAAATCTGCTCTAATTCACCCATAACCTGATGAATTTCCACCTTATAAGCCAAATCATTGTGCTTATTATTTTTAGGTGATATCCACACTTGGAAAATACCAATTGATATACACAGATACATAACAACAACGGCCAGCATCAGATAATTAAATTTCTTCATATTTGTATCCTACTCCCCATACAGTCTGAATCCGCTTTGGTTTTTTCGGGTCTTCCTCAATTTTATTTCGCAGCATTTTTATATGTACTGTCAATGTCTGGTTTTCGCTAAAGCTGTCCATTCCCCAGATTTTTTGAAATAAGAAATCCTTGTGTAATGTTTTTCCGGGATTCTCTGTCAAAAGCTCTAACAACTCATATTCTTTTACAGTTAAAGACAATTCCTGATTGTTTAAAAATACCTGATGATTTTCTTTATCCATGGAAATTGCACCGGAATGAATTATGGTATTTTTCTGCTTTAAATCATAACTGCGTTTCATTATGGCTGCAATTTTTGCCTGTAAAATATCCATATCCACAGGCTTTTCCATATAATCATCCGCACCGGATAAAAAGCCATTCATTTTATCTTCTTTGTCCACCTTTGCACTTAAAAAAAGCACGGGCACACTGCTATTTTCACGAATTTTGCTGCAAAAAGCAAAACCATCCATCCCCGGCAGCATAACATCCAAAATCAACAGCTTTATCTGCTCCTTCTGCAAAAAACCTTCTGCTTCTTCACTGGTATGCACACCTTTTATCGCATACCCTGCCTTTTTTAAAAAGGCACACATCAATGTATTTAATTCCACTGAATCCTCTACCAAAAGAATATCTGTCATTTTCTCACCTAAAATCCCATTTCCATCAGCCAGTCAGAAAGCTTCTTCTCCCTTCCTCTGGCTTCATTTTCCTGTGTATATTTATCTAAAGCAATTTCACCTTTGATATTGCCATCTTCAATATACAATACTCTGTCACATTTTGCAGCAACCTTCATATCATGGGTCACTAACATAATTGTCGTCCCCTCTGCATTAATCCGATTCAGTTCCTTCATGACTTCCTTGGAATTCTGCTGATTTAATGCACCTGTAGGTTCATCTGCAAACAGCATTTTGGGCTGATTAATCAGACTGCGGCAGATACATGCTCTCTGCAATTGTCCACCGGAAACTTCGTTTACATCATTTTCTGCAATTTCACTAATGGCAAGCTTTTTCATCAGTTCTTTTGCACGGTCATTAATCTTCCGACGATTCCCCTTGCCTTTTCCATTTTTCGCCTGATAAGCCGGTAAAATAATATTATCATAAATACAGAGATTTTTGAGCATATACATTTGCTGAAAAATAAATCCCATTTCATTTAACCGTGTCTGACTCATTTCTACTGCATTTAAAGTGTGCAGATTTTTCCCGAAGAAATCTACAGTTCCTGCGGTGGGCTTATCCATGCCGCTAACCGCATACAAAAGTGTAGATTTCCCGGAACCGCTTGGTCCCATAATGGCTACCATCTCACCTTCTTTGATTTCCATATTTACATTGCGAAGTACGTTATTTTGTCTCTTGTTTACAATATATGTTTTGCATAAATCCTTTACAATTAATGACTGCATGACTGTTCTCCTTTTCCAAACTGTTATTCTATCGTATTCACTTCTTTTGCATCTACTTTTCTTATTTCTGCTGTACTGATATAGGCACAAATTGCGGTAATAAAAAGCAATACCGCAGGATAAATCAGATAGGTTTCTAATGGTTTTATTTCCAGCTCCACATGGCTTGCTCCCATCATGGCAAATATCGGTTCAATGGTAACCGGTGCAAGTACTTTAGATAAAATGCTTCCTATCAGAATAGCCCCCGTTAAAATCAGCAGAATTCGTTTTACCTGCCAGCCACGGATAGAACGATTTTTAAAACCTATACTCTTTAATAATGCCACATCTCCACGCTCTTTTGATAACATAGTCTTCATGGTAAGAATCGTAATCAGACCATTAATTGCAGCCACAACTACGGTCAGCAAAAGTATCAATACATCCAACTGTTCTACAATACTGCCAATCATATTTGCCAAAAAGCCCTGTGCCTGCATAATTTTATAATTCGGGAAAATTTCTTTTATCTTTTCATAGGCTTCATCACTTTCCATATCTTCTACTTCTATCTGCATGCCAAAAAAGCCTGAAAAATAATTTGCATCCATGTTGGCTTTCCGGCTGACACGAAATCCATGTCCCATATTCATCATACTTTGAAATGTTCCGGTAATGATAAATTCCTGTTCTCTGTCCGGATACTGGTATGTAATCGTATCCCCAATGCCAACTCCCATCTCTTCTGCAGTTATAGCGGTTATCATCATTTCATCCGAAGCTTTTGGTTCTCTTCCTTCTAAAATGGTATAGGAACGATCCCATCCACCAAATTCCTGCAATGTAAAATATGTCACCAGCTCCTCTTTGTCATTTCCATAACAGGGAATGGAAAATCCCAAATCTGTTCCGGCTTTTGCAGTAATCCCATGTTTTTTTAATGTATTTTCCATATCATTTAAATCTTTTTCTAATACGGCAAAATCCTTTTTCTCTAAATATTCATCACTTTTCCCATTGTCCACATACACATCAGACGGACACATACTAAATAAACTAATAATATTTTCTCCTGTTAAAGTATGCACTGCACTTAACGGTAACAAAATCAATAACGTACCTATACAAAAAGTCATGGCTAAAGTAATAAAACGCTTTGGATTACTTAAAATATCATTACAAGCCATATAAAATCCCGGCTGCATAGTTTTTCGTTTCCAGAGTTTCAGTGCATTTTTGGCTTTGTAACGCTCGCCATTTGAACCATTGCGAATAGCATCAATCGCAGTAAATTTCTTTAGTTTTCCGGTGCAGGAATTGGCAAACAATAATACCACAATAACAATTCCTATCGCACATAATACCGATACCCACATCGTATTCTTTTCTGTATCAATGACAAGATTCACCACTACCTGCTCTAAGAGCATTTTTCCAAAAGGAAAACTTAACAGCAACCCTGCTATTGCTCCTGTTAATGAAAGTATCAGATATTTTATCAGATATATGCCTTTGATGCCTCTGTCTTTTAAGCCAATGGCTTTCATAATACCGATTTCCCGAAAATCTCCCTGCAGGGTAAATACAATCGTAAAACGCAATACAAAAAATGAAATGAAAATCAAACATATACTTACAATAATTAAAACACCTGCCATCAGCATATCAAATACATAACACATCGGAATGATGTCTTTATCTACGGTAGATAATATACTAAAATTCTGCTTTTGCCACTTTTTTTGGAAGGTATCTTTATCGGTATAATTTACACAATAGGTCTTTGTATAAACGGTTTCCTTCTGATTTTCATACGCACAAAAATCCTCCTGACTAATAAAATGACGTTTAAATCCCATCATTGCAGAGCCAAAAACTACATCCTTTGTCAGTGTTTTAACCGTAAATTCTTTTTCTACTTCTCCAATTGTAATTTTTATTTTATCGCCAATGCTAAGCTGATTTTCTTCTGCTTCTAATTTTGACAAAGCAATTTCTCCCGGTTTTAACACCAGTGGATTACCGTTTATATCAAATACTTTCATAAAGTTTTCAGGAACCGGCTGCAATGCCAAGGAATTCATGCGTTCATATTTTTTATTGTTACTTTGGGAGTTTTGTATATCAATTCCCTCATTATCAATATTGAACCCCTTTATTACTTCATAATCTGTCACTTCTTCTGCTTTCTGCAAATAGCTTTCAATTATATCTTCATTTTTACCATCCGATATGGCTACAGCAAAGTTATCGGGTACCTTGGATATGGCAATAAAATGGTCTACTGCACCCATAACTGTTATTAAGTTGCTGACACTGCTAGCTAAAAACATGGTGGCTATAGTAATGAATAGAAACAGTATCATATTTAAGGTTTTTTTACGTTTTAATTCTTTTTTTAATATACGAAAAAACATCTTTTTTTCTCCTTATATTTTTTTGCAGCGCTGTTTATGTTGAATAGATAATAACATGGGAATTCTTAAATAATCCTTAAATAATTGAAATTTTTTCCCTTGAAAATAAAGGCTTTGCGGACTTTTGTTACTAATTTGTTACTAACCCTTAAATTTATTTGCGTGTTTTTGAGTACTTAAATTTGGTCTATTTTACGCTATTCTACATATGCTTTCAAACCAGTATCCGCACAAACCCACTGCTCGTTTCCATGCTTGTCCAATCCAAAATACATCCAGATGGATTCACCTACTCTTGCAGTTGCATGATTGGTGATGATTGTACCTGTTGGGATTGTTCCAAGGACATCCCCATTTGGAAGCACATCCGGTGACTGACTGGCTTTCTTGGTGCGTTTTCTAAGTCCTGTGGCTGTTATCTGGTATTTTTCACCCTGTTTGTAATTTAACTGGGTATGTACAGGTTGCTCCGGTGCAACTTCGACTTTTTCTTTTTTGTCTGTAAAATAACATTTATTCAAATCTACATTGCCTTTGATTCCTGCAACTGTTCCCTTAGAAGTATACTGCCACATGTCTGCTTTGGGAAGTTTTACCTTATCGTTTGGTTTTCCGGTGTTCCTGCCGTATTTGGCTACCCAGATTAGACACTTGTCCTTTAACAAATCATAGAACAGATTTGTGACAAACCATGATTCAGATGCATAAACTCCGGCTTTGTATCCGCTTTCCTGTGCTTTTTCACAAAATGCCTGTACTACTGCGGTTCTGGCAGTTTTAGATAAGCTGTCAGCTCTGACTACTCTTGCCGTTCCGTCTCCGTCTTCGGAATCAATGAAGATTGGAAGTGTTGCGCCGTATTCTTTGGCTTTTTCAATGGCAAATTCTGCTTCTTCCCTGCCTTCCGGCGCGGTGACTGCCTGTGACATGAAGTATAAGCCGAATGGGATACCATGGGATTTACAGGCTTATTTTTACTTTTGAAAACCGTTCACAACTTCCAATATCAGTTACTGATATTTCACTTATCCTTAATGGATATAAAGTTTCACCCATGAGCTATCCTCGTAATGTAGGAGAGTATACACACAAGAGTGGTAACGAAGTTATCGATAGAAAATTTACATACAACCTTAAACTTCCTGCTGACATTCAACAGCTTGGCGCTCTTTCTGGACATGTTCTTTTTGATATTTCTCCAAAAGATTTTGAAAACATTTCCACTCCTTTGACTGTTCTAGTACATTCCACACGTGGCAGGGTACAGAAAATTGGATTAAAACCGAATCAGATAAAATATATGTAGATTCGATGTACCCTTCCTTGGGTATGTCGTAATCAATCACACTTTCTCACTCTCCTTCCTGTCCTGTTTATTGGACTTAACTTTTGGTATCTTCTAAGAAGTACTCGATTGATACTCCGATAACTTCATCTGCTCATATTCTGGAATTTTGACAAAATCATCTGGTAGCTGTATTCCAAATTGCTCACATTGCATTTTGAATACTTCTGCAACTTTATATGGAGCAGAACCTTGATTCTTCATAATTCTTTCTGTGACTCTGCCTAAATCTGCTACGTTGGATGCAATGATAGGATTAAGCGGACATGGAAGTTTCTTTTCATTCTCAAGCTCATAAAATCGTTTTACATATCTTGCAGTGAAAAGTACTCCCTTTTCTCCAGTAGACTTGTTTGCTAAGAAATCGCATCCAAGTTTTGTTACTTCATAACATTTATTCTCTTTACCACTTGCGTCACGGTATGTAGATGGAATAAAATAATCACTCACAGCCATTTGGCTTTCAGTTAAAATTTCTACATATCCTTTTCTTCCGTCTAACTTCCTTAAAATATCATTGTGTGGTACTTCCATCATTTCCGCCACTTCTAATGTTGTAATTGTTGATTTTCTTAAATCGTTCATGCTTCGCCTTTCTACACATCCGTCATTATTTTTCTAAGCTCATTCGTCTCTTTACTTTATTCTTTCACCTATCATCATATAGACACCTCCTTGCGTTGTGTACATTTTTGTACACCTAGTTTGCAAAAAAAATACCTTCCTTATCCGACAGCTTTGTAATGGATAGTTCAATGCATAAAACTTTTATTTTTTTGATGTAAAATCATTTATTCCTTTGCATTTAAGCATAAAACCTTGTCTGGATAGTCCGCACTTACTTGCCAGATAACTCTTTTTTTGCCGGATTCCAATATCCACTTTTCTAAAAGTTCTGTGTTTACCAATATACCGCTCCTTTCATTCAAATCTAAGTGTACTTTTCTGTACACCTCTTGTAGAATATCATAAGTACAACTTTTTGTAAACCCTTATTTCAAAAAAGTTGACTATTTTTTACACCAGTGGTACAATCCAATATATAAAGCGAGGTGATTTTAAATGACCACAGGAGATAGAATTAAACAAAGGCGAATAGAATTGGGTTTAACCCAAGATGAACTCGCAAAAAAAATGGGATATTCTAGCAAATCAGCTGTAAGTAGAACAGAAAACTCAGGTGATGATATTGGAGTAAACCGTATAAAAAAATTTGCAGAAGTACTTAATACTACCCCCTCTTATTTGATGGGATGGTTAGATGAAAAACCCTTTTCGCATATGTCCAAAACCAATGATGTTTTAGCGGCTCATGTAGAAACAGGTATTCCAATTAGTAAACTAATTGGTGTTGACTATGAAATAACTAAAGCAGATTGTAACGGCACAACCAGAATGCATGAAGCCATGAAAGCCGCTCATATAAGATTAGGATTAGCTGCTCCATCACATGCATCTTCACCTATGGAAATAGCACAGCGACATTCCGAATCTGCCAATCATATGAGTTATGCAGATAGAGCTTTTATAGATATGTGCATGGATATGTTATCTAGCAAAATCGACAAAAACATAATATTATCCATGAATGATGATTCTCCAGAAGGAAGGAAGAAAGCTCGTAAAGAAATTATAAAATCTTTAGCTGCTGATTATCAGACTGCTGTTTTGTGCTTTGATGAATCAGAGTACAGCAAAGAAGAATTGGGGAAAATCAAGGAATATGCAGAATTTTTAAAATCTCAAAGAAAACATATTCTCAATGCCTCACACAGATAATTACAAAAATGCACTGGAAAAATCCAAAGGATTGAAAAAAGAATCACTTCCAGAAGATACACAAACAAGTATTATTAGATTTACTGATATAAAAGAAGCTAAAGAATATCTTAAAGGACAGAAACTTTCTGCATTTGCAACAAACGAAATAACTGATAACAGTATTTTAGAAATTGCAAACATTCTTTATAGTAATAAAAAATAAAAGCATTGGTGAGGAATAATGACAAAAGATAGGCTTGAAGAAATATATTTACTTGCACATGAAGCAAGAAGTCATTCATGGCTGAAGAACCCCATTGACATCGCTGAAGCACTAGGATACAAAGTGATTTTATCTAATTTAAAAGAGATTCCTGCTTTTTGCGATTGTAATTCGGGAGAAATCTATATAAGCAATGCAGCGGATAAGTATTCACAACAAATTTTGTGCGCTCACGAATTAGGACATTTAATTCTCGACAACTGCAATTCTGTTAGTTTATTTGATGAAACTATTGACAGCGAAAGTGAAGTTGAAGCTAATGCGTTCGCATATTATCTTTATCCTAAGGCATTTGTCCGACTAAATAACGAAGATATTAGTACAGGAAGAAAATTCAACCGATTTGTCGCAAGTTTAATTCGTTACAAATAAAAACCGCCCTCGGTACTGCAATACTATTAACAACTACATGATAGTATTTGAGCCACTTGGAGTGCTTGAATTGTACAAATAAAAAGGAGGATTTTCATTGACAATTAACTATTCAAAACAGGCAATAAAATTTTTAAGCAAACAAGACCGACCTACGAAGCTGCGAATTGTAAATGCAATCAACGCACTTCCTGCCGGAGATGTGAAAAAACTCCAAGGTCAATCAGGATACAGGCTTAGAGTTGGAAGTTACAGAATAATATTTGATAAAACAGGAAATGTTCTCTATATTGAAAAAATTGATAACCGAGGTCAAGTATATAAATAGGAGGTATTGCTATGAGTAATGTAAAAGAAAGAATCTTAGGTGCTGTAACCGTTATGAGCGATTATGATGCAGAAATTGTATGGAAGTTAATACTTAACCGTTTTTCTGATGTATCCTGGGAAAATATACAAACCGAAGAACCAGATGAAATTGATTTACAGATGTTAAAAGATATTGAAGAAAATCCAGATTGCCACGAGTTTGTATCCTCTGAAGATGCAATGAAAGAACTTGGTCTTTTTTAAAAGGAGGTATCACCATGCCATTACCAAAATCCGATAACTACACCATCGACTACATTTACTCTCTCCCAGCGGGACAACGTGCAGAACTCATTGACGGTGTTGTCTATGATATGGCACCGCCAAATACTATCCATCAAAGATTGGTTAATCGTTTTTCACAAAAAATCACCAATTACATTGATTCAAAACAAGGGGACTGCGAAGTATTTCCTGCCCCATTTGCTGTTTTCTTAAATGCAGACGATAAAAATTACATTGAACCCGATATATCCGTTATCTGTGACAAAAATAAGCTGGACGATAAGGGTTGCAACGGTGCTCCGGACTTTATTATCGAAATTGTTTCTCCTAGTAGCCGAAAAATGGACTATCGCACAAAAATGACTTTATATGCTGATGCTGGAGTTCGTGAATACTGGATTGTAGACCCTGAAAAGGAGCGCACCACTGTATATCGCTATGAAGAAGATGCAGCTCCCATGATTGTTCCATTCCAACAGGAAATCACTGTAGGGATTTACGGAGACTTGAATATTAACATTTCAGAATTGCTCAAATAAAAAACCGCCCCACTCTACCAAAGCAGGACGGCGCATATATCCGAGGATATACAACTTGTATTCGCACCACATATTGTATCATTCCCGGAGCAGCCATGCAAGCGGAACAACCGTTCACCGCTGGCTGTTATTTTTGTACAAATTTTAGAAAGGAATGATACTATGGCAAGAAGAAAACGACGAATGAAAATGCAAAATCCTTAAATATTGTGACATTTTTATTTACTTTTTTCACGTTTCGTAATACATTAAATAAAAAGGAGGTATCCATTATGCCAATCCTAAAATCCGATAACTATACAATAGACTACATCTACTCTCTACCGGAGGGACAACGTGCAGAACTCATTGACGGTGTTGTTTATGATATGGCACCACCTAATAGAATTCATCAGAAAATATCCGGACGCTTACACCAAAAAATTGCAAACTACATCGATTCAAAAAATGGCTCTTGCGAAGTCTATTCAGCTCCCTTTGGCGTTTTTCTTAACGCAGACGATACAACTTATGTTGAACCCGATATATCTGTTATCTGTGACAATGACAAGCTAATAGATAAAGGCTGTAACGGTGCTCCAGACTTTATCATTGAAATTGTTTCTCCTAGCAGTCGAAGAATGGATTATGGTAAAAAGAATAGTTTATACATGGATGCTGGCGTTCGTGAATATTGGATTGTAGATTTAGAAAAAGAGCGTACTACCATTTACCGTTATGAAGAAGATGCCGCACCTATGATTATTCCATTCCATCAAGAAATTACTGTGGGAATTTACGGAGACTTAAACATTAATATTTCAGAATTACTCAAATAAAAAACGCCCCACTCTACCAAAGTAAAACGGTATGCTCTCGAATGATATGAAAGCCCTAATCAAGCGCATACAACAACCTTTTAGGAAAAACGTCTCATTTACATTTTCTTCCACTTGACGTATTCTTTTTATATACATTTCTTATAAAATTCAGAAGAAAAAGGGGTATGTAAAATGATCGATTTTAAAAATGGTTCTATTATCAAATTAAAACAGGCAGAAGTTTCTGCTGCAAACGACGTTCTTCCATTACTTGTGTCTGGTGAAGAAATTGTAAGCGTTTACAAAGGTATGCGTGACTATGTAGTATTCACAAACAAACGTGTAATTGCCGTTAACGTACAGGGTATGACAGGTAAAAAGAAAGACTTTTCTTCTTTGCCATATTCTAAAATTCAGGCTTTCTCTGTAGAAACCGCAGGTACATTAGATTTAGACAGCGAATTAGAACTTTGGTTCAGCGGTCTTGGTCTGGTGAAATTTGATTTCTCCGGTGCTTGTGATATCGTAAAAATTGGACAGTTAATCAGCAATGCTATTCTGTAGTTTTGCTTGTTAAAAATTGCATCATAAATAAATGATAAAAATAAACGTCTGCGGAAAACCATGCTTTCCACAGACGTTTATTTATTTTCATGTTCTATTTCCACCAAACACCCTCATCCGCCTCGGAATTTAAAATCACCGTTACATCTTCACCTAAATCTGTTCCCTGAGAAATGGAATTTTCACCACACCATACTGTCTCTAACTGTTTTAAATTAGCAAGTGGACGAAGATCCGTCACATAGTTATCAGTAATATCTAATTTCTTTAAATTCGGCAGACCTTCTGCAAATGTCACATCCGATAGTTTATTTCCCTGCAGATAAATTTCTTCTAAATTCGGAAATTTCGCTAAAAAGCCAATTTCATCCGCAAAACTTACTTCATCATAATCTGCATAGGTAATAAAGCCGTCATATGCCACGGAAATATTGGTCCAAAGCTGCATACGATTCATATACAGTCTTTTTAAACTTTTATTTTCCGGTACGGAAGCAAAATCCAGCCCAAAACTGCTGTCACTAATATTTAATTCCTCTAAGGAAGGAATGGAAAATATCGCCTCCACATTTCCATATACGGTTACGGCACTAATATCTAATTTTTTTAACTTAGAAAGCCCTGTCAACATATTCAGATTATCTAAATCTCCGTATATATTACCTATGGATAACTCTTCTAAATTCTGCAATGCAGGCAGTACACCAAAAGCACTGCAATCCGCACCTGCAAGATGCAGTATCTTCAAATTCGGCAGATTTGCAAGAAAACCAATGTCTGATGTTCCACGGATAGAAAGACTTGTCAAATTGCTCCAACCGGAAGTATCCGGCATTTGTGCACTGTCATTTAACTCTAATTCTAAGCTTTCCAAACCTGTAAGACTACTTAATGCACTGAAATCTTCTATCTGTCGATTATCTTCTAGTACCAGCTTTTTCAAAGATGTTTTCCCCTCTAAAGCAGAAACATCTAAAATAATTGTATCTTTTAATGCCAGTTCCTGAAGGTTTTCCATATTTTTTACAAAAGAAATCTCCTTTAAACCTTCTGCATCCATGGAAAGCACTTCTAAATTTGTCAGCCCATGCAAAACACCAAAATCCTTCATTTCTCCACTTTTGGCAATTTCTAAACTTTTTAAATTTTTTACGGCACTTAACGCACCGATATCACTTAAGTCCGAATCTGAAACGTAAAGTCTTTCTAAATTGCTAAACTTTTCAATTCCGGTTAAAGAAGGGGCATCATAACAGCCAAGTATCGTTATATTTTCCGGTTTTGCCATAAGTTCTGCCAAATCAAGCGGTGAACTATAAGACCAGATTTCCGTTAAATTATCAAGCCCATCCAATGCTCCTACAGGCACATTGGTACTTTTCAGTATCAGTGTCTTTAAGCCTTTGAATTTTGAAATATCTGTATAATCTGCCTGTAAATCCTCCGACATTTCTATCTGTTCTATTTCTCCATCATTTCTGGCATAGGCAATTACATCCGTATGATTCTGCCAAAAGATACTCATATAAGTTATCTCTGTTAATTCCTTTTCGCTCACTTTTTCATACGGTGCACCATATACTTTCTGGATAAATGTATCAAAAAACGGAGAACAAAGTACTTCCTTCTTTTCTTCATTTACATATGCCGCTGCCTCATAATCAATTTCATCTTCATGCGAAGACTGCTGCACCAGAAATGCCAAAAATCCAACCAATAATATGCATATAAGTAAAATTGCCGGCAAGGGACTTTTCTGCGGCGCATGGTAAATGTTTGTTACATTTTCCGGCTGCCCTTCGTCAATGATAAATTCTGTTCCACAATGGGGACATTTTGCTAATTTTTCTTCTGTTTTTTTTAATGCTGCTCCACAATTGGGACATTCTAATTCTACAAGCTTCATTTCTCTCTTCCTTTATCTACTGTACCTAATATTTTAATTCACATTTTTCTTTTATATTAAATACCAAAAAATATGCTTCTTCTAAGGGTATCCATTCCTGTACAAAACTCTTCGCCATCTCTTCCCCATTTCGCAGACGGATACGTTGCAGCTGTGTTTCCTTATCTACATCCAGAAATATATGCAGGTCATAATTTTCATATAAGCATGGATGACAGGAATATGAGCCTTCCACAAGGATAACCGGACATCCTTTTACCTCTACAGGTGCTTTCAAAGTCTGTGTATGACAATCATATGGACGATAGAAAAATGCTTCTTCCTGCTTTAACGGAATTATAACTTCTTCCAAAAAACGTTCGTAATCTACATTTCCTCCGGGCGTTTTCAGTCTTTCTTCTGTTCTTTGTTCCGGACGCAGAAAAAAGTCATCCATATGTATCACTTCACAGGATAATTTCTCCTGTAAACACGCAGCAATCGTTGTTTTACCCGAAGCACATCTGCCGTCTATCGCCACTACGACAGGCGTTTTCTCGTCAGACAGATTTTTTATTTGTTCTACAATGAAATTTATTGTTTTTTCCATAGCATTTCCTTTTTGTGCTTATGTCTGTGGAAAGATACCAAACCTGTTTTATTCAGGGCAAGCATCAGGGATGGGATAACAATGAACTGCAAAATAATTCCCGGCACAGCATTTACAAATGCACCTGCCATAAATGCCTGAAAGGTAAATCCGTTTTTGCCGATACCAAGCAGACATATCTGTACTATTCCCCACACCAAACGCCCGGAAAGCATTGCTGCTATCATGCATCTATATAAAGAAACAATACATTTCCATCGGGATTTTTCATAGAACAGCCCAATGACACCTCCATATGTCATCAACTCAAATGCCATGGCGATAGCATTTGGAAATAATATCGGAACACCAAAAACTGCCGAACGAAGTAAGGGCGTAATAAATCCTACAACAAGTCCATATTTCCAGCCACAAATCAATCCGCATAAAAATACCGGAATGTGCATGGGCAACAACATATTTCCAATTTGCGGAATCTGTCCGGTAAACAGCGGAAGTATAAGACCCACCGCAATAAGCATGGCAGACAAAGCAAGATTTTTGGTCATTTTCTGTTTCATAACTATTTTCCGCCTTTCTGCGAAAGGCACCAATGGGGTTATGAAACCCTACAGCTGTCTTTCGCTTTCTATTCTATTTTCCTTCTGATATTATCTTTTTAAATAAGACTGACACACTACAGAACACGTGGAGGTGAGTGGCG
>JAGAMY010000050.1 GCA_017624495.1 Lachnospiraceae bacterium | reverse complement strand
TGCTTACCTCCAATCGAGAAAGTGGTTTTGGCAGATATGATATTATGCTAGAACCCAAAAATCCGCAGAAAGATGTGGCAATTATTATTGAATTTAAGGTGTTCAATGCCAGAAGGGAAAAGAATTTGGAAGATACCGTAAAGGCAGCTTTAGCACAGATAGAAGAGAAGCAGTATGCCGCATCTTTATTGGCAAAGGGAATAGCAGAAGATAGGATATATAAATACGGATTTGCGTTTGAAGGAAAAAATGTACTGATTGAACAAGGGTGAAAAAAATAAGATGTACAAATAGGGGGAAGGAGAAGCTATTATGAATCCAATTTACAGTGTTATGATTTTCGTATGTGTATTAAGCATGGTGACTATGTCGTTACTTGTCAGATGTAATGTGACTTTAGCTTCTAAGGCGAAAATGTGGTTTATGCTTACTTTTATGGGAATTGCCTTTGGTATGACTGCTGAATTTTTAAGAACCGTACTTGATGCCAATCCGATTTCGAATGATTTATACAAAATAATTACTTTAGTAGAATTTTGTATAACACCAATGCTGCCAATACCACTGTCTCTTGCTTGTGGTATAAAGAAACCTGCGTTTTCTGTCAGTGCAATATTGCTTACACATGCAATGCTTGAGATAGTACTAGTGAACACCGGAGCTGTTTTTAATATAGACAGTAATGGTATGTATAGCCGAGGAGAATACTATATAATATATATTTTTTCCTATGTATTTTCTTTGTTATATTTAATGTTTGTATTTTATTTTATTTCTAAAAGATTTCGTAACCGCAATCTGATTATATTAATTGCATCACTTGTGGTAATATTTGCAGGAATCATTCCTTCTCTTATTGAAAGGGAGATAAAAACGGCATTTCTTGGAATGACATTTATGGCAATCATTCTCTATTGTTATTATGATGATTTGACGCAGCAGGAACTTTCAGATAATCTCGCTGCGCAAAATGAGCGTATCAAAACGATGCAGGCAGGTGTAATTATTGGAATCGCAAACCTTATTGAAAGTCGTGACAACAGTACAGGCACCCATGTAAAAAATACATCGAATTATGTTCGTATGCTTGCCCATGCAGCAAAGGATGCCGGGATATATCCGGAGACAATAAATGATAATTTTGTGCAGATGGTTGTTAATGCGGCACCATTGCATGATATAGGAAAAATATCGATTCCTGATGAAATCCTGCAAAAGCCGGGTAAATTAACAGAGGAAGAATTTGAGATTATGAAACGCCACACAATAATAGGTGGAGAAATGATTTACCAGGTAATCGAAGATACAAATGACGAGGAATATATAAAGGTTGCTTATGATGTTGCTATGTATCATCATGAGAAATGGAATGGAAAAGGATATCCGGAAGGGTTAGCAGGAGAAGAGATACCTGTAAGTGCAAGGATTATGGCTATTGCCGATGTGTATGATGCGTTGGTAATGGAACGTGTGTATAAAAAAGCATTTCCGGTAGAAAAGGCACTGGCTATTATTGAAGAAGATGCCGGTTCGCATTTTGATCCTTTGCTTGCGCCTTTATTTGTAAAAATGATGAAAGTTACAAATTCTCTTTAATTTTTATGGAAAGGTCCATGTGATTCAATTCTGTTTCCGGCAATTTTCCGAATACGAGATAATCAACTAAAACAGAGAGCGCATTTGCGCCCTGTTCAAAGGGCTGTTGACAGATAGTGGCACTGATAATGTCCTTTCGCATCATTTCCTGCGTTGTATCTAATGCATCAAAAGTGATGACTTTAAGTTTTAAACCAGTGCGTATAACTGCCTGACAGCCACCATATACACCAGAGGCTGTAAAGTATAACGCATTGATTTTAGGATGCTTAGAAAGCATATTTAGAACCATATCATAACTAGTATAATCATCATCATTATTTTCGACAATGGCAGAAATCGTGATACCTGGACAGTTCAATTTTAAGTGATGGGTAAATCCTTCAATACGTTCTTCGTGGCAGAGAACCTTATGGGAACCGGTAATAATACCGACATTTGCATTTCCGTTGGTAATCAGATTTAAAAGTCCGGCAGCAGTCTGACCACATTTATAATAGTCGCTACCGATATAAGCAAGACGTTTAGAATCAGGCATATCTGTATTTACCGTAATACAGGGAATGTTCATATCTGCCATATAGTCAATCTTTTTCTGAATGGCAATGTCATTAAAGGGGGATAAAATCAGTCCCTGAATACCCTCTGTAATAAAAGCATCGATAGCAGCAAGCTGTTCTTCCAAAGAAAAGGCAGTACGTTTTTCATAAATTGTACAGCCATAAAAAGACAATTCTTCTAATTTTTGACGAAGCCCATCCATAACAGCATCAAAAAAAGGATGTTCAGACCCAAAAAGGAGAACACCGATTTTGAGTTTTTTCTTCTGAGCAGCAAGCACAATACCAGCTTTATTTGGCTGGTAATTCAGCAGTTTTACAATTTCTAAAATCTTCTTTTCTGTTTCGGGATTTACATCTCCCCGGTGGTTGAGCACCCGGTCAACGGTTCCTCTTGAAACCCCGGCAAGTTCTGCAATTTCTTTCATGGTAGCCATGGAATCTATTTTTCCCTTCATATAAAAATTATTGTTTAAAAATAAAATAGCATAATTTAAAATGAAATGTCAATAAAAAACGTGCACATGCACGGCTTCACAAAATAAGAGGCGTAGAAGAGGTGCTTACTCTAAGTGTTTTTTAATAAAAACGTGCACTGGGTTTTGTGAAATACGCACAAAAATAGTAAAAAGTAAAAAAATCAGTTGCGTTGAAAAAAAAGATGTTTTATTATGAGTTTAAAACAAATATGTGCACGTGCACGGTGCAAAAAAGCAGGAGGAAGTATGTATTACATAGGAATTGATTTAGGCACATCCGCAGTAAAGCTTTTACTTATGGATGATGGGGGAAAGGTAAAGCGAATAGTATCCAAAGAATATCCGATAGACTTTCCAAAACCCGGCTGGTCAGAGCAGAATCCGTCTGACTGGTATGAAAAAACCATGGAAGGCTTGTTAGAACTGACAGATGGGATGGAGAAAAAAGAAATCAAAGGTATCAGTTTTGGGGGACAGATGCATGGACTGGTGGTTTTAGATGAAAAGGATGCGGTGATTCGTCCGGCAATTCTTTGGAATGATGGAAGAACCACAGAAGAATGTGAATATCTGAATACGGTTATCGGGAAAGAAAAATTATCTGATTACACAGCGAATATTGCCTTTGCCGGATTTACGGCACCAAAGATTCTCTGGATGAAAAAGCATGAGCCACAGAATTTTGCAAAAATCAAAAAAATCATGCTGCCAAAGGATTATCTGGCGTATACATTGACAGGAAACCACTGTACCGATGTATCGGATGCATCCGGCATGCTGTTATTGGATGTAAAGAATCGCTGCTGGTCAAAGGAAATGTGTGAAATCTGCGGTATTACCGAGGAAATGCTGCCAAGGCTGTATGAAAGTTACGAATGTGTAGGGACACTTCTGCCGGACATTGCAGAGCGGTTAGGTTTTTCATCCGAGGTTAAAATGGCTGCAGGTGCAGGAGATAATGCAGCAGCAGCCGTGGCAACCGGAACCGTAGGAGATGGCAAATGCAATATTTCTTTGGGCACAAGTGGGACAATTTTTATTTCTTCTGAAAAATTTGGCGTGGATGAAAACAATGCCCTGCATGCTTTTGCAGATGCCAATGGTGCATATCATTTGATGGGCTGTATGCTTAGCGCAGCATCCTGTAATAAATGGTGGATGGATAATATTTTAGAGACAAAAGCCTATGGAGAAGAGCAGGAAAATATCACAAAGTTAGGGGAAAATCATGTATATTTTCTGCCTTATCTGATGGGAGAACGTTCACCTCATAATGACCCGGATGCAAGGGGAACATTTATCGGTATGACGATGGATACGACCAGAGAAGACATGACACAGGCTGTATTAGAAGGTGTGGCATTTGCTTTTCGGGATTCCTTTGAAATTGCAAAAAAACTGGGAATTTCCATAGAGCGCACAAAGATTTGTGGGGGCGGAGCGAAAAGTCTGCTTTGGAAAAAAATTCTTGCCAATGTGTTAAATATTACTGTAGATGTACTTGAAACAGAAGAAGGTCCATCCTTAGGCGGAGCAATGTTAGCGGCTGTTGCCTGTGGAGCATATGAAAATGTGGAGACTGCCGCAGAAAAGATAGTAAAAGTAGTAGACAGCATTGAGCCGGAATCGGAGCTTGCGGCAAAGTATGAAAAGCGTTATCAGCAGTTTAAACAGATATATCCGGCATGTAAGGAACTATTTTCCGTGATAACAAAGTGATTTTTAGGAACAAATGTCCGCATCCGGTAAGGAAAAGAGATTCGGGCATAAAAATAGAAAAAAGGAGAAGATGAAGATGAACAACATACCAGAAATTAAAGTAGGAATTGTAGCAGTATCAAGAGACTGTTTTCCGGAATCCTTATCCGTAAACAGAAGACAGGCATTAGTTAAGGCATATCAGGATAAATATGCGGCAGTAGATATTTACGAATGTCCTGTCTGTATCGTAGAAAGCGAAATACATATGGTACAGGCATTAGAAGATATCAAAAATGCCGGATGTAATGCTCTCTGCGTATATTTAGGAAACTTTGGACCGGAAATTTCAGAAACACTTTTGGCAAAACATTTTGATGGACCAAAAATGTTTATTGCAGCGGCAGAAGAATCCCAGAATGATTTGATACAGGGGCGCGGAGACGCATATTGTGGAATGTTAAATGCCAGCTATAATTTAAAATTAAGAAACGTTGGCGCATATATCCCGGAATATCCTGTGGGAACAGCGGAAGAATGTGCAGACATGATTCATGAGTTTCTTCCGATTGCAAGAGCAGTAAAAGGATTAAGTGAATTAAAGATTATCAGCTTTGGACCAAGACCAATGAATTTCTTAGCATGTAATGCACCGATTCAGCAGTTGTATAACTTAGGTGTAGAAATTGAAGAAAATTCCGAACTGGATTTATTTGAAGCTTACAACAATCATGCCAATGACCCACGCATTAAAGAGGTTGTGGCTGATATGGAAAAAGAACTTGGTGCAGGTAATAAGAAACCGGAAATTTTAGAAAAATTAGCACAGTATGAACTGACTTTATTAGACTGGATTGATGAGCATAAGGGCTACCGCAAATATGTGGCAATTGCCGGAAAATGCTGGCCGGCATTTCAGACACAGTTTGGATTTGTACCATGTTATGTAAACAGCCGTCTGACAGGCAGAGGAATTCCGGTTTCCTGTGAAGTGGATATTTATGGATGTTTAAGTGAATTCATTGGTACATGTGTAAGTAATGATGCAGTAACCTTATTGGATATCAACAATTCTGTTCCGGCAGATATGTATAAAGAATCCATTGAAGGAAAATTTGACTATACACACAAAGACACCTTTATGGGCTTCCACTGTGGAAATACCTGTGCTGGCAAGCTGTCCCAGTGTGAAATGAAAAACCAGATGATTATGGCAAGAAGCCTTCCGGTGGAAGTAACCAATGGTACATTAGAGGGAGATATTGTACCGGGAGATATCACCTTCTTCCGTTTGCAGTCTACATCAGATAATAAGCTTCGTGCCTATGTGGCACAGGGAGAAGTTCTTCCGGTGGCAACGAAATCCTTCGGAGGAATTGGTGTATTTGCGATTCCTGAAATGGGAAGATTTTACCGCCATGTATTGATTCAGAAGAATTATCCGCATCATGGAGCTGTTGCTTTTGGTCATTTTGGAAAAGAACTGTTTGAAGTGTTTAAGTATATTGGTGTGCCAATGGAGGATATTAATTATAATCAGCCAAAGAGTCTGCCGTATCCGACAGAGAATCCGTTTGCGTAAGTTATAATTGAAAGCCAGAGATATAGAGAAAATAATCTGTATCGCTGGCTTTTTTTTGTTGTAAGTTCGTTTGTTTCATGATAAAATCAGAAAAAGCATATTTTCTTAAAGACAAATCTGATGTATCTGTTTTCTAAAATTTCAGAAAATCCATGCTTTTGTTCCATGAGAAATTGTAAATATAAGCAGGGGATTTTTTGAAGACTCCTGCTATCACAAGGAGGAAGAAAAATGACAGAAACAAAAGTAAAACGTAACTATAAGGACAGTCTGTTTCTTATGCTGTTTAAAAATAAAGAGAATTTGTTAAGTCTTTATAATGCAGTAAATGGAACACAATACACAAATACGGATGATATAGAAATTACAACATTAGAGAATGCAATATACATGAGTTATAAAAATGATATTTCATTTGTATTTGATTTTGAATTAATGCTTTATGAGCATCAGTCAACAATAAACCCGAATATGCCGTTGCGAGATTTATTTTATGTAACAAAGGTTCTACAAGGTCTTGTTAGAAATGAGCATTTATATAATGCTTCAATAATAAAGTTACCAACACCAAGGTTTATAGTTTTTTATAATGGAACAAAAAAGTATCCGCAAAAGCAGATATTAAAATTATCGGATGCCTATGAAAAAAAGATAGACTTACCTGAATTAGAGCTTATTGTAACCATATATAATATAAATATTGGAAACAATGCGGAATTACTTAATACATGTCAGGTTTTAAAAGAGTATGCTCAATATGTAGAATTGGTTCGGAAATATGCAAGAGAATTACCCATTGCAGAAGCGGTTGAAAAAGCCGTAGATTTTTGTATAGAAAATGAAATTTTAGCAGATTTTTTAAAGAAGAATCGTGCGGAGGCGATAGAAGTGAGTATATATGAATATGACGAAGAAGAACATATGAAATTGGAACGGGAATTCGGATATAAAGAAGGAATAAAAGAAGGGGAAAACCGTCTGGTAAAATTATTACAATGCATTACAGCAGATAAAAGAGATAAGGAAACAAACCGTATACTTGCAGATGCAGAGTATCGGGAGAAATTATATAAAGAGTATAAAATCTAAGGAGGGCAAACCATGCCATTTATTGATTCAAAAATCACAGTACCTGTAACACAGGAAAAGAGAGACATTATCAAAAATGAATTAGGAGCTACCATGTCCATCATAGGTAAGCCGGAGAGCTTTTTAATGCTTGGATTTGAAGACAAATATGATTTATACATGGGTGGCAAAAAACTGGATAAAGGTGCTTATGTAGCAGTCAGCCTGTTTGGAAATGCATCTTCGGATGCATATAATCAAATGACAGCAGAGATTTGCCGTATTTATGAAGAGCAGTTAGGAATTCCCGGAAATGCTGTCTATGTGACGTATACTGGAGTGAATGACTGGGGCTGGAATGGAAAAAACTTCTAATACAGCTTGCAGGTAAAATTAAAGATAGAAGAAAAACCGAGCAGTTAAAGTTCAGAAATGAGTTTTAACTGCTCGATTTTTTTCAAATAAATCGTCGATTTTATACATTTTGAAAAGACATGAAAAAAACTACAATAAAAAAAGACAAGAAAGGAGATTAGAGAGATGAAAAAATTAATAACAAATTTAAAAAATGCATATATGAAAGAAAATAAGGAACAAATGTATGAAATTTTGACAAAGCTGACAGCGGATATAGAAAGTGATGAGCAGAGTTTTGTAGAAAACTTAAGTATAGCAAGCAGTGTACTGCATCTTACATTGTATTATATGGAGAATGGAGAAACTATTGCGAGGGAAGTTTTTGAAAAACATACCGATGGATACAACTGCCTTTTTGAAGCGAAAAACAACAGGGATATTGTAAAATGGATGAAACAGTTCATGCATATTTTAGATTATCTGGATGATACAGAATGTCAGGATGCAAAAAAAGAGTTGATTCATGCAGTAGAAAAATATGTGCAGTTACATCCTTGCGAGCCCATTAGTTTAAGTCGGGTAGCAGATGAAGTGAATATCAGTCCGGGTTATCTGTCCACCTTATTTGCAAAATACAGAAAATGCAGATTTACAGAATATGTCAACTATGTAAAGGTGGAAAAAGCAAAAAAATGATGGCAAATGGCAATTTTAAAATTTATGAAATTGCAGAGAAGTTAGGGTATCGGAATGCCTTTTATTTTAGTAAAGTATTTAAAAAGTATGAACAAATTCCGCCAAAAGAATATGCTCTTCGCTTATCTGTTGGCAAAGTGAGCTGAAATATCGGATTTTTTCAAATGAAAAGTAGTTTTTGTTCATGTTATAAGAAAAAATATTTTTGTAAAATAAGATTAGCTTATATGCAGAATATAAAATGTAAAAGGAGAAAGCTATGTGGAAAAAAGCATTACTTAAGCGTATGGCGGCAATTATATTATCTGCTGGAGTGGCAATATCCTCTCTGCAGACAATAAGTGTAACTGCGGAAGAGGTATCAAAAGATACACCAGATTTACTTAGTGCAGTAACACAATATGCCGGAAACAGTGAGATGGAAGAATATGGTCTTAGTCTTGAAAGTGGGGAAGTGGCAGCGCAGGTCACAGAAGAAAATACGCCTGTGGCTGGAGAAGGTGGCACCATATATTATGTGGATGCCGAAAATGGAAATGATGAAAATGCAGGAACGACAGAAGAAACAGCGTGGAAAACTTTTGCTAACATAAATAGTAAAACTTTTATGGCGGGTGACTGTATTTTATTAAAAGCAGGCTGTGAGTGGACGGAAACTGTGCTTAGTCCAATGGGTAACGGTACAGAGGGAAATCCAATTAAAATTAGTAGCTATGGCAGTGGAAATATGCCGAAACTGACAGGAAATGCAAAAGTATCTGAAATGATATATTTATGCGATCAGGAATATTTTGATATTTCTAATATCGAAATTACAAATACAGCACCGGAATTAGCAGAATTAGATATGATATCATTCGGAGATGAAAATGGGCAGTATTTACAGGATGTCAGAGGTATTCGTATTGCAGGTAAAAGTGCCGGAGAAGAATTAGCAGGTGTAAATATTCATGATATGTATATTCATGATGTTACTGGTTTGTGCCAGTGGATTAGCGGAAGTGCAGAAGACAGCACACCGGGTATGCAGAAGGGCACAGGCTGGGATGGTTCTAAAAGAACAGGTGCAATTGTATTTGAAATTTTACAGCCGGAAACAGCAGAGCAGGAGGCAACTACCTTTGTGGATGTCACGATTGAAGAAAATGTTCTGATTGATAATTCCTTTGGCGGTATCATGTTTAAACAATGGAATGGTGATAAAGTGGATGACAGTGAGCCGGGTGCAGATAAGTACTGGGCAAGAGGAAGTGCCACTACATTAAGAGCTTCCTGCACAACATCGGAGAACTGGAAACCACATAAAAATATTACAATTCAGGATAATTTTTTAAGTCATTCCGGTTCAGGTTATGCATGTAATACAGTATATATGACAAGCTGTGCCAATTCTGTTATTCAGAGAAATGTATCGAAAGGTGCAGGTACATGTGCAATTGAATTATACTATACCGATGATGTGGTAATTCAGTACAACGAAATTTATGACGTGGTTGCAAAAGCGGGTGGAGCAGATTCAAATGCCATTGACCCGGATAAGCTGGCAACAAATTCTCTGATTCAGTACAATTATACGCATAATACTGGCGATGGAATTCTTCTTTGTGGATTTGAATATGGAAGTGCGGTCGTGCGTTATAATGTGGTACAGGATGCCGAAAAACGTTACTTAAATCCACATGGTGACAGGGGAGTGAACTATGTATATAACAATATTTTCTATAATACAAAAGAAGCCTCCAATGTAACCTTTGTAAATTCATCAGGCGGAAGTAACTTTTTGAATAAAACAGTGAATATGCATTATATCTATAACAATGTATTCTATAATGCCTATGAAGGTGTAAAGACAGTAGATATTTCTGATGGCGATGGAATGGTATTTGCTAATAACGCATATTATGGAACAGGTGTAACAGCAGTGACAGAGGATACACATGCTATTTGTAGTGCGCCACAGTTTGTGTCTGTACCGGATGGAGAGGATGTCAATGCCTTGAACGGATTTATGTTGAATGAAACTTCTCCATTAATCAATGCCGGAATAAATGCGGATGCTATGTTGGAAGAAGCAGGATTTGTATTTTCTACAGCAGTTGTAGGAGATAAAGATTTTCTTGGAAATGTGGTGCCTGTAAATACAACAGATATAGGTATTTATGAATGGAGTGGTACAGAAGGATCAGGTGTTATTCGCGGATATGTTTATGACGAATATGGATTTGCCATGGCAAATGCAACAGTAGCAGTAGGTGAAAAGACGATTACAACAGATGAAAATGGTTACTATGCGATTGGTGGTTTGGCAGCAGGAAGTTATTCTGTTGCGGTAACGATGGAAAATTACAAGGATGCAGAAGCTGTAACAACAGAAGTGACAGGAGCTTCTGTGACAGATTGTAATTTAGTATTGGGTAGCTGTACACTGACAACAGGAACGATTTCTGGTGTTGTAAAAAATTCTTCCGGAAATATTGCGAGTGCAAAAGTGACGATTTCCGGTGGAGATTTAGACACTGCACAGACAGCAACTACAGATGGTGCAGGGGTATTTTCTTTCAGTGATATTCCTGTAAATGTAACAGATGGATATAGCATTACCGTAGAAAAAACAGGCTACATAACAAGTAATAAAGAGGCGGTTACACTTCGACCGGGAATTGCTACAGAAGTTGAAGTGGTAATGCCAAGAGATGTATCTGCTACAAATTATAAAATAAATATAGATTTTGATGATTATGAAACAGGTGCATTTGCAGGAAATGATGATTTATCCGTTTATAATGGAAATGCTTCAATTTGTGCAGTGGAAGTGATTGAGGATACAGAAAAAGAAGATAATAAATATGTGAAAATGAGTAAATCCTCAAATTCTAAAGCGTCTTTAGGTATGTATAATGCAAATGCTTTGGATTTATCCGGTACAATTACTATAGAAGCAAGAGTGAAACGAGAAACATATTCTGGTAATGCAGATCAGTTTGGGTTGTATTCCTATAATACGAGTGATTATGTGACAAGTGGAGATCCGACTTCAAGCAAAAATCCTTGTGCAACCTTTGCGTTATCTAAACGGAATATTATTTCCCACAATGTAACGGGAAAAAGTTCAACGGTAACTGCAAAGTCCTTTACAGAAAATCAGTGGTATATTATTCGTAATGTGGCAAATATTGATACAGGAACTTTTGACTTGTATATTGATGATATGACAACACCTGTATTAAGCAACCAGCCACTTAGAACGATAAAGAATTTAGATTATTTCCTTTTCTTTATTAATGGTACAAATTATGGTGATTTAAGCATTGATTATTTCCGTGTATGTGAAGGTGTACCATATGATTATAATCGTGCTGCATTATTGGAATTGAAAGCAGAAGGTTGTACTGTTACGCAGAAAGATGATACAACCTATGTTGTGGAAGAAGAAATTCCAATGGAACAAAGTAGCATTAAAATTACGCCAAATGCAGGATTTGGTACAATTAAAGTAAATGGCGAAAGCTATGATGGTACAACACCGATAGAAGTAGATGTGGTATCTGGTGAAAATAATATTCCGATAGAAGTTATAGCAGAAGATGGTGTGACGACTGCAACTTATACATTGGTAGTAAATGGTGAGGATACCGCAACAGCAGCATATTTACGTTCACTTGCCATTGAAGGTGTGGAATTGTCCCCTGAATTTGCAAAAGATACATTAGAATATACAGCAAATGTTTCTGTAGAGACTATTGCACTGACATTGGAAAAAGCAATGGATGCGTGTACATTAGAAGTAAAGGTAAATGGTGCAGAATGTGCAGATTTATCTGCCATTGCGTTAAATGTTGGAGAGAATACAATTGATATCAAAGTTGGTTCTAAGGATGGTACAAACTATGCAGATTATCAGATTATAGTCACAAGAGAAGCTGGTGGAGAAAACCCAAGTGAGCCAAGCGACCCAAGTGAACCAAGCGACCCAAGTGAGCCGACAGATCCAAGTGAGCCAACAGATCCAAGTGAGCCAACAGATCCAAGTGAACCGACTAATCCAAGCGAGCCGACCGACCCAAGTGAGCCGACTAATCCAAGTGAGCCGACTAATCCAAGCGAGCCGATTGCTCCAGAAGAATCTACAGGTGCAAAGGGAGAAGAAGACACAAAGAAAGAAGAAAATACAGAAACAAACAATAGCCAGAACACAACAGAAACTGAAACCAAGACAGAAATTGGTACAGAAAAAGTTACCATTACCTTAAATAACTGGACAGCTAAAGGTACATTAAAGGTAAAAAAAGGAAAAAGCTACAAATTTAAAGCTGTAGTATCACCGGAAAATGCAGATACGGATAAAGCAGTGGTAAGCTGGAGTAGTTCCAACACAAAAGTTGCTACTGTAAACAGTAAAACAGGTAAAGTAAAAGTCAAGGGTACAGGTACAGCAGTTATTACAGCAAAAACAGCAGATGGAAAGAGCGCATCTGTGAAGTTGAAAGCCGGAAAGAAGGCGGTAAAAGTATCCAAAGTAAAAATATCCGGTAAAAAGATGATGAAGGTAAAATCTACACAGACATTATCTTATGTCATTGCACCGGTTACAGCAGATAATATAAAGGTAACATGGAAATCTTCTAATAAGAAGATTGCAACAGTAAATGCAAAAGGTAAAGTAACCGCAAAGAAAAAAGGTACTGTAAAGATTACTGTACAGGCAAAATGCAAGAGCAAAAAGAAATGTACATTTACGATTAAAGTGAAATAGTAAAAATACGGATTTTTTCAAGTGCAAAGTCGCATTTGTACATTTTAATTAATAGGTAATTGCGAAACTCACTAATGTTCGTTCGCAATCTTGATTAAAAACAAGGTAAAATTCGTGCAAAGCACGAATTCCTAAACAAAAAGTAGTTATTCTTAAATTTTGGCGCACTTTAATAAAGAATAAGAGATATG
>JAGAMY010000049.1 GCA_017624495.1 Lachnospiraceae bacterium | reverse complement strand
TTAGTACGAGAGGACCGGGCTGGACGGACCACTGGTGTACCTGCTGTCTACCAAAGGCATGGCAGGGTAGCCAAGTCCGGAAGGGATAAACGCTGAAGGCATCTAAGCGTGAAGCCCCCCTTAAGATGAGATATCCCAATCGTAAGATTGTAAGACCCCTTGAAGACTACAAGGTAGATAGGGCAGAGGTGGAAGTGCAGTAATGTATGCAGCTGACTGTTACTAATCGGTCGAGGGCTTGACCAAGTAGTAGTAAGGTGGTCTGTTAAAAGCAGACATGATGGAGCAAACTTGTTTGAGGAATCATGTATGGTTTTGACAGAGGTCATCTGCCTGCAGATGACACTGAGACGAAGCGAAGCGTAGTCGAAGTGACCGCCTTACGGAAACAGCCAAAACCTGTTTTAAGGATTTCTGTATGAAGTTTTGAAGGTATATGCCTTAATTAAATATAGGGGTATAGTTCAGTTGGTAGAACGTTGGTCTCCAAAACCAAATGTCGAGGGTTCGAGTCCTTCTGCCCCTGTAAAAACCTGATGAAGTCACGAAATGATTTTATCAGGTTTTTTGTTGCAAAAAAGTATGGGGAAGGAAAAATGTTATACGATAGAGATATACGAGAGCCATTATTTTTCTATTTAGAAGAATGTTATGGGAAAATTAGAATTCTTGAAGAAAAGCAAATGGGAAAATCAAGAGCAGATGCAGTGATGGTAACAACGGATGCTTTGTATGGAATTGAAATTAAAAGTGATGCAGATACCTATGCAAGATTAGAACGACAGATAAAAGACTACAATCAATATTATGACTACAATTATATAGTGGTTGGTACAAGTCATGCCATGCATATTAAAGAGCATGTGCCGGAATGGTGGGGGATTATTACGGTGGAATTAGAGAATGGAAATATTGACTTCTATATATTAAGAAAACCACAGTTGAATCCGAAATTAAAGTGGAAGAAAAAGATGTCTTTATTATGGAAATCAGAATTGTCACATATACAGGAACTAAATCAAATGCCAAAATATCGACAAAAAAGTAAAGCTTTTATTGTTGATAAACTTTTACAAAAAGTGCCTGAAACACTTTTGGGAAAGCAGATTAGCCAGGAGTTATTTGAAAGAGATTACACAAATGCAATATAAACTTTTCTTTTAAAAAAATTTCTGATACAATAAGATGTGTCATGAATAATGATAAGAAACAACATATAGATGTTTTGGTTATATTGTGGAAGAGGAAACAGCTTTGATTAAGAGAAAATTTGTCAGAATAAGATCTTTACAAAGTGGAATGAAGATAGATCAGGCGGTTGTTGACAGAACAGGCCGTACCCTGATAGCACGAGGCGCTCTATTGGATGATTATATGATAGGAGCGCTTATGAATCGTGGAGTTTCCGGTGTCTATACGGTTGAAGGTGAAGAGGAAGAAGAAAAGGATGAACCACAGAAAATACCGGAGAAGACACGCCAGAAGATAGAAGAATTAAAGGTCGAAGATCGTGCAAAGGTAAAACTGACAGAAAGTGTAAAAAAAAGAGTAGCACAGGGAATTTCCTATTTATACAATAATATCGAATCTGAGGATTTTGTGGATGCTACAAATGCAATTACCGAGGATTTGATGAAAGCCATTGTAGAAAATGATTCTATTGCAGTGGATGTCAGTGCATTAAAGGTAAGTGATGAATATACCTTTAAACATAGTGTAGATGTGGCAACCATGGCAATGATTATAGGGAAACAACATGGATTGTCTGAAAAAGAAATCTATGATTTAGGAATATCCGGTTTGCTGCATGATATTGGAAAAACAAAAATTCCAAATGAAATTCTTAATAAAAATGGGAGACTGACAGATGCAGAATTTGATATAATGAAGCAGCATGCGCTATTTGGCTATCGAATCCTGCAGGAAAAAAACGAGGTTTCTAATGCAATACGCCTTGGTGTGCTGCAACATCATGAAAAAATAAATGGAAACGGTTATCCATTGGGAGTACCACAGGAAAAAATAGTTCTTTTTGCAAGAATTATATCTTTGGCAGATATTTATGATGCGCTGGTTACGGAAAGGTCTTATAAACAGGCATTTTCCCCAAGGGATGCTGTTGAAATGATTATGGCAATGACGGATGAATTGGATATTCAGGTGATGAGAAGTTTTCTAAACAGTGTGATACTGTACCCTGTGGGCAGTGTGGTAAAACTGAGTAATGGAGAGAAAGCGACGGTTGTGGAAAATGACCCAAGATGGATTTTAAGACCAAAGGTAGTGGGGCTTACAACCGGTAAAGTATATGATTTGGCGCAGGATTTAGCCTGTGCAAATATTATTGTTAAATAAAAAGCCGGAGAAAATTGTCCGGTTTTTTATTTGCGCTGATATAAGAAATTTGCAAAAGTATACGATAAGGAGATACAAATGGAAGAGAATAAGAATGATTTTACACAAGGAAGTATTTTAGGAAAAATGCTTAAGTTTATGGTACCAATTTTAGGAGCACTTATTTTACAGGCAATGTATGGTGCAGTAGACATCCTAGTTGTTGGCTGGTTTGGAACTACGGCAGGAATATCCGGTGTTTCTACAGGCAGTAACATTGTAAATCTGGTGATATTTACAATAGCAGGATTGTCTATGGGTATTACCGTGCTGATTGGCAGATATTTAGGAGAAAAACGTCCAGAAAAAGTGGGAAAGGTAATCGGTGGTGCTGTATGCTTGTTTTTGGTAATGTCTGTGATTTTGGCGGCAGTTATGATAATTTTTGCACGCCCTTTGGCGGTTTTGATGCAGGCTCCCGCAGAAGCAGTAGAATTGACTGTTACCTACGTTAGAATCTGTGGAGGTGGAATTGTATTTATTATTGCCTACAATGTTATCAGTAGTATTTTTCGTGGATTGGGAAACTCCCGTCTGCCATTAATATTTGTGGCAATCGCCTGTGGTGTAAATATTGTAGGTGATTTACTGTTTGTAGCAGTTTTGGATATGAATGTGGCAGGAGCCGCTTTAGCTACAGTTTTGGCACAGGCGGTAAGTGTGATTTTATCGTTGGTTATTATTCGTAAGCAGAATTTACCATTTCAGGTAAAGAAGAGTGATATCTGCTTTAATAAAGAAATTGGCAGATTTGTAAAGGTGGGAATTCCCATTGCCTTTCAGGAAATTCTTACACAGATATCTTTTTTGGCATTATGTGCTTTTATTAATCGTCTGGGATTAGAAGCTTCATCCGGTTACGGAGTTGCGAATAAAATTGTCAGTTTTGTTATGCTTGTGCCGGGAGCTTTGATGCAGTCTATGTCCTCATTTGTGGCACAAAATGTTGGGGCAGGGAATGAAAAACGTGCAAGACGTTCCATGTTTACCGGTATGGGAATTGGCAGCACAATTGGTATTATCATTATGTTTGTTGCATACTTTAAAGGAGATGTACTGGCCGCTGTTTTTGCTACAGACCCGGCAGTAATCGGCAGGGCAGCAGAGTATTTGCGTGGATTTGCACCGGAGGCGGTAATTACCTGTATTTTGTTTAGCTTCATCGGCTATTATAATGGACACAGCCAGACTTTATTTGTAATGCTTCAGGGAATTGCGCAGACCTTTTTGGTGCGTATGCCGATGTCTTATGTGATGAGTATAAAAGAAAATGCCAGTCTGGCAGAAATCGGACTGGCAGCACCAGCAGCAACGTTGTTTGGAATTGTGATAAATGTAGTATTTTATTTGTATTATACGAAAAAAATGCAGACAGAAAAGTAGAGGTTGATGATATGGGAAAATATATAAAAGCAGGTATATTGTTGTGCATGTGTATATGGTTTATAGGCTGTGGTACAGAGCCTGTCACGAAAAAACAGGAAGATAAAACCGTGGATACTGTAGCTGAATCTATAAAAGAAAATGCTGACAGTGAAACAGAAAGCGTTATGGAAACGGAAAATGACAGTGAAACAGAAAGCGTTATGGAAACGGAAAATGATGGTGAAACAGAAAGTATTATGGAAACAGAAAGCGTTGCTGAACGTATTATTTGCTGGGGCGACAGCCTGACCTTTGGGCAGGGAGGTAATGGTGTAACTTATCCTTATATATTGGAAGAAAAACTAAATCTTGAAGTTATCAATTACGGAATTCAGGGTGAAACAGCCAGACAGATTGCTATTCGTATGGGTGTATTACCGATGACTACAGGTGCATTTACAATTCCGGCAGATAATACGCCGGTGGAAATTACATTGTGGCAGGGTGGCGAAGACCCGATTATGATGCGTTTGGGAGATTGTGCGATTAATCCATGTAAAATTAATGGGATAGAAGGAATTGTTTCCTATCGTGCGGAAGATAATAAATATTATTTTGTACGGACCAAAGCGGGAGAGAATACAGAGGTAAAAGAAGGTACGATAGTAGAAACCTTTGCCTCACAGGATAAAAAGACATCAGATATCGTTGTATTATTTGCCGGAACAAATCTTCCACCGGATAAACATACGGTGGGTGAATTAATTGACATGGAGAAAAAAATGTTAGAATATCTGGGAACAGATAAATATATTGTAGTTGGTCTTACATCCAAAAAGCTGATTCCGGATATAGAGCCCATTAATGAGGCATTAGCAGAAGCCTTTGGGGAGCATTTTCTGGATATTCGAAAATATTTATTGGAAAACGGTTTAAAAGATGCCGGTATAGAGCCAACAAAAAAGGATAAGAAAAACATAAAAAAAGGTGAGATTCCTTCTTCCATTCGTGTAGATGAAGTGCATGGAAATGAAGCATTTTACCGGATTATTGGGGAACAGGTATATAATAAACTGGAAGAAATGGGATATATATTGGAAATGCATAAAAAATAAAACGTGTGCAGGAATCAGGCTTGTCAGCAAACATGATTTCTGCACACATTTTATTTAAAGCAAAATGTTTTTCCTGCTTTTTAAAAGTCTTGCTCCATTTACGATTAATAAAATACCGGAAGAAATACCTGTTACAAGGATACAGATACCAAGGACAAGGCTGGCGGCTCCTGTGGAACCGATGGTTTTATATACTTTTTCTGACATGGTAAAAACCTCCTTTGGAATAGTTGTATTTTATCACTATCTATAGGATTATACAAATGATTCTTTGCTATGCAATAAAAATTTTATGTTCTTAATATTTGTTTAAGATTTTATAAATACGCATGACAAAGGAAAAAAATTTGTTATAATGCAATTGTACAGTAAATTTGCTTTTAAATACAGTTGGGGTGGAAAAGTGAGAGGAAAACAGATGAAAAAAATGATGCTGGTTGTATCGGGGATTGCAAGTGTGATATTTTTTCTTTTGTCCCTGACATCGTTACAGACGGAAACAGAAACAGGAATACTGACAACGGGGTTTGTGACACCGTGGTTTACATGGCAGGTGGATGCAGTGGCAGTATATTTTCTGACAGCAGTGCTTTGTCTTGTAACGGCAAAACTGGCAATGGATGTATTTCATGGAAAAGTGGAAGAGAATTATGAAGTGCTCATCGAAGGATGAGCACTTTTTTTTCTCCATATCTTTGCAGTTGCATTGTAATAAAGTAAAAAAACAGTTATAATAAAAGAATACGATGCGTTAGGTTTTTATGTACTGTGAGGGGATGAAGTTTATGAATAAAAAAACACATGAAATCAGTTTTTTAGTTATAGGATGTATTTTATTGAATTATATAGGGAAAAATGCAGCTCTTTATTTAGAACTGCCACTCTGGCTGGATTCGATAGGTACGGCATTGACAGCATATGTATTAGGTCCGGTCTGCGGAGCTGTTACGGGGGCTGTGGTAAATCTGATTTATGGTTTTACATCACCAATTTCTGCTGTATATGCATTGACAAATATTGCGGTGGGGATAATTGTGGGAGTATGTGCGAGAAAAGGTTTTATGGAAAATCTTTTTAAAGTATTATCAACGGCTTTTCTTGTGACGATGGCATCTGTATTCATTTCTACGCCGTTAAATATTTTCTTTTTTGATGGTGCAATCCGAAATAAATGGGGAGACGGCATTATTGAATTGTTGCAGGTTTTAGGCTGTAATCGATGGATTTCTTATTTTATGGGACAATTTTATATCGACTTTTTAGATAAGGTTGTAACTATGCTGGTTTTGTTTTGGGTGATAAAAAGATACCGCACCAGAAAAAACTATGGGATAAAGAGTATGTTGCTGCTGTTTTGCATCGGACTATTCATCTTTGGGACAGAGGAAGTATATGCATCAGATTTTGATTCCTATGTGCAGTCTGTGTACAGTGGAGAGAATGGATTGTTAGGTGGTACTGCAAATGATATTGCCCAAACAAAGGATGGAATACTCTGGATAGGAACTTATGGCGGTCTGTATCGTTATAACGGTAGAAAATTTCAGTTGATGGATACATTTGAATCTGTAAAAAATGTCAATTGTCTGTATACAGATGAGGAAGGCAGACTTTGGATAGGGACGAATGATAGAGGAGTTTCTATATGTATTAACGAGGGGATTTCGAATATTGTCAGTCAGGAAGATGGTCTGCCTACGGATACGGTGCGCTGTATAACAAAGAGTACGCAGGGAACATATTATGTGGGAACAACCGGAGAACTGGCAGTTTTGACATTATCAAGCGGTTTAGGTGTTTCGGATACTATAGAAGAAATTACCTATGCAAACAGTATATCTGCAGATACAAAAGATAATATTGCAACGGTAACCAATGCTGGTGGCTTGTATCTCGTAAATGGTACAGAGGTACTTGATAAAAAAGTACAGATGCAAAAGGGGGAAATGTATACCTGCTGTACGTTTGATATAATGGGAAATTTGTATGTAGGAACTACAAATAGCCGGATAGAAGTATATCAGGTAGAGGAGACAGAATTAAAATTAGCAGAAATTATTGAATGTGAAAATCTTGTGAATATTAAGTCCATATATACAGCAGAGGATGAAAATGTATACATTTGTGCAGATAATGGTGTAGGATTTATAGCAGAGGATGGAAAATTCCATCCGATAAACACAAATAATTTTAACAGTTCCATTGACCATATGTTAGTAGATTATCAGGGAAATTTGTGGTTTACCTCTTCCCGTCAGGGGCTGCTGTGTATGTCTGAATCTGTTTTTGGCGAAGTTTATACAAAGGCAGGATTAACGGAAAATGTGGTAAATACGGTGGTAAAATGGCAGGATAAATTCTATTTTGGTACAGACAATGGATTAGATATCACGGATGCTTCCATGAAGGAAGTATTGACGGAGGAGTTTGCAGAGCAGTTAGAGGGGGTTCGCATACGTTGTCTGATGGTGGATAGAAGGAATCACTTATGGATATGTACGTCTGATATTGGATTACTGGAAGTGGATAGTTATGGAAAGGTAAGAAGTTATAGCAGTCAAGAAGGTACGTTAGGAAATAAATTCCGTTCTGTTGTAGAACTTTCTAATGGTGTGATTGCTGCAGCAGGGGATTTAGGCATTACATTTATAGAAAATGGTAAAGTAACGCATACAATTGGACAAACAGATGGTTTAGAGAATCCGAAGGTTCTTTGTCTTTTAGAGCAGGAAGATGGTACACTTTTAGTAGGAACGGATGGAAATGGTATAGCCTGTATTGTAGAAGGAAAAGTGCAAAAAATATTACATCGTGCAAATGGGCTGGGGTCGGATGTAATACTGCGAATGGTTGAAGATGAAAAAACAAAGGACGTGTTTGTTGTTACCAGTAATAGTTTGTCTTTGATGGAGAAAAGCGGAAAAATACGTTTATTGGAGAATTTTCCATATTATAATAATTTTGATGTAGTTTTATGGGAAGAGGATACTATGTTTGTTTTAGGTGCGGCAGGTATTTATGTGGTAAATAAAGCAAATCTTCTCAGTGGGAAAACGGTAGATTATTATTTGTTAGACAGCAGTAAAGGATTAGAACAGATTATTACACCGAATGCATGGAATTATGTCGATGAAAAGGGAAATCTTTTTATATCCGGGGATAAGGGTGTGTCCTATTTGAATTTGAATCATTATGAAATAACTACTCGTTCTTATCGTATGCTGTTAAAAAATATTTTAGCGGATGATGTGGCATATCCGATTGATAAAGAAGTGCCAACCGTGATACCAAGAGGTGCGAAAAGGGTGGAAATTGTACCGGAGGTAGTAAATTACTCCTTAAACAATCCGTATGTCAGCGTGTATCTGGAAGGATTTGAAAATGAACCGTCGGTAATGCGGCAGAATGAATTGTCTGGTATTGTATATACAAATCTGCCAACAGGAGAGTATGTTTTCCATTTGGCAATTCTTGACAGTAAAACAGGGAAGGAAATGGTAAAATCCAGTTACCCTATTATAAAAGAAAAAGAAATCTATGATTACTGGTGGTTCCGTGTATATGCAGTTTTTGTATTAGTACTGGCAGTTATGTATCTCTCATGGCTGTTTACAAGGACACAGATACAAAAAACTCTGGATTTGCAGAAAAAAGAATTGGAGCTGGCACAGAGTCAGCTTCGTATGGGAAATGAAACAATTCTTACCATTGCAAAGACGGTGGATGCGAAGGATGAAAATACAAGTCAACATTCCATTCGTGTTTCCGAGTATTCGGTTATGATAGCCAGAAAGTTAGGTTTTAGTGAAGAAGAATGTGAGGCATTACGGAAAACCGCACTATTGCATGACATTGGAAAAATTGGTATCCCGGATAGTGTTTTAAATAAGCCGGCACGTCTGACAGATGAGGAATATGGCATCATGAAATCCCATGTGGTAAGGGGAGCAGAAATTTTAAAGAATTTTACGCTTATTGAAAATGTAGTAGAAGGTGCACTGTATCATCATGAAAGGTACGATGGCAGAGGCTATATACATGGTTTGAAAGGGGAAGAAATACCTTTAAATGCCAGAATTATTGGCATTGCTGATGCTTTTGATGCCATGACAGCGAACCGTGTATACCGGAAAAAGCTGGATTTGGATTTTGTACTGGAAGAACTAAAAAAGGGAAAGGGTACACAGTTTGACCCGGAGATTGTAGACATTATGTTAGGGCTGATAGAGGATGGCACAATTGATGTAAATCGTCTATACGAAGCAAAAGGAGGTATTTCATGAAAGCGGAGCAGGGAATGAAAAGAATATATCTCATCACGCTGTTAAGTGCTTTAGCAGTGCTGGTGGCCGCCTTTTGTATACACCAGATTTTTGATGTAAAAGGTGAGGATAGAAAGATAAAAGTGGGTTTTGTCTATGTAGGGGATGCCAGTACAGCTTATACCTGCAATTTTCTGCGGGCACAGTTAGCAATTGAAACCGAGTATGGAAATCAGGCAGAGGTGATTGCTAAATACAATGTGGCAGAGGGAAATGAAAGCATAGCATTGCAGGAATTAGTGGATGCAGGTTGTACATTGATTTTTACCACCAGCTTTGGTTATGGAGAATCAGCAAAGGAGTATGCAAAAATGTATCCCAATGTCCAGTTTTGTCAGGCAACATGTACAAATGCCAATACGGAACCGGTGCTTGAAAACTATCATACATTTATGGGAGCCATTTATCAAGGCAGGTATATTTCAGGTGTGGTGGCAGGAATGAAATTAAAAGAGCTGATAGACAGCGGTATGCTTTCGGCCGGTCAGGCAAAAATCGGCTATGTGGGTGCATATCCATTTGCAGAGGTGATTTCCGGTTATACAGCATTTTTTCTGGGCGTAAGGTCTGTGATACCAGAGGCAGAAATGACAGTAAAATATACGAATACATGGAGCAGTTACACTTTAGAAAAAGCCTGTGCTAAGGAGCTGATAGAGGAAGGGTGTGTGATTATCGCCCAACATTCCGATACCGTTGGTCCGGCAGCAGCCTGTGAAGAAACAGAGAAAACACAGATTGTATACCATGTAGGTTATAACCAGAGTATGCTGAATGTGGCACCGAGTACCTATTTGACAGGTTCAAGAATTGACTGGAAACCTTACATTTTGTCTGCGGTGGAAGCTGTTTTGGCAGAGAAGGATATTGAATCCTATCTAAAAGGGAACATTCATGGAAATGATGCAGGAGCCGGATTTGACGAGGGCTGGGTACAGATGTTAGAGCTGAATGAACTTGTGGCAGCAGAAGGAACAAAGGAGAAGGTTGCAGAACTAATAGAAGAATTTAAAGATGGAAATCTTAATGTATTTCAAGGGGAATATATCGGCGTGAATCCTTATGATAAGACGGATATATTGGATTTGCGTGAGGGATATATAGAAAATGAAACCTGTTCAGCACCGACATTTTCTTATGTACTCGAGGATGTGATTACGGTGGAGGAATAAAAATAAGCAGTTATAGAACATTTGTGTTTTATAGCTGCTTATTTTTTGTTATACGTTTTTTTATGGAAGGACCAAGCTTGGCTGCTAAAAATATTTTAATGGCATCCCCAGGAAGAAATGGAAACACGCAGACATTCATTGCATATAGTATAGTAGTTTTCATTTGAAAACAAAACCAGATGGTGCCGCATAAGTAGGCAAAGAGCATACCCAAAATCATACCGATTATATCAAAAATAAAGCCTTTTTTCTGGCAGATGCAGATACCGGAAATGAAAATCAAAATGATAAATCCCATAAGGTATCCACCAGTAGGACCGGCTAATCGGGTAAGTCCACCGGAAAAACCGGAAAATACGGGAAGTCCCACAGCACCTAAAAGCAGATAAAGGAAGTAGCTGATTAGCGTGCACCTGATTCCGGATATATATAATAGAAGAAACAGAATAAAATTTGTCAGGGAAATAGGAATAGCCCCAAGAGGAATAGCAAAGGGACCGAAAATACAAAGAATAGCTGTCATCAGTGAAATCAGAGTCATTTCACGGACAGAAATTCTGGGTTTATCTTGCATAGGCATAATAACTGCTCCTTAAATCATCATGAGTATGTATCGCTATTGATTGTAGGTTTTTTTTGAAGAAATGTCAACGTATGTCGAAAAATAGCAATATGGTAAAAAGTGTGAACAAAATAAAGATAAATAAGTGGGAAATAGGTACTATTTTTTGTGGCACATAGAAAAATATATTAAATTTGTATAAAATCACCAAAAATCTAAGTGTAATAGAGAAAAAAATGTGCAAAAATGATTTTGGAAAGGTTTCCATTGTATACAATGATTGTGCAAACGATTGCGCATAAGTAAAAAGTTGACTAAAAGTAGTAAAAAAATGTACGGATGTACTGAAAAATAAAGGGTTTTAAGGAAATGAATATTTCTTGACAAATAAAAAAAATGGTGGGATAATGCCACTTATGTCAGGGGATACTATAGCGAAGTTTTATCTTTGAAAGGATGATAATTATGGTAGAAAAAAAAGTACAGTTTTCAAATACAGAAGAGATTGAGGAGTTTGTAAAATCAGCAGGACAGTGTGATTTTGATATTGACATTCTCTATCAGCATGTGTATATTGATGCGAAATCATTTTTGGGTGTACTTGGATTGGGATTGTATAGAGAACTGACAGTTAAGTATGTAGGACAGAATGCAAACTTTGAAAAAATGTTAAAAAATTATGCAGTAGCATAATGATATAGTAAATGCCCCTTAATAAAAAGCACCGTATTCCAAAAAGGTTTGGAGTAGGGTGTTTTTTTTGTTGCCATAAGAAGAGAAAACTTCTATAATCTATGACAGGAATAAGTTACTATGTTAAAGCAAGAGGAAAGAATTATGCATATACAGGAATATATAAAAACCCACAGGCTCTTAACAGATGGAGCTATGGGAACATATTTTGAAGATAAATATCAGACCAATGGACGGATGGCAGAGAATTTTAATCTGACAGCACCGGAAAAGGTGAAGGCTGTTCATTTAGAATATATTGCAGGTGGAGCAAAGCTGATTCGTACCAATACCTTTGCTGCAAATACGATGTTTTTTGATGATATGGAAAAGGTAAAAACAGTTATCCGGTCAGGATGCAAAATTGCAGAGGATGCAGTGGCAGAAGCGAAGCAGGACGTATATATTGCAGCGGATATTGGACCAATTTATGATACGGCATTTTTGGGAGAAGAGGTTATTTTAGAAGAGTATAAGACGATTTGTGATACTTTTTTAGCCTGTGGCATGCGGATTTTTGTTTTAGAAACCCAGTCAGAATTTACCTATATACAGGCAGTGACGGAATATTTAAAAGAGAAAGCAGATGTCTATACCATTGTGCAGTTTTCTGTGGATAAGAGCGGATATACCAGACATGGACTTAGCATGGAGAAAATCATAAAAAAAGCGGCAGCTATGGATAGTATAGATGCCTATGGATTCAACTGCGGTGTAGGAGCGGCGCATTTGTACCAGCTTTTGAAAAAAACTGTTTTTCCAAATCATAAGCCGGTGACGGCACTGCCTAATGCCGGTTATCCGGTGGAATTGCGTGGAAAGACCGTATATGGTGACAGCCGGGCGTATTTTGTGGAAATGTTAGAAGCTGTTGCCGGACTTGGAATAGAGATTCTTGGCGGCTGCTGTGGGACAACACCGGAATATATTTTAAAGGCCGGGCAAAAGATTGCAGCTCTTGAAATGACGAAAAAGAAGGTGGAGAGTAAAGCGAAAGAGACAAAACAAATGCTTGCAGCATCTTCTGGTGCGTCCATGAATCTTACCCAAAAACTAAAAAATGGGGAAAAGGCATTTATTGTAGAGTTAGACCCGCCTTTTGATACAAATATTGAGAAGGTCCTAAAGGGTGCTGCCCGATTAAAGGAAGTCGGTATTGATTTACTGACTTTAGCAGATTCGCCCATGGCAAGAGCCAGAATGGATGCGGGAAAATTAGCAGCAAAGGTGCAAAGTGAAGTGGGGATTTCCGTTATGCCTCATATTTGCTGCCGCGATAAAAATGTGATTGCCATGCGTTCAGGCATGTTAGGGGATTATATGAACGGACTGCGGCATTTTCTGGTGGTGACAGGAGACCCGGTAGCCCGTGAAGCGAGGGGAAATGTAACTTCCGTATTTGATTTTAACTCTATTCGTTTTATGGAATATTTAACGGAAATGAACGAGGATGTATTTGCCAAAGAGCCGGTATGCTATGGCGGAGCGTTAAATTATCATGGAGCAAATCCCGATGCCATTATCCACAGGATGCAGATGAAAATAGATAAGGGCTGTCAGATGTTTTTGACACAGCCGATATATTCCAAAGAAGATATGGAGCGGATTGCCTATATAAAAGAACATATTGATGCAAAAATTATGTGCGGAATTATGCCCCTTGTCAGTTACAAAAATGCCATGTTTATGGCGAATGAGATGCCGGGTATCCGTATTCCGGAGGAAATTATAAAGAAATACACACCGGATATGACAAGGGAAGAAGCGCAGCAGGTGGGTGTTTCCATCGCAGTGGAAATTGCAGATGCCATGAAGGAAATTGCGGACGGCTACTATTTTATGACACCTTTTAACCGGACGGAAATGATTGCAGAAATTATTACAAAGATAAAGAGTTTGTAAGGAGGAAGTTACATTGAACAGACAGGAATGGAAAGAACTGCTAGAAAGCGGTGCTGTAATATTAGATGGTGCAACAGGTACAAATCTGCAGGCAGCAGGCATGAAAATGGGTGTATGCCCGGAGGAATGGATATTGGAAAATCCCAAGGCACTGATTGATTTGCAGAAAGATTACATAAACGCCGGAACGAATATTTTATATGCTCCGACCTTTACGGCAAACCGGATAAAATTAGCAGAATACGGTCTTGAGGAGCGTTTGGTGGAAATAAATCATCGTTTGGTGGCTTTATCGAAGGAAGCAGCAGAGGGAAAAGCCTATATTGCCGGAGATATTTCCATGACAGGACAGCAGTTATATCCAATAGGAGAAATGCAGTTTGAGGAATTGGTGGAAATTTATAAGGAACAGGCTATGGCTTTAGTGGATGCCGGTGTAGATTTGTTTGCGGTGGAAACCATGATGAGTCTACAGGAATGTCGTGCCGCAGTGATTGCCATTAAAGAGTGTTGTGATTTGCCGATTATGGTCAGTCTGACATATGAGGAAACTGGCAGAACCCTCTTTGGTACAGATCCGGCAACAGCGGTATGTGTATTACAGGAGCTTGGTGCAGATGTGGTGGGCATTAACTGCTCTACCGGACCGGATAAAATGGTAGAACAGGTAAAAGCGATGTATGCAGTAGCAAATGTGCCGATTCTTGTAAAGCCAAATGCAGGATTACCAAAGCTTGTGGATGGAAAAACCGTATTTGATATGGAACCGGAGGAGTTTGCTCTTGCGGGCAGAAAATTGGCGGAATGTGGAGCTGCCATTTTTGGCGGGTGCTGTGGTACGACACCGGCACATATTCAGGCATTAAAAGCTGCATTAGCAGATGTAGCTCTTCTGCCTGTAAAAAATGAAAAAAGACGTATGTTAGCTTCAGAGAGAAAGTGTGTGGAAATATGCTTAGACGGAGCATTTACCGTGGTAGGAGAACGTATTAATCCGACAGGTAAAAAGAAACTGCAGGAGGAACTGAAAAAAGGCAGTCTTGCCATGGTCTGTGAGATGGCAGAGCAGCAGGAAAAAAATGGAGCAGCCATTTTAGATATCAATATGGGAATGAATGGTATTGATGAAAAAGCCATGATGTTAGATGCCATTTATGAGGTGACATCCACAGTAGATCTGCCGTTATGTATAGATTCAAGCCATGTGGATATTATTGAAGAGGCATTGCGTATTTATCCGGGTCGTGCATTGATTAATTCTATTTCCTTAGAAGCTGAAAAGTTTGAAAAATTGATTCCGATTGCAAAAAAATATGGAGCAATGTTTATTTTACTTCCATTATCTGATGCAGGACTGCCGGAAACCATGGAAGAAAAACATCAGATTATTGAAAAAATTGTGGATGCGGCTTTAGCACAGGGAATGTCTAAGGAAGATATTATTGTGGACGGTTTAGTGGCAACTGTAGGAGCAAATCCAAAGGCAGCCGTAGAGTGCTTAGAAACGATAGCCTATTGTAAAGCCAATGGACTTGCTACTATTTGTGGTTTGTCGAATATTTCCTTTGGCCTGCCGGAGCGAAGCTGCATTAATACGGCATTTCTGACAGCAGCAATTACGAAAGGGCTTACCATGGCAATTGCCAATCCTGCGCAGGAAGCATTGATGGATGCGGCATATGCAACCGATTTGTTATTAAATAAAGAAGGTGCAGATTTACGTTATATTACCCGCATGAACAGTAAAAAAGAGGTGGAAATTCCACAGACTGCAGAACAATCCGCAATTACTGCCGAAATTACACCGGGCAGAAAAGTATTTGATTGTGTAGTCAATGGAAATAAGGGAAGAATATTAGCACAGGTGGACGAAGTCCTTGCAGCAGGTGAGTTGCCGGAGGATATTATCAGTACATATCTGATACCGGGAATTAACCATGTAGGGGAGTTGTTTGAAAAGCAGGTATATTTCCTGCCGCAGTTGATTTCCTCTGCTGCAGCCATGCAGACGGCGATTACCTATCTTGAGCCGATGATAAAGCGAGAGGAAGGCAGTGAAGAAAAAGCAGTCATTATTATGGCAACCGTAGAAGGTGACATTCACGATATCGGTAAGAATTTAGTGGTACTAATGTTGAAAAATTACGGTTATCATGTAATTGACCTTGGAAAAGATGTAAAAGCAGAAACGATTGTACAGACTGCATTAGAACAAAAAGCAAAGGTTATCGGATTGTCTGCCTTGATGACTACGACGATGATGCGTATGCGTGATGTAGTGGTTTTGGCAAAGGAAATGGGCTGTGACAGCAAAATTGTGATTGGGGGAGCTGCCACAACAGAGAGTTTTGCTGAGGAAATCGGTGCAGATGGGTATTCAAAGGATGCAGCAGACTGTGTTCGACTGGTAGAGCGGCTGCTGAAATAGTTTTTGGATATTGTATACAAATTGGATTTTTTTAAGTGCATAAGATTATAACCTTGCTTTTTCAAAAAAAGGGTATACAATGTTAATTAGGAACAACTAACAGAATAGGAGAAGAAAGACATGATGCATGGATTTGGCGATTTAATCGCAGTTTTGAAAAAAAGCCCGAAAAAAATTGTATTTACTGAAGGAACAGACTCTCGTATTTTAGAGGCAGCTTCCCGATTATTGGCAAGTAACTTTTTAAGTCCTATTTTAGTAGGAAATGAAGATGAAATATTTGCAGCATCCGAAGAGTGTGGATATAACATTCGCGGTGCAGAAATCATTGACCCGGCAAAGTTTGACAGAATGGAAGAAATGATAGATTTATTCTGCGAGCTTCGTAAAAGTAAAGGTGTTACCCGCGAACAGGCAGCTAAAGTATTATCACAGGCAAACTACTTTGGAACAATGCTTGTAAAGATGGGATTGGCAGATGCACTTTTAGGTGGAGCAACATATTCTACAGCAGATACGGTTCGTCCTGCTTTACAGTTAATTAAGACAAAACCTGGTAACAGTGTTGTATCCTCCGTATTTATTATGGTGCGTGCAAGAGCAACAGGTGAAAACGAAGTTCTTGCCATGGCAGATTGTGCAATTAATATTCATCCAAATGAAGACGAACTTGCAGAAATTGCTACAGAAGCAGCAGAATGTGCAAAGATTTTCGGTGTAGATCCAAAGGTTGCATTTTTAAGCTATTCTACATTTGGCTCAGGAAGCGGTGAGGATGTAGATAAGATGCGTAATGCAGCAGCAAAAGCAAAATTAAGAGCACCGGAATTGGCTATCGAAGGAGAAATGCAGTTTGATGCAGCAGTTTCCCCAAGAGTTGCCCGTACAAAATGCCCGGATTCTGAAGTGGCAGGACATGCAAATACCTTCATTTTCCCGGATATCAATGCCGGAAATATTGGTTACAAGATTGCACAGCGTTTAGGCGGTTTTGAAGCATATGGACCGATTTTATTAGGTTTAAATGCACCAATCAATGACCTTTCCCGTGGATGTAATGCGGCAGAAGTATATTCCATGGCGATTATTACAGCAGCATTAGCATAAAAAATTGGTATTAAATTCAAAAAATAGCTTGACTTTTATATCAATATAGTTATATAATAATGGGGCAGGTCAGAGATGACCTGTCAACTATGGGATCTTAGCTCAGCTGGGAGAGCATCTGCCTTACAAGCAGAGGGTCACAGGTTCGAGCCCTGTAGGTCCCATATATATTTGGCGGAATAGCTCAGTTGGCTAGAGCACACGGTTCATACCCGTGGTGTCGAGAGTTCAAATCTCCCTTCCGCTACTAAATCTCGAATCGATGTTTATCGAATCGAGATTTTTTTTGAGTTTACAATACATAAAACTGGAGAGTCCCTGCATGACAGGGCGCCGAAGGTGTACGGCAGCAAAACTGCCAATCTCTCAGGCAAAAGGACAGGAGGAAAAGAAATGTTAGCAACAGTAAACGAAGTATTGGTAAAGATTGACGATTTTGTGTGGGGAATACCATTAATTGTATTGATTTTAGCAGTGGGTATTTTTCTAACCATTCGTCTGCGTGGTCTGCAGGTGACAAAATTGCCGCTGGCGGTTAAAAATATGTTTGCCAATGACAGTGAAGGTGAAGATGGAGAGGTTTCTAGTTTTGGAGCACTCTGTACAGCACTTTCTGCAACAATCGGTACAGGAAATATCGTTGGTGTGGCAACCGCCATTGTATCCGGTGGACCGGGAGCCTTATTCTGGATGTGGATGGCAGCTATTGTAGGTACTGCCACAAAATATGCAGAATGTCTGCTGGCGATTAAATATCGTGTGGTGGCAGAAGATGGACATATCATTGGCGGACCATTTTACTATATTGAAAATGGTATGGGTAAAAAATGGAAATGGTTGGCAAAGATATTTGCATTTTTTGGTGTAGGCGTAGGTCTTTTAGGGATTGGTACATTTACACAGATTAATGGGATTACCAGTGCGGTAAATAACTTTTTTGACCCGGCAAATGGATGGACAGTGGAGATTTTGGGTAGAAATTATTCCTGGACTGTAATTATCGCCGGAATTATTTTAACGATTTGTGTAGCACTTGTTATTATAGGAGGTATTCAGCGTATTTCCGGTGTGGCACAGGTGGTGGTTCCTTTTATGGCAATCATTTATGTGGTTTTTGCAGCATTGATTTTGATTTTTAATTTTGATAAAATACCGGGAGCATTTGTGACGATTGTGGAAAGTGCTTTTGGTCTGCGGGCAGCAGCCGGCGGAGCTTTAGGTGCAATGATGATGGCGATGCAGAAGGGTATTGCCAGAGGTATTTTCTCCAATGAGGCAGGTCTTGGTAGTGCGCCGATTGCAGCGGCAGCCGTAAAAACCGATGAGCCGGCAAAACAGGGACTTGTATCCATGCTTGGCACGGTAATTGATACCTTGATTATCTGTACAATGACAGGTCTTTCGATTGTTATTACGGGTGCATGGGATATGGGCTTAGAAGGTGTGGCAGTTACTACAAAGGCATTCCAGTTAGGACTTCCGTTCCCGGAGGAAGTGGCATCTTTTGTACTGATGCTGTGTCTGGTATTCTTTGCTTTTACCACAATTTTAGGCTGGGATTATTACAGTGAGAAATGTCTGGAATATTTAGTTGGTGAAAAAACAGGTATAGTAAAGGGATACCGTTGGTTATACATATTCTGTGTATTTATCGGACCATTCATGACCGTATCTGCGGTATGGACGATTGCGGATATTTTTAACGGTCTTATGGCAATACCAAACTTGATTGCGCTGGTTGCGTTAAGTGGAGTTGTGGTAGCTGAAACGAAACAGTATTTGGAAAAATTTGTGGGGAATATTGCCGGAGAGTAAGGTATGGCTGGTGTTTGGGATGTAAACGATATGGTTGTAAATATAAGCAGAATCGGATAAAATGAAACCAGTGAAAGAGTCTGAGAGGTGATTGCATTGGGAAGAACAGTTGGAATTGGCATACAGGATTTTGAAGATATTTTAAAAGGTGATTATTTTTATGTAGACAAAACATTCTTCATTAAAGAATGGTGGGAAAGTGGAGATAGTGTGACATTGCTAGCCCGTCCCCGGCGCTTTGGGAAAACATTAAATATGAGTATGCTGAATCGTTTTTTTTCTGTAGAGTATGCAGGAAAGGGCGAAATTTTTGAGGGACTTTCCATTTGGCAGGAAGAGGAGTATAGAGCACTTCAGGGAATCTATCCGGTTATCAATTCTTGCAAGAGCTATTATGACGGGAATTACAAGAGTAAGTAAGGAGTCTGTTTTTTCAGATTTGAATAATTTGAAAGTGATAACAACGACGTCTGAGGAATATGCTACAGCTTTTGGTTTTACGGAAGAAGAGGTATTTGCAGCGTTAGAGGAATTTGGATTTGGTGAAAAAAAAGAAAAAGTGAAAGAATGGTATGATGGCTTTGTTTTTGGAAAGCATAAAGACATTTATAATCCATGGTCCATTATCAATTTTTTAGATACAGGAAATTTGAACACCTACTGGGCAAACACCAGCTCTAATAGCCTTGTAGGCAAGCTTATCCGGGAAGGAAACAGTTCGATTAAGAAGAAGTTTGAAGAGTTGCTGCTGGGTAGGCATTTATACGTTCCGGTAGATGAGCAGATTGTCTATAACCAGTTAGATGATAATGCCGAGGCAGTATGGAGCCTGTTGCTTGCCAGTGGTTATCTTAAGGTTTTAGCATATGATGAATTGGCGTCTTTAGAGTCATGGGAAAAAGCCTGTTATGAGCTGGCGATTACCAACCGGGAAGTGCTGCTTATGTTTAATGGGATGGTTCAGTCGTGGTTTCAGAAGACCAATGAAGATTATAGTGAATTTATAAAGGCCATGCTTCGTGGAGAAAAGAAAGCAATGAATGCTTATATGAATCGTGTTGCACTGACAATATTTAGTTATTTTGATACAGGTAAGCGGCCAACCGGGCAGGAACCGGAACGGTTTTATCACGGATTTGTTCTGGGGTTAATTGTCGATTTGCAAAGGGAGTATATCATTACTTCAAATAGAGAGAGCGGATTTGGCAGATATGATGTTGTCATAGAGCCAAAAGATTCGAAAGAGAATCCGGCGGTAATTATAGAATTTAAGGTATTCGATGAGGAAGAGGAACAATCGTTAACGGATACTGCTAAAGCTGCCCTTGTCCAGATAGAAGAAAAGCAGTATGCAGCTGCATTACTGGTAAAAGGTGTTCCGGCGGAGAACATATACAAGTATGGATTTGCTTTTGAAGGAAAGCGTGTGTTGATAGAGATGGCGTAAGTTGCCAAAGCAGAACAAATATGGAATCTTCACGAATATTTGTGGAGACTCCATTTTTTTTAACGAAAAGTTGACAAAGGGCAGCATAAGGTATACAATTTTTCGGTAATTGGTTAGTTGCGACTAACATAGGTAAGAAAAGGAGAACGAGATGAAAATAGTAGAGTTTAAGGACGTGACCCGCATTTACAAAAGCGGAGATCATGAACAGAAAGCATTAGATGGAGTAAATTTTTCGCTGGATGAAGGCAAATTTGTTGTTATTTTAGGACCGAGCGGAGCTGGAAAAAGTACGCTTTTAAATATGTTAGGCGGACTGGATAGTCCTACTGGCGGAACCATTAAAGTAAATGGTAAAGATATTTCTACACTGTCAAATGATGAATTGGCAGATTACAGAGCCTCCACAGTAGGATTTGTATTTCAGTTCTATAATCTGATTCCGACACTGACAGTATATGAAAATGTGGCATTGGTAAAGGAAATTTCAAAAAATGCCCTTGATCCGAAAAAAATGATAGAAGAAGTAGGACTTATCGATCATTTGCACAATTTTCCATCTGAACTTTCCGGTGGTGAACAGCAACGTATTTCCATAGCCCGTGCCCTTGCAAAGAATCCAAAGATTCTTTTGTGTGATGAGCCGACGGGTGCGTTGGATTCAGAAACAGGTGTATTGGTATTAAAGCTGCTGCTTTCCATGGCAAGAAATTATGGTAAGACCATCGTTGTAGTGACACATAACCAGAACATTGCAAAGATGGCAGATGTAGTAATTCGTGTAAAAAACGGAAAAATAAAATCCTGTGAAGAGCAGAAAATGCCAATGAGCGCAGAAGAAGTGGAGTGGTAAGATATGCTGATTAGAAAACTATTTCGTACAGCATGGAGGTATAAGGCACAGTTTATCTCCATGATAATTATGATAACCATTGGAGTAGGCGTATTTCTTGGTTTTAACATTGAGTGGAAAAGCATTGAAGAGGATACGGCAGAATTTTTTGAACAGACAAATTATGCAGATTTCAGACTGTATGAGGAAACGGGATTTACGGAAGAGGACATAGAAGCAATAGAAAATATGGATGGCATAAAGGCAGCTACGAGATATATATCCGTTAATGTAAGCTTAAAGGATACCAAAAAATCTGTAGCACTGAATGTTTCTGAAAATTATACGGTTTCCACAATGATGATTATGGAAGGGGAGGAATATGCTAAGGATGCGGATGGAATCTGGCTTTCAGACAGATTCGCAGAGGAAAATGAAATTGCCATAGGGGACTCTTTGACATTTATCTACCAGGGCATGGAAATCCATGGAGAAGTCGTTGGCCTTGTAAAAAGTGGTGAACATATGATTTGTGTGGCGGATGGAAACCAGTTGATGCCGGATTATGAATCCTTTGGTTTTGCTTATATATCACCGGAAAAGCTAAAGGAATCTTTAGGATATTCCTTTTATCCGCAGATTAATGTGATTTCAGATATGGAAAAGACAGAACTTGAAGAAGAAGTAAAGGCGGTATTAGGCAGAACGATTCTTGTTACAGCAAAGGATGAGCATACCGCATATGCAGGAGCCAAAAGTGAAGCAGAGGAAGGAAAGACCATGGGCTCTATTTTGCCGGTGTTGTTCCTTGCTATTGCAATTTTAACGATGATTACAACTATGCACCGTATTGCGGCGAATGAAAAGGTTCAGATTGGTACATTAAAGGCATTAGGATTCCGTGATCGTCGTATTCTTCGGCATTATACCTCCTATGGGCTGGTGATTGGACTGGTGGGAACAGTCATTGGGGTGGTATTAGGTTATGAAATCGCAGCCGTTGTAATTAGCCCACAGGGGATGATGAGTACATATTTTGATTTGCCTAAATGGCCACTGGTGATGCCGTCATTTTGTATACCTGTGATTATTCTGACAGTGGTATTTTTAACACTGATTAGTTATCTTTCCGTGAAAAGAATGTTGAAAGGAACGGCGGCAGATGCCCTTCGTCCTTATGCACCGAAGGCTATGAAGAAAAGTATTTTTGAAAAAATGTTATTCTGGGAAAAACTCTCTTTTGGTACAAAGTGGAATGTACGGGATATTTTACGTCATAAATCCCGTTCAGCTATGACACTGGTAGGTGTAGTTGGCTGTATGCTGCTGCTTGTGGGTGGTCTTGGCATGAAGGATACCATGGACAAATTTGTAACGATGCTGGATGAGGATATAAATACGTATACAACAAAAATCAATATGTCTGAAACGGCAGATAATGAGGAAGTAAAAGCGCTTGCAGAGAGTGTCAATGGAGACTGGCAGGCATCAGCAGGAATCAGCTATGAAGGAGAAACAATAGCACTGGAAATCTATCAGGTGAATAATGATAAGATTAGCTTTTTAAATAAAGAAAATGAGCAGATAAAACTGACCGATGATGGTGTGTACCTCTGCCTTCGTCTTGCAGATACTGCGGAAATTGGAGAAGTTATCGAATTTTCACCCTATGGCAGTGAAGAAACCTATGAAGTCCGGGTTGCAGGTTATATTCGTTCGCTGGTGACAGAATGTATAGTTATGACAGATACCTATGCAGAAAGTATTGGCATAGATTATCATATTGGAGCTGTTTATACCGATGAAAGCGCAGAAGATATTGAGGATTCTTCCTTAATCTCCGGCAAACAGGATAAGCACATGATTATGGAAACCTATGATTCCTTTATGGAAATCATGAATTTTATGGTAATGATTTTTGTTCTGGCAGCAGTCGTGTTAGGAACAGTGGTACTTTATAATCTGGGCGTTATGAGTTATGTGGAACGGTATCGTGAGCTTGCAACCTTAAAGGTGTTAGGATTTCGGGATCAGCACATTGGAAGACTTTTAATCAGTCAGAATATCTGGCTTACAGTTATTGGTGTGGTTATTGGACTTCCGACAGGATTTGGAGTATTGCAAATGCTCATTACTTCGTTGATAAGTGAATATGAATTGAGTCTGAACGTGGGTGTATTGACATATTCCGTGAGTATATTGTTGACTTTCGGTGTTTCGCTTGTGGTTAGCTTTATGGTTGCAGGAAGAAATAAAAAAATTGATATGGTAGAAGCATTAAAAGGAGCGGAATAGAAAAAGGGGTATTAAAAAGTTATAGATTTTTTATAAATTTTATGTTTCTTTAAGGTCAAAGACAAATTTTGTTCAAATTTATCTGTTATATTTATAGCATCACAGATGTGATACAAAACTTTTTCATAAACTCTCCCCTATAAAGCCGTCAGTTCTCTGACGGCTTTATTATTATTACATGGAAGCAATATACTACGGTGTATCGGGAAAGTAAATGACTGCTTTTTGTTAAATTTTGTGCAGATGTTATTATTTACAGAAAAAATATTTTTTCGAATAAAGAGATAGAGAAGGAGGAGAATGATGAATATAATTTTATTAATAGGATTACTTGTTCCATTTTTAGGAACTACATTAGGCGCAGCCTGCGTATACCTCATCAAAGATGAAATTCCGGCATTAATACAAAAAATTTTATTAGGATTTGCCGCTGGTGTTATGGTGGCCGCTAGTGTATGGTCGCTTCTTATTCCGGCAATGGAGCAGTGTGAAGATATGGGAAAACTTTCCTTTGTACCAGCGACGGTAGGATTTGCATTGGGAATTCTATTTCTGCTGGCGGTAGACAAAATGCTGCCACATTTACATATGCATGAGGATAAGCCGGAAGGTTTACCCAGCAAATTGCAGAAAAGCACCATGATGGTATTTGCAGTAACCCTGCATAACATTCCGGAAGGAATGGCGGTGGGCATTACTTTTGCAGGCGTGTTGTCCGGTGAAACGGGCATGACTCTTGCCGGAGCCATAGCCCTTGCAGTGGGGATTGCTATTCAGAATTTCCCGGAAGGAGCAGTTGTTTCCCTTCCATTAAAGAATGAAACGAAAAGCAGTCATAAGGCATTTTTATATGGAATGTTTTCTGGAATTGTTGAGCCATTAGGTGCTGGAATTACCATTTTGCTGACTGGATTTATTGCACCAGCACTTCCTTATATGCTGGCATTTGCCGCAGGAGCTATGATTTATGTGGTTGTAGAGGAGCTGATTCCGGAAGCATCCGCAGGAAATCATTCTAATATTGGGACAATCGGTTTTGCTGCGGGATTTCTTTTAATGATGATTTTGGATGTGGCGATGGGGTAAAATGAATTGAATAGCATACTTTTATTTGTTAATATAAAGATATGAGTGAACAATTTAAATCTAAACGTCTAACAGTACGGGCATTGTCTTTGAATGAAATGCAGCAGCTACAAAACAGTGCACAGAATTTTTTAAAGGAATCGGTTCTTTCAGAAGTAATTAGGAATGCCATAACAAAAAAAAATAGAACGGATGCGGGAGGTTTCGGAGGATGCACATCCCTGGCTTACCTACTGGCTGATTAGGGAAGAAGACAGTGGGCAGGGGATAGGTCTTGTCGGAAGCAAATTTTTGCCGGATGAGGAGGGGTATGTGGAGCTTGGCTATGCGATTGCAGAGGAAAATCGTAGGAACGGTTATATGACGGAAGCCTTGGAGGGCTTTTTGGACTGGCTGTATGAATTTCCTTTCTGTAATGGAGCAGTGTTATCTATTTGGAATGAAAATGCTTCGTCTATAAAAGTGGCAGAAAAGTGTGGTTTCTGTTACAAAGAGACAAAGGAGGGGTATCGAATTTATCAATATGATTTTTGAACTAAAATAAATACAAAAATTTAGTCGAATAATGACAACTCACTATTGATAATTTTTTAACAATATTATAAAATACACACAGAATCATGATGATAGCATAAAAAGAAAAGGAGAGATTGTGATGTACGCTGATGAGAACGTAATCAAAATTAAACATGAAGTTTTGTATGAAGTAGCAAAACATGCTTTCGATGGAGATTTAGAAGAAGAAAAAGAGAAAATTCCTTTTAAGTTAATTCCGGGACCGACACCACAGTTCCGTTGTTGTATTTATAAAGAAAGAGAAATTATTCGTCAGAGAATCCGTTTAGCAGAAGGAAAAGCTCCGGGAGTAGTTGATGATGGAAATATTATTCAGGTTATCAGCTCTGCCTGTGAGGATTGTCCGATTTCCAGTTATGTTGTAACCGATAACTGCCAGAACTGTATTGGTAAAGCATGTGTAAATGCATGTAACTTTGGTGCAATCTCCATTGGTGAAAATCGTTCACACATTGACGCATCAAAATGTAAAGAATGTGGTAAATGTGCAAAAGCCTGTCCATACAATGCCATTGCACATTTGAAACGTCCATGTAAATTCAGTTGCCCGGTAAATGCGATTACCTATGATGAAAATGGTATTTCTGTAATTGATGAAGAGAAGTGTATCCGTTGTGGTAACTGTATCCATAGCTGTCCATTCGGAGCTATCGGTTCAAAGACATATATTGTGGATGTTATCAATGCATTAAAATCCGGCAAACCGGTATATGCTATTTTAGCTCCGGCTACAGAAGGTCAGTTTGGAGAAAATATTACCATGCGCAGCTGGCGCAATGCGATGAAACTGGTTGGTTTCAAAGATATGGTAGAAGCAGGTCTTGGTGGAGATATGACCACACAGGCAGAAGCAGAAGAATGGTATGAAGCATACAAAGCAGGTATTAAGAAAACAACTTCCTGCTGTCCTGGATTTGTAAATATGATTCACAAACATTATCCGGAATTGGTAGATATGATTTCTACAGCAGTTTCACCAATGTGTGCAATGTCCCGTATGCTTAAGGCAAAAGAGCCGGATGCAGTGACAGTATTTATCGGACCATGTATTGCAAAGAAATCCGAAGCAAAAGAGCACAACATTGAAGGAAATGCAGATTATGTATTAACCTATAGTGAAATTCGTGCCATTATGAAAGCAAAAGGTGTAGAATTACAGCCATCTGAAAACGACTATCAGGAATCTACCACATACGGTAAACGTTTTGGTAACGCTGGTGGTGTAACAGCAGCAGTTGTTCAGTACTTAAAAGAAAAAGATTATGATTGTGATCCTAAGGTATGCAAAGCAAGTGGTGCGGCAGACTGTAAGAAAGCATTATTATTATTAAAAGCAGGCAGATTACCGGAAGACTTTATCGAAGGTATGGCTTGTACAGGCGGTTGTGTAGGCGGACCAAGTGCGTTTAAAGATCAGCTTGTTTCCAAGAAAGACCGTGACACTTTAATTAACAGTGCAGATGACCGTACCATTTTAGGCAACTTAGAGGGCTATGATATGACACAGTTCTCCATGCACCGTGAAGGACATGCAGAAGAATAAGATTTACACAGGGCAATGGAAGAACAGGCAATAGGCGTTATTATGGCACTTGGCAACGAGGTCAAGGACGCAATTATCTGGTAATAAGGAAAAGAGGGTATATACGAAGTGATATGCTCTCTTTTTTTATAGAAGTTTAGGTATAGATTGATTTGGCAGATTAAAAAAATCCGGTTTGGCGATGCAGTATATCCCGGAATGCCGGAGGGAACGGACGGCAGGCGAACACTGTGTGGCTGAGTTTCCGTCCGGTATTCATAGTGTACGAAGTTAGTAAAACAGACGCAGGGGGTAGTTGGGTGGAAGTCCATGAAAAGAGGGTTTCTATACATTTTCAGTTAGATAGTGATAACGTCCGTTACCGAATCTGACACGGCGTCCATGCCGTGGCAGATTCTTGCGCAAACGTCCATGTTTGCGCATAACTAGGTCACTTAGAAAATGTAAGAAACACTACTTTTCACTACCAATTC
>JAGAMY010000048.1 GCA_017624495.1 Lachnospiraceae bacterium | reverse complement strand
TTATTTAATGCTGTAATGGATTCCATGTCTAAGTGGTCAGTCGGCTCGTCTAAGATTAAGATATTTGAGCCTTCAATCATCATACGGGAGAGAAGTACACGCACCTTTTCACCACCGGAAAGTACACGCATTTTCTTTACACCATCTTCACCGGCAAAAAGCATTCTGCCTAAGAAACCACGCACGTAAGTAGCATCTTTAATTTCGGAGAACTGTGTCAGCCAGTCGACAATAATTAAGTCTGTATCAAAAATCTGTGTGTTATCCTTTGGGAAGTAGGACTGAGAAGTTGTAACTCCCCATTTATAGGAACCTTCATCCGGCTCCATCTCTCCGGTAATAATTTTAAATAAAGTAGTTTTAGCAAGTTCGTTACCGCCTACGAAAGCAACCTTGTCTTCACGGCCTAAGATAAAGGAAATATTATCTAATACTTTTACGCCATCAATGGTTTTACTGATGTTTTCTACTAAAAGAACATCATTTCCGATGTCGCGGGCCGGACGGAAGTCGATATATGGATATTTACGGCTGGAAGGACGAATTTCTTCCAACTGGATTTTTTCCAAGGCTTTCTTACGGGAAGTAGCCTGTTTGGATTTAGAAGCATTAGCAGAGAAACGGGAGATAAATTCCTGTAACTCTTTGATTTTTTCTTCTTTTTTCTTATTAGCTTCCTTCATTTGCTTTACAAGAAGCTGGCTGGATTCATACCAGAAGTCGTAGTTGCCGGCATAGAGCTGAATTTTACCGTAATCAATATCTGCAATGTTTGTACAAACCTTATTTAAGAAATAACGGTCGTGGGATACTACGATAACGGTATTGTCAAAATTAATCAAAAACTCTTCTAACCATGCGATTGCATCTAAGTCTAAGTGGTTCGTAGGCTCGTCGAGAAGCAGAATATCCGGGTTGCCAAAAAGTGCCTGTGCTAATAAGACTTTGACCTTTAATGCACCAGGTAAGTCTTTCATCATGGTGTAATGTTCTTCTGTTGGTACACCCAAACCATTTAAAAGTGTAGCAGCATCGGATTCTGCGTTCCAACCATCCATATCTGCAAATTCAGCCTCTAATTCGCTGGCACGAATACCATCTTCATCGGAAAAATCTTCCTTCATATAGATAGCATCTTTTTCCTTCATGATGTCATAAAGTCGCTGATTTCCCATGATAACTGTATCTAAAACCTGAAATTCATCGTATTTGAAGTGGTCCTGCTGTAAGAAAGAGAGTCTTTGACCAGGGGTGATGATGATTTCACCGTTGGTAGGCTCTAACTGACCAGATAAAATTTTCAAAAATGTAGATTTTCCGGCACCGTTAGCACCAATAAGACCATAACAGTTGCCTTCTGTAAACTTGATGTTTACTTCTTCAAATAAAGCTTTTTTTCCAAGTCGTAATGTAATGTTACTTGCCTGTATCATATCATTTACCTTTCTTCTTATTCTATGTTTTTGTGTTTTGGTTAATAGCAATCAGTTCTATTTTACAGGAAAAATCGTATTTTGCAAGGGTTTTTGATGGGTTTCGTATGGAAATTGAGAATTTCGTCCATACTTATTGCATATTATCCATGCAGTAACGAGAATGTCATGTCTGCATGACATTCAAAGTCTCTGCTGGTTCTTTATTTTTATAGAAAGGCGGATTTATGAAAACATTAAAGGAGTTATATCAGGAAATTTTAGACAGAGAATTAGAAAAAGGCAGAAAGCTAGAAAAAAATTCAGAGAGCTATTCGTTGGATTGTTTGCTGCATCCAAAAAAATATGCGCCGGTTATCGCAGCAGATAAGTGTAAGGATGCCTGTGGAAAAGAGAGTGCCTGTCAGGCAAGCTGTGAGTTTGGAGCGATTGAAAAGACCGAAGGAAGAGTCCATATTGATCCATTAAAATGTACTGGCTGTGGAGAGTGTGTAACTGCATGCAAAGTAGGTAATCTTGTGGAAAACAAGGAGATTTATCCGGTTTTAAAGGCATTGAGTGAAAATAAGGGGGAAGTATATGCATTAATTGCGCCGGCATTTACCGGACAATTTGGAAAAAAATCTACGCCGGGCAGACTTAGAACGGCATTTAAGCAGTTAGGCTTTCATGGTATGGTAGAGGTAGCGGTGTTTGCTGATATATTGACTTTGAAGGAAGCGTTGGAATTTGAACATCATGTCAATAAAAAGGGAGATTTTCAGTTGACAAGCTGCTGTTGTCCGGTATGGATTGCTATGATTCGAAAGATTTATCATGATTTGGTACCACATGTACCGGGAGCTGTATCCCCGATGATTGCAGCCGGAAGAGTTGTTAAAAAATTACATCCTAATGCAGTAACGGTATTTATCGGACCATGTATGGCAAAAAAGAAAGAGGCAAAAGAGCCGGATATTGCAGATGCAATTGACTATGTATTGACTTTTCAAGAGGTGAAGGAAATTTTTGAAGCAGCAGAAATACAGCCGGAGGATTTAGAAGAGGATGAAAGAGAGCATTCTTCAAGAGCCGGAAGAATATATGCAAGAACTTCTGGAGTCAGTGAAGCGGTTAAAGCTACAGTGGAACAGTTAGCACCGGATAAAGAAATTAAGGTTGTTGCCAGACAGGCAGATGGCGGTAAGGCGTGTAAAGCATTGATTGAACAGATTAAAAATGGTGAAATAGATGGAAATTTCTTTGAAGGTATGGCATGTAATGGTGGCTGTGTCGGCGGTCCAAAAGCCATTATTTCCAATGAAGAAGGACGCGATATTGTAAATGCTTATGGAGATGAAGCTGTATATAAAACACCACTGGAGAATCCTTTTGTAAAAGAGCTGTTAGAACGGTTAGGATTTACAGATGTAAAGGATTTTATTGAAAATAGTGATCTCTTAACCAGAGATTTTGATGCGGCAGTTTAGCTGTTAATTCCCCTCTTTACAAGGTTTGTCGATAATGCTACAATTATGAGAAAGAATGTAAAAAACGCGAATAGGCAAACCTTTGGGGGAGGTAGCGTTAATGGGTGAATTGACACAAAAGTTAATAGGATACATTGAACGCCGTAAAACAGAGAGGGAAAGGATAAGAGAAGAAGTGGAAAAAGAAGATTTTTTATTAAGTCAGATTGATGAGTTTAGAGAGAAAGCAAAACAGCTGCAGAATCTTTTGGCATCCAAAGAAAGTAAGGTTCAGGAATTACAGGAAATCGTAGATGAAAGAGAAGAAAAGGCAAAAGAACTTTCGGATATTTTAGAAGAAAGACAGGATGCAGCAGATAGGGTGGTTGCCGGAGTTGGTGATAGAATCGACGATATGGTAGCCAAAGTAGATGCCAAGTTAAATGAATTAAATGAAACCTTCGCAGAGCGTTTGGCCGAAAATGCAGTAAGCAGTACAGAACAGTGCGATAATATCAAAAATCTTATCGATGAGCAGAATGCAAAATTGACAGAAACCGTAGAGAGTTTGAATGGTCAGTTCGATAAGATAAAAAGTGAAATTTGTGAAAAGGTACATACTGAGGATGTGAAATGCTATCGTAACATCCAGACTTTGTTTGAGGATGCGGATAAGAGAATGGATATGATGAAAGCAGAAATTGACAGATTAGGATCTGTTAAAAAGATGCTGAAGGTGATTACTGTAGTTTCTATTTTGAATCTGGCAGGACTTGCAGCATTTGTTATATATGCATTAGGTATTATCTAAAATTAGGAACAATTTTGCAGATTTTGCATATATCAGAATATATGAGAATGTTCTAGGGGTGTTTCGGAAAGCAAAGGCAGGCTTTAGGGAACATCCCCCTATTCGTTATAAGAAACAAAATCCAGAGCAAGAGAGGAAAATATGGGATTAAATCAAGAAAAAAAGGTATGGGTTATTGGACACAAAAATCCAGATACCGATTCAATCTGTGCAGCAATTGCATACGCAGACTTAAAAAATAAAACAGAAGATATCCGGCATGAGGCAAAACGGGCTGGAAATATCAATGAAGAAACCCGTTATGTATTAGAGTATTTTCAAATGGAAGAACCGGAGTTAGTAACAGATGTGGGTGCACAGATAAAGGATATTTCCTTTCGTCGGACAGCAGGAGTCAGTGAAGAGATTTCTCTGAAACGGGCATGGGAATTGATGAAAACAGAAAATGTAGTTACTCTTCCGATTATCAAAGCCAATCAAAAATTGCGTGGCGTTATTGTAACCAGTGACATTGCTACATCCTATATGGATGTTTATGATAATCATATTTTAGCAACAGCTAAAACCCGCTATAAAAATATTTTAGATACGCTCGAGGGTACTATATATGCCGGAAATGAGCATGCGTATTTTGTAAACGGCAAGGTGGTTGCGGCTTTGTCCGGGTTAGAATGGATGGAAGAGTATGTAGAAAGTGACGATCTTGTCATTTTAGGAGACAGAATAGACGCACAATTAAAGGCTATCGAATTAAATGCCAGCTGTCTTGTCATTTGCTATGGTTTTGCTGTAAATAAGGAAGTCATCGAAGCTGCAAATAAAAGAGACTGTGTGATTATCGGTACACCGTATGATACATTTACTGTGTCTAGGTTATTGAATCAAAGTATGCCAATTAAGCATTTTATGACTAAGGATAATTTGATTAAATTTGATATAGACGATTTTGTGGATGAAGTAAAAGAAACCATGTCTAAAATTCGTCATAGAGATTTCCCAATTGTGGATGAAGAAGACAATTATGTGGGTATGATTTCCAGAAGAAATTTATTAAATACACAGAAAAAGAAAATTATTTTGGTGGATCATAATGAAAAAGGGCAGGCAGTCGATGGTATTAGCGGAGCAGAAATTTTAGAAATTATTGACCATCATCGGTTAGGAAGCTTAGAAACCATTTCGCCTGTATTTTTCAGAAATCAGCCATTAGGCTGTACATCGACGATTATTTTTCAAATGTATCGGGAAAAAGGTATTGAAATCCCGGTAAAAATAGCAGGACTTTTATGCGCGGCAATTATTTCTGATACATTGATGTTTCGTTCACCGACCTGTACAGCGATAGATAGAGCAGCGGCTGAAGAATTGGCGATTATTGCCGGGATTGATATTGAAGTACTTGCAAAAAATATGTTTCGGGCAGGAAGTGACTTCAACCGCAAAACTCCTGAAGAGATTTTTTATCAGGATTTTAAGAAATTTACGGCAGGTGAATATACATTTGGCGTAGGGCAGTTAAGTGCTATGAGTCATGAAGAGTTAGAAACTGTACAGGAAAAATTAGAAGAGTATATTCATATTGCTTTAAGTGAAAATAAATTGGATATGGTATTTGTGATGCTTACAGATATTATCGAGGAATCCACACTGTTAATCAGTGCAGGAGAAGATGCGGCAGCAATTATCGAGCGGGCATTTACAGCCATAAGAGAAGAAAACGGATATCTGTTAAAAGGTGTAGTATCCAGAAAGAAACAGCTGATTCCGGCACTTATGGCAGTTATGCAGGAGTAGTTTTGGGTAGTGGATGTGAAAGGAAGTGAAGCATGATGAAGTTTGAAAAAATGGATAACGGTTCGTTGCGATGCACATTGACAAAAGAGGATTTAGAGGAAAATGGCATTGAATTAGAAGATTTCTTTTCTAATTCGAAAAGTGCAAGAGATTTTTTGGAAAAAGTTATTCATATTGCAGAGGATGAAGTAGGTTTTCATACAAGCGGCAACATGATGTCTATTCAGGCGGCAATCATGTCAGAAAATGAAATTGTATTGACTTTTTCAGATAATCAGGCAAATGGTATGGAGCTGATTGAACATTTAAAAAATATGTTTGGCTCTGCTATGTCGAAGGAAAGTCCTTCGGTTTTACCGGAAAAAAAGGAAGATGTTTTTAAGGATTTAGGCAAAAAATCCGAAGAAGAAAAAGTAGAGGGAGATATGGAAGGCTATGCCTATCTATTGACCTTTGTGTCTTTTGCCGGTGTACAGAATTTTTGTCGTATACTTCCTGAGAACGCGAATACCAAGAGCTGTCTGTATTATCTTGACCAAAAGAAAAAGTATTTTTTATGGGCTGATTTGAATAATACTACACGAAGATATGTCTATGAATTTGTAGCAGCATCTATGGAATATGCACAGGGAATTGAAAAGGATAGTTCTTATAGAAATTATTTAGAAGAGCATGGAAAAGTTATTATAAAAGAGCAGGCATTAGAGGCATTAGCACAGCTATAAGCAGTGCAAAATCAGAAAGGAAGCAGAAGATGAAACAGGAATGGAGACCCGGAAATATGTTGTATCCTTTGCCGGCAGTTATGGTAAGCTGCGGCAGAGAAGGAGAGAAACCGAATATTATTACTGTTGCCTGGGCAGGAACAGTCTGTTCTTCACCGGCAATGGTATCTATATCTGTTCGTCCGGAACGGTATTCTTATGCTATTATTCGGGAAACCGGGGAATTTGTTATCAATCTGGTGACTAAGGATTTGGCATTTGCAACAGATTATTGCGGAGTTCGTTCAGGAAGAGATGTGGATAAATTTAAAGAAATGCATCTGACCGCTGAACCGTCCAAAAAGATTTCAGCACCGCAGATAGCGGAAAGTCCTGTAAATATTGAATGTAAGGTAACAGAGGTGAGAGAACTTGGCAGTCATCATATGTTTATCGCCGAGGTGGTATCGGTTAGTATTGATGATAAGTATATGAATGAACAGGGAAAATTCGAACTGAATCATACAGGACTTGTGACTTATTCTCATGGGGAATATTTTGAGCTTGGGAAGAAAGTAGGGAGTTTTGGGTATTCGGTGCAGAAGAAGAGGAAGAGAAAGAAGAAATAAATTCCGGTGTAGCGATTAAATGATATCCCGGAATGTCGTCGTGAAACGGACGACAGATGTGCTTTGTGTAAGGTTTCCGTCCGGTTTTTGATAGTTGTGTGGTGCTGTCAGAACGAGCAGGGGCTGTGGGTAGGCGAAGTGTCCGGGAAAGAAGGGTTTCTAAGCATTTTCATATCAGTTATGGTAACGCACACTACCACTGTCAACACGGCGTCCCTGCCGTGGTGACAGTTTGCACCGACATCCGTGTCGGTGCATAGTTGAGTGTTGCAGAAAATGCTAAGAAACGCTTCCTTTCCCTACCAATTCCGCCTACCCACAGCCCCTGCTCGTTCTGACAGATTTACATTTTGAAACCGGACTACACT
>JAGAMY010000047.1 GCA_017624495.1 Lachnospiraceae bacterium | reverse complement strand
GCCGACAACAGTCATTAAAGATATGGAACAATTTATTATCCGACTGGAAGCAGAACCATTTGATGCAGGAGTGTTGAAAAACTACGGTGTAGGTAATGAGGAATTAGTAGATAATCTCAGAAAGCTGTATAATATGTCAATAAATTAATAATGAGATTTAGGGGAGCTTATCAGCATTGATAGGCTCCTTTTTTCGTACCGGCAAACGGAAAGCGAACGGCGGTTGATAGGCTTTTTTGGAATTTTTCCAAAGAGGTCTATTTTTTGCTTTTAAATAAGAAGAGATACAAGGCACGAGAACCGCCGGTTTCGGATTTTGAAACGGAAAACAATTCAAAATTCGGAGGATACTATAAATGAGAAATTATAAATGTGACCCACTGTTGATGGGACAGAGATTAAAGGATTTAAGAAGAAATGTGAAGAATAGCATGTCGCAGTTAGCATTTGCAGAGGAGATAAGAACCTGCTTGGGTATGGAGACAGAAATGAAAATTGCTGTTCCGGTAAATTATGCTTACTTTACAAAATTAAAGACAGCACCATTGTGCCTTTCGATAGAACGATTTATGTATGAGAATTCTTAATATCCAACTAATGAACCTTATAAAAATCGTGTGCGGGCGTTCGTTTCACAGGGAGAATTTGTTCAGATTTATTATGGACTCAAGGAAAACTTACAAAGCGTGCTATGTATAAATGTTCCATTGATAAGGATAAGTTTATACAGGAGTGTGTGGATGCCATTAATGAATATCTGAAATATAAGAAAGTTAAAAATACATATAGTGAAGAAGATGGGCGTGGAACATTTAACGATGCGGGAATGTTTGTAATGGAAGAAAATATCTATGGTGGAAAAGAAGTCGATATAGAGATGACCTGTGAACCCAAAAGCGATTTTGAAATAGCTAATTATATTATGTATCACACGATGTTGCCAAGGCTTGCCATATTTAAAATTATGAAAGGTTTAAAAAAGAGGGAATTATTAAATAATCAGGATATTTTGGATATGGTTACACAGAAAATTCTTCAAAAACTAAAAGATGAAAAGGCTGAACACATTACTTCCTATGAAGTGATAGAGGGATATGAACAGGATAGTAGAAGTATTTTTGAATGTGATACCATAGCAGAGGAAGACTTTACAGAGGAATGGCGAGTGTTCCATGCAAAGGGTGATAATAGTTCTGCAATGAATGAGTATTATAAAATGGATAGCAAAGGGGAAAAAGAGTTTGCAGAAGAATTGGAGAAGAATAAAAATGTAGTTATGTTTACAAAGATGAAAAAAGGTGGATTTGTCATTAATACACCATATGGAAATTATTCTCCTGATTGGGCGGTTGTGTGTCGAAAAGAAGGTTTAAGCGAACCGGAATTAGGAATCTATTTTATTGTGGAAACAAAGAAAGGTAAAGAATATTCTGAGCTGCAGGATAAAGAGAAGAGAAAAATTAAATGTGGCATAAAACATTTTGCGGCAGTATCTAAGCAAATCCGTTTTGACTGGGTGAAGGATTATAAGGATTTTAAGGATAAGTTTGGAGTTGCTGATTTCTTATGATTTTGCATAATAATCCAGATGTTGCTTTACAAACTATGTAAAATAAATTATTGAAAAAACATATACATGCAAAATTTCCACGAAAGCACCCATGAGTTTCATGAGGAACGTACTATTGCAAAGTAGTTTTTCCTATGCTAAAATGCGATTGGTAAAATAAGTGAACCATTTTATTTTTCATCTCGAAAGGAGAATTGGTAAATGATAACTTACGAAAGCATAAAAACAATTGCAGATTTGGTAAAAGCAGCAGGAGAAGTACATAAAGAGCGTGTTTTTCTACGCTATGAAAAAGACGACAATATAAAAGATATTACATTTTGCCAGCTTATGGCATCAGTTACAGCCGTAGCAGGCTGGGCAGAGGAAAAGAGTAAAGAAGCCGGACATCCTGTTCGTGTGGGTGTGCTTGGTGGAAGCAGTTATCCATATTTAGCAGCTCTATTGGGGGTAATGGCGAATGGAAATGTGGTAGTTCCTTTAGATGTACAGCTAAACATGCAGTCATTGCGTGAATATGCAGACCATGCCGATTTAGATTACCTGTTTTATGAATGGGAGTATTTTGAGCGTGCAGAAGGAGCAAAGGAGCTTTGTACGAATTTGCAGGGAATTATCTGCTTAGAGAATCGAAAACATGTGGATTCCATACAAAAAATATGGAAAGAATATACGAATTACACACTAGATAAAGAAATCAATCCTAAGGACTGTGCCATGCTTTTGTTTACCTCCGGTACAACAGGCAAGGGAAAAGGTGTGCTTCTTTCCCATGAAAATTTGATTGATAACGTTTTTTGTACCGAGGATGATGGACATCCGGAAAACGAAGTCTATATGAATGTTTTGCCGGTACATCATATTTTCTGTTTAAATGGAGACTTTTTATTAGGTTTAAGATATGGTAATGTACTGTGTTTAAATCAGGATATGACAAAGCTGGCAGCCCATATCCAGTTGTTTCAGCCAACCGTTATTCGTATGGTGCCGATGATGGCAAAGACTTTGTACAACCGTATTGCTGTATTAAAAGAGCAGTATAAAGAGAAGAGCATCGACGAAATCAAAAGTCTGGTACTAGGAAAATGTCTGCACAAAATTGTTAGTGGCGGTGGTTATCTTGCACCGGAGCTGGCAAAATGTTATGGAGAAATTGGTATTTCCATTGCGCAGGGTTATGGGATGTCAGAGTGTTCACCAAAGATTTCTGCACCGGACTGGAATCGCCCGGATAAGGTGTCTTCCGTAGGAAGGATTGTATCCCGCTGTCAGGTGCGGATTGTGGATGGAGAGATTCAGGTAAAGAGTCCTTCTGTCATGATGGGCTATTATAAAGACCCGGAAGAAACTGCTAAGACCATTACGGAAGACGGATGGCTTCGTACAGGTGATTTGGGATATATTGATGAAGAAGGATTTTTATTCTTCACAGGAAGATGTAAAAATCTGATTATTTTAAGTAATGGTGAAAATGTTGCACCGGAGCAGTTAGAAAATCTTTTTGTGGATGAGACATTAATAGAAGATATTTTAGTATATGGAGAAGAGGACAAAATTTGTGCAGAAGTATATCCGAATCTTCAATTGGCAGAAACAGCAGGTATTGAAGATTTAGAGCAGGCAATTGCGGATATTATCAAAAAACACAACGAAGATTTGCCAAGCTATAAGCGGATTTTGCAGAGCCATGTCCGTTACATTCCATTTGAAAAGACTTCTTCTAAAAAAATCATTCGTGGAAAGTATTTTGAACAGAAAGAAAAGCAGAAAGAAGCCCTTGCCAAATTAAAACTGCCGGAGAATGAAACACAGCAGAAGATTTATAATGCTGTAGCAGAAAGTCTTGGACATCAGAAATTTGGTATAGATACAGATTTGTATGAAGCGGGCTTAGATTCCTTAGGCAGTGTGATGTTATTGTCCGCACTTTACGATAAGATGCAGATATCCATAAATTTACAGGAATTAAGCCAGCATGCAACGGTTGAAAAATTAGAAGCTTTTGCAAAAGAAAAAGAAGAAAATACTGCTGCCTATGAAGTACAACAGGTGTATCCGCTGACTGGTTTGCAGACATATTTTGGGTATATTCTTCGTGGAAATACCACATCAAATCTGCCATTTTTGTTTAAATTAGACAGCAGTGTGGATTTAGAACGGCTAAAAGCAGCAACAGAGCAGGTGTTTGAAATTCATCCGGAATTAAAGGATATTATAATGCCACAGGAAGGCGTATTAAAGAATTTCCGTGATGACAGCCGTAAGATAGATATTCCAATTTATGAAATGACAGATGCAGAGTGGGAAAATGTACGGAAAAATCTGATTTATCCATTTATGTATACAGAAAATGAGCCACTTTTCCATGCCGGAATATATAAGATGCCAAGTGGTAATTATTTCTTCTTTGATTTAGCCCATATCATCGGTGATGGCATGAGTATGAACGTTATTTTTGAAGATATCAATGCCATCTATAAGGGCGAAGAGGTGCGTAAACAGACATATACGCTATATGAGTATATTTTGGATGAAATGGCAAGGAAAGAGCGTGGCGGAATCGAAGAGGACGTAAAGTATTTTTTACAGCAGACGAATAATTTGAAGATTAAAAAGAGTATTTTAACCTGCAACAGCCGAAAAAGTGCAGAGAGTAATCTTGCCAAAGGTATAAATTGTTCACTGCGTGGCCGCCTAAATGATATTGGCAAAAAGAAAATACAGGCTTTCTGCCAAAAACATGGCGTATCCGAAAATGTATTATTTTTAACAGCATTTAATTACTGTATCAGTGTGTTTGCCAATGAGGATGATGTGCTGTCCACAAGTATTCACAGTGGAAGAACCGACAGCCGATGGAATCGTCTGACAGGAGCTTTATTTACTACATACTATTTCCGCTACACCAGAAAACCCCATGAAACTGTACCGGAATTGCTGCAAAAATCAGCAAAACAGATACTTCGTACTATGGATTGCCATACATCTAATTTGCATGCAGACGAGATGTTTTTCCAGTATCAGGGAGACATTTTAAACATTAACGAAATCGGTGGTGCGCCTGCGGAACGTCAGAAATTGCAGTTAGATGCTCTGCCATTCCATTTGCAGGTGATGTCGGATAAAAAAGGCTATTTCTATGAGCTTAGATATTGGGAAAATCGTTATGATAAAGCGCAGTTAGAAGTGTTTATGCGCTGTTTTGAAGCTATTTTGCAGGCGATGCAGACAGAATCCTCTGTACGTCGTTTGAAAAAATACATTGCAGACAGTGACAGACCAAAACATTTTTATATTGAAGCCGGAAAAATTAATGAAGCAGCAGGTTATGCGCTGATACCGGATGTGTCTTCGGATACAAAATGTAAACCGTATGTTTTAGACAGCAGTTGTCTTAAAAAGCCATTCGGTGGCTGGGGTGACCTATACATCATGGACTATCCGACAAAAGAGTATGTTGACCAGATGGAAAATCCATATGGTGAAGGCACACTCTATCAGACCGGACTTACAGCAAGAATCACGCCTGCCGGTGAAGTGGAATTTTTAGAAAATGTCGGCAGAACTGTTATGATAGAAGGCTTAAAGGGTCGCCACTTTATCGATTTGTATCAGGTGGAAAGGGCACTTTGTATGTATGAAGGGATAACAGGAGCAAAGGCATATACCTATTATGGAGCAGATAATTCCATTCATGTAGGTGCAGACATTACGATTGCAGATGGTAAAAACAAGGAAATGCCAGAGGATGAGACGTTAAAAGCTTATCTTGCAGATAAATTACATCCCGTATGGATACCGGAAAAAATAAACATAAATCCTGTATAAATACAATAGAGACGAAACAGGCACAGGGACTATATAAAAAATCCCTGTGCCTGTTTTGGCTTGTTATTGTAATGCCCCCTTCATTCCTTCTACAAAATACTTTTGAAAAGCAAAAAACACAATCAAAGTCGGTATCATACTCATCAAAATTAAAGTCATTGTATTCCCATGTCCCTGATGTGTCAGATATACCGTCATTGCCATGACTTCATCATTCTGCATAATAATTCTTGGCCACTGGTAAGAATTCCATCCATTCAGAAAAGCAATAATCACGCCACAGGCAAAGGTAGGTTTCATATTTGGCACATATACACGCAGAAAAATAAAAGGCTCCCGTAAACCGTCCATTCTTGCTGCCTCAATCAATTCCTTTGGAAAAGCTCTCGACTGTTGTCTGAATACCATAATAATCAACGGCGAAGCAATAAACGGCAGAATCATGGCAGTTGTGGTATTTACCATCCCTAAATCGCCAAAAATCATAAACATGGGCACCACAAAGGTAGTAAAGGGAACCATGTATGTCCAGAGAATAACCTTAAAAAATTTATCCTTATGTCGGTCGTTATAAATTTCAAATCCATAGCCGGCTAATGCACAGACCACTAAAGTTAGAAAGGTTTGCACCAAAGTATAGCTTAAGGTATAGAGAAAAGAGTGCATAAAATCTGTTTTAAACAAAATAAAAGAAATATTTTTCCATAAATCCAAACCGGGATGCGGAAGCCCTTCTCTTGGGTCAATGCTGCCACCGCTGGCTAAACAAAATACATAGTACAGTGGGAGAAGAAAGCATAGTGAGGTGATGCTTAAAAAAATATATGTTCCTGCTGTTTTTATTTTTTTTATCATTTTTCGCATGTGTGGTCTCTCCTTAAAATGTGATAAATTAAGTATAAAAGAATTGTTTACCAGTGTAAATTGCAATATAATGATATTTATATAAAAATATTGAGGTGAAAAAATGGTTTTAATGACAGCATATAACAGAAAAACGCCAAAAATACCTGTGTGTGTTACCAGTATAGGGGTTTCACATTTTCAGGAGCCGATTTTTCGTCCGGATGGACTGGACGTGTATCAATATTTCTTTTGCTTAGAAGGGGAAGGAGAGATAATCATTTCCGGAGAAAAGGCAAGAATTGGTCCGGGTATGGGCTTTGTTATAGAAAAAAATATTTCGCATAGTTATAAAAGCGTTACAAAAGACTGGAAAGTCAGTGTCATTGGCATAGACGGTGATTTATGCCAGCAGATAGTTAAACTTTTAAAAATTGAAAAATCGGGACCATTTATCTGCGTAAACAGCAGTGAACTGCTCAATAAGCTGAAGAAAATCTATGCATATGTTCAGGGATTGGAAAATGCAGATATGTTTTATTTGTCTAAGTTAAGCTATGATTTTTTGCTGGATTTTTCAAAAAGTATTCACCGTGTACTTTATAATGATGTGGGCAAGACAGATGAATTGACACAAAAAATAACGCAGTATATGGAGCAGCACTATAGTGAGCCTATATCCATACAGGAAATAGCAGATCATGTACAGTTATCCAGAGAATATGCATGTACTTATTTTAAAAAGCAGACCGGTCAGACCATTATCCATACACTGCTTAAAATTCGTCTGATTCATGCGAGACTTCTGCTGGTGCAGTATCCCACAAAAAAGATTTATGATATTGCAAAAATGTGTGGGTTCGATAATGCCAGCTATTTTTGTTATGTATTCAGAAAAAGAATAGGGCTTTCACCGGATAAATATAGAAAACAGCATTTGTAAATTTATTGTAACCATGAAGTACTGAATAGTTACAATTTATAAAAAATTTAGTAGGATATGGTACGAAAGTATGGTATACTAAATATAGTTTTATAAAGAATATAAACGCAGGATAAGGAGGATATTTATGGACATTTCAAAAAAAAGAGCGTTATTAAAAAAAATTATTGCCGGTATTACAGTGGGATTCGGCTTGTTTGTTTTATGGCAGGTCGTAGCCTTAAAACTATTGGAAAATGGTATAATCAATACGTTAACTGTACTGATATTAAATGTGGTTGCCATTTTAGTGATACTGATAGGGATCGGGCTTGTATTTAGATACCTGATGGGCAGATTTATTCATATATTAGGTGGTATGAAAACAAAAAATGATGATGTGATGGATGCTAAGATAAATAAGTTATTGGAAAGAAATGATGAATTGGGTGAAATGGCACGCATTACACAGGATAAAATGCTTTCCTTTGCTAAAATTGTAAATGGTATCCGAAAAGCTACAACAGATTTAGAAGATGTATCGGAGAATTTTAAAAATATTTTTACAAATATGACAAATGCAGTAGTACAGACAGAAAATGAAGTGGAGACAATCACCAACAATACAATTTCCCAGGCAGAACAGATAGCAGATATGAAAGAGAAAATAGATGCTATCAGCTGCTCTATTGAAAATATAACTCAGAGTATTGAAATGCTTGCAGAAAGTGCAGAGTTAATGAAGACATGTGATGATACCGCAGAAAGAATTATGGTAGAATTGGTAGATATTAGTCAGACAAGTAGTAAAGCAATGGAAAATGTCCGACAGCAGACGGAGCTTACAAATGCCTCTGCCCAAAAGATTCGTGCAGCAACCGAAATTATTACAGGGATTTCCAGTCAGACAAATCTTCTTGCCCTGAATGCAAGTATTGAGGCAGCAAGAGCAGGTGAACATGGCAGAGGATTTGCGGTTGTAGCAGAAGAAATCCGGGCATTAGCGGATCAGTCCAGAGAATCTACAGAACAGATTGAGCAGATTGTTGCTGCCTTGTTAGATAACTCCAAAGAAAGCGTTGAAATTACAAAAGAAGTATCTGAAGCCTTCTTAAAGCAGAATGAAAAAATTCAGGAAACAGAGGGCATATTTAGTTCGTTAAACAAAGAAATCGAAAAAGTAAGTGGTTCTATTCATGATATTCGTGAAGATGTAGGAGCATTACATACACACAAAAATGTGATTGAAAGCAGCGTGGAGTTATTAACAGTATCTGCACAACAGAATGCAGATAGTGCAGAAGTAACCGCAAATAGTATGGAAGAATTCCGTCAGATTGTAGATGAGTGTAACGAAGCGACGGGAACTGTCATAAATGTTTCGGAGGAATTGGTAGAGCATATTAAAGAATTTGGTGCGGATTCGTTAAAACAGAAAATATTAAATTAACAAAAACGTCTTATACGGAATGGAATGGTTTCCGTATAAGACGTTTTTTTACAGTTTTTTGTGGGAATGATTCATATCGCCATGTATAAGATAATTTACACATTTAAACAATTCTAAAAAGTAAGGTTTCCGGTCATCCGGACATGTCTGATAGATTTCAGACATGGGTGAAGGAAGACTTGGTTCAGCGCTATTTCCCTTCAGCAGATAATCTAAACTGATATCAAACCGTTCAGACAGGAATATGAGTTTTTCAATAGAAAGACCAGTGATTCCGCGTTCTACTTCGCTGTAATGCTTTAAAGAAATGTCTAAAATTTCAGCCATATTTTCCTGCGTATAATTATTCAGTTGTCGGTAAGTTCGTAACCGTTTTCCCATAGCAGGTTTATAGTCTTTTGTAGGGTAAAATGTAGAATTCATATGGGATATCTCCTTTAATAATAATGGAATGGGATAATAAACATCTATGTTTAAATTTACAACGATATAGGTTGAATTAGTATACCGCAGAGAGTTGAAAAATATGACGTTTTAGGTGGTCGGTAATGAATAATAGAATACAAAAATAAACGTGTAAGGTTGAAAAAGTAAACGTATTAAGTTATAATTTAAAAGAAGAGAACGAAAGAGGAGAGTGTGATAAAGATGGATTGGGAAGATGTGAAAGTGGTTTTGCTGTCGAAACCGGCAGTTCTAATGTATGAAATAATTGTTTTAGTTATACTTTTAGGACTGGTTATCTATGTTCTTAGGACAAGAAAAAAGAGAAAAAAAGAAATTGTAAATTATAGGGAATCAGAAAGGAAAAACAGCTTAAACAAGGCATTGACAAATGAAAAACGAGGGGGAAATTTGTGATGAATACGATTCTTTCAGTATATTCAGAAAATGCATTTAAGGAATATCAGCTTCCATCTGTAAATAATGCGGATTACGCATTTGTTTTGCAGAAGGATTTTTTCAGTTTGAAGAAAAATATAGAAATAAAATTAGAAATTATGGATGGCGAATGGAGATTAAAGCCGGATAAAGCTTATGGACTGCGCATAAATGGGGAACGTTACCATAGTCATGTCTTGAAAAATATGGATAAAATCAGTGTTTTAGCAGAAGGAGAAAAGGATATTACACTGATTGTTAAATACGCAGAATCTGTTTTTCATGCCTATGAAAAATATGATTTACGAAATGTATCTATGATTACCATTGGAAAAGATGCAGAAAATGATATTGCATATGATTATCTGCGGTTAGTCTCCAGAAAACATGCCGTTATCAGCAGAGTGGGAAATGGATTTAAAATTTCTAATGACAGTCTGAATGGTACTTATGTAAATGCACATAAGATTGATGGGGAGAAAACACTGTCTTTTGGTGATTATATAAATATCATGGGACTAAGAATGGTCTTTTTGGGAGAAATTCTTGCAATAGACCGCAGAGGAAGTAATGCAGCGATTAATAGGAATAAATTAAAGCAGTTAAAATTTGAGATAAAAGGGAACGGTGCAGGAAAAGAGATACAGTATTCTAAAGGAAAGAAAATATTTCATCGTGCGCCAAGGACATTAGAAGAAGTTCCGCAGGAAGTTATTGGAATTGAAGCACCTCCACAGATGAATCCGACACAAAAACAGCCCTTAATCATGACAATCGGTCCTTCCCTTACTATGGCACTGCCGATGATTATGGGAACGGTGATGATGATGTATGCATCTTCGGATGGTGGCAGAAGTCCCTTGTACATGTATTCAGGACTGGTAATGTCCGTATCTTCGGCATTGATAGGTGTAGGCTGGTCGTTAGCAAGTATCCGTCATCAGAAAAAGGTAGAAAATGAACGGATGCAGCATCGTTTTGAGGCATATAGCGAATATCTTGTGGAAAAAACAGAAGAGATTAAAGAAAAATACAAAAACACTTCAGATACCTTATTTGAAATGTATCCGGCAGCAGGAGAATGTCTGTCTTATGATGAAACAAAGAGTACATTGTGGAACAGAAATGCTACCCATAAAGACTTTTTAAAGCACCGTTTAGGAATTGGAAATATTCCTTTTCAGATAGCATTAGATGTACCGAAGAAAAAGTTTGTATTATTCAAAGATGAATTAGAGGAAAAACCAAGATACATTAAAGAAAACTATGAGGTACTCTATGATGTACCGGTGACACTGGATTTTACAAGAAATAATCTGATTGGAATTGTAGGCGGAATGGAAAAAAACGGAGCAATTGAAATCGCACAGATTATCAGTGCACAGATTGCTGCGAATAACTGTTATACGGATGTCAAAATGGGATTTGTATACAACGGAGAAGAGGGTAGAGAAAGCGCAAAGTGGAAATATGCAAAATGGCTTCCCCATGTATGGGCGGAAGATAAGAAAACCCGTTATGTAGCGGATAGTAAAGAACAGGCAAGTGAAGTATTTTATGAACTTACCAAAATCTTTCGTACTCGTATAGAAGAAAAACAGGATAAAAATGCAAAATTGCCAAAACCATATTATATTCTGTTTATTTCGGATGCAGAGCTTTTAGAGGGAGAACTCATTACAAAATATATTTTTGAAAAAGAAAATGCTTGTGGACTGACGACATGTATTTTAACGGAACGCTATGAAGAATTACCAAATGCCTGTGATTTCATTATTGAAAATACAGCCGAATTTCAAGGGATGTATGATGTGGGTGGACGGATAGCAGAAAGACAAAGAATTGTCTTTGATAAAGTGGAAGATAATGAATTAGAAGAATTTGCCAGACGTCTTGCGACCTTACAGGTAAAAGAAATGGAAAAAGGTGGAGAAATCCCTAATGCACTGACCTTTTTTGATATGTTAGAAGTGAACCGGCCAGAGGAAATTCCGGTAAAAGAATTGTGGGCGAAAAATCGTATATATGACAATATCAAAGGATTGGTAGGTCAGAAAGCCGGTGGAGCACCATGCTACTTAGATGTACATGAAAAATACCATGGTCCCCATGGACTTGTGGCAGGAACTACAGGTTCCGGTAAGTCTGAAACATTACAGACCTACATGCTGGCATTGGCAGTAAATTACAGCCCGGATGATATCGGTTTCTTTATTATTGACTATAAAGGCGGCGGTATGGCAAATCTTTTTTCAGGCTTGCCACATATGGTAGGACAGATTTCCAACTTATCCGGAAATCAGGTAAAAAGAGCCATGATTTCCATTAAGAGTGAAAACCGCAGAAGACAAAGAGTTTTTACAGAGCATGGTGTCAATAACATAAATCTGTATACAAAACTGTATAAAAATGGTGAGGCAACTATGCCTGTGCCGCATCTTTTTATCATTATTGATGAATTTGCGGAGTTAAAAAGAGAAGAACCGGATTTTATGAAGGAGTTAATCTCTGTTGCACAGGTAGGACGAAGTCTTGGCGTACATTTGATTTTGGCTACCCAGAAACCAAGCGGAACTGTAGATGATAATATCTGGAGTAACTCCAAATTCCGTTTATGTCTGCGTGTGCAGGACAAGCAGGATAGCAATGATATGTTACATAAACCGGATGCGGCATATATCACACAGGCAGGACGCTGTTATTTGCAGGTGGGAAATGATGAAGTATACGAATTGTTCCAGTCCGGGTATAGTGGTGCTACCTATGAAGAAAACATACAGACAGGAAATACAGACATTGCAAAATTATTAAATCTAAACGGAAAAGTGGAATTAACCGGAAATTCCGTAAAGCTTTCGCAGAAAAAGAAAACGGAATATATGTGGATGGAAACAATAAAAGGTTGTCTGCATGAGGCATTAAACAGAATAGGTGTATCGTTAGGTAACTGTATTTCCAATCAGGAAACTTTGCGTGAAGCAGTAAACGGTTTGTACGGCGTTTTTGCGGAAAGAAATATAGAATATACGGCAAGTCAGTATAATACAGACCGATTAACCGATTTTATCAATTTATATTTTGCAATAAGCAGTGTGGCAGAGGCGAATACAGATATTGTAGAAGAAATGCTAAATCAGGCGGGTATCAATAAAATCAAACTGCCGCAGAAAAAGGAAAAAACCCAGTTAGATGCGGTGAAAGAGCATTTAGCGGTGGTAGCAGAGGAATGTGGCTACAATTACCATATGCAGTTATGGATGCCTGTATTACCGGAAAAATTGTACTTGCAGGAATTCTTGGAATTTACAAAGAAAAGCTATAAAGACGGTATCTGGCCGCAGATGGGAGAGGAATGGTCGTTAGAATTTGTACTTGGAAAAGTGGACGACCCGGCGAATCAGAACCAGATGCCGTTAATGATTGATTTTGCAAAACAGGGGCATATGGCAATCTTTGGAAATATTGTCAGTGGAAAGAGTACCATGATGCAGACCATGGTATATGCGCTGATACATCGGTATTCACCGGAAATGATAAATATTTACGCATTGGATTTCAGCAGCAAAATGATGTCTGCATTTGAGGAAGCACCGCATGTGGGCGGTGTCATGTACGAAAATGATACGGACAAAATAGCGAAGTTTTTTAATATGTTAAATACCATTTTAGAGGAAAGAAAAGCGTTATTTAAAGGTGGAAATTACAGTCAGTATGTACAGGTACATGGTGTAGAATTGCCGGCAATTCTGCTATTTATCGATAATTACGCATCCTTTAAAGAAAAGACAGAGGAACTCTATGAAGATATGCTCATCCGCATATCCAAAGAAGGGGTCAGCCATGGTATTTTCCTGATTGTTTCGGGAAATGGTATTGGTATGAATGACATTACCTCCCGTGTATGTGAAAATATCACATTTTCTTTGTGTTTACAGCTGCAGGATAAATTTGCTTATATTGATTTGCTGCACAGCAACCAAATCGATGTGTTGCCGGAAAGTGGTATAAAGGGAAGAGGACTTGTGGGATACGAAGATGCAATTTTAGAATATCAGACTGCACTTGCCACAGAAGCAGACAATGATTATTCCCGTATAGAAAACATACGCATGATATGTGAAGAAATGCGTAAAGCATGGAAAAAGAAGCGTGCAAGAAAGATTCCTGAAATTCCGCAAAAACCTGTGTGGTCAGAGTTCCACGAATTAGAAGAGTATAAAAAATTACTGCTGGATGTATCCAAACTGCCGGTTGCGTATGATGCGGCAAATGCATCCATATATGGTATGGATTTAAGCAGAGTATACTGTTATCTGATTTATGGAGCAGCAAGATGCGGTAAGACCAATTTCTTAAAAGTATGTATACAGGCGGCGATGGAAAAAGAAGCAAAAGTTTGTATTATTGACGATCCGGCAAAGGATTTACGGAATTACCAAAAGGAAGATGTGGTATATGCAGATGATGAACAGAGTGTTTTTGACTTCTTCCAGGAGCTTTTACCGGAATTTAGACGAAGAAATCAAATGAAGGTACAGATGCTGAATGAAGAAAAAGAAGAGGAAGAAATCTTTGCAGCCATGAGTAAAGAAGTGCCGTATTTTATCTTTATTGCGGATTTAGGTTGGTTTATCCCATTTGTTTATAATGCCGAGAAGAATATGCGTGGATTTTTGGAAAATATTGTTGCCAAAGGCAGATTACATAACATTTATTTCATTGCACCTATGGCATTAGAAAGCCGTTTTGAGTTAGAGGGATATGCATTATATGACAGCTTTTTCGGTTACAAGACAGGGGTACATTTTGGCGGAAAAACAGAAGATAATCCGATTTTGAATTTTGACTATATGTCTTACATGGAAAAGACAAAAGGAGAATTGCCGGGAATCGGTTGTCTGCCGGATGTAATGTCGGATGCGGATACGGCGAAAATTGTCGTTCCTGTTGCAAGGAGGTAGGAATCGTTGGTTGCCATGATGTTATATGACAGAAATACAGGAGAACTGGTAGCGTTAAGGACAGTAAGCCGGGAAACCTTTGCACGGATATCGGAAGAAAACTTAGAATTGCAGTGTATTTCTGTGGAAAAAACAATTTTAGCCGAAATAGAAAAATGCCAGCCTATGGATATAGCCTGTGTGAAAATATCCGGTGAAAAAGAAATCGAGCTGCTTCGATACATGCGCAGCAGCTATGAACAATTGGAAATTTTAATTATTGCAGATAAGGATATTTCTCCTATGAAATATTTAACACCGGATATTCGTGCAGCCTCTTTATTACTTGCACCTTATAAAGAAAAAGACTGTCAAACAGTAATGAAAGATTTCCTGCAATCCTTTTTTCAGGGAAGGGAACAGCTAGATGAGAAAAAGGTGCTTGTAATAACCAACCGTGAGGGGAAAATTACGATTCCCTATCATCAGGTGTATTACATAGAGATTCGGGAGCGAAAAGTTTTTATACGCCTGCGGGATAAAGAATACAGTTTATATGACTCTTTAGAACATATGTTAGAAAAACTACCAGAGATGTTTGTGCGGTGTCATCGGAGTTTTGTATTTAATACCCAGCATTTAGATGCGGTAAAGCTGTCGGAAAATACGGTATATCTTACCCATGGGATAACAGTACCGCTTTCAAGAAGCTATAAACCGGCAATAAAGGAGTATATCCATGGACTATGTGAATAGTGAAAGTATATATCTAAAAGAAGCAGAGTGGAAATTTTTCTTATCGGGGCTTGGATTTACAGAAATCTATGGTGTATTTTCCATGGAAAAAGAAGAAACAGACAATCGGGAACAAATACATCAAATGTTGGTGGATTTATATTTACGGAAAGTCATTGCCTGTGAAGAAAACCGTATATATGTATTGCCTCCGATTTCAGAATTTTTAAAACTTATGCAAAAGAATAAAAAGTGTGTACTTTTGCGAAAATGTGGGAGCGAGCATCCCATTAAATGCTGTTATTTGGCAGAAAATACTGTACTTGTAATGGAAAAAAGCCAGCGGGAAAAAGCGTCAATACGACTCTGTCAAATGACTTTTGAAGCATGGCTGGGATATGTTTTAGAAGAAATAGAAGAAAATGAGGAAATGCAGTTTTTTGTACAGGACAGCAGAAAAGATATTTTGTATGAAAAAATAATTTATAAGGAAGATGGTATCCGGGAGCTTTTAATCATAGAAACGGATGCAGGGCAGATACAAAAGGAATATCAGCCCGATTTTCTGATTGAAAAAATAAAAAATTGGATGTAGGGAGGAAACCGATGATTCTTGTAGATATTTATATTCCGGCAGTAGAGAAAAACTTTGATTTTATGCTGGATGAAAATGTACCCGTAGAACAGGTAATGACGGAAATCAGTGAAATGATTTCCAAAAAGGCAATGGGAAACCGCATGGCGCAGGCAGAGGATTTTTTGCTTTGTTCCATGGATACAAAAAAAATGTTAAACCCGGAATTAAGTCTGTATATGAACCATATTCAGGATGGAAGTAAGCTGATTTTCGTATAAAACAGGTCGTTTAGTCATAAAAATGTGCAGAATAATACAATACCCATCATTTTTCGACAAATCCTGTTAAAGTATGAAACATAGTAGTACTTCTGATACAGATTACGCAGGAGGCAGCATATGGAAATACAATTTGAACCCATTCGTTTAGAAAGTTGCGCAAAGCAGTTAGATTCCTGTGAAAAGCTGCTGAATAGAAAAGCATATGCATTAATGGAAATACAGGAAAACATATGTCGGATAAACAGTGCAGAAGGAATGAAAATTGTAAAAGAATCTTTAAAAAAACAGGCAGATGTGCTGCTGGTACAAAGCAGACAAGTGCAGAACATGCAAAAGGTATTGCGAAAGGCAGCACGGATATATAAAAACTGCGAAGAAGATATTTTACAGTGTAACGAAACAGCCATAAGGCAGTATGAAGAAACTTATGGCATGGTGCATTTAGAAAAAATGGAAGAATTTAAAATCGTATTAAAATAAAGGAGGGTAACATGGCAGAAAAAATTGCAGTCAATACCACAAGACTTGGAAATGATGCAGAAAGCGTCGGGACGTATATCGCAAATATAAAAAAGCAGATATCCGAAATGAAGCAAAGTGTCAAAGAATTAGATGCAATGTGGGAAGGACCAAGCAGTGAAGCATTCAAAAAGGCTTTTGAACAGGATATGAAAGCAATGGATGTGATAATAGAAGGTCTTTTGGATATTAAAAAATATGAAGATACTGCGAAAAAGAAATATGAAAATTGTGAAAATAAAGTAGCTACATTGATTTCTGAAATAAAAGTGTAAAGGGGATGAATACAGATGGCAGATATTCTGTTAAAAGTATCTTTAGATAAGATGAAAAGTAAGTCCACTGAGCTTAAAAACCAGATAAGTAACATAGAAACAAACTGGAAAAATTTAGCGAATGTCGTAAGAAAATCAAAATCTTACTGGCAGGGAGAGGCTAGTGACTTACATAGAAAATACTTAGAAGAATGTGAAGATGAAATGAAAGAAATTTTAAAGCGGTTAAAAGAACATCCATCCGATTTGCTTATTATGATGGGCATTTACGATGAAGCAGAGAAAAAAGCACAACAGCTTGCAAATACGTTACCGGATGATGTCATTGTATAAGGAGGATTAGATGGCAAAATCAATGTATGAGATAAACATGGATTTCAATAATGCCAAAAATCAGGCGGCAAATTTAGAAGCTGTGGCAAAAAATATTGAAAACATGATAAATAACGACTTTGAACCCTGTATGCGGGGAATTTCCGCAAATTGGAAAGGGGACAATGCAGAAAATTATGTGAAAAAAGGCAACAGACTAAAGGCAGATATAGAAAAAACTGCCAAAAATCTGCGAAAAGCGGCAAGCACCATACGGACAATTGCAAAAAACATCTATGATGCAGAAAAAGCAGCTTATGAAATTGCGCAGGCAAGAAAATACAATGGATAAAAAAGCTCTTATATGTGTCAGCACATAAAAGATAAAAATTAAAAAACAAAATTTTAAGGAGGATATTGCAAATGGCAAAAACAATCACAGTAAACCCAAGTCAGGTTGACAAAAAGGCGCAGGAATTAAAACGGTATAATACCAGCCTGAAAAAGAAAATTCAGGAATTAAAAACACAGGAAAAATCATTAAACAGTATGTGGGATGGTGAAGCAAACGATGAGTTCCACAAACGTTTCAATGAAGACATGACCCAGATGAACAATTTCTACAATGCAATTGAAAATTATGTTTCAAAATTGAATGAAATTGTAGATGCATATGAAAAAGCAGAGAAAAAGAATTTAAGTACAGCATCAAAAAGAACCTATAAATAAGGAAAAATAAGGAGGAATTACAATGGCAGCAGCAATTATTAAGGTTGATACAAAAAAATTAACAAGTACAGCAACAGCATTTCAGAGTACAGGAAATGAGATTGCAAAATTGACACAGCAAATGACAAGTACAGTAAAGGCTTTAACAGGAAATGTATGGAGTGGCGATGCAGCGACAGCATATGTTAAAAAATTCGATGGTTTGCAGGATGATATTCAGAAGATGTCTAAAATGATTAACGAGCATGTAAGTGACTTACAGGCAATTGCAAAACAGTATGAAACTTCTGAAGAGGCAAATGTGGCAGTAGCAAATACATTAGCAGATGATGTGATTGTATAATTGAAGTAAAAGGGGTATAATAGGGCACTGTGTGGCGGTGCCCTGTTGTGCTTAAAGTTGAATTGGTGAGGAAAGTATTATGCAGGGAACATTTTCAATACATCTTAATAAAGTATCCGGATATGCAGAAGAATGTCTGGGCATGAAAAAGAATATGCGAACGTATGCAAATACAGTAGATAGTATAAGAGACCGGCTGACAGCAAGTGGTTTTGGAAATATAAAGTCTACATTAAATGCAATAGAAGAAACGATGCGGGGACATGTAAGTGCATTGGATGATTTAGGTGATGGATTAGAGAAGATAGTAAAACGGTATAGAAAAACAGAAAATGCTATTTTAGATACACGAATGAGCGGTGACAATCTAAAAGATGCATTAGATATTGTATATGGAATTTTAGATAGTGGAAATCTGACGTCTTCAAGTGTGCCATATTTACAAATGTTGTTATCAAAGATTACAGGAGAAGATATCGATGCCACGATTTTAGCATCTATTTTAAATTCCAGTATCAATCAGTTTGCTTTTTTTGCGGATGTGGCTGAAAATGGCTGGAAAGAAGCTTTGAAAAATGCGATTGGTTGGAGTAGCTATTATAAGGCTGAGGATATAGAAGCAGGAAAAAGCTTTATGAAATATCTAAAAACAGCATTAAAAAATGAAGCTGACGATTTTATAGATTTTTCTGATGAGATTGCAAAAAAAACGAGTTCAGTTGCAAAATGGGCTGGGAATGTTTTGACAGTTATCACAAATGCTGCAGAAAATTATGAAGAACATAAGAGCGGAGATATTTCGGAAGGAAGAGCAGTTGCGGAAACAGTAGTAGAAGCAGCAGTTGATATAGGTATGGGAATTGGTGCAACAGCAGCAACAGGTGCGGTACTTGCTGTTGCCGGAGTAACAGCAGCACCAGCAATTGCAGTAGCGGCAGGAGCGACATTAGTGGTAGCAGGTGTTAATGGTATTTCAAAAGCAATTACTGGAAAAGATATTGGCGAGGTGATTGCCGATGGTGTATGTGATTTAGGAGAATCCATTGCGAAATGGTTTAAATATGGATAAGTCAAGTATAAGGAGTAGAAAGTAATGTTTTCACAACAAATAGAACAATTATGGCAGAAATGGTATGAAACAGAAAAACCCCGAAAAACTTCATGGTATACATATGCTTTGTATCCAATATGTTTAGTATTGGCTATTGTCGGAATAGTAATGTATTTCAAATTTTCTGAAATTTCAGGTGCAGTATTAGCGTTCATAAGCTTTGGATATGTGATATTTGCTGCATGTAATATTTCTAGCAGACAAGCAAAAATGACACAGTCTGCGGTAGCGTTTTGTTGGGAAAATCATTTATACGATACTGATCGAGGAGTGCAATTTCCTTTTTTGCATACAAATGCACAGTATGTAATGGGGGGAAAACGCTTTTCTTATAAACATGAAATAGTTACATTTTATGATACTTATTATGCTTCTCAAAATAATAGTCCCGGAATTGTAGTAGAAATTGAACCTTTGTATTCGGTAGGAAAAGGGATTCCTGTGTGGAAAAAGAATCAGGTTATTGTACCGGATGAACTGGGGTTGCGAGCAGAATGTTTAGCGTGTATAGAACAAATTATGGATTATAAATATCATCATTATTGTCCACATCCTAAATGTTATAGAAATGAAGATAAGTTTTATTTATATGTAGTTCACACAGCAATGGGATTGATTGTTCAGGAGGATGGAACCTTATATGGTAATATATCGGCAGCAGGCTCAGGTGAATTATGGAAAGGTGCAGATTGCTTAGTAAATATTTTAGAAAAAAATTTGAATAACTGAAAATAGAAAGAAGGAAGTAAAAATGGTGAAAGAATTATTACCTATTGGAAGTATTGTTTTATTAAAAAATGCAAAGAAAAGGATGATGATTACAGGGATTCGTCAATCTGGAAAGGAAAATCCAGAAAAGGAATATGATTATGTAGGAGTACTTTATCCGGAAGGGCATATTGGAGAGGCATATAATTTTTTATTTGACAGCGCTGATATTGAAAAGGTATTTTTCCGCGGTTTTGAAGATATAGAAAGACAGGAATTTATACATAATCTGGAAGAATATTATCAAAAGGAAGCAGCAAAAGAAGAATAATGAAAAAAGAACATTACTTATTTTTAGGTTACTATATGAATCTGCGAATATTTTATTGTACAAAAGATAGAAATATTTATGCAGATACAAATCCAAAATCGGCTAACACATCTCTGCTTTTGTTTGCTTTTATAAGTATTATGTTTTATGTAATGGGAAGAAAAATAAGACTAAATGAAATTCAGTTTTCACTTACTCCTGTGATTTGTGTTTCCATTCTAATTGGAATAGTGCTTGGAGTAGTATTTTCATTTTATACGGATAAGAAGAATTGAGAGCATTTTTTGCAATATGAAGCATTTAGAATTTCTGATTCTAATAAATGGCAACAGTTGTTAAAACAGGCAAAAAAAATGACAAGAATATATGTAGGATGTCAGATATTGGTGATTATCTTAGGAATAATTGAACCATTGCTATTTATAGAAGTTAAAGATGTTTTTTTATTAATATGCTATTTTATTATATGGTTTGCAATTACATTTTTTAGTTTGCAATTCAGGATTGCAGAGAGAATAAAAGCAATACATTATTTAAAAAAGAAAGGGATGTAATTGCAAGGGTCAGCTCTTGAAAATTATTTATGCGTGGAGGAATAAAAGGTGCTTGATAAGTTGGAAGAGCTTTTAGAAAATACGAAAATATATGTCGTGATTGGTATGATTGTGATGCTATGTGTGGATGCAATTATGATGGCAAATTTGTATGACGATTATGGCAGTATATTTGGTGGGAATGATGCTTTAGATAAAGTTATCTGGATTTTTTTAATTATCACAGGTATTTTGGTAGTATTGACAGTTGTATTGAGTGTGATTTTAAGAATATGGCAGGGAGAATTGTATCTTACAGTATTTGATTATTTAGAAACATTTATGTATATAGTATTTCCAGTGGATGCAAGAAGTAAAAAGGAAATTCGAGAAAGCTTAAATCAGTTAGGAAATGAGGATGAAATTCGACAGAGTGCATTGTGGAAAACTATGAAAAAGGGAATACATGTACTGAATTTAGTGAAAACAGTATTCTTGTTATGGTTTGCAAGCATGATAGTGTATGTGGTAATTGAAGGTTGGCTGGATAAGAGTGATGACCGGATAGTAATGACGGTGCTGGGTTTGCTTTTTGCAATTATTATGTATTTTTGGGCACTGGTTTGTGGTGTGGGTATAAAGAAAAGACCGGATGAGGTGCTTTCCTACTGTGAGCAGCATGAATTGTCCTTTCATACATTGGATGAAGATTTTTTCAATGCACAAAAATATGGTTTGGACATGTATATAGGAAGAGAATTTGTTTTTATTGATACAGGAAAAGGTATGCAGGTTGCAAAAAGAAATGAAATAGTAAGATGTGATGTATTAAGAATGGGTGGATGGAATCCAAGAAGATTATTTTTATCTTATTACATTTTAGATATTGAAACAGCAGAAACGCACATTGTGAAATATGGAATTAGTCCGATGGCATTTTATAAGGTAAAAAATGCTATCGGATAGAACCAGAACATTTGAAAAAAGGAAAAACATATGACGAAAAATCCAAAGAGAAGATTACAAAAAATATGTATATGGATGGGGATTTTGCTGATTTTTGGCATACATACGCAAAAAGTACATGCGGCAGAAAGCAGTATAGAAAATGCCAGAAATGGCATTGTGGAAATTTACAGTGGCTTTGTAAGTCCGGAAGGAAAGTTCTGTCAAATGCAACACGGCAGCGGCTTTTTAATCAGCAACGAAGATGGTGCAACCTACATCATTACCAGCCGGCAGATAGCAGAAAATTCCATAGATGCCATAAAAAAATATTGCAAAAGTAAAAATATCAGTACAGAAAATACGCAGTTTGCCAATACCATAAAAGTCGTGGTAAAAGGTGATGTGGCTGTCAATGCGGAAATATTAGTAAAAAGTGAAGAAGAAAATTACTGCATACTTTCCACTGAAAACGTAGTCAGTGAAAAGCTAGCAATAAAACTGGGAGACTCATCAAAACTGGCAGAGGATGCAAAGGTGTATGCGCTTGGTTTTCCAAAAGAAACAAAAGATATCGAATTTTTGAGTAAAGATGTAGAAATGCACGATGGGAAAATTAAGAACAAACCCCTTACGGAAGGAACGATAACAAAAATAGAACACACCATAGACCTTCATGAGGGTTGCACAGGTGGTCCATTGTTAGACGAAGATGGGTATATCGTGGGTATAAATGTTGGAGAAAAAGAGACTTCGCTGGCGATTAATGAAGTGGCAGAGGTTTTGGACAATTTTTCTATATATTATGGCAGCAGAGATAAGGATGAAAAGATTGCAAAGCTGCAGGGACTTTATACAGAATGTTTAGAAATCGAAGAAGCAGATACCTATAAAGCAGATTCCATAGAAGCACTTACGGCTGCTTTGGAAAAAGTAAAGCCTGTGGTGGAAAATGCAAAACCCTTGTCAGAAGACTTAGATAGTGCCATTGCAATACTTACAGAAGCCAAAGCACAATTGATTCCGAAAATGGAAAAAATTATGGTGGCAATTTATATTCTGGCAGTTTTGATATTATTATTAGCAGTCTGGCTAATGCTATTGCTTATACTAAATCATAAGGATATGAGAAAGCGCAGAATCGTAAAAAGTCCAATTCATACGATAACCATGAATAAAGAAGAGCAGGAAATTCTGCAAAAAACAGAAAAGAGACAAAAAACAGAAATTAAGCAAAGCCAGATTCAAAGAAAAGGACAGGCATTAGAATTGTTGAGGGAAAAAAACGGTCAGCATATGTATATTAAAAATGGCAGTTTTTATATCGGCAGCAATCCGCAGGCGGTAAATTACTGTATTACTGATAATAAAGCTATCAGCAGAAGGCATGCCATGATTGCCTATGATGGGGCGAAGTATTATTTTAGTGATTTAAAGTCCTCAAATGGTTCAAAGGTGAATGGAAAAGTCGTACAACCGGGAGAAAAAATCTGTTTGCATACAGGGGATGAAATACTGTTGGCGGATGAGAAATTTATGGTGTTGTGACCACAGTTATGACAATAGCGTTATAGCTGTTTATTTATTAATTGCAACACAACGTATTGGGTTGTGGATATTAACTCGATTAGTGATAAAAATAACCAAAAGAGTTGTAATAGAGATAAGACACAAAATGTAGAAAGGGGAAAACAGAATGAGTGAATTTAGTGTACAGTGGAAAAAACTGCAAAGTCAGTCTTCATCGGTGGTACATACAGGTAAAAATCTAAAAAGAATGGAGCATACCGTATCCTCTGTAAAATCTAATCTTAAATTCATGGGGAAATATGCAAATGTTACCCGTGCATTAAATTCCATTGCAGCCGATTTGGAAAAACAGGGAAAGCAGACGGTGTCCTTAGGAGAAACTTTACAGAAAATATCGACTGTCTATAACAATGCAGAACAGAGCTTATTAGGAAAAAACACAGTTATTACAGTGAGTAGTAAAGCCAGAGATATATCCACAGAGCCTGTAAAATTTGCATGGAGAGTAGACAAGCTGCTCTGGAAAAGCATAGGCAAGTTTGGTGTGGTGGGTACAACGATTGCAGCCTTTGGTGAAATGGTTACAGGTGGTGTGGACTATAAAACTTTGTTAGGCGGTACAAGTAAAGCAATTGGTGTAATTGGAGACCTTGCAAAAAATGCCTATAGTGATAAACCGGATTTTAAGAAGGTACTGTTTGGAGATACCACAAGAGGCGGTGCAGTCAAAAGCTTAAATGAGTGGGCAGAAAAGAATAATATTTCAATTACAGGAAAAGGAAGTACATTTTCAGCAAGTATCAAAAAGCAGTTATCCGAATATTCCTTTAAAGCCTGCAAAAATGTTGGTGATAAAATAAAAGTAGGTGCAAAATGGGCAGGGGTTGCTTTATCAGGAGTTACGAATGCTATTAGTAACTACAAAGAGCATAATGGATTTACTACCCGGGCTGCTGCCGAAACCGTTACGGAAACAGCTATTGATATAGGGATTGGCATGGCAGCCACCGCAGGAGCTACAGTTCTGCTTGGTGCAACAGCCCCGGCAGTGGCGGTAGGTGCAGTCGCAGTAGGTGCAGTCTGGGCAGTAGATACTGCCACAAAATATCTGACAGGCAAATTTATGGGAGAAGAAAAAGGCTTTACAGAATTAGTATCAGATACTGTGCTGGATTTTGGAGAAAAAGTGGTAACTGAAAAGGTAAAAAAAGTTAAGAAGATAGGAAGTGCTATTGTAAATGCAGGAACATCTGTGGCAAAATGGTGTACAGCATGGACTTAATAAAATGGAAAGAAAGGTTGGATAAGATATGAATATACATGAATTATTACCGATTGGAAGTGTTATCTGGTTAAAAGAAGCAGAACGGGCATTGATGATTTTTGGAGTAAAACAGAGCAACATGGAAACAGGAGAAGAATACGATTATATTGGTGTCATATACCCGGAAGGCAACATGGGAACAGATTCTCAGTTTTTATTCCAGCATGAGGATATTGAGAGAGTTGTGTTCAGAGGTTTTGAAGATGAGCAGAGAGAAGAATTTATAGAAAATTTAACACAGTTCTACGAACAGTAACAAAGGAGTACATACAGGTATGGATATAAATGCGATGGATGTATACGGAAAACGCAAGCCACGTCTAAAAGAAATGGAATATATAAAAAATCTGCTATTGGATTTTGCAGAAGGAAAAGCCACAAAAGTTTCTTACTGGTGTATAGCATTGTGCATGGCAATTTTGCCATGGATAGGCATACAAAAAATCGTAGAAGCAGTTTTACATATGTATGGAATAGAGCAGTTGTGTTTTTCAGATATTGTTGTGGAAATGGCAGTCTGTGTGGTTTTGGTACTCATCGGTATTGTTGGCATATTTTGTATCTTGCAGGAGATAAAAAATATCGGCAAAGACACTTACAGGCAGGATATTTTACAGGAACGCTTTTATGTGGTGGATGTAGAAATTGTTCGGTTTGAAAAAAATCCGAATTTGGAAACCAGTGAATCCCTTGCTGTTGTAAGAGATTTAGAAGAGAATACTATAGACCATACGTTTACTACAGTCAATTGGCAGGAAATAAGCCAAACACAAAAAGGGCTGATTGTCATTTTTGAAAAAGAAAATGGAGAGCAAAGTATCCGATACCGTGTGTTCCCATGTTATGATGAAAATAGTGATTTTTGCAGAAAAATTGTAAATAGATAAGAAGAGCTGGAAGCTTCGCACCGACATTTCTGGATAAAATGTATCGAACAACACTGAATGGGTTGCAAAAAATAACGAAAAAGGTTATATTTAAAAATAAATTAGTAAGAAAGTGGTGGAAGCGTGTTTCAGACAGGAAAGATAAAAGTCAGCAGAAAAAAAGAGTACATCATGGTTAAAATAAAGCCGGGAAAACAGGAAGAGATAAATAAAAGAGAGCTACAGATTTTTCAGCAGAAAATTCTTCAGGGCATCATGCAGCCAAGGGTGTCAGAAAAGGATGTTTTGGTGTATGTTGCACCCAATGGGATTCCTTTGAAAAAGTACTTAAAAAGCGGCTTAAGTAAACAGGAATTTTTTGAAGTTTTTGTACAGCTCTTAGAAGTGACACAAAAAATAGAAAGTAATGGAATGCATGTAAATAATCTTCTGCTACAGTTAGAGTATACATTTATAAATGAGAATACAAAAGAAGTACAAATGGTATACCAGCCTGTCTATACAAAAAATGTAGCATCAAAAGTATTTCCGTTTTTATATAATGTGATACATTCTACAGTTTTTTTGATAAATGAAGATGTGCAGAGGGTAAATGAACTTATGGGGTATATGAAGCGGATGCAGCAGTATTCCGCAGAAAAGATAGAAGATTATATCGAAGAAATTTATCCGGAGGCATTTAAAAATATAGAAAGGACAAAGTCGAAGGCGATAAACAGACAACAGGTAGCAGTAAAGACATATATTCTTCGGATGCGTACCCGTGAGCGCATAGATATCCGAAAGGCAGAGTTTTGGATTGGGAAAGAACCTGCAAAAACAGATTATTGCATAGCAAATAATCCTTCTATCAGCAGACGACATGCGGTTATACGAAGGAAAAATAACAGTTTTTTCATTCAGGATAATCGTTCTACCAATAAGACATTTGTCAATGGCAGGGAATTGCATGCAGGACAGGAAATACAGCTTAGAAATGGGGATATGATAATGCTTGCAAATGAGAGATTTGTATTTTATGCGGAATAGATGGGGTTGTAAATACATGGAATTCTGTATATAGTATGTGGGAAAAGACTTATAATAAGTAAGAGGGGATGTATATGTTAGATAAAATAATTTATGTTTTTTTTATATGCATAATATTGAGTGTATGGATAGTTTTATGTATTTTAAAATATAGAAAGTGGAATATTAAAAGAAAAAAATGTATAAAACATGTAACTGTGTATGTATCAGATATTTTATCAAAAAAAACAAAACGTGGAGATATGGTATATAAACCAATATTTGTTTTAGAGGAAAAGAATCAAAGATATAAAATAGATTCAGCCTTTTATTCAAACTTGGTTACATTTGGTGTAGGTCAAAAGGTTAATCTTTTGATTAATCCTCAAAATTATAAACAGTTTTTGTATGCAGAAAATTCTTATAATAAAGGGATGGTTGTAGATATTGTATGTTGTTTTATACCGTTCGTTTTTTTGATAGGAATTATTCTGGCAGCATTTGTTAATTAAATAAAAGATAAGTAGTTATAACAGGAGTGTTGTAGCTACTTTTTTTGTTATCAAACACAACTCATAAAGTTTTTTAACACAACCTATCAAGTGGTGTATAAATTATTTTGTAAAAACAACAAACAAACCCTAATAGGTTGCAAAATACGACGAAAAAGGTTATATTTAAAGATAGATTACGAAAGAAAGTGGTGAGAAAGTGTTTCGGTCAAAACAGCTACACTCACGGAGGAATGACAACATGGCATTAGATATTTCATACGCTTCAGTAACAAATAAAGGAGAACGTACCGTCAACGAGGATTCCTTAGGAACAGCCATTACAAAGGATATTGTTTCCTTCATCCTATGCGATGGCTTAGGTGGACATGGAAACGGTGATGTTGCATCGGCTTTTGTTGTAGGGCAGATGCAAAAAAACTTAGAAAAAGCAAAATCCATAGAAGAAAGTATCCTCCTTGCACAAAATGCATTACTGAAAAAACAGATAGAAGAAAATGCAGGGGATAGCATGAAAACAACGGTCACCTGCCTTAGTCTTTCGAATACTGCGGCACGTTTTGGGCATGTGGGCGATTCACGCATTTATTATTTTGAAAAAGCGAAATATAAGCTGCGCAGTCAGGATCACAGTATACCGCAGATGTTGGTAAACCGTGGGGATATCAAAGAAAAAGACATTAGACACCATGAAGACCGCAGCAGACTTTTGCGGGTAATGGGAACTGCATGGAATACGCCAAAATATCAGATGGTTGACAATATTCCATTGACGAAGCATACCAGTTTTTTATTATGCAGTGACGGTTTCTGGGAATTAATAGATGAAAAAATGATGTGCAAGACATTAAAAAAAGCACCCACTCCGGATGCGTGGCTAAAAGCAATGGAAGAAATACTATGGAAAAATGGTCGTGGTACAAACATGGACAATTATTCAGCAGTCGCTGTATTTGTCAGATAAAGGAAAGAGAAGGGAAGAGTAAGGCAAATGATAAAAAGGTGTAATCAGGGACATTGGTACGATGGCAATACCAATAAAACCTGTCCGGTTTGTAAGTTAGAAAGCGAAAAATTAAGTATCCGGTTAAATGACTTAGAAGAGGATGATAAAACCATATCCATTACAGAGGTGGATTTGTCATTAGGTGAGGAATTAGGTGCCATTATTGGTAATTCCATCAATAACTTAACCCAGCCACCGGAGGCGTCTGTAAGTGAAGACGGGGATAAAACCATTTCCTTTGGTTTCTTTGGGGTTACGGCGATGCAGCCGGTGACGGGCTGGTTAGTCTGTTTAACAGGCGACGAAAGAGGAAAAGATTTTCGTTTACATTCCGGTAAAAATTTCATCGGAAGAAGCACATCCATGGATGTAATGTTAGTGGATGATAAGACGATTGCCAGAGATAAGCATGGTTCTGTAGTCTATGACCCCAAAGGAAATACATTCTATGTATCTGCCGAAGGGGGAAACACAGTATATCTTAATCAGGAAATTATTCATGCACCGGAAAAGTTAGCAGAAGGTGATGAAATAACAATCGGAGAAACCGTACTACGGTTTGTACCATTTTGCAAGGAGGATATGAAATGGGAAAAAGAGTAATGAAAAAAGTTTTGATGAGTCTGCTTTTGATGGCAGCAGTTGTTTTTAGCGCAGGGGGAGTAAATACCATAGCGTCTACCGTACAGACAGGCTATATGGTGGAACAGGCACAAGGGCAGGCACCAAATATCAAAGCATACATGACGGGTGCTAAAATGAGCAAAGATACAAAAATGAGCGGTATGGTAGGTGAGTATGCGTTAAGCCAGAATGGAGAAATTACAACCTTTGAAGAAAGTGAAGAAGGTATATTTTATATTGTCATGGTGGATAACTCCGGTTCTGTACATGCAGAACAATTAGAAGAAGTAAAAAAGCAGTTAATAGAAATGCGAAAAAATCTTCGTGAAAAGGACAAATTCCTGTTATATACGGTAGGAACTTTTTCCTCCACAGGAGAAAAGACAGATGTACTTGGCAGAACCGTTGTAGGAACGGAAGAAGCGGAATTAGAAAAGGATATACAAAAAATCCAAGGTATCGAATTTTTAGATTCAGCAGAAAGCAGAACTGTTTTGTACCGTACATTAAATCAAGTGATTACAGAGCATACAGCCGAGGATATGCGAACGGTAGCACTGATTGTCACAGACGGAGAAGATGATTCAAAGGGCAAGGACATTGATGCAGATTCCACCGCAGAAAAAGTAAAAAATGCATCCATACCGGTATATGGCATCCTGCTTTATAACGATGCAAGAGAACCAAATGCAGAAAAAATGCGGTATACACAATATGAGATTTTAGCAGAAGAAAACTGCAGAGGTTATTACGAAGATTGTTCCACAACAGATACCACGGAAGCTGTGGAAAATGCCTTTAAAAATATGAAAAACCTGTGGATGAAAGAATCCTATGTGGTGCATTTGACAGCAGATACCAATAAGACACTGGTAAATCCGCAGCTAAGCCTTGTGGCGGATAATCAGGCAGTAAATACCATGCATATCGATTATTCCGATTATGTAAAGGATGAAAATGCTCCTCTTATAGTGGGCAGTGTTAAGCAGTTGAGCAGTAACTCCATTAGTATTTCCATTGAAGATAGCTATGGTGTCAGTCAGGCAGATGCGAATGACCCCTCCCATTATGTACTACAGACAAAGACAGACAAAGCGGATGGAAAAATCTGGACCGTGGAAAGTGCAGGAGCTGTAGAGGATGGAGATATTACGGTGGTGACACTGATATTCACGGAAGAATTGTTTATCCATGATGATTACATATTAAAATGTTCGGATATTCATGATGAATCTCAGGATAGAAATGTGATGAATACCTCCATGGAGTTTACGGCAGAGCTTGGTGTGGATGAAGCAGAGCTTAGAAAACAGGAATTTATCGAAAGATACTGGTGGGTAGCTTTAGCTGCATTGGTGGCACTGATTGGAGTTGTTATCATTATCATCAGTATTGTAAAAAAGAAAAATGTAAATGTTGTTGGTGTAACCCCGGATGAACTGATAAAAGCAGACAGCAAGCTTATCCGTCTGACAATAACAGACAGGGCAGGAGCTATCAAAGATGTGGAATGGAATGTGGAAGGAAGCCTGTTTGTGGGACGTTCCGATATCTGCAATATCTTTTTTGATGATGACAGACTATCCAAACAGCATTTTGTTATCGAAGTGACAAAGATGGGATGTTATATCGAAGATTTAGAGTCCACAAACGGTACATTTGTGAATGGCGTAAAACTAAGTGCACGTCGCATGCTCTTAGATGGAGATGTGATTACGGCAGGAAGGGAAAAATTTGTTTTTCATGTGCCAAAGAATCAGCCGGTAGAAGAGGAGTAAACAGGTCGGGTAGAAAGGAGCAGATAGAAGGATGTTTGGAAGAAAGAAAAAACAAAAAGAGCAGGAACGGATGTCTGCTGTAAACGCAGAACCGCAGAAAATAGAGCGAAAAGTTCCAGAACTTGCCACATTGGTGCGTTCAGCCACCGGAAACCGGAAATATCAGCAGGATGCGGTATTTGTTACCGATGGGAAGGTATTAGCTTCCAATAAAAAAACAAGAGTTATGGCATTAGTCTGTGATGGCATGGGGGGAATGGCAGATGGAGGAAAAGCCAGTCAGACCGCCATTCAAATGATGCGGCAGGGATTTTCAAAAATTGAAAAACTGCCGGAGGTAAATATACCGGAATTTTTCAGACAGGGTGTAATCACCATAGACCGTACCATACACTCTTTTCCAAAAGAGGATGGGAAAGGCTCGGGTACGACCATGGTTGCCTGTATAGCAGAAGATAATCGTTTGTATTGGGCATCCGTAGGAGACAGCCGTATATATATCATCCGTGGAAATGAGATGCAGCAGGTGACAAGAGACCACAATTACTGGCTTCGTTTGCAGGAAATGGTCAATGCCGGACAGATGTCCATGGAAGAAGCCATGGGAAAACGGCAAAAGGAAGCACTGATTAGCTTTCTTGGCATTGGAAATGTCAGTTTGATGGATATTAATACAGAACCCTTTGAAATGAAATATGGTGATGTCATCATGCTTTGCAGCGATGGTATTACCAAAACACTTCCGGATAACCAGATAAAGAAAATCATTACCGACGATACGGTAAGACCGGAGCAGAAGGCAGAAGCACTTGTGGAAGCGGCAACCCATGCCAATTCCCATTCACAGGATAATACTTCGGTGGCAATGATTTTGTACCGTGAAAGAGATATTAAGAAAAGATAAGGAGATGGCAATATGAATTTAAGCAGATGTGCAAATGGACATTTTTTTGATAAGGAAAAATATGCGGTGTGTCCGCATTGTAATGACGGGGCTTCGGATGAGAGCCTGACTACGGTATTTACAGAGGATACACCGGGGATGGGAACAGGACAGGATATCTTTGGCGGAAGTCCGGTTTTTCCGGTGGCAGACTTAGCAGCGGACCAGTTTACGGTAGAATTGGATGCTTCGGCAGCGGATTCCATGACAGTACCCTTAGAACAACCTGTGCCGCCAGCACCGATGTCATCCTTCATGGCGACACAGGCAGATGATGATGATGATGACCATACCGTAGGATTCTTCGATAGTGATTTATTTGGTGCACCGACAGGAAATACGTCATCCCAGTCTATGGCAACATCCCAGCCTATGGCAGCACCGCTGTCTGTGGCAACATCGCAGCCGTTTGCATCCACACAGACACCTGCGATGCAGCAGACAGTAGCATCACAGCCTGCAAAAGCAGTCACAAAGCCTGTCAATAAAGTAAGTACGCCATGTGTAGGCTGGGTGATTGCTTTAAACGGAGAGCATGTCGGCACAGATTTCCGGTTAAAGGTAGGAAAAAACTTTATCGGAAGAGGTGCACAGATGGATATTGCATTGACAGAGGATAAAAGCGTATCCAGAGATAAACATGCCATTGTGGTCTACGAACCAAAAGCACATTTATATCTGATGCAGCCGGGAGAATCCAGCAGTCTTGTATACAAAAATGATGAACTGGTACTAAGTCCTGTAAATCTTGCACCTTACGACAGAATTACCGTAGGAGATGTGGATTTATTGTTTATGCCATTGTGTGGGGAAGACTTTAACTGGAGCGACTGGTTTGAAAAGACAAAGAAAAGAGGAGACGCATGAATCGGGGAGCAAAAGGATTCCGTGTAATTAGCGGGATGATTATTTTATTTAATCTGGTGGCAGTATTTTTGCCGATTACGGTATGTACGCAGGAAAATTATCCTACATTGTCATGGACGACCTTTGACTATATTTTACATATGTTTAGCAAGAATCTGCCCTATGGAGAGGCTGCTGTAAGTGAAATAACCACCAGACAAATCATTTGGATTGCAGGACTTATGCTGTTGCCGGCATTTTTAGCGGTTATCACCTGTATCTGGGGGATTGTAGGCAGTGCAAGACAGATGTTTAGTGGTCTGCTTGCTTTTGTGGTGTCCGGTATATATGGCGGCATGGTGGCAAAAGTTTCTTATTTATGGCCTGTGGAAGCGGGCAACTGTGTATTCAGTCGTGGGATAGCCTGTAATGTATATATAGCCCTTGCCATAGCAGGTAGTATAACTGCCTTGCTGGCACTGCTATTGACACCACGCAGACCAAAAACAAGAAAAGTATCTGCCATTCCACAGGTGGACGAAATCCGACAGGAGCAGAAACAGGCAAGATACAACGTAATTTTAGAGGAAAAACAGCCGGCAAAGCCCAGAGGTGTTATGGTCGGCATGAAAGGCATGTATAAAGGAGCTGAAATTCCATTTGCAGATGGTGAATATGTGAAAATGGGAAGATTAACAGATAACCATCTGGTATTCGAAAGAGGACAGGGAAAAGTCAGCCGCAATCACTGCAAAATCAAATGGGACAGCAGCACAGAAAAATATACCATTGTAGACTATTCCAGTAACGGAACCTTCGTGGATGGTGCAGAGGATTGTCTGCCACAGAATCTTGAGATACAGCTAATGCCGGGGACAGTCATAGCTTTAGGGGATGAAACGAATGTATTTCGGCTGGAATAAAGGAGTAAAAAATTATGGCAAGTGAATTATGTATGAATTGTTTTAGCGTAAAGGGGCAGTATGAGGTATGTCCTTATTGCGGATATGTGGAAGGAACGCCACCAGAACAGCCACATTATCTTACCCCGGGCACGATTTTAGGCAACCATTTTATTGTGGGAACAGCCGTAGGTTTTGGTGGTTTTGGTATCACTTATAAATGCTTTGATACTACATTAGGTGTGACTGTGGCAGTAAAAGAATTTTATCCCATGGGACTTGTCAACCGTTCTCCAGGAGAAAGCCGTGTGGGTCTTCTTTCCGGTGATAAACAGGAGCAGTACAAACAGCAGTTGAACCGTTTTTTATTAGAAGCACAAAGCGTAGCGCAGTTTGGCAAAGCGAAGGATATCGTCAATGTATATGATTTCTTTCAGGAAAACGGAACAGCTTATATTGTGATGGAATATGTGGATGGTGTGCTTTTAAAGGACTATTTGGAAAAACAGGGAGCAATGGATGCAGATGCGGCAATGACGATTATTATGCTGATTATTGATGCTGTGAAAAAGATTCACAGCAAAGGCATCATACATAGGGACATCAGCCCTGACAACATTTTTATAGCCAATGAATCTGCTATTAAGATTTTTGATTTTGGTGCTGCACAGTTAAATAACAGTAAAGAAGGGCTTGCAGGAGAAAAGGTCATTAAAGTAGGTTATTCCGCACCGGAGCAGTACAGAGATGCCAGTAAACAGGGATTTTTTACGGATATTTATTCTGTGGGAGCGATTCTTTATCAGATGCTTACCGGCTGCAAACCCATAGAATCCACTGAAAGGGAATACAAGGATGAACTGAAGTCTCCGGCAGAATGTGGCATAAAGGTAAATGCCAATACAGACCGTGCGGTTATGGAAGCCATAGCAGTGCGGCCGGAGCTTCGTTTTCAGGGAATACAGCAGTTTGAAGATGCCCTAAACAACAAACGTGCAGCAGAATATCCAAAGGTAAAAATTAAAAAGAGAAAACGCAGACGAAACTGGATTTTAGCAACAGCGGCATTGTTGGTTTTAGCTGTAGGTATATCCATTGGTCTGTATTCTACCATTTTAAAACCGGAAAACCGGATATTTGATGCAGTGGTTGCGGATAATACCGCCATAGAGGTATGGGTGGAAAACAAAGAGCAGAAAGCGTGGCTGGAATCCTTAAAAGATGGTGGATTTATCATGGCAGCAGGAGAAAATACAGACAGCACGGAAAGCACAGATGCCGTGCAAAAGGTTTCTGCCATGCAAAAGGATAATCAGAAAGTTACCTATATGGTGGAAGTGCATGAAAATATGGAGGCAGACTTAAAGGCGACAGAAGAGCTTCCGGATATGTTTATTTCCGATCATGTATCGAATTTATCCGCATATGACCCGGTTTCTTTAAGGGATAACGTATATGAAGCCATCGACATATCCTTGTACGAATACATGTCAGAATATGAAAAATATTTTCCCGAAATGCAGGAAATGCCTACCGGACTGGATACATTGCTGTTATACCACGCATCTGTGGAATACAATCAGGATAACGGTCTTATCGTGGATAATGACACAGTACTTTCAGGCATTACCTATGCACAGGAAAAAATAGATACAGAAACAGGTACAGTGGCGATAGAGGATTTGTTACCTGCTGTTACAGAAGAGTACAAGGTAGAGGATAAATTGCATCCCGGTTATGCGGTAGTTGCCGATACAGCCATTCCCTATGCCATGGTATTACAGAATACAGGCTGGGAAAAGGTTTTTGAGAAAAAGGAAAACCCAGAACCTGCCATGCGGTCAGAAGCTATGCATATTTTAAAATTCAATCAGGCAGCAAAAGCAGAGAAGTATATTTTAAATTATGGTGTGGCGGACAGAAGCTATGGGGATATTTATGGTAATAACATTGTATCTGATGTCACCTTTAGAAGCCGGATGAATATATTGGCAAAGGAACAGCAGGACAAGGGCGCAAATCCTGTGTCTGATTATACCGATACCGCAGTAGTCACTTGTGACGATAAAATGCTGGTGGCATTTTCCGAGCGTTTTGCCATCACAGGAACATCCACTGAGGATGAACAGACCGCATGTATGCGTCTGCTTTGGGTCATGCTGACACAAAACGGACAGGATAAAAAAGCTGCAAGCACAGGAGCGATGAGTTATCCGATACTAAAGACCTGTCTGGCGGATTTTGAAAAATACAACCGAAAATTCAGCCACTTCCCGGCACTGGTGCAGGAAAAAAGTCCGTGTGTTTTAGTAGGAAATCTAAGCGGTGCAATGAATGTATTTGCAGATGGACTAATGGAAAGCATGGCAGAGGAAGTCAGTGATAGTGTGCTGCAGGGGTATTGTGAGGAATTTATAACGGAAACAGAGGAAGGAATAGAGATACTACAGAATGGAGAGTGAGGAATATGATGAAAATGCGAATGGGAAAGAGATTGCTGGCATGGGTGTTAGCATTGGTGATGTTGGTTACGGTGGTGCCGGATGTTAGGTTGTGGGCTGAGACGGAAGGTGGTGATGTGACAGTAGGAAATGAAGCATCGGGAAATGAAGCATCGGGAAATGAGACATCAGGAAATGAGACATCAGGAAATGAGATATCAGGAAATGAAGTATCAGGAAATATTACAAAAATATCCAAAGTAAGTATTACAAACATAGATGTTCCAGTAGGAGAAGAAAATTTTGATAACTGTGCGGATGTTACTACAACGCCAGAAAATGGAACAGCAAATACAGTAGAAGTTAAATGGACAATAAAAGCAGAGGACAATGTAAGAACTACAGCAGCTTATGGAACTACATATACGGCAAGTGTGACCCTAGAAACAAATGAAAACTATGTATTTGAAGAAGAAATAGATTTAGAAGTTAAATGGACAACAGGACAGGAAGTAGTAAATTTAGATATAACAAAAGAAGAAAGAAAAGTTATTATAGAGTGGATATACACTACGGAAGAAAAAAAAGAAACAAAAATATTCAAAGTAAGTATTACAAACATAGATGTTCCAGCAGGTGAAAAAAAATTTGATAACTGTGCGGATGTTACCACAACGCCAGAAAATGGAACGGCAAATACAGTAGAAGTAAAATGGACAACAAAAGCAGGGGAAGATGTAAAAAATCCAGCAACTTATGGAACTACATATACAGCAAGTGTGACCCTAAAAGCGAATGAGGGCTATGTATTTGAAGAAAATATAAATCTAGACGTTAAATGGACAACAGGACAGGAAGTAGAAAATATAGATATAAAAAAAGAAGAAAGAACAATTACAATTAAATGGACATATACTACAGAAATAATGCCAGTAGCGGAAATATCAAGCGTAAGCATTAGTGGACTTGAAATGCCGAAAGGTGGAATCGCTTTAGATACAGATGTATTTAGTAATGCAAACGGAGTATCATCAACTACAATCGCATGGGCAAATGTAGTAAGCGGAACTGCAGATTATAACAGTACTTATACAGCGAATATTACTGTTACTGCCAAGAGTGGGTATGAATTTGCAACAGGAGTATCTATAACATTAAATGGAACGCCAATAAGTAGTTATGACAATCAAAGCGGTAAAATTACCTTTAAATACACATACACTACACCAAAAGCCCAACTACTCTCCATCACCCCACCAGCAAACTTAACCGCTTCTCACGGAACTGCCAAAACCGCAGAAGCCCTTGGTTTACCATCCACAGTTCCAGTATCCGTAGAAGACAATGCCATCCAGCAGGCAAATGTAACATGGGATTTGAATAACCTTGTAAGCGGAAGTTATGCACCGGATACAGATGGAGAACAGACATTTATAGTAAATGGTTCTGTAGCTATTCCAATAGAGTATGACATAAATGGAAAATCAACAAACGTACAGGTGACAGTAAGTGTTGACAATGTACATACATGGAAGACAGAAATAACAAAAGAGCGAACCAATAAAGAGGATGGTTTTATAACAACACATTGCCAGTATTGTCACCACATAGAAAAGGAAACAGTTATTCCAAGAAAAGAAATCGAACTTGATTGGGGGGAAAAATGCACATTAGATTCACTTCTTAGCAGTACAGAAGGATATGAAAAAATGAGTATATCGGGTATAGATAAGAAGCTGAAACCTTATGTAAAAATAGACTCTGGCAAAAAAACTATAAAAGTCAACAAAACAAAAAAATCTATAAAGAAAGGATTTAATTTAAAAATTACTGTAGACGGAAAAGAATACACTACAAAAGTAAAAATTACAATTCCAAAACCAACAAAAAAAGGCATTGGTTTTAAAATCATAAGAAAATCCGTAGGTGATATGTACAAATATACCTTTAAGTACAATATTAAAGACAAAGAAGCAACAAGGATTTTAGTAACATGTGATGCTCTCAATAATAAAGTACTTAAAAAGTACATAACAGGTAAAAAAAGCACCAGTGATTCTTACATATATTGTTCAAAGAAAACCACAAAAAAAGGCAAAAAGAACAAGTTAAAATTTAAGGTAAAAATTATCTATGGAAAGAATGAATCACCGGCATTTACATGCAATAAATAGGATAAGAAAGAGGAATTGAATATGAAACTATGCATGGGCTGCATGAACCAGATAGACGACAATGTGTTCACCTGTCCCCTTTGTGGATTTAATGAAACAGAGCTAAAACAGGAATCCTACTACCTTACACCGGGAACAGTTATGGGTGGCAAATACATAATAGGTAAAGTATTAAGCTATGGTGGACATACCATTTCTTATCTGGGATATGATGCAGAAAAAAATAAAAAAGTAGTCGTAAAAGAATATCTTCCAAGTGATTTTTCCACCCGTTCTGAGGGCGAAACAGAAATTACTATTTATTCAGGAGATGCAAGAGAACAATTTGAACAGGGATTGACAAACTTTTTAAATGAAGCAAACCGTATACAGCAGTTAGGCAGACCGGAGGGGATAGCACAGGTATATGACTGTGTGGCAGAAAATGATACGGGTTATGTCATATCCGAATATTTAGAAGGACAAACCCTAAAAGAAATTTTAGATTCCGGTAAAAAATACACTTCGGAAGAAGCAAAAGAATTTATTATCAGTATTTTAAAGGGATTGAGCAAAGTTCATCCGCTAGATATCATACACTGCGATATTGCACCGGAGACCATTATGGTTACGGATAGTGGAGAGATTAAGCTTTTGGATTTTGGTGCCACCAGATATGTAACCACAGCCAATTCGAAGAGTCTTGCCATTATTCTAAAACAGGGTTATGCACCGGAAGAGCAGTATAGAAGCCGTGGGGTAAGAGGACCATGGACAGATGTATATGCAGTGGCTGCGGTGATGTATCGCATGCTGACAGGCGTTGTACCGCAGGAATCCGTAGAACGTGCCTTAACAGACGAGGTAAAAGACCCCTCTAAGATGGGAGTATCCATACCCGAAAGCATGGAAAATGCATTGATGAATGCTTTGAACGTTTATAAAGAGGAGAGAACACCATCCGCAGAGGTATTTTTAAAGGAATTGACAAGTACCTCTGTAAAAAGGATTAAAGTCAAAAAAAGGAAAAACGAAACCGGAAAATTCCCTATATGGGCAAAAGGACTGGTGGCATGTCTGCTGTTAGCAGTGGTTGTAGGTGGTGTGGCATTATTTAAAATGTCCGGTGATGAAAACGGTGAATTAGCAAGTAATGATATCATCCTGCAAAGTATGGAAACGAAAACCTTTGAAGAGGCAAAAAACTATATTGAAGAGTTAAATGAAGAAAACGGATGGCATTTAGATGTATCGGCAAGCTATGTATATACCAATGATGAAAGCCAGAATGGGAAAATATCCGGTCAGGTGAATATTCCGGATTCCTTCAATTTTACATCTTTGATAAATGATACAGAAGCCGTACAGGACAGTTATGGATTAACCGTTGTAGACGGCGCAGTTTCCGGTACGATTGCCTATGAAATATACCGTAACGATGCCATGTATTATAGTGAAATCAGTAAGTTAAATGCGTATACATTGACAGAAAAAATCGGATTTGACAGAAATAATGCAGCAAAATTTGTGGGAGATAAGGAAACACCGAATAAGAACTATTTTGATTTGGCAGAAATCGTAACTACAAACGAAACCGTTACCGTAGAGGATATCAAGGCAGAAGGAAATGCGCAGAAAGAGATACGGATTGCAGATATAGAAAAGATTGTCTACTATGCTTCTGAATTTTTCTATTGGGAAGAACTGGATAACTTTGTAGGTATGACGGTAAACGAACTGCCGAATTACCAGATATGGAAAATGGCAAATGAAAAAGATATGGAATTAGCAGGCGAGAAATCCTTATTAGAAACAACTTTAATTGACCAAAGCTATCTGACATTGGATGGAAGCAAGTATAAAAAAGGCTATATTTTTGAGCAGACCGTAGCGGCAGGAGAAACTTTGGATTTACGTTCGGATATGGATAAGCTGAAAGATGGTGTACTTTTACATGCCATAGACCAGGTGATTTCATCCTCCGGGACAGGATACCAGTTAAAGGATAGAGTAGGCTGGGCGAATACGACGATTGTGTGGGGCGGAAGCGGAGACCCATCCCAAAAGGTATTAGGTGTAAAGGTAGTAAATAATGACACCGGAGAAGAGGTTTCGGTATTTAAAAAGACGGACAATTTAACCATTACCGTTACCTTGCAGAAAAAGCCGGTAGTAAAGAAAAAAGCTCCGGCAAAACAGCAGACACCGGCACAGCCAAGTCAACCAAGCCAGCCTAGCCAGCAAACTGCGCCACCAGAGTCAAATAAGCAGGATACATCAACAATAGACGAAAACCGTGTGGCAGACTAGGAGGAAAAAATGAAACTTTGTTATCACTGCATGGCGCAGTTATCAGAGCAAAAAACAGACACCTGTCCGAAATGTGGCAAAAGCCTGAAAGAAGCCCCCATTTCTCCGAAATTTTTAAAACCGGGAACGATATTACAGGGGAAATTTATTGTTGGTTATCCCATTGGGGCAGGTGGTTTTGGCAATACCTACATAGGCTGGAATCAGTTACTTTTACGAAAAGTAGCCATTAAAGAGTTTTACCCTGAGCAGTATATTACCAGAGCAGACAATCATGTAACCGTAACAGTTCCCAATAAAGATTTACAGCCCCGGTTTAAAAAAGGTCTTTGGCAGTTCTTAGAAGAGGCAAGGAGTGTCGCAGCCCTTCAGGACATCAAGGGTGTAGTAGAAATTTCCAATTTCTTCGAGGAAAATGGCACAGGTTATATTGTCATGGAATACCTTGAGGGCATGGATGTAAAAACTATTTTAAAAAAGTCAGGAAATAAAAAAGATTATGAGTGGTGCAGACGAGTGATTTTGACGGTTCTTGATACGCTAAAAGAGATACATAAAAGAGGTGTACTGCATAGGGATATTGCACCGGATAACATTTTCGTTACCAGAGAAGGTGTGATTAAATTGATAGATTTTGGTGCAGCCAAGCATGCTTCTGCACTGGCAAATACCAATGCGGATATTATGCTAAAGGTAGGCTATGCCCCCATTGAACAATATGGCAGAACTATGCCGCAGGGACCCTATACGGATTTATATGCGGTTGCGGCAATGTTTTACCGTATGCTGACAGGACAAAAACCGATTCCGGCAAATCAGAGACAAAAAAAGGATACATTAATTACACCCTCGGAAATGGGGATAGAGCTTCCGCAACAGGCGGAAATGGCGATTATGGTATGTTTAAATCTTCTGCCACAATACCGCCTTCAGTCTGCGGAGGAGTTTATGGAAGCCCTAGATGGCAAATATTTTAAGCCTGTATACGAACCGGAGTGGATTCTTCCGCCGGTAAAGGAAAAGAAAAGTTTTGTCGGCTGGATTTCATCACTTCCTGTAGCAGCAAAAGCCACTTTATGTTTTTTCGTAATTTGTCTTCTTGGTGGAGGAATTGCAGGTACGGTGGCAGTTACCAAAAACAATACAGAGCAGGTAGCGAACTTAGAGAGTGATTTAAAAGAAGGACAGCTTCGCATCGAAGACTATCAGGATAAGACCTATGAAGAAGCGGTAGAAGCCTTAAAGCGGCAGGGATTTGAAAATATTACCTGCGAATATGCGTTAAGTGAAAAGGAAAAAGACATCATACTAAAGCAGTCCATAGAAGCCGGAAATACTGTAGAACTGGATGAAAACATGGTATTTACCGTGAGTGGCGGTATGGAAACATACACTATGCCGGATTGTACCGGTATGACGGAGCAGGAAATAATCGCATATTTTACCGGACAGAACTTTCAGGTAAAAGTATATACAAATCCATATCGTACAGACAGCCATACAGAAAAAGCAAAAAATTCAACACAGGCGCATGAAGGTACAGTTTGTATACAATATGAATTTATCAAGGATATTGTAAAAGGTGTATGTTATGAGCAGAGCATTTCTGCCGGAGATGAAACACAGACTGCGACAGACCTCACGTTTACACTTTCCATGGGTGGCGAAGAAGCAGATTTTGAAGTGGAATTACCGGATTTTACGGGTATGACAAAAGAGCAGGTAGAAGAAGCGGTAAAAGACTGTGGGCTTACAGAGATTTTACAGGTGGAATACGAGGAAGAGGCAGAATATAGTGATTCTGTGGAAAAAGATTGTGTTTTAAGCCAGAGCCTTGCAGAGGGTGAGATAGTGAATCTTCTAAAAGATAGTGAAAAAACGGTGACATTCACCTTAAGTGCAGGTGCAAGACCAAAAAGAAAGCCGACACCGGTACAGCCGACACCGGAACAGGCACAGCCGGAGCAAGCTCCTGCACCGACACCAACGCCAGCGCCGTCAGCACCAACTCCGGTACAGCCAGCACCGAAAGAACCATCAGTATATGATGTTAGAGTGGCATCCTAGTGTACAGAAAACGAATTTGCAATACAAAAAGAGGAATAAGAACATGGGAAAAAAGCTTGTTGACCCAAACCGCTTATGCTTAGGCTGCATGCGGGAATTTGAACAGCCGATGGCAGTATGTCCGGTCTGTGGGTTTCATGCAAAAGCATACCAAAGACCGCAGAATGCACTGCCCTTATATGAAATTCTGAACGGAAAATACTTAACAGGCAGAGTAATTGGTATCGGTGGTTTTGGAATCACTTATATCGGCTGGGATTTTTACCAGAGTAAAAAAGTCTGCATAAAAGAGTATTTTCCAAGGTCTATAGCAGTGCGAAATCCCGATGCAGTGACCTATACGGAGCAGATATCCGTATCCGTCCAGTACAGTATGCTGCTGCAGAATCAGACAATTACCCGTGCAAAATACGCCTACCGGAGTGGTTTGGAAGCCTATATCAAGGAGGCAGAAAATTTGTCAAAATTTTATGTCATGCCGGGAATTGTATCGGTAAGGGATTTCTTTTATGGCAACAATACTGCCTATATTGTAATGGAATATATTGAGGGCATTGATATGAAGCAGTATGCCAAGAGGCAGGGCGGAAAATTAGCACCCAATATTGTATTTGGTGTGCTTAGGGATGTATTAAAAGCCTTAAATGAAGTACATAAAGCAAACATTGTCCATCGGGATATCAGCCCTGACAATATCATGTTAAACCGTAAAGGTGAAGCAAAGCTCATTGATTTTGGTGCAGCAAAAAATTTTGAAAAAAGTGAAAATGCACCGATTTTGTTGAAACATGGGTATGCGCCACCAGAGCAGTATGAAAAAGATGGAAATCAAGGACCATGGACAGATGTATACAGCATGAGTGCCAGCATCTATTATCTGTTGACAGGTATCCGTATCCCGGAGGCAAAAAAGCGGCAGGAAAATGACACGGTAAAACCCTTACGGATGTTGGGTGTAGCTGTCCCTGAAAGAGTGGATAAGGCTTTGCAAAAAGGAATGTCTCTGCGCATAGAAGAGAGGTATCACTCCATTGCAGAGTTGTATCAGATGATATATGGAGAAAGAATATGAAAAAACCAAAGGTATGTCTGGGCTGTTTTACAGAGTGGGAAGGAGAGAAGTCTAAGTGCCCCCATTGTGGATGGGAGTATAACCAAAAAGAACCTACGCATTTACAGTGGAATGTGGGCGATGTGTTAGAAAAGCGGTATCTGGTGGGAAAACCCGTTTATGTGGACAAGGATATGACCCTATGGAGAATGTATGACAATATACTTGGCTGTCCGGTATGGGTATTATATGGCAAAAAAATGGCAAAAGAAAATTTGTGTGAAATCGCAAAAGTTCTAAAAAATGCAGTCATTTTGTCACTCAAACAGTTAGATAAACGGGAAGTATTGATATTTTCCATAGAGAAACACATGGTGGCGGATGAAGCAGTCATGTCAGGATTTGTGACAGAAATAAAAAAGATGATAGCCGGATGTGAAAGTGTAGTTGCAAAGAATACAGAAGTCGGACAGAAGAGCGAAGCTGCAAAGAGCGCAGAAGCTGAATCAAAGCAGGAAGAGGCAGAACTTACAGGAAAGGAGCAAGACAACAGTCGAATACTATCGGAAGGCATCTGTCTTGCTAACCGCTATAAAATTCGAAAAGGTCTTGGAATTGGCGGTTTTGGAATTACCTACTTATGTGAAGACATGTATTTGCAAAGAAAAGTGGCAGTAAAAGAATATTTTCCGGAGGAATGGGCAGAACGGGATGAAACCTATGTAACCGTAAAAAAATCCGCTATGCTTTCCGCTTTTCAATATGGAATGTTGACCTTTAAAAAAGAGATTCAGATAACCGCAAAGTTTATCCATACGCCCCATATTGTCACAGTATATGATGCCTTTGAAGATAACGATACTGTGTATATGGTTATGGAATACATAGAAGGTATCAGCATAGGCAAAGAGCTAAGGCAAAGGGAGTACAAACCCTATACGATAGCAGAAATGGCAGAGATTATTTTGCCGCTTTTAGATGCATTAGAAAAGATACATGAAGCATCCATTGTGCACAGTGACATAAGCCCCGGAAATATCCTCCGTTCCCAAAATGGTGAAATCGTTTTAATCGATATGGGAGCTGCAAAATATACGGTAGACTCCCAGCCGGCGTTAAGTGCCGCATTTTTAAAGATTGAATATGCTGCACCGGAACAATACCAGACGGCGAGGGAAGGTATTTCAAAAGGCGAAGGACCATGGACAGATATTTATGCAGTAGGTGCTACAATGTACTATTTATTGACAGGACATAAACCTATGGACGTTATCAGTCGTTTAAGCAGCAAAAAATCGGATTTTACATCGCCTAAGAAATTTAAGGTGAAGTTATCCGGAAAATGGATGCGGCTGATACATCATGCAGCAGCACTAAATAAAGAAGAACGAATCCGTTCCGCTTCTGCATTACAGGAAGAGATGCAGAAGCTATTAAGTTAGGACGGAAGAAACGTTAGGAGGAATGATATATGTATTATGAGAATTATACGCCAGCGCCACCAGTGCCAAAGAAAAGAATTGACAATATTTTTTCAGCACTGGTGTATGAAAAAACACCGGGAGCTGTGATGGAGTTTTCCCTGTGGTGTACCGTGTGCGTGGTGGTGGTAATGGCATTAGTGGCAGCAATTCTTGGAGATGGAAATGTGACATGGATAATGCTGATGCTGTTTTCAGCCGGAATGGCTGTTTTGATGGCATTTCGGTTAAAACCCATAACATTGCTGTATGGGGCTGTTACCATGAATTTTTTGCTATTTTTAATACATTTTTTATGCTTTTCATTTTATGACAGATACGATACAGGAGACTTGAAATATTCGGCATTAAATACAGTGCTGTTCATCCTGTTGCTTATTACAGCGATTGTTTTGGTGATTTTTTCATTTATTCATTTTTTCTCCAGATACAATTTTGGAAATGCAATCGCCGTAATCGTACTGATACAGTCAGTACTCATCGTTGTGTTACAGATATTGATGTATGCATGTCCACTGTTAGGCGAATTGGCAGAGGATATAAATGTATTTTTAAGAAGAAGCTTAAATGATGATGGCTATTGGTTTGGTACAGCAAGTTACTGGCTGATGTTGTTAGTATTGTGTCTTTTTTATGCATTTTTCTTCTGGGGATGTATTGATAACAGAAAAGGAAAAATTATCAGTATACCTACAGGAAATGTGGCAAATATGACGAATCCGGCAAATGCAGGAAGTGCATCAGCTATGCAAAATCCTGTCGCTCCGGCATTAAAAGGAATTGCAGGAATCTATGTTGGACAGACGATTCCTTTTAAAGAAAGGGATATAACAATTGGCTCAAAACAGTGCCAGATAACGATAAATGACCCATTTGTAAGCGAAAAACACTGTGCAGTACGTTTTAATATGACAATCGGCTGTTATGAAGTATATGATGCATCGGCTAATGGTACATATTTACAGACAGGTGAAAGATTACAGTCTGGTGTGTATACTCCCGTTCAACGTGGAAGCATCCTATGGGTTGGCAGTAAGAATCAGCAGTTCCGGTTATTATAAAAAATATAACTACTAAAAGGTCGAAGTATCGGTAGTTGAGACCATAAGACGAATAAGGAGGGAATGATAGTTTTGAAACAGAAAAAAACAATGAAAATGTGGCAGTTTATTGTAACAGAAATTCTGCTTTTGGTAATGTTTATTACGATGTTTATACCTATGTTTAGTCTGACAGGAAATTCATTGATAAAAGGAACGAAAAAAGTATTTCAAAACATGGAGTTAGGGGCATTAGGCATAGATGAAAAAGCTATAGACGAATATTTACAGCAGGCAGCAGAGGAATTTGATGCAGAAATCAAAGATTATGAAAAAGAATTTGGTGTACATATTTCAAATATTTCTCCATGCAAGATAATGACAAAAAGTTTTGTAGATTTTTTATATGGAGATTCTGTTAAAGAAAATGAACGTGATGAAATACAGGAAAGAATAGACGATGATGAAACCATGCAGGCAATGCAAAAGGGATATAAAACATTAAAAATAGTATTCTGGATTGTCTATGTGTTGATATTGGCTGTATTGATTTTAGGGATTATTGGTTTTTGTGTAAAATTTGTAAAATACATCACATTGAGTATCAATATTGTATGCGGAGTATTTACAGTTGGTATATTTGTATTTTTAAGATTTGGTGTCATGGGGACGATTGCGAAGGAAGCAGGAGATGTGGTAAATGAAATGCTAGGATTTATGGCAGCAGCTTTAGATGTGGAAGCACTTGTCAAGACCATGCTAAATGGCATATATGTAGTACCATTTTCGATTCTTACCATAGGTATTCCGATGATACTTCTTATATGCAGTATTCTCTTTATGTTTATCGGAAAACCGAAAACTGTACAGATGCAGAATGGCTTGGAAGACCCTTTTGGGATAGATTATCAAGAGCCGGAGTTTGGAGATGTACCTTTTGGAGAAGCATCTTATGGGGAAATGCAGAATGATATTTCAGACCAGGTAACAGTTCCGATGACAGATGCGTTTGAAATGTCTCCGTTTGATAATTCATTTGCACAGGTTACAGAACCTCTGATGGAAGACGAAGAGGTTTCCGTTATATCACCAGAGTTCTTTGAGGAGCAGGTAACAGTTCCGATGACAGAAGATTTTGCAGAATCTCCGTTTGAATCTTCATTTACATCGGCAGAAAATACCGGTAAGGATGCTGCACAGCAGTCTGCTATGGGGCGTGTTTGGGTAAAACAGGGAGTTGCTAAAGGACAGGGATTTATGCTCCCGCAGAATCGAAAAGTTGTAGTTGGCAAGAATCCACAGAGCGCAAATTTAGTTATCAATCATCCGCATATAAGCAATATCCATTGTAGTATCCGTTACAATGCAGAAAACAATAGCTATATTGTAAAAGACCATTCCAGTAATGGTACGTTTGTCAATGGTGTGCGGTTGCAGAAAAATGTGGCGATGGAATATCCGGCAGGAACGGTGCTGTGTCTTGCGGATGGTAGTGAGGAGATTTCGTTGGGATAATAGTGAAAAATACGGAAAGGATAAGGTGAAAGGTATGAGAAAACGTTTATTAACATTAGTATTAGCCGTCAGCTTAGCAATGACAACGTCTGTTATGGGTGCAGAAGTACAAATAGAAAATCCTGTGGAAATGACAGATATACAAAGGGAAGAATGTAGAACAGAAGAAAAGGTATATGGAAGTCTAAGTGATGAATTTGCCAATCCGATTACTCTCGCAGTTGGTACGCAGAGTTCAGGTTCTATAACAGAAGATAACAGACAAAGAGTATATGCATTTTCTTTGGGACAGTCTGGAAGAATGACGATAAATATGACATCCTATATGCGGTATTATAGTATGTATATTTATGATAGTACAGGAAAAAATATATGGGAAACAGAGTTTAATGAGTGGAATTCAAATTTGCAATATAGAAGTGATGCATATACTGTAGATTTAGAAAATGGAAATTATTATTTAAAGGTTACTGGTTATAGATATGATACTAATGAGGCTTCTACAGGTATCTATAATTTTTCTACACAATTTGTAAGTGCTGGGGAAAGCTGTGCAGAACCGAATGATGATTTTGCAACAGCATCGTTTATAGGTATTAATGGAACATTGAATGGACAGATAGCCGTAAATGACCGTTATGATATTTATTATTTTAATGTTCCACAGGATGGACGGATTACATTTAATATGACATCCTATATGCGTTATTACAGTATGTATATTTATGATTATGCAGGGAAAGAGATATGGGGAACGGATTTTAATGAATGGAATGAAAATTTAAAATACAGAAGTGATGGATATGATGTAGATTTAACAACAGGAAATTATTATTTGAAAATAACAGGTTATAGGTATAGAACATCGGATGCATCTACAGGAAATTATACTTTAGGAATGAGTTATGCTGCTGCAAGTGTAACCTTCACAGAACCGAATAATGATTTTATAACAGCAAATGCAATTAGTAGTGGAGGAAATATACTAGGACATATTGCTATAAACGATAGATTTGATAATTATAAATTTTCAATTTCTAAAAAACAGAATATTCGTGTTCATATAACATCCTATATGAAATATTATACAATTGTATTATATGACAGTACAGGTGAAAAAGTATGGTATACAGATGGTAATGAATGGAATGAAAATGTGGGTTATCGTTCAGACAGTTACACGATAGAAGACTTGTCCGCAGGAAGTTATTATTTGAAAGTAACAGGTTATAGATATGGGGAATCGGATGGCTCCACAGGAACGTATATATTTAGTATTGATACATCTGCTTCCTTAGCCGATGCAGTAATCAACTCTATTCCCAGTAAAACCTGTACAGGAAAAGCATTAAAACCATCTGTAACAGTAACTTACAATGGTACAACATTGCGTAAAGGTGTAGATTATACTATACTGTATAAAAATAACAAAAATCCGGGAAAAGCAACCGTTATAGTAACTGGTATAGGCGAGTATACAGGAACACAAAGTGCAAGTTTTTATATACTTCCAAAGAAAGTTACGTTAAAAAGTGCTAAGAATACAGGTAAAGGTACAGTTACTTTAAAATGGAAAAAGGATAGCACTGTTTCCGGATATGAAATTTACCGTTCGTATTATAGTTCCAATAAAAACTACTTCTATTTAGTTAAATCACTAGGAAAGAAAAAGACAAGTTATAAGCAAAAAGGTCTCTATCGGGGAAGTACATATTATTATAAAGTAAGAGCTTATAAAATTGTCAATGGAACAAAATTATATGGTAAATTTAGTAAGCTAAAAAAAGTAAAAATAAGAAAATAAGAAATCATAAATGATTATAGTAAAGTGGAAAAGTATATAAATTCACAAAATGGGGGTATTTCCATGCAAAAAACCAAAAAAATATTCACACATTGCAGTTTCTATGTATTCACTCTGTTCGCCTGCCTGCAATTCACCACCGCAGAAGCAAAAGCAAAGCCGGCAGAACAGACATCCATAGATATACCTGTAACATACGAAGCAAAACAAAGCCAATATGCACCAACAGCAAAATATACGATTTGCAATCCATATGGTGATAATATCGAGGATGAAGATGACTGGCTGTATGAGGATGATGAACCGGATGGTGAGGGCAGTTGTGGTGAAGCAATTACATGGAAACTTAACGATAAAACCCTGACTATTACAGGAACAGGAAAAATGTACGATTATCCGGCTACACCGCCATGGTACAAGGATGCTTACAAAATTGAAAAAGTAGAGCTGTCCGAAGGCATTACTTACATAGGTGTAGCAGCATTTTATGAATGTGATGAACTGACAGATATAAAAATTCCCTCTACGGTAACTGAAATCGGAGAAGGTGCTTTTGTTCGGTGTTACAGTCTAGAGCAAATCACCTTGCCGGAGCAGTTGAAAAAAATAGATGCCTATGCATTTCAGGATACGAGAATAAAAGAAATTACGTTACCTGCAGGTTTGAATTTCATTGGTGAAAGTGCATTTTCCTGTTGTGTTGAACTGCGGACTATACAAATACCATCAGGCATTACAAACATAAAAAAAGCAGCTTTTGAAGAATGTAGTGAGTTAGCATCCATATCCTTGCCGAAAGATTTAAAAACCATAGAAGATGCTGCATTTTACAACTGCTCTTCATTAAAAAAAATCACCCTTCCAAAGAGAGTGAAAAAAATTGGAAATTATGCATTTTACGGATGTAAAGCATTAAAAAGTGTAAAACTGCCATCAAGTTTAAGAGATATTGGCATATATACATTTTCCAGAGGTACAAAAGCAAAAAATCTGCCGGATGATGTATCCCAGATGGAGGATGGTGCATTATGCAAAGCTGCCAGAGTCAAAATAAAGGTAAAAGAGTGCTACAAAGAAGCCTTTGCAGTTTTAAAACTTGTCAATAAGGAACGGAAAAAGAAAGGCTTAAATACCTTAAAAATGGACAAGGAATTATTAGAAGCAGCCATGTTTCGTGGTGCGGAAAACTGCTTATATTATAGTCATGGCAGACCTTCGGGATTTTCATGGAATACAATATCAGAATTGGTATGGGGAGAAAATATTGCCGTTGGTCAGCATGATGCAGCTATGGTTATGGACGACTGGATGCATTCCCCGGGGCATAAAGCCAATATTTTAAATAAGAGATGGAATACCATTGGCATCGGCTGTGTAGAAATGAACGGCATAAAATACTGGGTACAGTGTTTTGGAGAAGAAAAATCTTCCGTTGCAAAGGAAAAATCCTATAAAGATAAAAGTAAAAACCGAACCATAAAGGTTGCACCGGAGTATTTGGCAAAGGTATCGAACATTTCCATAACATCTTCTACAGTTGGCGCAGGCGGCACGATAGATGTAAATGTAGCATGGTACAATCAGTTCCTTGTCATTTCGATTCCGGCAGAAAACATGGAGTATAAAAGTACGAAAAAATCCGTCTGTAAAGCGGTAAAAGGAAAGATAAAAGGAGTTAAACCCGGCACAGCAAAAATAAAAATCTGGTTTCCGGGATATAAAAAAGGAGCTGTGACAAAAAAGATAACTGTGTTGTAGAAAATAGATGCGTACTCTTAGTTTTAGGAGTGCGCATTTATAAAAATACGGAGGAAATTAAAGTGAAAAGAAATATAATTATATTACTAATAAGTATAGGTATAGCAGTAATTAGTGGCTGTGGTAATACAGAGAAATCTGTAGAAGAAAAATCTGTGCAGGAAGTAACTAAAAATAGTACGGAATCAGAATTATATATAGATGCAATGAAAGAAATTTTAAGTGAAGCAGAGACAGAAAATACAGAAATTGTGCAGGAAACAGAGATAATGGCGGATACAGAAGAAACAGAGGTTGTATATACAGATGAAGAAATTTATAAAGATATTTTAGATATGTATTATTATAAAATTGCCGGTGGTTGGGATAAAACGGAAGATGTCAGTTACCTTTGGCATTGGGCTTATACATCAGCAAAAACTTTAGCGGATGCTGGGTATACTTTTATAGATTTAGATGGAAATGGTGTTTCTGAGTTATTGGTTACACCAGTACCGGAAGCAGGTATGGGAATGTTATACGATTTATATACTTGTGTGGGCGATGAAGTTATTCATTTGGTATCTAGTGGTGAACGAAGTATGTATTATTTATGTGAAGACAAAACGGTTTACTTAGAAAGTTCCTCTGGGGCAAATCTTAGTACACAGGAAACGTATGTAGTTAAGCCCGAGGAAAAAGCATTGGCATTAAAAGAAATCTTAGTTTATGACAGTAATGCTGATGCGGACAATCCATGGTTTTTTGGGGATGCATCCTGTTATAATAAAGAAAATTCATATGATACGTCAAAGATGAAACAGCTTACGGAAGAAGAAGCTTTGGAAATTAATAAAAATAGAGAAATTACAAGTATTTCACTAAATGTATTTTCGAATTATACTCCACAGGAAGAAATGCCCTTGGACATAGCATTAAAAAAAGCATTAAATGAAGTAGCTGGTGAAGAAAATGTTTTGAATTATTTTAGTGAGGATTTTGATGCGGATGGAACAGTAGAAATGTTTGGAATTACCGGAACAGATAGTGGCTGGGATATAGATAATGCAAAAATTTATTATGTAAGTTCCGATTGTCAGGTGACATGCATTGCAAACTTTGCATATTTAGCAGGATATGGCGGAGGTTATATTCGTTCTGCTGAAATAAGAAATTCTGTCATTATGGATACCGGAAGTGCAAAGTTTCTGACATTTGGTGGAATGGCTGGACAGGAAACATATTTGTATGGTATCAAAGATGGTAAAGTTTACCAGCCTGAGGTTTCCGGTCAACATTCTAATTTTTATAAGATAGAAAATGATATGTATTTTGCACAGCCTCATGAAGGTGGTGAAGGGTATTATGAGTATACATACATGTTTGATGCAGAGAATGGTGAATTTGTTCGTTTGAATTGACGTGATAGAATTATTTCTTGTGCACCCTGTAAAACTATGTTATTCTACAAGAAAGCATATTTTTCAGGATGCACATTTTTAATTGTCTTTTTATCTTTTTCACTTCGAAAATTCATGCTTTTTAAAACCACATTTTTAAATATTATACAGCAGGAGTTTTTGATATTTCTGCAAAAAACAGGAGGATAAGTGAATATGGGAAAAAGTATAATAGATGTCATAACATTTTCTTCATTAGAAGAAGCAACTGGAGAAATTCCTTATAACATGCTCAACGACTATATGTTTCGTGCAGTTTTACAGTCAAATAATAAAGTATTATGTGGGTTGATTCGTGCATTATTACATTTACCCAAGGAGATGCCGTTAGAAGCAGAAATTACAAATCCGATTTTGTTGGGGGAATCTATAGAAAATAAAGAGTTTCGTTTGGATATTAATTTAATTGTCAATAATGAAACACGGATGAATTTAGAGATGCAGATAGCAAATCAGTTAAATTAGGAAAATCGCTCTTTAAGTTATCTATGTCGTTCTTTTGACCAGGTAAATCACGGTGAAGAATACGATACTATCAAACCGGTAATACATATTGGATTTTTGAATTATACACTATTTGAAGATTGTCCGCAGTTTTATGCAAGATACAAATTTATGAATACTAAAAATCACCGGATATATAGTGACAATTTAGAACTTTGTGTGATAGACTTAACACAGATAGAAATGGCGACACAGGAGGACAAAGAGTACCAGATAGATTATTGGGCAGCATTATTTAAATCGCAAACATGGGAGGAAATAAAGATGTTAGCAGAAAAAAATGAATATTTAAAAGAAACTGCACAAACTGTTTTTCGCATGAGTGCTCAGGAGGAAGTGATAAAGCGGTGTCGGGATAGGGAAGATTACTATGCGGATTTGCGTTCTTATCAGAAGGCTATTGCCAAGATGGAAACTGTGATAGAAGAGAAAGATGCCATAATCGCATCGATGGAAAAGCAAATAAAGGAAATGCAGACCAAAATGTCAGTGTTGCCAATTGTAAAAGAAGAACAGATAAGTACAAATGTTAAAACACACAGAAAGGAACAAAAGATATGAGCAAAAAATCAGGTTTTATTGACGAATTCAAAAAATTTATTATGCGTGGCAATGTCATGGATATGGCAGTCGGTGTAATTGTGGGCGGAGCATTTACATCCATCGTCACATCCTTAAATCAGGACATATTAACACCGGTTTTAGGAATATTCGGCGGTATGGATTTTTCCCACTTAAAGGTCACTTTAGGAAAAAGTGCAGAAGCTCCGGTGTTAGCTTACGGTAATTTTCTGACAGCCATTATCAATTTCTTAATTACAGCCTTTGTGATTTTTTTTCTGGTAAAAGGCATCAATGTATTGAATGAACGCTTATCCAAAAAAGAGGAAAAACCGGCAGCACCGACCACAAAGAAATGTCCCTACTGTGTAAGTGAAATACCAATCGCAGCAACCCGCTGTGGACATTGCACATCCATTTTAGAAGTAGAAGAATAAAAGAAAAGTGGTGTTGGGGGAATGAAGAGAAGAGTAAAAAATTTTTTTGCGCTGCTGTTACTGCTGTTTTTATGCATGGTGGGAAACTTATTACTATGGGATGTTATATCAATAGGAGCAGCGCAGCAGACACACAGACCCATAAGAATCGGTTATATTGATTATGATGGTTTCTTTGTGGAAGATGCAAATGGCAGAATGACCGGATACGGTGTGGAGTTTTTAGAGGAGATTTCAAAATATACAGGCTGGGAATATGCGTATATATATGACAGTTGGGAAAATCATATGAAAAATCTTGCAGAGGGTAATATTGATTTTATCTGTCATGCCCAGAAAACACCGGAAAGAGAAGAAAATTATCTTTTTTCCAAATACTCCATAGGTGCAGAATCCGGGGTGCTCTATGTGGACTGTGAAAATGAAGACTACTATTACAATGATTTTGCAGCCTTTGATGGGATGAAAATTGCGGTGTTACAGGACAGCTTTCAGAATGAGAGTTTTTTAGCGTATGCAAAGGAAATGGGATTTTCCTGTACATTGTTGTCATACCCTACGCAAAATGCCTGTTTTGAAGCCTTGGAAAAGCAGGAAGCTGACGGGGTAGTGCTGGGCAGTCTGGCACTAAAATCCGATTATAAGGTGGTATGTCGGTTTGGCTCTGAACCATTTTATTTTATGAGTGGAAAAGAAAACATAGAACTGGTAAATGAGGTGGACAGAGCATTAGGAGAAATAAAAGTTAGTGAGCCTTATTTTGAAGCAGAGCTGTTTCAAAAATATTATGGAGAAGGTGTGGCAGTTACAGACCCTGCCCTGACACGGGAAGAGGTAGAGCTTATAAAAGACTGCGGTCAGGTGACAGTTGCCTTTATACCGGATTTAAAGCCTATGTCCTATGTGGATGAAAACGGTGAAATTGCAGGAATTACTGTGGATATCGTTAAAAAAATCGAGGAAAAAAGTGGACTGGACTTTCGTTATGTCATGATGGATGTGGGGATGAAACCAATAGACTATATGAAAGCACACCCGGAGCAGATGGTTGCAGGAGTCATGACGGAGAATCCGGATTTTCATAATGAAGATACGTTGGTATCCGACTGTTTTTATACAGATGAAGTGGTATTAGCAGGGAAAAAAGGCAGGGAATACGCATTAGATGACCCGAAAATCAGCTATCGGGTGGCTATTCCGCAAAGTTATGCGGCACTGGAAAACTATATTATAAAAAGTCATCCGGAGTTTGAACTGGTTGGCGCTGATTCTACGGATGAATGTATACATATGGTATTAGATGGAAAGGCTGACCTTTTGGCGCAGAATGTGAATGCTATTACACCGCTTTTGTCTAAGCCACAGCATGAAGAGCTTGTCGTACTTCCGGCATTTTTTATGCAGGAGAGAGCAGGAATTGCATTTGCGGATACAGAAGAAAACCGCATAATCATGCACATTATTGACAAATGTATTGAGACCATTGGCACAAGGGAGAGCGCACAGATTATAGTGGATCATACGGTAACAAATGGCTATGAACTGACCCTAAAGGACATAGTGTATAAGTTTCGTTATGCAACACTGATAGTTGTATTATTAGGTTCACTTGTGCTGATATTAATAACAGTGCTTTTTGCTGTGCGCAGAAGAAATTACCTGCGGTTAGAAATAAAAAACCGTCAGCTGGCGGATGCCGTTGTACAGGCTGATAATGCTAACTATGCAAAAAGCTGTTTTTTAGCCACCATGAGTCATGAGATACGCACACCGCTGAATGCAGTTATGGGATTGCTGGAATTGGCAGGAAATTATGTGGACAACCCACCGAAAATGGAGGAATATCTGAAAAAAATCCAGACTTCTTCAAAAATGCTCTTAACGATTATTAACGATATTTTAGATATGTCAGCCATTGAAAGTAATAAACTGAAATTAGCAAAAGAATCCTTTGCCTTAAGTGATGTTTTAGAGTCTGTGCATGTGGTGTATGCAGAGACCTGTCGTCAAAAAAAGGTGGATTTTGTTCTGGATATGACAGAAGTGAAAAATAACAGGATTTTTGGTGATGAATACCGTTTGCGTCAGATAGTATTGAATTTAGTATCGAATGCCTGTAAATTTACACCTTCCGGAGGGAAAATTATCCTGCGGATAAAAGAAGTACCTGCAAGACAGGAAAAATCCTATTTTAATTTCTCTGTAACGGATACAGGGGAAGGTATGAGCGAAGAGATGCTTGAGCGTATATTTAAGCCCTTTGAACAGGAGGATGCCAGCACAGCACGAAAACATGGCGGCAGTGGTTTAGGGTTATCCATTACCAAAAATCTTGTAGAGCTTATGCGGGGAACAATTTCCTGTAAATCGAAAAAAGGCGAAGGTACGACTTTTAAATTTTCCATTCCTTTTGAACTGGATTTGGGTTATGCAGTAAAGGAAATATCTGCGGATGAAGTGACGGAAGAGGAAGAAATAACGTATGATTTTCATGGCATGAGGATTTTACTTGCAGAAGATACGAAAATCAATGCAGATATAGCAAAAGAGCTGCTGGCAATGGTAAATATTCAGACGGAGCATGCATGGAATGGAAAAGAAGCTGTAGAGATGTTTATGCAGGCAGAGCCGGAAAAATATGCAGCAGTTCTTATGGATATACAAATGCCGGAAATGGATGGCTACGAGGCAACAAAGGCTATCCGGGCTTCTTCCCATGTGCAGGCAAAACAGATTCCGATTTATGCCATGTCAGCTAATGCCTATGAAGAAGATGTCAGTCTGTCTTTAAATGCCGGCATGAATGGACATATTGCAAAGCCCATTGATACCAAGCTTTTGTATCAAACACTGTATCAGGCAATTTTTCAGAAACCATAGGCAAAGTGCACAAAAAAGTAGGGATAGATGTTTTGATATATTCACGAAAATGGTTTAAAAACAGAAAAAACACTGACAAATAACAAAAAAACATGATAAAATTAAGAAAAATAACAAACAATCCGTTACGCTCGGCTGAGTGCAGCGGATTTTTTGTTCATGCATGTGGAATTGTAGTCGGACACTGTGAAAGTAGAGGTAAATCATGTTTGAAGTAGGACAATATATTATTTATGGAAATACCGGTGTATGCAAAATAGAAGAAATTAAAAAAATGGCAGCACCGGGGACAAAAGAAGACCGTTTATATTATGTGTTAGACCCGGTGTATGATAAAGGCTGCCGACTGTTTACACCCGTGGATAATCAGAAAATCATTATGCGTAGTGTGTTGACAAAAGAAGAGGCAGAGGAATTAATTTCTAGGATGAAGGATATCGAAGTGTTATGGGTGGCGGATGAAAAGAATCGTGAACAGATGTATAAAGAAGCTATCCGCAGCTGCAATTGTGAAGAATGGGTACGCATTATCAAAACTTTGTATATGCGGAAAATGTCCCGTTTAGCAGAGGGTAAAAAGGTTACCAGCAGTGATGCAAAATATCTGCATTTAGCAGAAGAAAATTTTTATGGCGAATTATCCATTGCACTTGGAATTCCCAAAAGTGAGATGGAGGAGTTTATTACACAAAAAATTGAACAGTAGTTGAAAAAGCACAAGCAGTATGATATGATTTTTTTATATCAAAATATTACGGATGGGTAATGGAACGGAGGAAGTATGGAACTGAAGGATTTTATGGATTTGAGCAAACTGCAGAGGATTCAGGATAAGTTTTCAGATGCAACAGGTTTAGCAGCAATTGCTGTAGGTATACATGGGGAATATTTGACAGAAGGCAGCAATTTTACAGATTTTTGTATGAAGTACACCCGTGGTTCAGAGGAAGGCAACCGTCGTTGTGTAAAATGTGACAATGAATGTACAGGTACGTATTTCTGTCATGCCGGATTGATGGATTTTTCTGTGGATATCAAGGTTGGGGATGAAAAAGTAGGTGCGATTATTGGTGGACAGGTATTGCCACAGGCACCGGATGAAGAGTCATTCCGTAAAATTGCAATAGAGCTAGGGATTGACCCGGATGCGTATATTGCAGCGTTAAGAAAAGTACCTGTCAGCACAGAGAAGAAGATTCGTGCATCAGCAGAGCTGTTAGGTACGATAGTAAATCAGTTGGTAAATCTTGAATACTTTAAGAATAGTAATGCAGGGCGCTTAGATACTGTGAAGGAGGAAATTGGTGAAGCACAGAGTCTGACAGCTACCATCAGTGAAAGCACGGGTAATTTAAAGGCGATTGCGACCAAGCAGCGTATCTTGGCATTAAATGCAAGTATCGAAGCAGCCAGAAGTGGTGAAGCGGGTGTTGGTTTTGCAGTAGTTGCGAAGAATATGCAGGATTTGGCAGCACAGTCAGCAGTTATCTACAATGATATCGAAGCAAATGCAGCGAAGATTACAGACAGTATCACACATTTAGCAGATGCATTTGATAAAAAATAGAGTATACATATGGTAAAGATTTGGGGTTTTCCCGGTAATGGGAAAGCCCCTTTTAAGTATGTTTATAAAGGAGAATAACGATTATGGGAAAAATGACAAAAGGAAGTTTTACACTTCCGGGTGAATCAGGTTATGAAGCACTTACATTGAAAATGGCAGAAAAGTGGGGAGCAGATGTTATCCGTGACAGTGATGGAACAGTTCTTTCTGATGAAATTATAGAAGCAGGATATGATATTTATTCTACTATCTGTATTATCAGAGACCATAATGCATGGGCAAAAGAGCATATGGATAAATTACAGCAGACATTTTTGATTTCAGAACCGAAGATGGCTGTTGAAGAAAAGGTATGTATTCATCTGTTAGATGGGTATTTTACAGAGCAGTTTACGGTAAATGGAAGTTCTTCGTCCATAAAATACTGGCAGGTTTTTGACCGTACAACAAATCAGGAAGTAGAAAAAGCGGACTGGAATTTTGATGAAGAAACAGGAAATGTAGAGATTATAAAGGCAATACCTTATCATGAATATACCGTGAATTTTCTGGCATATCGTATTTGGGAAGAAATTTCTATGTACAACCATGTGACAAATGCATGGGATAAGGAGCATTTAATGCCGGTTGACCCACGGACGCAAGAAGCACAGGAGTATCTGTATAGCTGGTTAGAAAATTGGTGCAAAGAGCATCCGGCTACTACAGTAGTACGTTTTACTTCCATGTTTTACAATTTTGTATGGATGTGGGGGGAGGATGAACGGAATCGTAACCGTTTTTCTGACTGGGGGTCTTATGACTTTACGGTAAGTCCTGAAGCGTTAGAGGCTTTTGAACAGGAATATGGTTATGCATTAACTTCTGAGGATTTTATTCATCAGGGCAAACTGCATGTGACCCATATGCCGGCAGATAAAAAACAGCTTGATTATATGGCATTTACTAACCGTTTTGTGGTGGATTACGGTAAGAAATTAATTGAGCTTGTACACAAATATGGCAAAAAAGCATATGTATTCTATGATGATAGCTGGGTAGGCGTAGAGCCATACAGCAATCTGTTTGAGGAATTTGGATTTGATGGTTTGATTAAATGTGTATTTAATGGATATGAAGCAAGGCTTTGTGCAGGGGTAAAGGTAGATACCCATGAATTGCGTCTGCATCCATACCTTTTCCCGGTTGGCTTAGGTGGAGCGCCAACATTTATGGAAGGTGGAGATCCGACAGCAGAAGCGAAGGTATACTGGAACAGAATCCGTCGAGCACTGCTTAGAGAGCCTGTAGACCGTATAGGACTGGGTGGTTACCTGCATCTGGTAGAAGATTTTCCGGATTTTTGCGATTACATTGAGGAAGTGGCAGATGAATTCCGTAAAATTAAGGATTTTCATAAGGCAGGCGGTGTATATACGATTCCATGTAAAGTGGCTGTATTACATAGCTGGGGAAGTATTCGTTCATGGAGTTTGTCCGGCCATTTCCATGAAACCTATATGCATGATTTGATTCATGTGAATGAAGCATTAGCAGGTCTGCCTGTGGATGTGGAATTTATCAATTTTGAAGATATAAAGGCTGGAAAATTAAAGGATATTGATGTGGTTATCAACGCCGGTCGTGCAGGAACGGCATGGAGCGGTGGTGATGCATGGAAGGATGAAAAAGTACTTAGTGAGCTGTATAAATGGGTAGAAAATGGCGGTGCATTTATTGGTATCAACGAACCATCAGCAGTAGAAGGCTATCAGAATTATTTTCGTATGGCTCCTGTACTTGGTATGGATGAGGATACCGGTGCAAGAGTATGTCATGGCAGATGGCAGTATACAGTGGAGAATATAGAGGGCTTACTGCCGGAAGGTGCATATGTGAAAGGTCGGGAAAACCGTATGCTCACGGATGGAAAAGCCAGAGTGCTTGCAGAAGAGAATGGACTTCCGACACTATCGGTACATGCGTTTGGTAAAGGAAAGGGGATTTATTTATCCGCTTTTGAAGTAAATAATGCCAATACCCGTATGCTTTTAAATCTGATTTTGTTTGCAGCAGGAAAGGATTTAAACCAGAATTATCTGACGGATAATGTGGAAACAGAATGTGCATATTATCCGGGCAGCAGACAGCTTGTCGTTATCAATAATTCAAATTGTGTACAGACGACAAATATTCAGACAGAAAACGGCAGGATGCAGTTTACATTACAGCCGTTTGAAACGCAGATGAAAGAGATGGAATAAATGAAAAAGTGGATGTATGCCATTACCATTGTGCTTGCAATGGCATTGGTGCTGCTTGCGTTTGTGCAGGATGCGAAATATTCGGAATTGAATAAGAGTAAACTGCACAGACTGCAGTTTCGCGGCACCATTATGGATATGGAAAGTGGAGAGGAACTTCCTTTAGGAGATACAGCATATGATGAAATTGGTGCAGCAGAACGTGTACGGATAAAAGGACACTTTACGGAAAATATTCAGGCAAATGAACAGATTTTCATCTTTCTGCGCCGGATTCAGGTAACCATTTATCGAAATGGACAAAAGATTTATGCCTATGGAGCACCTAAACAGACATTTCCTTATTCACGTTCAGCGGGAAATATATGGGGAAACTTTTATACAAGAGGAATACACGAAACGGATGAAATTGTTATGGAATTTTACAATCCGTATCCGCAAAATTCCTCTAAAATCTATCAGCTTTGTATGGAACAGTTGTATTCAGGGGATAAGATGCAGCTTTTTAAACATATGCTCAATGAAAAGCTGTCGGGTTTTCTGGCAGGTTTGGTTATTCTGCTTGTTGGTCTTGAGATGCTCTGTGTGGCAGTAAATCTGCAAATGGTAAAAGTCAAGGATACGGAGCCGATATTAAATTGTGGTATGCTGTTTTTGTCGGCAAGTTTATGGCTTTTAATCGATTATAATTATATTTCTCTGCTTGCGCCTTATGGTGTGGGATGGGAGATTTTAGATGCCATTGTTTTTGTGAGTATTCCGACATTTGCACTCCGCTATACAAAATGGTTTATGCATAGTGGTGCAAAAAAAGCAGCAGATATATTGGAAACTCTGTTAGCTATTGTAGGGACAGGCTATCTGGTACTGCTGATTTTAGGCAGAATAGATGGAGAAATTATGCAGCAATCCTTCCGAAACATGATGCCGGTGGTGATGGTTGGAATATTTATCTGTATTCTTTATGAAATATTTCATACGAAAGACATTATTCCAAAACTTGTTTTAGGTTCAGGGATAGTACTGCTTTTATGCGGTTTTGCAGGGACTATACAATATAGTATCAGTGAGGTAAAAGGTGTATACTTATTTGGAATTGGTCTGGCAGTTTTTGTATTTGTACAGTACTGGCTGATGATTTTCATGATGAAACGAAATACGGAAAAAAGCCAGAAAGCACAAAAAATGGAGCAGGAGCTTTTAGAAAGTAAAATTTCCATTATGCTTAGCCAGATTCAACCGCATTTTTTGTATAATTCGATTAGCAGTATACAGGAATTATGCTTAAGTGAACCGGAAAAAGCCCATGATGCACTGGCACAGTTTGCACATTTTTTGCGGGGAAATATGGATTCGCTTACCAGTACGAAGCTGATTCCCTTTGAGCAGGAACTAAAGCATGTGAAAAATTATCTTGCGTTGGAAAAGATTCGTTTTGAGGAACGGCTGCAGGTGCAGTATGAAATTGAAAAAGATGGATTTTTTTTACCGGCACTGACAATTCAGCCTATCGTGGAAAATGCGGTACGCTACGGTATCAGCAAGAAAAAAGAAGGTGGTACACTTACCATTTCCACCAGAGAAACGGAAAATGAGGTAGTTATCGTCATCGCAGATGATGGTGTGGGATTTGATGTAAATAGTCTGGGAAAACAGCAGGATAACAGAAGTCATGTCGGTATGGAAAATGTGCAGAAGCGAATTTTGGCAAGATGTAACGGCAGGATGGAAGTAAAGAGTAAAATCGGTGAAGGTACTACGGTAGAAATTGTTTTACCAAAATAAATGGTTGGCACTGTAAGTATTGCTTAGTTACTATTGCAGTATAGACTTTCGTGTGGTAAAATGGGAAAGTCGAAAATAAAAGCAGAGTAGAATCTGGTGCGTTAAGTGTCATGTGAACAGGGAGTTGTCATGTGAACGAAAAGGAAATCTTGCGATACCAGGTTCGCATCCCGCTGCTACAGGATAGAGGTGGTCGTCCTTCTGGAGGGTAGCGTTTAGGCTCGACAGAAATTTTTTGCCAAGGCAAAGGAAAGGAGGATGACCATGAATACAAGATTTAACGCCAAGTCAGTTTCAATGATAGGTGCTCTGGTTGCCATGGAAGTGATAGCAGCCCGTTTTTTTACCATTCATACATGGAATTTAAAAATCGGGTTTAGCTTCGTTCCCATCGTAGTGGCAGCCATTTTTTATGGCCCGCTGGCGGCAGGAATTGTGGCTGCTGTCGGGGATATTATCAGTGCGGTGTTGTTTCCGGTGGGTGCATTTTTTCCCGGATTTACTGTGACGGCATTTTTTACAGGAATTATATTCGGTATTTTTTTACGGAAAAGTACCTCTGTGAAAAATATTGTCTGCGCGGTACTCATTGTGCAGCTTGTGGGCAGTCAGCTTATCAATACGTTTTGGATTTCGTTTTTATACGGAAGTCCCTTTGGCGCATTGTTTGTCACCAGAATATACCAGACAGCAGCCATGTGTGTGGTGCAGATTGGATTTACCATTTTAATGGCAAAAAAACTGGTGCCTGTATTACGAAAGAGTATTTTAGTAGAAGGAGTTAGCTGATGAATCTGATAGTCGTCGATGATGAAAAGCTGGCAATGCAGCATTTAATGCGAATTTTAGAGAAAATGTTTCCACAAGACTGTGTTAAGGGATTTACCGATCAGGAGGAGGCTTTGTCCTATGCAAATGAGCTGAAAGAAAATGGCGGAAGCTTAGAGTTTGCTTTTCTGGATATTGAAATGTATGGAATGTCCGTAATTGAGCTTGCCAGACAGTTTAAGGAGATTACGCCTGCAGTAAAAATTCTTTTTGTGACCGGACATGATAACTATGCGTTAGAGGCCTTTCGGCTTCATGCAAGAGGGTATATTTTAAAACCTGTGACAAAAGAACTTATAGAGGAAGAATTGCAGAATATCGAAGGTTTTTCTAAAGAAGAGCGAGAACTGCGTATGCAGGAAAAAAAGCAGATTGTGGTAAAAACCTTTGGTAATTTTGATGTGTATGTCGGTGATGAACCATTACAGTTTCCAAGAAGCAAGGCAAAGGAGCTGTTTGCATTTCTGGTAGACAAAAAAGGAACCGGAGTGAATACGGCAGAGATTAGTTCCGTGCTTTGGGAAGATAAGGCATATGACAGGAATCTTAGAAGCCAGACACAGACAGTTATTTCCCAGATGATTCGTACGCTAAAGGCAGAGGGTTTAGAGGATTGTATAGTGAAAAAATGGAATTATTTAGCCCTTGAGCCGGCAAAAATCGATTGTGACTATTATAAGTTTTTAGCAGGTGATGTGTCAGCAATAAATTCCTATACAGGTGAGTATATGTCAAATTACAGCTGGGCAGAGTTTACAACAGCGTTTTTGGATGAAAGTCTTTATAACCGCAAATAATCATGATGTACTTGTGATGTTCCTACTAGAATACAATAGATGTAATTATGTTCATAATATGGAGGCGGGACAATGGTTATCCTTGTTGTAGACAGTGATTCAGATAGTGCAGCAAATCTGAAACGTTGCATAAAGTCATGGGGAAAAGATGTGGAGCTGAAGGTTTTTTCGGACTCTTCTTTAGCGTTGGAATACATAAAAAAGCATGAAGTGAATATGCTGTTTACAGAGGTAAATATGCATGCGGTTTCAGGATTTGCGTTGACAAAGTGCTTAAAAGAAAAAACGCCCAATGCATATGTAGTATTTGTTACACAGTCTGAGGAATATGCTATGCATGCGTGGGAAGCACATGTAAACGGCTATCTGTTAAAACCGGTGGATTCGAAACGGGTGCAGGCAAAGTTAGACTGTGTAAGTAAATAAAATGGAGGATAACATGATAGAAATTTTAAAAGCAATATTTTTTGGAATCGTGGAAGGTATCACGGAATGGCTTCCGGTCAGCAGTACGGGACATCTGATACTTTTAAATGAGTTTATCAGTTTGAATGTATCGGAAGAGTTTTTCAGTATGTTTGAGGTGGTTATACAGTTTGGTGCGATTCTTGCAGTGGTGTTGTTATACTGGAAGAAAATATGGCCGTTTTCCACGAAGGAGCAACATTTTATTCGTCAAGATACTTTTGTTATGTGGTTAAAAATAGCACTTGCCTGCGTGCCGGCAGCGGTTTTGGAGCTGGGCTTTGGTGAGAAGATAGAAGAATTGTTTTACAATTATGTAGTCATAGCACTGGCATTAATTGTATTTGGTGTGGCATTTATTTTTATTGAGAATAGAAATCATACCAGAAAACCACGAATAAACAGTATTGCAGAAATTACATGGAATACTGCTTTCTGGATTGGAATGTTTCAGTTGCTGGCAGCCATTTTTCCGGGCACAAGTCGTTCCGGTGCCACAATATTAGGTGGTATTCTGCTCGGTGTATCAAGAAGTGTAGCAGCAGAGTTTACATTTTTCCTTGCTATTCCGGTTATGTTAGGTGCAAGCTTGATAAAGCTTTTAAAATTTGGTTTTGCATTTACATCCGGGGAACTGGCAATTCTCTTAGTGGGAATGGTTACAGCTTTTGTGGTATCTATTGTGGTTATCCGGTTCTTAATGGACTATATTAAAAAGCATGATTTTAAAGTATTTGGCTGGTATCGAATAGTTTTAGGTATACTGGTATTAGGTTATTTTACATTTTTAGGTTAATAAGAGAAATGAAAAGGAACTGTTGCAAGGATGTGACAGTTTCTTTTTTTCTTGCCCCATATATGAAAATTGTGTATCATAAGGATAATGAAATAAAAAGGAAATGCGGAGGAATTACTATGTTACCACAGTCAAAATATCATTTGATTCCCATAGATGAAATTGCAGGTTATCAGGTCAGACCGGGCTTATACGAGATAAATGGAGCGACAGCGATTCCCGGTGGCGTAAATTTTACCATACATTCGAATCAGGCAACTGCCTGTGAGCTGTTACTTTTTTATAATCAGGAAAGTGAACCCTATGCCATTATTCCTTTTCCGGAGAATTACCGGATTGGAAATGTGTATTCCATGATTGTTTTTGGACTGCAGATAGGTGAATTTGAGTATGCATATCGTTTAGATGGCCCATATGAACCGGAAAAGGGCGTTATTTTTGATAAAAACAAGATTCTTTTAGACCCTTATGCGAAAGCCGTTACCGGACAGCGAATCTGGGGTGAAAAACAAGGACCATCAGACCATTACCATGCAAGAGTCGTGCGTGATGACTTTGACTGGGGAGATTCCAAGCAGGTTTTAACCCCTATGGAGGATACGGTTATTTATGAGATGCATGTGCGTGGATTTACGCAGGATGCATCTTCCGGTGTAAAATATAAGGGAACTTTTGCCGGAATTGTGGAAAAGATTCCGTATTTGAAAGAGCTTGGCATTACTGCGGTGGAGCTGATGCCGATATTTGAATTTGATGAAATGTTGGATGCTAGAGAACACAATGGACAGCAGTTGATGAATTACTGGGGATACAGTACGGTAAGCTTTTTTGCACCAAACACCGGATATGCGGCGGGAATTGAGCATAACCGGGAAGGAAATGAATTAAAGCAGCTGGTAAAAACATTGCATGACAATGGTATGGAAGTATATCTGGATGTAGTATTTAATCATACGGCAGAGGGGAATGAAGGTGGCAACTTTATTTCTTTTAAAGGAATAGATAATAATATTTATTATATGCTGACACCGGAAGGCTACTATTACAATTTCAGTGGTTGTGGAAATACCTTAAACTGTAATCATCCGATTGTACAGCAGATGATATTGGAATGTCTGCGTTACTGGGTGATTAGTTACCGTATTGATGGTTTCCGCTTTGATTTGGCAAGTATTTTGGGACGAAATGAAGATGGTTCGCCGATGAGCAAGCCGCCACTTTTACAGTCATTGGCATTTGACCCGATTCTTGGTAATGTGAAACTGATTGCCGAGGCATGGGATGCCGGGGGACTGTATCAGGTGGGCAATTTCCCTTCATGGAACCGCTGGGTAGAGTGGAATGGAAAATACCGTGATGATATGCGTTCCTTTTTGAAGGGGGATAATGGCAAAGCAGAAATTGCCATTACGCGTATTTTTGGCTCTGTGGATTTGTATGAAGAGCGTCATGGCTGTAATGCCTCCGTGAATTTTATTACTTGTCATGATGGATTTACGTTATATGATTTGTATGCCTATAACCAGAAGCATAATGAAGTTAACGGCTGGAATAATACGGATGGTTCGAATGACAATTTAAGCTGGAACTGTGGATGGGAAGGCGAAACAGAGGATGCTTCTGTGAACAGACTGCGTATGCGCATGATAAAAAATGCTGCTGCCGTACTGCTTTGCAGCCGTGGCGTACCTATGTTTTTAGCCGGGGATGAATTTGGCAATACCCAGTTTGGCAATAACAATCCTTACTGTCAGGATAATATCATTTCCTGGCTGGACTGGAACTTATTGGAGAAAAATTCGGATTTATTTGAATTTTTCAAATTTATGATAAAATTTAGAAAAAAACATACACCAATCCGCAAGCATACACAACGCTGCAGTTTTGGTTTTCCGGAAATGAGTGCCCATGATGTTACACCATGGAAGAGTGATTTTAACGGAGATTCCCATTATGTAGGTATACTTTTTGCCGGAAGAACCGGGTATGAGGATGATTGTGTGTATATAGCCATTAATACCTATTGGGAAAGTCTGCATGTGACTTTGCCACAATTGCCACAGGGTATGTGCTGGTTTAAGGAAGTGGATACCTATGAGGAAAACAGCATCATGCAGGGTAAAGTAATTGTGGATGGAACGGTAGAGGTGCATGACAGGACAGTAGCAATATTTAGGGCAGGTTATCGTTATGGAAGAAATTAGGCAGACCCATGAATTTGGACCGGTATATGATGCGGAGGCTAAAATTTTGATTTTGGGCAGTTTTCCTTCAGTAAAATCAAGGGAAGTTCAGTTTTATTATGGACATCCGCAGAATCGGTTCTGGAAAGTGCTGGGACGCTTGTATGAAGAAGAAGTTCCGCAGGATATTTCCGGGAAAAAAGAGTTTTTAAAAAGGCATGGAATTGCTCTATGGGATGTTATCGAAAGCTGTGAGATTACAGGCTCTAGTGACAGCAGTATCAAAAATGTTGTGCCGAATAATCCTATGGATTTTCTGGAAAAAACCAAAATAACAAAGATATATACCAATGGAAAGACAGCAGAAAAGCTGTATCGTAAGTATGTAGAGCCGATGACAGGCATAAAGACAGTTGGCTTGCCTTCTACCAGTCCGGCAAATGCAGCTTTTTCTTTGGAGAGGTTATTAGAAAGCTGGAAGGTCATTTTGGAATAAACTGCTCTGTTATGGTACAGATGGGTGAAATTAGAAAGGAAGTTGTGGAAAATGTTTGATGAATTGACACAAAAAGATATAGAAAAAATGCAGGAGGAAATCGACCATCGTAAGTTAGTGGTGCGTAAAGAAGCCTTAGAATCCGTAAAGGAAGCCAGAGCACAGGGAGATTTATCCGAAAATTTTGAATATAAAGCTGCCAAGCAGTTTAAAAATCAGAATGAAAGCAGAATCCGTTATTTAGAGAAAATGATTAAAACAGCAAAGGTTGTATCGGATGAGTCAAAGGATGATGAAGTAGGCTTAAACACAAAGGTAGAGGTGTATTTTGAAGAGGACGATGAAGTGGAAGAATACACCATTGTGACGACGATTCGTGGAAATTCCTTAAAGGGACTGATTTCTAAGGAATCACCGCTGGGTGAGGCTTTGTTTGGGCATAAAGTGGGAGATAGGGTAGAAGTGAAGGTGAATGAGAATTACAGCTATTTTGTGCAGATAAAGTCTATTGGAAAGAATGTGGATGATGATGCGATAGGGATTCGGAAGTTTTAAAAAGATATGAGGTGATAATTGTGGGAAGAACGGTTGGAATTGGAATACAGGACTTCGAAAAGATAATAGAAGGAAATTATTTTTATGTGGATAAGACGAATTTTATCAAAGAATGGTGGGAGAATGGTGACGATGTAACACTGATTGCCCGTCCAAGGCGTTTTGGAAAGACTTTGAATATGAGTATGCTCAACCGTTTTTTCTCTTTAGAATATGCCACAAGAGGAGAGATTTTTGAAGGGAAAAATGTAATGATTGAGAGAGGGTAGAGTTTATATTTTTTTTATAAAAATTGTGTTGATTTTATAATTTAAAGTGTATATAGTATATATAGAAACATGATTGTTTCTCTTCATCGAGTGATGAGTCCTGTGACGGTTCTGACAGGACGGTAAAATAAAAACTGACCGAGTGATGAGTCCTGTGACGGTTCTGACAGGACGGTAAAATAAAAACTGACCGAGTGATGAAGGAATAAAACGAGAGGAGTTGTTCCTCTCGTTTTTAAATTATTAGCAAAAGAGAAAGAAGGAAAGGGTATTTGAAATTACCAGATAATGACTATCAGATTTTGCAGCTTAAAGATGAATTTTATTCTGCGTATAATGAGATAAAGTATAAAGAAATTTTGAAAAAACAGGGAAGGGCATATAACTGCTTACTATTCCAAACACATTATGACTATTTTATTTGTATTCCATATAGAACAGAAATCTCTCACAAATCAGCGTATCATTTTAGAAAATCAGTTCGTTCGAGAAAGCATAAATCCGGTTTAGACTATAGTAAAATAATTATTGTATCTGATGGAAATTATATGGGAAATAAAGATGCAGTTATTGATAAGGATGAATTTAAAGAAACCGTAGAATTTTTTGAAAAAATAAAAATGGAAGCATTAAAATATGTAGAAGATTATGTACATCATATTACCGGAAATAAAAAACTTCATCCGAAAGAATTTGAGAGAAAATATAGGTATTCAACATTGCGGTATTTTCATAAGGAATTAGGGATAAGAAGTTGTTAATGTTGGTATTATAGATGGATGTATGGTATAGTATATTTAGTGTGATATGAATGTAAAATGGAGGGGGATTGTGGGGGAATAAAGTTGGTTATAGAAATTTCGTAACGAATAGAAAGATTGGAGAAATAAAATGCCAAATACTATATACGAATTATTATGGATGTTTTTCATCTACGCCGCCATCGGCTGGTGTGCAGAAGTCATTTACGTCGGTTTGAACAAAGGACATTTTGTAAACCGCGGATTTTTTAATGGTCCAATCTGTCCAATTTATGGATTTGGTGTAGTGATTGTAGCATCAGCACTGACCCCATTAAAAGAAAACGGTATAATTCTATTCTTAGGTTCTCTGGTGCTTACAACGATATTAGAATATCTTACCGGATTGATATTAGAAAAATTATTTCACGAGAAATGGTGGGATTATTCGGACATGCCCTTTAACATACATGGCTATGTCTGTCTGAAATTTTCTGTTTACTGGGGACTTGGCTGCATGGTAATTATGAATGGCATACATCCGCTGGTTTGCAAAAGTATTCGCTTTATGCCAGAGAAGATAGGAACTGTCATTCTGGTTATATTATGTATTTATTTCTTTGCCGATTTATCAGTAACCGTAAATACACTTTTGAAATTTAATAAAAATCTTAGAGCTTTAGAAAAAATGGCAGAGGCAATACATAAACTTTCTGACGAGGTGGGAGAAGATATTTTTGAAAAAGCTTCTCTGGTTGCAGGCAAAAAGGAAGATATTCATGCAGATTTAAAAGAAAAACGCATGGAATTAGAGCGTTTAAATGTAGAATACAAACAGCTTCTGGAGAAACGTTATGCCAGATTTAAGCGGTTAATAAAAGCCTTTCCGAATATGCAGTCTAAGAAACTGGAGGAATTGCTACAGCAGTTGAGAAAATAGTACGAAATAAAGAATTGCTGTAAATTTTCCGGCAAATAAGTTGGATAATTTACAGCAAAAGTGTATAATAGTATTAAAAAAATGATACGAATTATTATTAGGAAATGGAGGAATTAGTATGCCCAATATTAAGCCTATTTCGGATTTGAGAAATTATACAGCAGTAATTAGTGAAGTGACATATGGTAACAGAGTTTATTTAACTCGTAACGGACATGGACAGTGTGCAATTATAGATATGAAAGAGTTGGATGAACTTGACAAACAAAAAGCTCTTTATCAGCTTATGAGCAAATTAAATGAGGCGGAAAATTCTATTCGGGAAGAAGGAACAATATCTGCTGATGAATTGGAAGCAGAATTGGGGGTATTTGATTGAAGAAAGTCGAATACTCACAAATTGTAAGACGTAAGCTGAAAGCATTAAGCGAGCGTCTGACAAGTGAATTTGGTTCAAATATATCAAGAAAATCATTGAAACAGATTACGGATGCAGTAAGAGGGCTTGAAAATTTCGCAGAAAAAGGTGTTTCGGTAGCTTTAAAGTATGATATAGATTGTGATTACAGATACCTTTATGTAGGAGGAGATGTTTCGCAGAAAAAGCTATTGCGAAACATCTATTGAGGTAAAATTGTTTTTATCTGTCTTTTTATGTTCAAACTTAGCTGCACTCATACCCTTGGATATTTTATTTTTTTCATCTAAAAAGCATGCCCGTGTAACTGCATTACTTCCATATTTATCCCGTATAGAATCGAGGGCAGAATTTAGCTTAGAAAGCTTTTCATAATTTTCGGACTGAAATAAATCATACTGATAGGACTGTTCAAAGGTAGCCTTACTGGTGGCAACACCGATGAGTCGAATCGGTTCATGCTTCCACATCTGGTCGAAAAGTGCACAGGCAGTCTGATAGATTTCTTCTGTAATATTTGTTGCTGAATACAGACTTTTCTGGTGGGAATACCGTTCAAAGTCGCAGGTGACAAGGTTCACACTAATAACGCTGACATAGGCTTTATCTGCGCGAATTCTTGCGCCAACGGTTTCTGCTAGGGAAAGAAGAATCATTTTGGCAGTTTCGGCATCTGTTACATCTGCGTGAAGGGTGGTTTCGTTGCTGTATCCTTTATTTGCCACATCATGGGAGGCGGCAAAATCCAAATCCCGTCCATTGGCATAATTCCAGATGGTTTCACCGTGTTTACGGAAGTGAGAGGTTAAAAAAGCAGGATTGCAGGCAGCCAGCTCACCAATGGTATGAATTCCTAAAGTATGCAGCTTCTTTTCTGTGGAGCGACCGACAAAAAATAGTTCGCCGACAGGCAGCGGCCACATTTTTTGTGGTATTTCTTCTGGGAAAAGTGTGTGTGTACGGTTGGGCTTTTGAAATTCAGAAGCCATTTTTGCCAAAAGCTTATTTACAGAAACTCCAATATTTACACTAAAGCCAAGTTCACGATAGATTCGTTCCCGTAAGGTGTGGGCAAATTCCACAGGATTTCCATAAAGACTTTTCGTACCGGTCATATCACAAAAGGCTTCATCGATACTGTATTGTTCTACGGTAGGCGCAACTTCCTTTAATAGTGTAATAAAAGCATTAGACTGCTTGACATAATATGCAAAATCCGGTGAAAAAACCTGTAGATTCGGACATTTTTCGCTGGCACGAATCAAAGGTTCTCCCGTTACAATACCGAAACGCTTTGCCAAAGTGGATTTCGCAAGGACAATGCCATGGCGTTTTTGTTTATCGCCGCCAATAACGGATGTGATTGTGCGAATATCTGGTTCTTCTGGTTGTTCTTCCAAACGTTTTTTGGCACTCCAGGATAAAAATGCACTGTTGACATCAATGTGATAAATGATAGTATCTGCCATGTTGCTGCCTCCTAAATCGTATCTCAAACATTGCTATCATTATACCAATTGTGGTATAGTAAACACAATAGAAAACGATATGACAGCATAAAAAAGCAGAGGAGAATAGTAAGTATGAAACCGGAAGAATTAACACAAACCATTATGAAAATGTGCAAGGATACACAGGAGGGAAAACTTTCCTGGCGTATAGATGTACAGACCACCGAAGGAAATGAAAAAAAGTATGTAGTGAGTGAAGACGGTATGGATTGGACTGTGGATGAATGTTATGTTTCATATCTGTGCAAATACCGTGGACAGGAATTTTGCCTGATTACCTATGAATTGATAAAAACAGCGGACAAGCAGGTAAAAACCAATAATTATGTTTTTTTGCCACCGTTAGGTGTTCGTCGCTTTTCATTGCAGACCTTATTGCACCATAGCATAGATGCAGATGCTATGATGGTATCCCAGATACATGCATTGTGGGAGGTTATTATGGGATTAGTGAAAGTGAAAAGCCCTCAGGTGGACTTTCATATTACGGAAGCTAGTGTAAGCATAGAAGAAGATGAAAAACAGCCATAGATTTTCGAAAAGGCTGCTGTAATTTACAATAGAATATAGGAGGAGGCAGCATGGGATTTTTGCAGCGTTTGAATCAGATTGAGAGAGAAGCAGTTTATCAGATGCGTGAGTGCTTTTGTGAGGGGAGAAAAAGCACGTTATATGCAGAAACTGATGAGGAAAAAGCCGCTTTGGAGCAATTAGCAGAGCTGGCAATATTTCCGGAAAAGCCGGTAATTTCTTTTGTATCGGGGGATGAAAAGAAGAATATGCCGGAGATTTTCCGTTATGCTGGGGTTTTTACAGGAAAAGAAAAGGTGCGGCGTTTTGTGACCTGTGGAGGTGTGGATGATGGAAAATCCACGTTGATTGGCAGAATTATCTATGAAGCAGCCACATTAGAGGAGCAGGAGGCATTTAAGCAGAATTTAGCGTATCTTCGAACGGATGGAACGATAGATTTAGCACTTCTTGCCGGATGTTCAGAGGAAGAGGCAAGACAGGGGATTACGGTACAGGTTTCCTACAGTGCATTTCGGCGGGGAGACTATGATTTTCTTATGGCGGATGTACCGGGACATGAAGAATATACCTATAATATGGCATATGCGGCATTGGGGGCAGAGGCGGCAGTTGTCATGATTGCAGCGAATAAAGGGATTGTACCACAAACAAGAAGACATATGCGTATTTGTTATTTTATGGGCATCCGCAGTGTAGTTTTTGCTGTAAACAAGATGGATTTAGTTTCGTATAGTCAGGAAATCTTTTTGCAGATTGAAAAAGAAATTGCAGGAATGATGCAGGAATATCCGGAATGCAGTTGGAAAATTGTGCCTGTGGCAGCAAAAGCAGGGGAAAATATTACGGTACCTTGTGTAGACATGCCATGGTATCAAAAGAGCACGCTTTTAGAGGCTATTCAAAATATTCAAGTGCCTATGGCGCAGACGGAAAATACTTTTTGTATGCAGGTACAAAGAATCTGCAAATCCAGTCAGATGTCCGGTGCAAAAGTGAAAAAACGGGTAATTCAGGGAGCAGTCATATCCGGTACATTAAGCTGTGGAGAAGAGGTGTGCATATATCCTACGGGTGAAAAATCAAAAGTAACCGGTCTGTATGCGTTAGACCAATCCGTTGCTGAAATAGAAGAGGGCGTGCCTGCCGGCATTGAAATGGAGCGGGAATTAGATATTGCCAGAGGCTATATCCTGACAAAGGAGGATAATCTTTCTGCGGAGGAACGCATAGAGGCAGATATTCTCTGGACAGCGGATAACCGTTTGACACCGGGAAAACGCTATGAAGTCCGGTGTGGGAGCCGGAAAACCACAGCAGTAATTACGAAAATCTGTTACCAGATAGATGTAAATACCGGAGAGCACAAGTATGCAGAATATTTAGTGAAAAATGCGCTGGCACGTTGCGAAATTAGTTTTCCAACGCCATTTATTGTCACAAATGTAAATGAAAACCGTGCATTGGGAACATTTTTGCTTATGGACAGAACGGAGCATACCCTTGCCGCCTATGGAAATGTTACGCGTACAATTTCTGAAGGCGCATGGAAGGAAGAGAGCAGACCGGTTACAGCTACAGAACGGGAAAGAGCCATGGGGCAGAAAGCCGGATTGGTTTTCTTTGAAAAGAAGGAAGATACAGCCGAATGGATGAATTTTATAGAACATTGTCTGCTGCGCATGGGTTTTCATACCATGCAGCCCAAAGAATTGTCGCAGGTGAATCCTTTATTAGAAGCTGGTCTTATCCTTTTGTTACAGGCAGAGCCAAATGAAAAGTCGAATCTAGAAGTGCTGTTGCCCAAAAAGCAGATTTATGATTGTGCCACGGAAGGTTTAGTTCCTAAGCAGATTAAACGCTGGGCATCTAAATTAATAGAGTAAAAAAGAGCGTTACATCCGCTGGCTGTTCGGTCAGAGGATGTGACGCTCTTTTAAGGGGAGAGTTTATGAAAAAGTTTTGTTTGTTGTCAAATGAAGTAATGAGTGGGGGAACTTCATTTGACAAATTCAGTATATCCATAAATTGTGTTTTTTTGGTGTCTTAAAAATGAATCATTTATGAAGAATCGTAAACAAAGTTTAAAAAATATATAAAGTGGAAAATATGATTTGTTATAGGTAAAAGCTATAGCAAGTCATATTTTTTTGGAATTAACACCTTTTTAAAAAAAGCATTATACTTAAAACATAGCAAGATAGTAGGAATAAGGAGGCGGTTAAAATGTATGAAATAGAAACAAAATGTATTCACTTAAATCACAAAGAAACTTCCTGTGACAGGTCAGGGGCAATCAGTTTTCCTATTTATCAGACAGCAACATTTGCCCATGAAGGATTTGGCAGGAGTACAGGGTATGATTATAGCCGTACACAAAACCCCACAAGGGAACAGTTGGAAAAAATTGTTGCCAATTTAGAAGGTGGGGTGGATGCAATTGCATTTTCCAGTGGAATGGCAGCGATAGCAGGAGTGATGGAAATTTTTTCACCGGGCGATGAAGTGATTGTGGATGAGGATCTCTATGGCGGCAGTACACGTTTGTTTTCCAACATCAGTGAAAAAAACGGCATCAGAATCATAAAACTGGATTTTACAAAAGACATTGTAGAAGATTATGTCACTAAAAAGACAAAAGCAATTTACTTTGAGACCCCCACAAACCCAATGATGCATGTGATTGATATTCAAAAAATTGCAGAAATCAGCAAAAAGCATCAGCTTTTACTAATTGTGGATAATACATTTTTATCCCCGTATTTCCAGAATCCGTTAAAGCTTGGCGCAGACATTGTGGTACATAGCGGAACAAAGTATCTTGGCGGACACAACGATACATTGGCAGGATTTGTGGTTTCCTTACAGCCAAAGATTGCAGAAAAAATCAGATACATCATAAAGACGACCGGTGCAGGACTTTCCCCATTTGACAGCTGGCTGATTCTAAGGGGAATCAAGACCCTTGCCATAAGAATGGAAAGAGCACAGGAAAATGCGCTTAAGCTGGCACAATGGTTAAAAGAAAGACCGGAGGTTACCAAAGTGATTTATCCGGGGCTAGAAGAACATCCGGGGCATGTACTGATGAAGCAGCAGGCAAGGGGATTTGGCGCAATGCTGACCTTTGAGGTAAATTCCAAAGCGTTTGCAGAGCAGATATTAGAGAAAGTACAGTTGATACAATTTGCTGAAAGTCTTGGCGGCGTGGAATCCCTGATTACCTATCCGGTGACGCAGACCCACGCGGATGTACCACCAGAAATATTAGAAAAGAGTGGTATTACCGACAGAGTACTGCGGCTTTCGGTTGGAATTGAAAATGCGTCAGATTTGATAGAGGATTTGCAGCAGGCGTTTTTGGCAGAGTGAAATGGAGTGAATGTTTATGAGAGAAAAAAATCTCGATTTTGACACAGTCATCAATCGGAGAAATACGAAAAGCTTAAAATACGATTTTGCAGAAGAAAGGGGAAGACCCAAGGATATACTGCCACTCTGGGTTGCCGATATGGATTTTCAAACATCTTCTTACATTATTGAAGCTTTAGAGCAGATGAGTTGGCATGGTATCTATGGTTATAGTGATGTTAAAGAAGAATATTTTGCGGTATTAAAAAAATGGATGAAACGCAGACACAACTGGGATATAAAAGAACCGTGGCTTGTAAAGACACCGGGGATTGTGTTTGCTCTGGCAATGGCAGTACGTGCATTTACAAAAGTCGGAGAAGGTGTATTAATTCAGCAGCCGGTTTACTATCCTTTTGAGGAAGTTATTTTAGATAATGATAGAAAATTAGTCATTAATGAACTGAGACAGTCTGAAAGTGGAAGATATGAGATAGATTTTGTAGATTTTGAGCGGAAAATCATAACGGAAGAGGTAAAGCTTTTTATTCTTTGCAGTCCCCATAATCCGGTGGGAAGAGTGTGGACGAAGGAAGAACTTACCCGAATAGGTGATATTTGTTTAAAGCACAAGGTACTTATTATCAGTGATGAAATTCATGCGGATTTTGTTTTTAAAGGAAAACATACCGTATTTACAAAACTAAAAAAGGAATATGAAGAAATTAGCATGGTATGTACTTCACCGGGCAAGTCCTTCAATATTGCAGGGTTTCAGGTGTCGAATATCTTTATTGCAAATCCCGTTTTGCGGCAAAAATTCAGTAAAGAGATTTCAGCAGCCGGTTACAGTCAGTTAAATCTTGCAGGTTTGACAGCCTGTGAAGCCGCTTATCAACATGGGGATGAGTGGTTAGATGCAGTAGTTTCTTATATTAAGGAAAATGCCAGATATACAAGAGTGTTTTTAGCAGAGCATCTTCCGAAGGTAAAGATGGCCGAGTTGGAAGGCACCTATCTTGTATGGCTGGATTTTCGGGCATATGATTTGTGCCCTTATGAACTGAATAAGCGTGTGGTGGAAGAGGCAGGGCTATGGTTAGACAGTGGAGAGATGTTTGGAACCGGTGGCTGCGGATTTCAGAGAATCAACATTGCCTGCCCAAGAAGTGTATTAGCACAGGCATTGGAGAGATTGAAGATGGCGTTTGAACATCTTGAATAGTCATAGATAAAACCTATAACCAGCCATATAAAAAGGAAAGAATCCACCCTATTGACAATATATGGAAAAAGATTTAATCTTAATACATACAAAACCTATCGAATTAATAGGAAATGAAAAAGAAAAGAGGAAAATATTATGAAGAAAATTTTTAATCGTTTAGTAGCAGCAGGAATTTTACCGGTTTTAGCTTTGGGAGCATTAGGCTGCGGAGCAAAGGAAACTACAGCAGAGGCAACAGAAAAGAAAGATGGTGTGGAAACTATTGTGGTGGCATACAGACAGGATTATGCACCATATGACTACATCGATGAAAACGGAAAAGAAGAAGGATATGAGGTTGCTGTCTTAAAGAAAATCGATGAACTTTTACCGGAGTATACATTTGAATATGTAGGAACTACGGATGATGACATTTTAATCGGTGTGGAATCCGGTAAATATGATGTGGGAACAAAAGGTATCTGGTGGACAAAAGAGAGAGAAAGCTCCTATCTTTTCCCGGAACATTACCTTGGCGCAAGTATTGTGGGAATTACCTTCCGGACAGAGGATGCGGATAAAATTACCGATTTGAAATCCTTTGCCGAATATAGTGGAAAATTAGTTCCAATTGCACCACAGAATGCGCAGTACAACATCGTTCAGCATTTTAATGAACAAAATCCAGACACACCGATTGCGTTAGTTGCAGCAGATCAGTTTAATAATGCAGATTCCTATCAGTGGGTGTTAGAAGGCAGATACGATGCATTCTTTGACATCAAAACCGTCTATGATACCAATATTGCGGCAGAGGACGGTGAATATCATGCATTTGCAGATAAATTATCCTATGTAGCCTATGAAGGCATTCCTATCTGGCCGTTAATTAACAAAGATAATCAGGCATTTGCAGAGGCTTACGATAAGGTTTGGGAAGAATTAGAAGCAAATGGAACTTTTGAAGAATTATCACAGGAATATTTCGGATTTAACATATTTGATTATGTTCCGGAAGGCTATGTGAAAGGTGATCAGCTGTAGGAAAGAATCTGAAGGGAGGTGGGACGATGAGACCTTTTCATCCGGCATATATTTTTGAGGTGTTGCCACAGTTATTTCCTTACATTGGTGTGACCATTGCAGTGACATTTGGAACAGTTCTTGGAGGAGGACTTATAGGACTTCTCCTTGCCGCTGCAAAAATAAAAAGGGGCAGAATCGCAAAGATACTGGTCAATACATATGTTTATTTGACCAGATGTATCCCCTCCATCGTTATGTTGTTTATTGTCTATTATGGTCTGCCGGAACTTTTGATGGTATTTGGCATAGATATTAATAACGTCCACAAGGCATTCTTTGTGATTACCACATTTTCTATTTTATTTGCAGCCAATATGTCAGAGGTCTTTCGTTCTGCATATGAGGCTGTGGACAAAGGACAGAGAGAAGCGGCTATCAGCATTGGAATGAGTGAGTTTCAGGCATTTAGAAGAATTCTGCTGCCACAGTGTACGGTATATGCCATACCTAATTTTGCCAATGCACTGGTAAATCTGATTAAGGAAGGTTCTTTAGCCTATACCATCGGGCTTATTGATATCATGGGAAAAGGACAGTTGATTATTGGATTAAATATGGGTTCTTATAGTTTAGAAACCTATCTGTCCTTATTTCTTTTATACTGGATACTTACCATAATTAGCGAAAAATCCTTAAAGCTTTTGGAAAAAAGGTTATTACAAGGGAAAAAGATTTTACATACAGCTGGTTAGGAGGTGGAAAAGATGACAATCAATACCGCATTTATGATACAGACATTTTTGGATGTTTTAGCCGGAATTCCGGTAACATTAGAGCTTACATTTATTACATTACTGGTATCTTTTCCGATAGCCTTTTTCATGGCATTGCAAAAACTGGAAAAGAAAAAGTTTTCGGGGAAAATTGTCAGCGGCTATGTATCCTTTATAAGAGGAACGCCGGTGGTTTTGCAGATATTGTTTTTATACAGCCTGCTGCCAACGATTCTGAATTATTTTATAAAGGAAGTGTTGAATCTGGATGTGGATATATTTGCGTTAAATCCCATTATTTATGCCTTTGTAGTGTTCTCCTTAAATACCATTGCAGTATTAACAGAAGTTTTTCGTTCGGCATTACTGACAGTAGAACATGGGCAGTTAGAAGCAGCATTAGCTATCGGTTTAAATAAACGTCAGGCATATGCACGGATTATTATTCCTCAGGCGGTTGTTTTTGCACTCCCAAACCTGTGCAATGCCACCATTAATCTGATGAAAAGTACTTCTTTGGCCTTTATGATGACGGTAAAAGATATTACAGCCATTGCAAAAGTAAATGCTGCATATGGCTACAATTACATAGAAGCCTATCTGGTGATTTCTGTGCTATATATTATCCTTTGTACCGTAGTTCAGTTTGGCTATGGAGCAGTAGAAAGATATTTTTCCTTATATAAAAGAATCAGTACCAATTAGGAAGGGGATGAAAGTATGTTGGAAATAAGAAATGTATACAAAGCATTTGGTAATAATCAGGTACTCAATGGTGTTGACCTGAAAGTAAACAAAGGGGATATCATCGTCATTTTAGGTCCTAGTGGTTCCGGTAAAACGACATTTTTACGAACTATCAATTTCTTAGAAAAAGCAGATAAAGGAACCATCGATTTTGATGATATACATACCGAATTACAGAGTGCATCCCATAAGACGATTAACAAAATCCGCAAGAAAACCGCATTTGTTTTTCAGAATTATAATCTGTTTGCAAACAAGACAGCTTTAGAAAACGTGACAGAAGGCTTGATTGTGGCAAGAAAGGTTCCCAAAGAAGAAGCCATAAAACGTGCAAAGGACGCTTTGGATAAAGTTGGTTTATCGGAACGCTATGATTATTACCCATCCCAGTTATCCGGTGGACAGCAGCAGCGCGTGGGAATTGCAAGAGCAATCGCAGTAAATCCGGATGTATTACTGTTTGACGAACCTACGTCTGCATTAGACCCGGAATTAATCGGGGAAGTGTTAAGTGTAATGAAGAAACTGGCAAAGGAAGGGGCGACCATGATTGTGGTTACCCATGAAATGAGCTTTGCCCAGGAGGTTGCCAGCCGGGTGGTCTTTATGGACGGTGGTGTTGTGGTAGAAGAAGGAACTGCCAAACAGATATTTACAGCACCAAAGGAAAAGCGTACAGAACAGTTTTTACGTCGAATTGTACGGGATTATGATTATGTCATCTAAGGGGTGGGGCAGTTATGGATTTGCATTTAAAAGGAAAAAAGGTAGTTGTAACCGGAGGAAGTAAGGGTATCGGTTATGCTACTGCAGAGGAATTTTTAAAAGAAGGTGCTAAAGTTATCATTACGGGCAGAAACCAGCAGGATTTACTTACAGCCATACAGAATCTGTCTGCGTTTGGGGAAGTTGAAGGAAGGATTGTTGATAGTACCGATGAAAAGGCTGTGTACCAACTGGCAGAAAAAGCTGCCGGAAAAGAAAAAAGAATAGATGTCTGGGTAAACAATGTGGGTACCAATAAAGTAAGAAAAGGCGAACTTTATGCAGAGGAAGAAATGGATTATCTGATTGCGACCTGTTTTAAGTCGGCAGTATTTGGCAGTCAGGCAGCGTATACCTATATGAAAGAATCAGGTGGAAGTATTATTAATATCGCATCTCTTGCAGCACGGTGTGCCACTACAGGCAGGTCAACCATCTATGCGGCAATGAAGTCTGCCATTGTAAATTTAAGCACCACATTAGCAGGTGAATATGCAGCCTATGGAATCCGTGTAAATGCGGTGCTTCCCGGTTATACAAAAACACCGTTGGTAGAAAGCACATTTACGAAGGAAAAACTTGAGAAACTATTGCAAAATAATCTGCTTAAAAGAATGGCAGATCCAAAGGAAATTGCAAAACCGGTGGTATTTTTAGCCAGTGATGCAGCAAGTTATATTACCGCATCAAGTCTTGAAATCTCCGGTGGACACAATACCGTATTGAATCCGGAATATTCCTATGAATTACGCCGGAAAAGAGAAAATGTATAAAAATGGAGGAAAAGAATATGTCAAATTTATGCGAAACATTATCAAAGGAAGCACAGGGATTAAAAGCAGGAATTGCAGACCGGGCAATCTGGTTTCACTTATTAGTAGAAGCCGCAGAAAAGCAGGGAGTAGATATCGAAAAATTAACGGATGATGCGATTTTTACATTCGGAGTGAACTTATTTAAAGATAAAAAAGTGGAAAATGCAGCAGATTTTGTGGCACTGATGACAGAAGAAGGTCCTGGAAGAGAAGCCTTTGCACAGGAAGTAATTTCTTCCGATAAAGATCATGCCGTAGCACATTTTCACAAATGCCCATTGGTAGAAGCATGGAAAAATTATGGGTTAAGTGATGAAAGAGTAGCTTATTTATGTCGTTTAGCAAGCAAAGGAGACTTCGGAAGAGCAAGTAATTTTGATAATATTAAGATTTCTTTCCCTAAAAAAATTGCAAATGGGGATGACGTCTGTGAATTGAATGTGGTAACCTTATAAGTATCAGATTAAATAACAGGGGAAATTTTATGACACTTTCACAATTAAAATATGCCATTGCTGTTTCGGATGCAAATTCTATGAACGAAGCAGCACAAAAACTTTTTATATCACAGCCAAGTCTTTCATCCTCCATAAAAGAACTGGAAGAGGAAATAGGCATTGAGATTTTCAGAAGAAGTAATCGTGGAATACGAATTACGCCCGATGGTAAGGAATTTATCGGATATGCCAGACAGGTCGTGCTGCAGTATGAGTTAATCGAATCAAAATACATTGCAAAGGAAAATACAAAAAAGAAATTTGGAGTATCTTTACAGCACTATACCTTTGCCGTCAATGCTTTTGTAGAAATGGTAAAGCAATTTGGTATGGATGAATATGAATTTTCCATAACAGAAACCAAAACAAATGACATTATTCAGGATGTAAAGGATTTTAAAAGTGAGATTGGCATTCTCTATCTCAATGATTTTAACCGGAAAGTGCTTACAAAGCTGTTTGCCGAAAATGAACTGGAATTTCATGATTTACTGCATTGTTGTACATATGTATATCTCTGGAAAGGACATCCACTTGCCAAAAAGGAAGAGATTACATTGGAAGAATTAGAAGAATATCCCTGTCTTTCCTTTGAACAGGGGAATAATAATGCCTTTTATTTTGCAGAGGAAGTCTTTAGTACTTATCAATATAAGCGGCTGATAAAAGCTAATGACAGGGCAACACTTTTGAATCTTATGAAGGGCTTGAATGGTTATACGCTATGCTGCGGTATCATATGTGAAGAATTAAATGGCTTAGAGTACTGCGCAGTGAAATTAAAAGCGGATGTGGATGATGTGATAACTATTGGTTATATTAAGAGAAAAGGGATACCATTAAGTGCCCTTGGAGAAAAGTATTTAGAAGAAATTCAAAAGTACGAAGAATATATATGTTAAAGCAGAATATAAGTGTGTGATTAAAAATGTCTGTCAGCCAGTAATGGTCGATGGACATTTTTCTTTGTATCTTTTGCATAAAAATCCTATTTTAAATTTGTAGGAAACGCAAATTGAAAATCCAGTTTCCTGATGTTACAATTTAGGAAACTGAAATAAGAAAATAAGTTTCCTAGAGAGAAAGGAAAAGTAAATGGAAGCAAAAATAAGAGTACTAAATGCAACAATCGAAATATTCAATGAAAAAGGCTTAAAGTTCACCATGGATGATATCGCAGCAAAGCTTGGGATGAGCAAGAAAACCATATACACCATTTTTAAGGATAAAGAGGAATTGTTTTTCGAGATGGTTGACTATATTTTCTGTTCGGTAAAAGAAGGTGAAAAGAAAATAATGGAGAATCCTGATTTTACCACTATAGAAAGAATAAAAGCTGTCTTGGGAGTAATGCCAGAAAAATATCAGGATATTGATTTTCGTAAATTATATCAGCTAAAAGACAAATATCCAAAGATTTATGAAGAAGTAGAACGACGATTAGAAACTGGATGGGAAAATACCATTGCGTTATTAGAACAGGGAATTGCAGAAGGGGTTATCCGCCCGATTAAAATTCCGGTGCTAAAGACAATGTTTGAAGCAGTTTTAGAGCAGTTTTTCCGTAGAGATGTGCTGGTTGTGAACGAAATTTCCTATCAGGAAGCATTAGAAGAAGTCGTAAATATTTTAATAGACGGAATTACCGTCAGATAAAGGAGAGAAAGATGGAAGCAAGAATGTATTTAAACAATCACTGGTATTTCACACCACAATTCAACGAGGCATGGTTAACGGCAGATGTGGATTTTTCGGATGGAGAGGAAATCAGAATACCCCACAGCTGTAAAGAAACCCCATTACATTATTTTGATGAATCAGAATACCAGATGGTATGCGGTTATGGTTACAAGCTTTATGCTAAGCCGGAATGGGAAGGAAAAGTTCTTTTGCTGACCTTTGAAGCAGCCGGACATGTATCCGAAGTATTTATAAATGGCAAAAAAGCAAAGGAACATCGTTGTGGCTACACCGCTTTTACCATTGATTTAAGTGATAAATTAGCCTTTGGCAAAGATAATTCCATTGTAGTGAAAGTAAATAGTAAAGAGGATGTAAATGTTCCGCCATTTGGATTCGTTATCGATTACATGACCTACGGCGGTATTTACCGTAACGTATATTTAGAAGTGAAGAACCCGGACTACATCGAAGATATCTTTGTAAAGCCGGAATACATACCGGGAAATACAAAGGATTGTACAGGAAAAGGAACTTTAGGTGCAGAACTTACCCTGCATCAGGCGAAAGCTAACCGGACAGTACGCATTTCCATAAAAGAAGATAAAACAGAAAAATATACCATACTAGAGGAAAAAGCTGCGCCAACAGAAAATATAGAGTTTAGCATTTCTATGGATAAAGTAAAGGGCTGGTATATCCATCAGCCAAATCTCTACATGGTAAAGGCAGAAATTTTAGAAGAGGGGAAAGTGGTAGACGAAAAAGAAGTTCGCTGTGGTTTCCGAAAAGCAGAGTTCTTAGTGGATGGCTTCTACTTAAATGGAGAAAAGGTAAAAATCCGTGGTTTAAACCGTCACCAGAGCTTCCCTTATGTGGGATACGCCATGCCAAAGAGTATGCAGGTATTTGATGCAGATATTTTAAAACATGAGCTTGGTGTCAATGCGGTTCGAACCTCTCATTATCCACAGTCACAGGATTTTATTGATCGCTGTGATGAAATCGGACTTTTAGTATTTACAGAGTTTCCGGGCTGGCAGCATATTGGTGATGCAGAATGGAAGGAACAGGCACTTGTGAATGTGAAGGATATGATTTGTCAGTACAGAAATCATGCTTCCATTATTTTATGGGGGGTACGTATCAATGAATCTGTGGATGATGATGCATTTTATGAAAAAACCAATGCTTTAGCCCACAAATTAGACAATACCCGTCAGACCGGAGGTGTCCGTGCCTTAAAAAAGAGTCATTTATTAGAAGATGTGTATACATATAATGATTTCTCCCATACAGGCGATAATCCGGGAGTAGAGCCTAAGAGCGCAATTACACCGGATACAAATAAGCCTTACCTTGTCAGTGAATACAATGGACATATGTTCCCGACAAAAATGTTTGATTGTGAGGAACATCGCGTGGAGCATGCTATCCGCCATGCAAATGTTATTGATGCCATCGCAGGTGGTGAAGGCATAGCCGGTGGATTTGGCTGGTGTATGTTTGATTACAATACCCATAAGGATTTCGGAAGTGGGGATAGAATCTGTTATCATGGTGTTATGGATATGTTCCGTAATCCGAAGCTGGCGGCAGCCGTATACGCAAGCCAGTCGGATACAAAGGATGTATTAGAAATCAGTTCTAGTATGGATATTGGTGAGCATCCGGCATGTAACCGTGGAAAAACCTATATATTTACCAATGCCGATTCTGTCAAAATGTATAAAAATGATATCCTGCTTCATGAATACACCAAAGCGGATTCTGCATACAAAAATATGCAAAATGGACCTGTTGAAATCATTGATTTCATGGGAACACAGTTAGAGGATAATGAAAATTTCAAGCCTAAACAGGCAGAAATGATAAAAACATTAATGAATTATGTGGCATTACATGGTATGGAGCATTTACCGCTTTCCATGAAGGCATTAGCGGCAAAACTAATTCTGATTTATCATATGCGCATGGAGGATGCCATTGCGCTATACACCAAATATGTTGGTGACTGGGGAGGTATGGCAAAGGTTTACCGTTTTGATGCAGTAAAAGATGGTAAAGTGGTAAAATCCATTACGAAAGCTGTTATGCAAAAAGTAAAGCTTTTGGCAGAAGCCTCACATACAACCTTAAAAGAAGCAGAATCCTATGATGTGGCAGCTATCCGCATTAAAGCCACGGATGAATATGGAAATGTGTTGCCATTCTTTATGGAACCGGTAAAAATTACCGTAGAAGGTGCTGCAAAATTAATTGGACCGGATGTGGTTTCTTTACATGGAGGTATGGGTGGTGCCTATATCAAAACAACCGGTGAAAGCGGAAAAATTACAGTAACGATATCTACAAATCAAGCAGAATCCATTCAGCTTGAAATTCAGGCAGAAGGAAATCTGTAGTAAAGAAAAGGGATTTCAAAATAGAAGAAATTAGAGGATAAGAAAGGGGAAATAACGATGAAATTATCAACAGGTGAAAAGATTTCGTATGGTTTAGGCGCAGTAGGCAAGGATATGGTCTACATGCTTTCTGCAAGTTACATATTATATTACTATCAGGATATTTTAGGGGTAAGTGCCATTGCTATGGGTATTATCTTAATGGCGGCAAGAGTATTTGATGCATTTAACGACCCAATCATGGGGGTTGTCGTGGCTAAGACAAAGACCAAATGGGGCAAATTCCGTCCATGGCTTTTAGTTGGTACGATTTTAAATGCAATCATACTGTATTTTATGTTTGCAGCACCACCAACCTTAGATGGTAAAGGATTAGTTGCCTATGCTGCCATTATGTATATTCTCTGGGGCGTTACTTATACCATGATGGATATTCCATATTGGTCCATGATTCCGGCTTTTACCGAAGGTGGAAGCGAACGTGAAAGCTTATCTACGCTGGCACGCTCCTGTGCAGGTGTAGGTTCTGCCATTATTACAATTGTCACCATGCAGTGTGTGTATATGCTTGGTGCCGGAGATGAACGTACCGGTTTCCGCTGGTTTGCGCTTGTAGTTGCAGTAATCTTTGTCGTGTGTATCGTACTTACCTGTGTAAACATCAAAGAAAAATCAACTGTAGATGTGGATTCACCATCCGTTGGACAGATGTTTAAAGCCTTAATACAGAATGATCAGGCAATGACGGTGGTAATTACCATTGTACTTATTAACTGTTCGATTTATATTACCTCCAATCTGGTAATTTATTTCTTTAAATATGATTTTGGCGGTAGTGATTGGTACAATGCGTATACATTATTTAATACCTTTGGTGGAGCAATACAGATTTTATCTATGATGCTCTTTTTCCCGGTGCTTCGTAAATTTTTTACAGCAATCAAAGTATTTTATATCAGCTTTGCCATGGCAATTATCGGCTATGCAGCACTTTTAGTTTTAGCATTTACAAATATGTCCAATGTATTTTTACTGTTTATTCCGGGATTTTTTATTTTTGCTGCAAATGGTATGCTTTCAGTATTGACAACTGTATTTTTAGCGAATACAGTAGATTATGGAGAGTGGAAAAATAGCAGAAGAGATGAAAGTGTTATCTTTTCCATGCAGACCTTCGTGGTAAAATTAGCATCCGGTGTAGCAGCTTTGATTGCATCTATCTGTCTGACTGTATGCAATCTAAGTGACGATACTGCCAATGCTGTGGCAGAAAGTGTGGCAGGTAGTTCCGTAGTGGGTCTGCGTATGACCATGACTGTGATACCGATTGCAGGTTTGCTGTTTGCTATTTACTGGTTCCACAAAAGATATATACTTACCGAAGCAAAGGTAGAAGAAATTACCCATTTGCTTAAAAATAAAAAGTAAAATACAAAGTAACTGTGAAGTACTGAGTTGTTACTTTGCAAGAAGGAAGAGGCATATGATAAGAGTAGACAATGGATTATTTGTATTGGAAACCAAAAACACCAGTTATATTTTCCGGGTAATGGAAACAGGACATTTAGAGCATCTATACTATGGCAGAAAAATTAAAGTAACAAATCCGGAAAGTTTTGCGCAAAAACATGTATGCGGACCGGGAAACACGGTTTGCTACGATAAGGCACATCCGCAGCTTTCTATGGGAGATGTATGCTTAGAAGTATCTACAAGGGGAAAAGGGGATATCCGTGAGCCGATGTTGGAAATTTTACAGGCAGACGGTAATAGCACATCAGATTTTATTATGGATGCTTTTTCCATCACAAAGGGAAAAGAAAATCAGGGGATTCTGCCGGGTTCTTATGGAACAGAGGAAGATACCATGCAGCTTTGTGTGCGGTTGAAAAACAAAGAGTATCCGCAGATTTTAGAGCTTTACTACCATGTGTATGCAGATGTTGATGTGATTACCAGACGGGCAAAGCTTATCCATAACGGAGAAGAGCCGGTAAAATTGAAACGATTCTTTAGTGCATGTTTAGATTTTAAGAAAAGTGGATACAAAATCACCAGTTTTCATGGTGCGTGGACAAGGGAAATGGATAAACACGAGCAGATACTTACCGGAGGAAAATATATATCCGATTCTGTATGTGGTTATTCCTCAAATCGTTCCAATCCATTTGTCATGTTAGCAAAAGCAGATACCACAGAAGATTTTGGCGAATGTTATGGTGCAAATTTAGTTTATAGTGGTAATCATTGCGAATTGTTTGAAGTCAGCGAATTTGGAAAAACCAGATTTTTAACAGGAATTCATTATCAGAATTTTGAATTTTTATTGGAAAAAGAGGATGAATTTGAAGCACCGGAAGCGGTATTTACCTACTCTGCAGCAGGCTATAACGGCATGAGCCGGAATATGCATAAGTTTGTTCGCAAACACATTGTCCGTGGAAATTGGCAGTACAAAGAACGTCCGATTTTATTAAACAGCTGGGAGGCGGCATATTTTGATATCAATGAAAATAAACTGCTTTCCCTTGCCAAAGAAGCAAAAAAAGTCGGAATAGAATTGTTTGTCATGGATGATGGCTGGTTTGGCAAACGTGACAACGATAAGAGCTCCTTAGGAGACTGGGAGCCGAATTCAAAGAAGCTTCCCAATGGTTTAAAGGGCATTTGTGATAAGGTCAAAAATGAAGGGTTAGAGTTTGGTATCTGGGTAGAACCGGAAATGATTAATGAGGACAGCGATTTATATAGAAGACATCCTGACTGGGTCATGGAAGTGCCGGGCAAAGCCCATTCCGAAGGCAGAAACCAGAGGATTTTAGATATGGCAAATCCTGTAGTGGGAGATTATATTATTGAAGCAATGACAAAGGTATTTTCCTCCGCAGATATTTCCTATGTAAAATGGGATATGAACCGTATTTTCTCGGATGCCTATTCCAAATACCTTCCGGCAGACAGACAGTTAGAAACTTCTCATCGGTACATGCTTGGACTATACCGTGTCATGCGGGTACTGACACAGCGTTTCCCGAATATTCTGTTTGAAGGCTGCGCAGCAGGGGGCAACCGTTTTGACCTTGGAATACTGTGCTTCTTCCCACAGATTTGGGCAAGTGACAATACCGATGCTCTGTGCAGGGTGCGCATGCAGACCAACTATAGCTATGGTTATCCTATGTCTACAGTTTCAGCCCATGTATCCGGCTGTCCAAACCATCAGACATTAAGACGTACACCGCTAGATACAAGATTTAACGTGGCAGCCTTTGGCGTTTTAGGCTATGAATGCAATTTAAAGGATATGCCTGCAGAAGAAAAAGAAAAAATAGCAGAACAGGTGGAAATATACAAAAAATGGCGCAAGGTCTTGCAGTTTGGTGAGTTTTACCGTGGCAGAAATGACAATATCCATGAATGGACCTGTGTAGCTGAGGATAAAGAAAAGGCAGCAGGCTTTATTATGCAGGAGCTTGTAACTGCAAATCACCAGACAGAGATGTATTATGCAAAGGGCTTAGAAGAAGACAGGGAATATCATTTCTATGAACCGCAGCAAAAATATAATATCAAGGTCTTTGGTGATTTGATTAATACAGTAACGCCTGTACATGTAAAACCGGATTCTGCGGTGCATAATGTAGTTGCAAAATTTGTAAAATTAGAAGGTGCAGCCGAAGATTTTACCGCCTCCGGCAGTGAACTGATGTATGCAGGTGCGGCATTAGCGGAAGCCTTTGCCGGCTGCGGATTTAATGAAAACGTAAGACATTTTCCGGATTTTGGCTCCAGAGTGTATTGGATGGAGAGTGAAAAGATAAATATATAGTTTAAAGCCCTGCTGAGAAAATGGTTGAATTTTCCCGGCAGGGCTTAAACATTTTGATGTTTACCCCATAACTACATCCACAAAAACCTCTTTTTTCTGTGCAGCAATAGAAACAGGAATCATATTTCCATCGATAACTTCATTATCCACGGTCATCGAAACAACACCCTTTTCCACATGATTAGGATTCTTAACTGTAATATGGTAAGTCACACCACGGAAATCCCTTTTTGCGGTAAATCCATCTAAATGAGAAGGAATACAAGGGTCGACAATCAGGCCATCATAATCAGGACGAATACCAAGAATATATTGGGAAACATCCATAAAGGTCCATGCGGCAGTACCGGTCAGCCAGCTATTTTTCGCCTCACCAAAGTTTTTAGCATCTTTTCCGGCAATCATCTGGGAGTATACATAAGGCTCTGTACGATGGATTTCGCTAATATCCTCAATAAAAGCCGGACAGGTTCTGGTATAGACCTGCCATGCACGGTTTCCACGACCGATAACGGTTTCTGCAATGGAAATCCATGGATTGTTGTGGCAGAAAATACCTGCATTTTCTTTATATCCCGGTGGATAGGAGGAAATTTCTCCAAGCTCCACATGATATCTGCTGTAAGCCGGCTGTAAAAGAACGATACCATATTTTGTATCTAAGTACTTTTCTACAGATTCCATAGCTTTTAAACAATTGCCTTCTTTCAGACCAATTTCTGCCATAACGCAGAATCCTTGTGGTTCAATGAAAATCTTACCTTCTTCGCAGTCCTTAGAACCAATTTTATTTTTATAATGGTCATATGCCCGTAAAAACCATTCGCCATCCCAGCCTGCTTCCAACACAGTTTTTTCCATATCAGCAATGGCTTTTTTGGCAAAGTCAGCCTCTTCTAAAAGGCCTCTGTGTTCACAGATTTCCACATAATCTCTACCATAACGGACAAACATACCTGCGATAAATACAGATTCTGCATTAGGTCCTTCGGATGGTCCAAAGGTCTGGAAGGATTCTCCCGGTTCTGTGGAAAAACAGTTCAAGTTCAGACAGTCATTCCAGTCAGCCCGTCCGATTAACGGCAGACCATGTGGTCCAAGGTGCTCTACTGTATAATGGAAAGAACGTCTTAAATGCTCCATAAAATCGGTGGCTTTCGATGGGTCACTGTCATAAGGTGTCATTTCATCTAAAATGGTATAATCACCGGTTTCTTTAATATAAGCAGCAGTGCCGGCAATCAGCCAGAGAGGGTCGTCATTAAAACCGCTGCCAATATCGGAATTTCCTTTTTTTGTCAGTGGCTGGTACTGATGATAAGCACTGCCGTCCTCAAACTGCGTAGCAGCAATATCTAAAATACGCTCCCTTGCACGATCCGGAATCAGATGTACAAAGCCTAATAAATCCTGACAGGAATCACGGAATCCCATGCCACGGCCAATGCCGGATTCATAATAAGAAGCGGAGCGGCTCATATTAAAAGTAACCATACACTGGTACTGATGCCAGATATTTACCATACGGTCTAATTTTTCTTCAGAAGAAGATATGGTGAAATGGGAAAGTAGTTCATCCCAGTAAGCTTTCAACGCTGCAAGTGCGGCATCGGCTTTTTCTTCTGTATCGTATTTTTTCATAAGAGCTTCTGCTCTGGCACGATTTATCTTACCGTCCTCTGCCCGTCCAATCCATTTTTCTTCTACCGGATTTTCTATGTAAGCCAATAAAAATACAAAGGTTTTCGATTCTCCCGGAGCAAGTGTGACTTTTATCCGGTGAGAGCCTATAGGTGCCCAGCCGCTGGCAACAGAATTGGTGGATGCACCATTAACAACCGCCTGTGGTGCGGAATTTTCGCCGTATGCACCTAAGAAGGAATCTCTGTCTGTATCAAATCCATCCACAGGGGCATTTACAGCATAAAGTGCGTAGTGATTACGGCGTTCTCTGTATTCTGTTTTATGATAAATGGCAGAACCATGTACCTCCACTTCTCCGGTTGAAAAGTTTCGCTGGAAGTTTGTCATATCGTCCATGGCATTCCACAGACAAAATTCCACATAGGAAAAAACAGAAAACTCTTTGGTAGAATCACTATTATTTGTAAGTGTTAATTTATTGATTTCACATGTATCGCCAACAGGAACGAAAGCTGTCAATTTTGCTGTAAGCTGATGTAAAGAGCTTTCAAATATGGAATAGCCCATACCATGACGGCATGTGTAGACATCAAGTTCGGTTTTGCTTGGCATCCAACCCGGATTCCAGATAGTATCTCCTTCTTTGATATAGTAGTAATGTCCGTTGCTGTCATAAGGAACATTGTTGTAGCGGTATCTTGTCAGACGCAGAAGCTTTGCATCTTTGTAAAAACTATAACCGCCACAGGTATTTGAAATCAGAGAAAAGAAATTTTCTGATCCTAAATAGTTAATCCACGGAAGAGGTGTTCGTGGAGATGTAATGACATATTCTTTATTTGTGTCATCAAAGTAACCAAATTTCATTGGATAATCCTCCCTTTACAGAATAGTTACATAGAAATAATATTACGAAAACGTTTAAGTTGCTATTCTTGAGATAGAGTATATCTTGCAGTCAATGAAAAATCAAGTGGTAATATTGAGAAAATAGCAGTTTTGGCAAAGTTCACAAAAAAGGGGTATGTAGTATGGGAGATTAGCTGAAAGAATGGAATTTCTTCCGTATTTAATATATGCACGAAAACGTATAAGGCGAAAAGGTAAAATGCACAAAAATAATAAAAATAAAGTGTAAAAAATGCCGAAAAGATAAAAAACTATTGCGTTTTATGTGAAAATAGAATATAGTAAAAGCACGAAAACGATTAAGTAAAATTCAAAAGCAAAGCAGACGGAGGATGTATGGTATCTTTAAAAACAATTGCAGAAAAATGTGGAGTTTCCACTGCAACAGTGAGTAAAGCATTAAATAATCAAAAAGATATCAGCGAAGAAACAAAAGTCAGAATCAGAAAGACAGCAGAAGAGCTTGGGTATTTTCCAAATGCAGCAGCAAGGGCTTTGAAGACAAACCGTTCTTACAATTTAGGTGTGCTCTTTGAAGAAGAAGCAGGAAGTGGTCTTACCCATGAATATTTTTCCGGCGTGTTAAATGGATTTAAGGTACAGGCGGAAATGTCAGGATATGATATTACATTTATCAATACCCGTTCAGGAAGTCAGAAGATGTCCTATTATGAGCATTGCAGATATCGGAATTTTGAAGGCATAGTCATTGTATGTGCAGATTTCGAGGATGCAAATGTACGGGAACTGATGAATAGTGACTTGCCGGTGGTGACCATTGACTATGTATATCATAATTGTACAGCAGTCAGCTCCAATAATATTTTGGGGATGGAAGAACTTATAAAATACATATATGAACAGGGGCATCGGAAAATCGCATATATTCATGGACAAAATGGTTCTTTTGTTACCAAAGACAGACTGGCAAGTTTTTATCGCACAATCGATGAATTGGACATAGAAGTCCCGGATGAATATATCCGTACAGCAGAGTATTTAAAAACAGCGGAGGCAGCCAGACAGACAAGAGAGCTGTTAGCACTTAAAAATCCGCCAACCTGTATTATTTACCCGGATGACACGGCATTGATTGGTGGAAGAAATGTCATTATGGAAATGGGGTTGAAAATACCGGAGGATATATCTGTTGCAGGATATGATGGAACAAGAATGTCACAGCTTTTACATCCGAAGCTGACAACTATTCAACAGAATACGGAAATGGTTGGCAGAGAAGCTGCAATACGATTGATAAATACAATCGAAAAACCAAAAACAACCCTTGTAGAAAGAGTTGTTATAGAAGGAAACCTAATTCACGGACAGTCCGTGGGAAAACTTTTATGAAACATGTAAATCTGGCAGAAAGCCATAATATTAATTAAAAATTGAGGAGGAATTATTCATGAAGAAGAAAATTATCAGCACAATCTTATGTGCATCAATGGCAGTATCTATGTTCGCAGGTTGCGGTGGAAACACAGAATCTACAGCATCCGAAGGTACAGCAGAGGAAACAGCAAAGGATGAGACAGCAGCGGCAGAAGAAAGCGCTGATGCAGAAGGCGCAGCAGAAACAGCAGAGGGTGGAAAAGTTTTAAATATTTACTGCTGGAATGAGGAATTTAAGTCTCGTTTGACAGACCACTATCCGGGATATACAGAAATTGATGCTACATCAGGAACTATCGGTGATGTAACCGTAAAATGGAATATTACACCAAGTGATGATAATGCATACCAGAATAACTTAGATGCTACATTATTAAAACAGGCAGATGCAGCAGCAGACGATAAAATTGACCTTTTCTTAGTAGAAGCAGATTATGCTTTGAAATATGTAGATACAGACTATACCATGGCAGTGTCAGATTTAGGCATTGATTTAGCTGAATTTGATAATCAGTACCAGTATACAAAGGATATTGTTACCGATTCTAACGGTGTATTAAAGGGAGTATCCTGGCAGGGATGTCCGGGTGCATTGTTCTACAATCGTGAAGCAGCAAAAGAAATACTTGGCACAGATGATCCGGCAGAAGTACAAAAGGCAGTAGCTGACTGGCCAACCTTTAATGCAACAGCAGAAAAAGTGAAAGCAGCAGGATACTCTATGGTATCTTCCGTAAATGATACATACCGTGTATATTCCAATAATGTTTCTTCTAAATGGGTAGAGGATGGCAAAATCAATATTGATGCCAATATTATGAACTGGGTAAATGATTCAAAAGCACTTGTAGATGCAGGTCAGGCAGGAACACATGAGCTTTGGAGCGATGACTGGAGCAAAGGCTTCTATCCGGAAGGAAAAGTATTCTGTTACTTTGGACCGGCTTGGCTCGTAAACTTCTCCATGGCAGCAGATTCTGAAGGCAGTATTGCAAATCTTGGCGGCTGGGGTGCTACAGAAGGACCACAGGGCTTCTACTGGGGTGGTACATGGATTTGTGCAGCAGCAGGAACAGACAATGCAGATGTTGTAAAGGATATTATGCTTCAGCTTACAGCAAATGAAGAGATTATGAAAGAAATCGTTGTACAGGATGATGATTTTGTAAACAACAAACCGGCAATGGAAGCAATGGCAGAAGACGCAAGCTACCAGAGCAAAGTATTAGGCGGACAGAATCCATTATCTATGTATTGTGCAGGTGCAGGCAAAATTGACCTTAGCAACCAGTCAGCATATGACCAGGGATGTAATGAAGAGTTCCAGAATGCAATGAAGAACTACTACGAAGGAAATGCATCTTTAGATGAAGCATTAGAGTTGTTCTATACTGCAGTTCAGGAAAAATATCCGGAATTAACACACTAATTTGCAGGGCATAGGAAAGCCATGCCTGACCCAGAATGGCGGGCATGGCTTAACCTTTGTAAGAAGGAGTGCATACAATGAAAGGAAATAAAAAAGCAGTCAGGTACAATAAATGGGGATATATCTTTTTGATTCCATTTATTATGGTATATGTGGTTTTTCAGTTTATACCAATGGTAACAACAATTTATAACAGCTTTTTTGAAAATTATATGTCAGGACTGACACAGATTGGTCCTAGATTTGTCGGACTTGAAAATTACAAAAATCTGTTTGCACAGGGAGATATCGGTCTTTACATGAAAAACACCTTAGTTATGTGGATAATCTGTTTTATACCGCAGATTTTATTATCCCTTCTGCTTGGTGCATGGTTTTCTGATGTCAGATTAAAACTGAAGGGAACAAGATTTTTTAAAACTGTAATTTATCTGCCAAATCTGATTATGGCATCTGCATTTTCCATGCTGTTTTTTACCCTGTTTTCAGATGGCGGACCAATCAATTCACTGCTGATGCAGATTGGATTTATATCCGAACCATATAAATTTTTATCGAATGTGGGAAGTGCAAGGGGCTTAATTGCACTCATGAACTGTCTGATGTGGTTTGGTAATACCACGATTCTGTTAATGGCAGGAATGATGGGTATTGATACGGCATTATTTGAGGCAGCAGAAGTAGATGGTGCGACATCCACGCAGGTATTCTTTAAAATTACATTGCCACTGCTACGTCCGATTTTAGTTTATGTAATGATTACATCTTTAATTGGTGGTTTACAGTTGTTTGATGTACCGCAGATTTTGACAAACGGAACAGGTGACCCAATGCGTTCAACCATGACATTGATTATGTTCTTAAATAAACATCTTTACAGTAAGAACTATGGTATGGCAGGAGCATTGTCTGTAGTATTGTTTGTGATTACGGCTGTACTTAGTCTGATTGTGTTTAAAGTAACCGGAAATGATAAGAGGAAGGGGTGATGGATATGGCAAAAAATGAAGGACAGGAATTAAATAAAGGCATGGGACTTCATGCAAGAAGAATATTGGCATATCTGGTATTAATCACGGTGTCTTTCCTATGCTTATTCTGGTTTTATGTACTTTTTATCAATGCAACAAGAAGCAACAGTGATTTACAGTCAGGATTTACATTTATTCCCGGTGGCAATTTAGCAGAAAACTGGAAAAACTTAGTGAACGGAACACTGCCAATCTGGAACGGATTGTTGAACAGTTTGATTGTATCTACCTGTAGTGCGGCTTTATGTGTTTATTTTTCAACAATGACAGCCTATGCAATTCATGCTTATGAATTTAAACTGAAAAAGTATATTTATCCGTTTATATTGATGATTATGATGATTCCTACACAGGTAACAGCACTTGGATTTGTCCAGTTAGTGTCTAAAATGAAACTGGAAGATTCCTTTATACCGCTGATAGTACCTACGGTTGCAGCGCCGGTTACGTTTTTCTATATGAAACAGTATATGGAAAGTTCCCTCCCACTTTCATTGATTGAAGCAGCCCGTATTGATGGTTCCGGAGAATTTCGTACTTTTAATGCCATCGTGCTTCCGTTGATGAAGCCGGCGATTGCCGTACAGGCGATATTTACCTTTGTCAGCAGCTGGAACAATTACTTTACACCGGCATTGATTTTACATGATGATAAGAAAAAAACATTGCCAATTCTGATTGCCCAGCTTCGTGCAGCGGACTGGCTGAAATTTGATATGGGTCAGGTATATGTTATGATTGCCTTTTCCATTTTCCCTGTAATTATTGTGTACTTATTCTTATCCAAACACATTGTACAGGGTGTGGCATTAGGAAGTGTAAAAGGATAAAGTGAAATAATTCTTGCATGTACTCTGGAAGTATGCTGTTTTAATAAAAGCATATTTTCAGAGTACATTTTATATATATTTGTTTTTTAACCTCTTTGCTATCGTATTCATTTCAGGAAATTCATGCCATTTTCTTCGCTAAAAGAAGTATCAAATACAATTTTTTGTATGCGTGCCGATGATTTGGTAAGAAAACGTTGTCGTGACAGAGAAGACTATTATGCGGATTTTCGGTCGTATGAAAAAGCTGTTGCAAGTGCAGTGGAAGAAAGAGACCTGTTTTATGTAAATGAGGTGGTGCGCTTAAGAATGTCGAAAATAGTGTGAGTTTTTTGGCACATCTTGAAAGTGCGAAAATATGGTAGTAGAATATTAAAAAAGGTGAAAAACAAAGGAGAACAATATGAAGAAAAAAACAAAAGCAACAACAAGGCTATTATCGCTGCTCCTGATGATAGCCATGGTACTGACCACACCGGGAATCCCGGCATTGGCAGAAACAGTGACACGAGCATCCACACCGGCGAATCCGGTGCATCACTGTACGAAAAAAGATGACGGAACCGATACCACTGACTGGAGCTATGTCTACTTCGGCAGCTATCCCCAGACGGAAGTAAAAGGAACATCACTTACCACAGAAATTAGAAGAGCATCTTTCGATGCCAATGGAGATGCATGGGTGAATGGTACAAAATACCGTCGGATTAGTAAGAGTGATACAAACCATAGTGAATATTTCGGAGACAGCACCTACCGTTATTTTAAATGGGAACCTATCAAATGGCGTGTATTGCAGAATAATGGTTCTACACTCTTTGTAGTGGCAGATAAGGGTATAGATTGTAAAGATTATCATGATACATGTACCTCCATTACATGGGAAAACTGTACCCTTCGAAACTGGCTGAACAGTTCTTTTTACGGTACGGCATTTAGCAGCAGTGAGCAGGGTGCCATTGTGGAGCAGACGGTGGTAAATGAGGATAACCCATATTGGGGAAGGGAAGGTGGAAATAGTACCAGAGATAAAGTATATCTTTTGTCTATAGGAGAATTGACAGATCCGAACTACGGATTTTGTGAAAAATATCAAACACAGTCTGCAAGCCGCAGATTAAAGACCAGTGATTATGCCCATGCTAGAGGAGCGTGGAAAAATACGGGTATATATTACACAGACAATTGCTGGTGGTGGCTGCGGTCGCCGGGTTACAGTACGAGGGATGCTGCGGGTGTCTTTGACTACGGATACGTCGATCGTAATGGTTATGATGTAGATATCTACTATAATGCTGTTGTGCCAGCTTTGCATATTGACCTGTCATCTGGTCTCTGGTCTACCGTGGACGATGGAAGTAGCGGTGAAGGAGGAAGCGGTGGAACAGGCGGGGGAGATTATCCGGGGACTGTCACCACCACGACCACCACATCTTTAGCAAAAGACGAAATCGGTTTATATGTTTATCGCAAAGATACCCAACGTGGAGTATCGGATTTTCACATTTATATAGATAGTCTGTCCAACGAAGTAACCACTGACAGTAACGGCACAGCCAAAGTAAAGCTGTCAGAAGGAAAACACACATTTTATTTTACAAATAATGACGGTTACGTTACGTCAAGTCAGACGGTAACTAATTGCAGACATAGACAGCTTTACAGTTTCGGTGTAGTACCCATATCCGATAATCCGGTACTTTTAAACGCAGAATGTACGGTAGATGGAAATACCTATAATGTATTAAACAGCAAGCTGGAACTGGAAAAAGACGATACCTTTAATTTAGAATTAGTCGGTTCAACCCCGGAGACTATGTATATTTCAAGCTATGAATTATGGCAGGGGCAGTCAAAGAAAAAAACAAGTACAAGCGGTGTCTTTACGAACCTGTCCGCAGGGGATTTTGATGAAAACAGGGAAATTTATGTCTGCATGAACTTAAGTAATGGTGCAGTGGCAAAGTTCTGGCTGAAGCTTACAGTGGAGGCAGGCAGAATTTTGGATGCGTCCAATTCCATCAAATTAGGGGAAGAAGTTAAGCTGAAGTTAGACAGCAGTTATCCCGTAATTGGTGGTATGGAGTTAAAACTGAATCTTGGACGTTTGCCAATTTATAGTGAATATAGTGGCGGCAAATTTAAAATTGCCTTAAATGTAAAAAAGGAAAGAAAATCAAACGGTAAATGGGAAGGAGACTGTTTGACCGATGATGTATGGGAAGGATTTAAAGAGTGCGTAGAGAAAAACTATAATATTGACAACTATTGGGAAAAAACAGCTAAAAATTGGCTGAGTACAGAGCAGACACCCTATCAGAAGCTGGGAAAACAAAAATTGAATATAGAAATTGCCGGCTATATGGAAGGGTCAAAGGATTCGCTTAATGGAAAGATTTCAATAAAGCTGACTGCACAGCCGGAGGATACAGAAACCCAGTATCTGATAGGAACGGTTCCAATGGTATTTATCCTTGGCGTAAAGGGTTCGATTGATGGCAGTATGGAGGTTAAAATTCGTGAATTTGACTTTAGTCAGCCGCAGATAACCGGTGGATTAACTCCGGAAGCCACAATATCCGTAGGTGTAGGCCCCGGATTAACAAAAGCAGCCTACGTTACAGCAAATGGTTCGGGAACATTGAAAGATGAAATGCGTTACAATTATGAAAATAGATTTCTGTGGCAGGAAGTGTCTTTATTATTCCGTTTTTTTGCAAAGATGAAATTTTTCTTCTTAGAAACAGAGCTTCCTTTTGCAGAAAAAAAGGTTATTCTATATAGTGACAGAACCGATGCGTACAATATGGAACAGCTGGATTTAGCAGAAGCACCGGCAGATATGGATATCAATAATGTGGAAAGCTATGCCATTCAGGAGCGTATCGTAGAAAGCTCCGGTCTGCTATCAGAGTCCGCAGAAGCAGACACAGGAGATAGTGATAAAAACCTGCTGCAGGAAAATGCATTTTCTTATACCGACATGAAAATTATCGAAACAGAAGATACCACCATGGTGGTCTATATGGCAGATAACAAGGAACGTGCTGTTGGTGATGGTTCTATGCTGATGTATGCCATTTTAGATAAGGAAACAGGTACATTTAAAAGTCCAAAAGCCATCGAAGATGACGGCACAGGTGATTTTACCCCTTCCATGGCAAGTGATGGTAAAAATATTTATGTGGTATGGAGTGAATTCCAGAACAAAGTAGGTGAAGGGGAAGAAATTGATACGGAGCAGATTGCATCCGGAAGTGAAATTAAATTAGGTATTTACAATAAAGAAAACGATGCATTTGAGATTGTGCAGGTGACAGAAAATGAGCAGATGGATGTGTATCCGTCCATCCTTATGCGTGGGGAAGAGGCTGTCATTGCATGGGCAGCAAACACCAATAACAACATTCTTTTAAATGATGCAGCTTCCAAGATAAAATACACGGTTTTTGCTGATGGTAAATTATCCGAAGAAAAAACCGTTGCAGAAGATATTTCTTCCTTAGAAACGGTTGTGCTTGCCAATGTGCATGGAAAAGAATGTGTGGCATACACCAACGATAAGGATGCCGATATGACAACCGAGGGCAATTACTTAAATGTGTGTGCATTAGACGGCACAAAGCTGCTTACCTTAGAAGGAATTTTCCGTGATTTACAGTATCAGGCAGGGTTAGAAAAACCGATTCTGACCTGGAATGCAGACGGAGCCATTAAGTATTTAAAAGAGGATTTATCCACAGAATATTATCTGCCGGCAGAAAACCGGGTAGACGGTAAATACCGGATATATGAAAAAGACGGCGTAAAAACCCTGTATTTTATCAAAAATATGGAATTAAATGCCAACAACGTCGTAACTTCAGAACTTGCATGCTATACAGATAATGGTACGGGAGAGTGGAGCAAGGCAGCCATGCTGAGTGATGAAAACCAGCGTCTTTCCGACTTTGTCATTTATTCTGCTGAGGATGGAGAAAAGTATGCCTATAATCAGCTGATTTTAGATGAGGATGCCACAGTACAGGCAGCAGAAGTTTATGAAAATGAAGTCTTAGAAACAGTGGATGTAGCCATAGCAGAATTTGTTTATCGGGAAAATATAACAGGAGATGCCACGGGGGAAACAGAAGTGGATTTCGTACTTCAAAATACCGGAAATGTACCGGTGGACAGTCTGACCCTCTGCATAAAAGATGGCGATACTGTTTTAGGACAGACCGCATGGAATGGCAGCCTGTTACAGGGAGAATCCACAGATGTTTCAGCCACAGTAGCTTTGAAAGAATATCCAAAAGAAGATACAGAACTCACCTTTGAAGTAGTGGCAGAAGGAGATGTCCATACAGACAATAACCGGAAAAACATAATACTTGGACAGGCGGACTTAGATATCAGCATTGAAGAATCCTGGGAAGAAGAAGGTGTGCTTTACAGCATCACAGGACAGAATAACAGCCTGCAGACGGTTTCCGATGCAAAACTCTGCATCTACGAGCAGGGCGATAAGGAAAATCCAATAGAGACTCTGGATTTAGAAGCCATGGACAGCAGTAACAGCAGCAATACGATATACTATCTGCCTTATGAAAAACTGGAATTTGCAGAAGATACCAAAATCATCTATTTTGAACTGGAATCTTCCGCAGTAGAAGCTGCTACTGCCAACAATACCGCATTTTCCGTTATTGAAAATCCGGAACTGGTGGGAGAAGAGCCGGAAGATGTATTATTAGAAGGCATAACATTGAGTCAGGAAGTCCTCGAACTGGAAGTGGGCGATACACAGAATTTATATGCAGACTTAAATCCTTACAATGCCACTAACATCGGGGAAGTGAAATGGAGCAGTTCGGATACAGCAGTAGTTTCCGTGGATGAGACAGGAGAGTTAACGGCACTAAAAGAGGGAACAAGCACAATCACTGTTTTGGTAAATGATTTTCAGAAGGAATGTTTAGTAACGGTTACTGCAAAGGAAGCATCTGTGACAGAGGAAAAGGTTATTTATAAAGATGATGGTATAACAGAGGATAATCCAGATCCGGATAACCCGGAGCAGCCAAATGATAACCCTTCAGATAATGAGAATACAGATGAGAACGATACTTCAAATAGTGAGGCGACTGCCAGAGATAAGGCAGCTGCAAAGGCTGTTTCAGACTATATTGCAGCAATTGGCACTGTAACGCTTAACAGTGAAAATGCAATTAAAACAGCAAGAACGGCTTATGATGCTTTGACACCAGCACAAAAGGCATATGTTGCAAATTACAGCATATTAACAGAAGCAGAAGCAGTTTTGGCGAAGTTAAAGGAAAATAGCCAGAGCCAGAACGCCGGAAGTAACGAAAAACCTGAAGAAAATCAGGAACAAGAGCAAACCGTACAGGTCGGAAGCACTTTTAAAGCCGGAAACTTTCAATATAAAATCACCAAAATATCCGGCAAAAACAGCACAGTAACTTTGTTAAAAGGCAGCAAAAAATCGCTGAAAAAACTTACAATTCCCGGAACTGTAAAATATAAAGGAACGAAATACAAAGTAACAGCCATTGGAAATAATGCATTCAAAAAGTATAACAAGCTAAAAACCGTTGTCATCGGAAAAAATGTAACAATCATTGGCAAATCAGCATTTCAGGGATGTAAGAATATAAAAACAATTACTATCAAGTCAAAGAAGATTAAAAAGGTAGGTAATAAGGCATTTTATGGTATAAAGTCATCAGCCAAGATAAAGGTAGGTAGCGCAAAAATGCTTAAAAAATACAAAAAAGTATTCCATAAAAAAGCTTTAGGAAAAGTAAAACTTGTGAAATAATTTCTTAGATGTACTCTGGAAGTATGCTAGTTTGATAAAAGCATATTTTCAGAGTACATCGTTTGTTGTCTTGCAATAAAGAAATGAATATGCTACTATAGCAGTTGGATGGTATTCAGCGGATGAAACCATACCGGAAAATTTTATACATAAACAGACATATAAACAGGCTTATATTCATAGCGAAATAAGACCGGAACATCACCAAAAAGAGGTGATGAACATGAAAACAGGATTTATAGGCGCAGGGAAAGTTGGGTGTTCTCTGGGCAAATACTTTGTGATGCATGGACTCAAGGTGACAGGGTACTATGACAGCGAAGATACGGCGGCAAAGGAAGCCGCAGAATTTACAGATACAAAACAGTATGCGCAGTTTTTAGATATTGTAGAAGAAAGTGATGTTCTATTTCTTACAGTTCCCGATGGCATTATCGGTAAAGTCTGGGAACGGATAAAGTCTATGCCCATAGAAGGGCGGCTTATATGTCATTGCAGCGGAGCATTATCCGCACAGGAAGCATTTCCCGGTATTAAAAAAACAGGAGCAGTTGCCTGTTCCATTCATCCCATGTTCGCAGTCAGCGACAAATATCAATCCCATAAAGAATTGAAAAATGCATATTTTACCATGGAAGGCGAAGCAGAAGGCATAGTAAAAGCAAAACAGCTTTTGGATGTTTTAAAAAATCCGGTGAAGGTGATTGAGGGTTCACAAAAGACCATGTATCACTGTGCAGCAGCCATTTGCAGCAATCAAGTGTTAGCACTTGTCTGGCAGAGTATTTCTCTTTTGCAGACATGTGGCTTTGCAGAAGAAGAGGCAAGGGCAGTTTTAGCACCGATTTTATGTGGAAATGTATCACATGCGGCAGAAAGCGGACCGGTGAAAAGTCTTACCGGACCGGTGGAAAGAGCAGATATAAAAACAGTAGAAAAGCATTTATCCTGCTTGTCTGATAAGGATAAACTGCTATATACGCTTTTGTCGCAAAAACTGGTAGAAATTGCAAAAGTAAAGCATGAAGACAGGGAATATGATGCGTTAGAGCATTTGCTGGATACGCAGCTACAGAAAAGTTTAGCATGCAAGCATGGGAAGGAGCAGTAAAATTATGAAAACAACAGTAACGACTTTTCAGGAAATGAAGGAAAAGGGAGAAAAAATCTCCATGCTGACAGCCTACGATTATTCTACCGCCAAATTAATAGATGAGGCTGGAATTAACAGTATTTTAGTGGGAGATTCCCTTGGAAATGTTATGTTAGGATATAAAGACACCATTCCGGTAACCATGGAAGATATGATTCATCATGGTGCAGCCGTGGCAAGAGGTGCAAAGGAGGCGCTGGTAGTCATTGACATGCCATTCATGTCCTATCAGGTTTCCGTGCAGGATGCGGTTATCAATGCAGGAAGATTGATGAAAGAAGGCGGAGCCGGAGCCGTAAAATTAGAAGGTGGAGAACAGGTAGCAGAACAGATAAAAGCCATCGTAAATGCATCCATTCCGGTTATGGGACATGTGGGACTTACGCCACAGTCCATCAATGCTTTTGGAGGCTTTAAGGTGCAGGGAAAAACAGAAGAAACAGCCAAAAAACTTATCCGGGATGCAAAAGCCGTAGAAGAAGCCGGAGCGTTTGCAGTGGTTTTAGAATGTGTACCGGCGCAGCTGGCGGAAATTGTCACAAAAGAATTAAAAATTCCGACAATTGGAATCGGAGCCGGTGCAGGATGTGACGGACAGATTTTAGTTTATCAGGATATGCTTGGTATGTATTCGGACATGACACCAAAATTCGTAAAACGTTTTGCAGAAGTAGGAAAAATGATGAAAGAGGCTTTTGCAGAGTATGATAAAGAAGTAAAAGCAGGCACTTATCCGGCAAAGGAGCATGGATTTGCCATAAAAGATGAAGTATTAGAGCGGTTATATTAAGGAAAGGCAGGAGAAAACAGTGAAAATTGTAACAACTATAAAAGAAGTAAAAGAAACCATAAATGAATGGAGAGCAAGAGGATTGTCTGTAGGCTTTGTACCGACCATGGGATACTTACATGAAGGACATGCAAGTTTGATGAAAGAGGCAAAAAAGCAGACAGATAAAGTGGCAGTGAGCATTTTTGTCAATCCTACCCAGTTTGGACCGGGGGAAGACTATGATGCTTACCCAAGGGATTTAGACCATGATGCAGCCATGTGTGAAGCGGAAGGCGTGGATTTGATTTTCCATCCGTCTGTAGAAGAAATGTATGGTAAAAATTATAATACTTATGTGAATATGGAGACCTTAGGGGATGAACTTTGTGGAAAAAGCCGTCCGACACATTTCCGTGGAGTATGTACAGTAGTAACAAAGCTATTTAATATTGTAAACCCGGATAAAGCATTTTTTGGACAGAAGGATGCCCAGCAGTTTGTGATTATCAAGAGAATGGTTAAGGATTTAAATATGCGTGTGGAGGTCATCGGCTGCCCGATTATCCGTGAAGAAGACGGTCTTGCCAAAAGCTCCAGAAATACATATTTAAGTGCAGAAGAAAGACAGGCAGCATTGATTTTAAGCCAGACTATCGCATTAGGGTTAGACATGGTAAAAAATGGGGAAAAGGATGTAAATACTCTCCTTACTGCCATGAAAGAAAAGATTGAAACAGAACCATTGGCAAAAATTGATTATGTGGAAGTGGTGGATGGAGAAACCATGCAGAAGGTGAACACCATCGAAGAAAGTGTTTTGGTAGCTATGGCGGTATATATTGGAAAAACCCGTCTGATTGATAACTTTATGTATGAATTTTAAGGTGAGAGAATATGTTGATAGAAGCGTTAAAAGGAAAAATTCACAGAGCAACCGTAGTACAGGCAGAGTTAGATTATGTGGGAAGTATTACGATTGACACAGAGTTAATGGAAGCCGCAGGCATTTTGGAATATGAAAAGGTACAGATTGTAGATGTTAATAACGGACAGCGTTTTGAGACCTATACCATTGCAGGAGAAGCCGGAAGCGGTATGATTTGCTTAAATGGTGCGGCTGCCCGCTGCGTGCAGAAGAATGATAAGATTATTATTATGTGTTATGCACAGATGACACCGGAAGAGTTGAAAGAGAATCCGCCGAAAGTTGTGTTTGTGGATGAGGAGAACAAGATTGAACGTGTGACATGTTATGAAAAGCATGGGCTGCTTTCGGATATGGAATAAAAAAATCCGGTTTGGCGATACATGCTATTCCGGAATGCCGGGCGAAGCTTCCGGCAGATGTGCGTTGTGTGGCTAAGTTTCCGTCCGGTATTCATAGTGTATGAAGTCAGTAAAACAGACGCAGGGAGGAGTTCGGTGGAAGTCCGTGAAAAGAGGGTTTCTATACATTTTCATTTAGATAGTGATAATGTCCGTTACCGAATCTGACACGGCGTCCATGCCGTGGCAGATTCTTGCGCAAACGTCCATGTTTGCGCATAACTATGTCACTTAGAAAATGTAAGAAACACTACTTTTCACTACCAATTCCACCAAACTCCTCCCTGCGTCTGTCTTACT
>JAGAMY010000046.1 GCA_017624495.1 Lachnospiraceae bacterium | reverse complement strand
GACCGACAACAAATACATATGCGAGGTCGCCGCTATACAGCCCCGCCACTCACCTCCACGTGTTCTGTAGTGTGTCAGTCTTATAAGAGAATAGTATCAGAAGGAGAAAAGATTCAAAAGCGAAAGTCAGCTATTGGGTTTCATAACCCCATCGGTGCCTTTCGCAGAAAGGCGGAAAATACATATGGAAAAATTATTATTAATTGCTATCGGTTCAGCAATTGTCAATAACGTAGTATTAAGCCAGTTCTTAGGTATCTGTCCATTCTTAGGTGTATCTAAGAAAACAGAAACCGCTGCCGGAATGGGTGGCGCAGTAATCTTCGTTATTACAATTGCATCCTTTGTTACATCATTAATTTATAAGTTTATCTTAACACCTACAAATACCCAGTATTTGCAGACAATCGTATTTATTCTTGTCATTGCAGCACTGGTACAGTTTGTAGAAATGTTTTTAAAGAAATCCATGCCTGCATTGTACCAGAGTTTAGGTGTATATCTTCCATTGATTACAACAAACTGTGCAGTACTTGGTGTAGCACTTACTAATGTTACCAAAGAATATGGTATTTTAGAAGGCGTTGTAAATGACTTGGCAACAGCATTTGGTTTCTTTATTGCTATCTGCATTATGGCTGGAATCCGTGAAAAGATTGAATACAATGATATCCCAAAACCTTTCCAGGGTACAGCAATTGTATTGATTACAGCTTGTTTAATGTCAATTGCGTTTATGGGATTCTCAGGAATGATTTAGGAGGAAAAGAAGATGAGTATACAGGCAATTATTATTGCAGCCGTTATCGTCGGCGGTGTAGGTATTTTTATTGGATTTTTCCTTGGAATCTCCGGAGAAAAATTCAAAGTTGAAGTAGATGAGAGAGAAGAAGCTATTTTAGGTGTTCTTCCGGGTAATAACTGTGGTGGTTGCGGATATGCCGGATGTTCCGGTCTTGCAGCGGCTATTGCAAAGGGTGAAGCTCCTGTTGGACAGTGTCCTGTTGGCGGAGATCCTGTTGCCGCTAAAATTGGTGAAATCATGGGCGTATCTGCTGAAGCAGGTACAAAAATGGTTGCTTTTGTAAAATGTGCAGGAACTTGTGAAAAAGCAAATCAGGACTATGTATACACCGGTATCGAAGATTGTGCAGCTATGGCATTTGTACCGGGTGGTGGTCCAAAATCCTGTAATTATGGATGTATGGGTTATGGCAGTTGTGTAAAAGCCTGTCCATTTGATGCTATCCATATCGTAGATGGTATTGCTTTAGTAGACAAAGATGCATGTAAAGCCTGTGGTAAATGTGTGGCTGCATGTCCTAAGAACTTAATTGAGCTTGTTCCATACGAAGCTAGTCATTTGGTACAGTGTAATTCCAAGGATAAAGGTAAAGATGTTATGAAAGCCTGCTCCGTTGGATGTATCGGCTGTAAACTCTGCGAAAAGAACTGCCCAAGTGATGCAGTACATGTCATTGACAATGTAGCGTATATTGATCAGGAAAAATGTACCGGCTGTGGCGTTTGTGCTGAGAAATGTCCAAAGAAAATCATTTTGTAATATAAGTAAAATACGTTTTACAATTTAAAGATTGCATATGAAGGAAAAAGGTGCTAGAATCTCATTATTCTTTTGAGGTCTGGCATCTTTTTTTTGGCAAATTACTGCATAGAAAAAGTTTTTCGGATAATTAGTGACATGGAGGCGAAATCAGAAAATGAGAAGATTAAAAGAATTATTTATTGGTGACAAGCATTTTTATAAAATGGTATTGATGGTAGCCGTTCCAATTATGATTCAAAACGGAATCACAAATTTTGTCAGTCTATTAGATAATATTATGGTTGGTCGTGTTGGAACAGAGCAAATGTCTGGTGTTGCCATTGTAAATCAGTTAATTGTCGTATTTAATATCTGTATTTTTGGCTGTGTTTCCGGTGCAGGTATTTTTGGTGCACAGTTTTATGGAAAAGGAGATACCAACGGGGTAAGAAATACCTTCCGATTTAAAATATTTTCCGGTATTTTGCTTTTGCTATTCTGGATAGCTGTGTTTACTCTTTTTGAAAATCCACTGATTCACTTATTTTTGCATGAAGGAAGTGGAGCAGGTGATTTAGAGGCAACCTACCGCTATGGCAGGGAATATCTGATGATTATGCTTGTTGGACTGATTCCATCTCTGATTACACAGGTATATGCCAGTACATTAAGAGAAACAGGAGAAACCATTCTGCCGATGAAGGCTGGAATTGCAGCGGTCTGTACCAATCTGCTGTTTGATTACATATTCATCTTTGGCATGGGAAGTATACCTGCTCTTGGTGTTGCCGGAGCCGCCATTGCCACAGATATTGCACGTTTTATCGAATGTGGGATAGTTGTAAGCTGGACACACAAAAACAAAGCAAAAAACACCTTTATTTCCGGTGCTTATCAGCATTTTTCCATTCCAAAAGAATTGTCTAAACAGATTATTTTAAAAGGAACACCATTACTTATTAATGAAACCATGTGGTCTATGGGTATGGCAATGCTGACACAATGTTATTCCACCAGAGGACTTGCAATTGTGGCAGGTTTAAATATTTCTACCACAGTATCGAATTTATTTAATGTAGTGTTTATTGCTCTTGGTTCTGCAATATCCATTATTATTGGACAGTTACTTGGCGCAGGTAAATTGAAAGAAGCAGTAGAAACAGATTATAAAATGATATTTTTTTCCGTTGCTGTCTGTTTAGGCATAGGTTCTATTTTATTTATTATTGCACCTGTGTTTCCGCAGATTTATAATACAACAGAAGAAGTTCGTCTGCTTGCAACACAGTTTTTAAGAGTTGCCTCTGCCTATATGCCGATCCATGCATTTGTAAATGCATTGTATTTTACCCTTCGTTCTGGTGGAAAGACGTTTGTTACATTTTTATTTGACAGTGTATATGTATGGATTGTAAATATTCCACTGGCATTTGTATTGACACGTTTTACAGGGATGCCAATTGTACTGATATATTTTTTATGCCAATTTGTAGATATATTTAAATGTATCATTGGAACGATTTTAGTAAAGAAAAAGGTATGGGTAAATGATATGACAGGGGTGCATGTGTAATGGGATTGCGAGAAAAAAGAAAACGTAAACGTTTTATACAGATATTTCAGAAATGCTTGCTTGGCTTAGTTTTTCTGGTGGTAATTTATGGATTTTATTCTATCTCTACAGCCGGTAAAAACGCTAAGAATCTCACAAAGATAGAAGAAAATTCTTTAGCCGACAACATACATGAAGCGTATAATTTATACAATACAGAAATACTTATACCGGAAGATACGGAAAAAGTTATACTTACTGATAATTCTACAGAATCTGTAAATACGATAGCTGTGCACAGTGATTATCAGAAAATTCTTCAATTACAAGCAGGAGAATTTGTTGCATCTGAACTTATAGCGGATGAATGGATAGATGACCTGTTTTATTGTACAGAAATTGAAGATGCATTATTTAAAAAAATAAATGGTATTTCCTATACACCAAATGAATATATTCTTCCTTCAAACCTTCGTTATTTGCGAATGTTGCACTATGACATGGATGGAAATACCTATGTGGGCGAAATGATTGTAAATGAGAAAATTGCTGATACGGTTCTTGAAATATTTAAGATACTGTATGAAAATCAGTATCCCATCGAAAGAATGGTCTTAGTGGATAATTACCATGCCGATGATGAAAGCTCTATGTCGGATAATAATACCTCTGCGTTTAATTTTCGACAGATTTCCGGCAGCAGTAAACTTTCAAATCATAGTTATGGAATGGCAATTGACTTAAATCCTAAGTACAATCCTTATGTAAAAACAGCATCTGACGGCAGCATTATCTGTCAACCGGAAAATGGCAGGAACTATATCGACAGGACACAGGCATTTCCTTATAAAATTGATGAAAATGACCTTGCTTATAAGCTTTTTACAGATGCAGGATTCACTTGGGGCGGAAGTTGGAACAGTGTGAAGGATTATCAGCATTTTGAAATGGAAGAGTAGACTTAAAAAGGAGTTGTATATGAATAAAACAAAAGGCTTATTCGTTGGCTTATGCTCAAACGATTACTTATATTATATTGATGAATTTCCCAAGGAAAACACCAAAGTCAAAACCGCCATGTTTGATAAATATATCGGCGGTCCGGCAGCAAATGCAGCCATTACCTATGCATTACTTGGTGGAGATGCAACTTTGGCAACCTGCCTTGGTGAAAGCGAAGAAGCAGATGCAATCATACAAAAGCTAAATAACTTTGGTGTAAAAGTTTTAAATTTCTCCGCAGATAAAACCTTACCAAACACCTCAAACATTATTATATCAAAATCCGGTAACCGGACGATTTTCAGTGGACAGCAACGATTTAAAAACATTCATAAAATAGATATATCGGCATATGATTTTTACCATTTTGACTGTAACCAGCAGGAAATTTCTTTAGATATCTTAAAGCAGGCAGATACATCCAAAAAAGTCCTATTAGATGCGGGCAGTTGGAAAGAAAACATAGAAAAGTTCTTAATGCGGGCAGACATTGTTATTGCCTCAGAAGTATTTTTAAATCCTCAAAAACAAAATCTGCTGGAAATGCCGGAATGTAAGGCAAAACAAAAAATAATTACACGAGGGGAAAAAACGGTTTTATTTAATGGACAGGAATTTCCTGTTCCTAAGGTAGATGTGGTGGATACTTTAGGCGCTGGTGATATATTTCATGGTGCTTTCTGTTATGGATATTTTGCAATGCAGAAAAGTATGGAAAATGCATTACTATATGCCATCGATATTGCCTCTGAAAGTGTAAAACATAAAGGTCCGAGAGGATTTCTGCTTTTTTAATACACACGATATGGAATTAACGTTCCCATTCCGGAAGAAAAATGCATTTCTCCATCACTGGTAATAAAAATCGCCTCTGTATCCGGCAAAGATTCAATCAGCTCCATGCCTTTTTCCATTCCCAAGGCAAAGCATGTGGTACTTAATCCATCACCATCTACAGACTTATCACAAATAATCGTAAGACCATATAAGTCATTTTCATAAGGATACCCTGTTTTGGGATTTAAAATATGATGATAAAGTTTCTCATCTACCTGAAAATAACGTTCATACACACCGGAGGATACCACAGTTTCCTCCGTAACTTCAACAGCAGCAATCGGCGAACCGGTATCATCAAAGGGTTTTTGAATTCCAATGGTATAGCTGTCACCATTGGCTTTTTTTCCTATACAAAGTACATTTCCCCCTAAATTAATAATACCTTCCGTTACACCATTGGCATTTAAGTATTCTTTCATTTTATCTGCAATATAACCTTTGGCAATGGCACCAAGGTCGATGCGTGTATCCGGATTTTTTAGTGATACCCGATTTTCATCAATAACCACATTTTCATAATTCACAGTAGAAACAGCCAACTGTATATCCGTATCTAAAGGAATATCTCCCTCATTTTCTCCAAAATCCCAAAGACATGACAACCTGCCAATCGTAATATCAAAGCCACCTTTGCTAAGATTTGAATAATATAGTCCCTTTTCCATCAGTTCAATCGTCTCTTTATGCACCTCTACAGGCGCACCCTTTGCCTGATTAATTTTAGAAATATCACTATCTGAAAGTGTAGCACTGAAATACTGCTCATATGTATTTGCCAATTCCATACATTCATCCAGTAAATATTCCTTAGAAGCATCATATAAAGTGATTTTAATAATCGTATCAAAATAAAAGCCGGATTTTGAAATCGGCTCTTTTTTTCTATTGCATCCGGCAAAAAGTGTAAGCGGCAATATGAATAAAAATAGTAAACAATAAATCAGGTATTTATGTATTTTATATTTCAAAACAATTTCCTTTCAAGCAATAATTTGGTTGATTTGAAAAGAATAGCACAATTTTAAGTTGTCGGCAAGCCGGATGTATGATAAAGTAATATTTTAGAGTGAAAGAAAAAGAGGTATTACAAATGCAAACGAAAAAGAAAAGAAAAATAAAATTACCAAAACGTGTAGTCATCAAAATCGGCTCTTCATCCCTAAGCCATGAAAAAACAGGCGGATTAAACTTTACAAAATTAGAAAAGCTAGTGCGTGAGCTTTGTGACTTGAGAAATCAGGGAATTGATGTATGTCTGGTAAGCTCCGGTGCCATTGCTGTAGGCAGAAGCTCCATGGGTATCAAATCCCGCCCCAAAACCATGGCGAAAAAACAGGCTTGTGCGGCTGTGGGACAGGCAAGACTGATGATGACCTATCAGAAAATGTTTTCCGAATACCACCAGACAGCAGGACAGGTATTGATGACAAAAAACACCATGATAGATAACGTTTCCAGAAAAAATGCACAGAATACCTTTGAAGAATTGTTTAAAATGGGGGTTATCCCTATTGTAAACGAAAATGATACGGTATCTACATATGAAATCCAGTTTGGTGACAATGACACATTATCAGCCATTGTGGCATCCCTTGTATCTGCGGATTTATTGATTTTATTATCCGATATTGATGGTCTATATACAGATGACCCGCATAACAACCCGGATGCAAAGCTCATTCGTGATGTGGAAGTAATTGATGAAAATCTGCTTCACATGGCAAAAGGCTCTACCGGAAGTGATGTGGGAACCGGTGGAATGGCAACGAAGCTTACTGCTGCAAGAATTGCTACCCGCTCCGGTGCCGATATGATTATTGCCAACGGTAAAGATGTAGGTATTCTCCATGAGATTTTTGAAGGAGATTTTACAGGAACTGTATTTCATTCCAATTATGATGAAGATTTTTATATCAGTGATTTTATAGAGGAGACATTTTAATTTATGAATCAGGCTAAAATTGATAGAATTAATGAATTATATCGTAAATCAAAAGCGGAGGGATTAACCGAAGCAGAGAAAAAAGAACAGGATTTACTGCGAAAAGAGTTTGTGGCAAATGTCCGCAACAACTTAAAAGCACAATTGGACAATATTGACATTCAAAATGCCGATGGTACCATCGAAAACTTAGGAGAAAAGTTTGGAAACAATGCAAACAAAAAAGCAAATTAGAAAACATATGTTAGCTCTAAGAAATGCCATGACAGCAGCGCAGGTAACAGAACTTTCTGCTAAGATTTGTGCACAACTGCAGGATTATCTCGCAAAAGAAGCAGAATTACATACAAATGGTGTATATGGATATTATCCCCATGGTAATGAAGTATCATTAATGGTATTGTATACATGGCTGTTAGCGCAAAAGATTCCACTGGCATTTCCAAGGGTTTGTGGTGATACGATGGAGTTTTACCGGGTAACTTCCATGGATGATTTTTCGGAAGGTGCATTCCACATTATGGAGCCAAACGTATCCTGTAAACAGGCAGATATGGAAAATGCCATTTGTCTTGTTCCTGGCAGTGTATTTGACCGTTCCGGTAATCGATATGGCTATGGTAAAGGATATTATGACCGTTATTTTGCATTGCATAAGGATTTGAAGCGGTTTGGCATTGCCTATGCTTTTCAGGTGGAAGATACCATTCCGGCAGAAATAACCGATATACAAATGCATGTTATTCTGACAGAAGATAAGAACATACAAATAATATAGAAATAATGGAGGACGAATCATGGAATTATTAGAAATTTGTAAAAAAGCCAAAGAAGTAAAGCAGCAGATAGCAGTGCTTTCCACCAGTCAGAAAAATGAAGCACTCTTAGCTGTAGCAGACAAATTAGTAGAAAAGCAGGCAGAACTTATTAAGGCTAATGCCATAGACATGGAAAACGGAAAAGCAAATCATATGCCGGAAGGACTTCTTGACCGTTTATTAATCAACGAAAACCGTATTGCACAAATGGCAGAAGGCTTACGTCAGGTTGTGGCTTTAGAAGACCCAATTGGTGAAGTACTTTCCATGAAAAAACGTCCAAATGAATTAATGATTGGTAAGAAACGTGTACCTCTTGGTGTTATCGGTATCATTTATGAATCCCGTCCAAATGTAACCGCAGACGCTTTTGGTCTTTGCTTTAAAACAGGAAATGTAGTGATTTTGCGTGGTGGTAAAGATGCTATCAACTCCAATCAGGCGATTGTTTCCTGTATTCAGGAAGCCTTAATGGAACAGAATCTGCCAAAAGAAGCCATTGCTTTAATTACTGATACCAGTCATGAAACTGCAAGAGAATTTATGCATATGAACCAGTATGTTGATGTGTTAATTCCAAGAGGCGGCGCAGGTCTGATTCGTACTGTAGTAGAAAATGCTACCATTCCGGTCATCGAAACAGGAACAGGAAACTGTCACGTTTATGTGGACGAAAGTGCTGATATAAATATGGCATGTGATATTGTATTTAATGCAAAAACCCAGAGAATTGGTGTCTGCAATGCCTGTGAATCCTTACTTGTACATGAAAACATCGTCAATACATTTATTCCTGCCATCGAAAAACGTTTAGCAGAAAAAAATGTAGAAATTCATGCAGACGATAAGATTCAGAAAGCCTCCATTGCAGGAGCAAACGTATTATCTGCAACAGAAGAGGACTGGGGCACAGAATATTTAGATTATAAAATTTCTGCAAAAACCGTTGCTTCTGTGGATGAAGCCATTGCCCATATCAACCGCTACAATACAGGTCATTCCGAAGCAATTATTACTAATAACTATGCAAATGCAGAAAAATTCTTAAACGAAGTTGATGCAGCGGCAGTTTATGTCAATGCAAGCACACGATTTACCGATGGATTTGAATTTGGATTTGGTGCAGAAATCGGTATCAGCACCCAGAAACTTCATGCAAGAGGACCAATGGGATTAGAAGCGCTGACAAGCACAAAATTTATTATATATGGAAATGGACAGATTCGTCCATAAGTGAGGAATTCGATGGAAAAAGATTTTAAATTAAAAATTATTGACAAAACACAAATACCGGAAACAGAGCCGGAGCGTCAGTATTACTTTATGGAGATTGCCAAACAGTATGTTACACAGTTAGCAGACATCAAAGGTGCGCCCATGACCTTTCATGTATCCACCTTTGGCTGTCAGATGAATGCCCGGGATTCGGAAAAGCTTGTAGGTATTTTAGAGCAGATTGGCTATGTGGAAGAAGAAACAGAAGAAGTAGATTTCGTAATTTACAATACCTGTACCGTAAGAGAAAATGCCAATAATAAAGTTTATGGCCGTCTTGGCTATCTGAATGGTTTTCAGAAGAAAAATCCTCTGATGATGATTGGACTTTGCGGCTGTATGATGCAGGAACCTACTGTAGTCGATAAAATTAAACAGAGTTATCGCTTTGTAAACTTAATTTTTGGTACACACAATATTTATAAATTCGCTGAACTGATTACAACAGCCATTGAAAACAGCTTTGGAGCGCATACAAAGAAAAAAGGCAGTTCCATGACCATTGACATCTGGGAAGATACGGATAAAATTGTGGAAGACTTACCGATTGAACGAAAATATTCCTTTAAATCCGGTGTCAATATTATGTTTGGCTGCAACAATTTCTGCAGCTACTGTATCGTACCTTATGTACGCGGCAGAGAGCGCAGTCGTGAACCAAAGGATATTATTCGTGAAATTGAAAAATTAGTGGCAGATGGCGTAGTAGAAGTCATGCTTTTAGGACAGAACGTAAATTCCTATGGCAAAAATTTAGAAAATCCTATCAGCTTTGCAAAACTTTTGCAGGAAATTGAGCAGATTGAAGGCTTAGAACGTATCCGCTTCATGACCTCTCATCCAAAGGATTTATCTGATGAATTGATTGAAGTGATGAAACATTCAAAAAAAATCTGCAAACATCTGCATTTACCATTGCAGTCCGGCAGTTCAAGAATTTTAAAGATTATGAACCGTCATTATGATAAGGAAAAATATTTAGAATTAGTAGACAAAATCCGAAAAGCTGTACCGGATATTGCGCTTACTACAGATATTATCGTAGGTTTTCCGGGAGAAACGGAAGAAGACTTTGAAGAAACCATGGACGTAGTGCGCAAAGTAGAATATGATAGTGCCTTTACGTTTATTTATTCTAAGAGAACCGGTACACCGGCAGCTTCTATGGAAGAGCAGATTCCGGAAGATGTAGTAAAAGCCCGTTTTGACCGACTCTTAAAAGAAGTACAGGAAATTGCCACAAGAAAAACCGAAGCTTTGACCGGACAAATCCAAAAAGTATTAGTTGAAAGCATCAATGAACAGGATGAAAACCTTGTAACCGGAAGATTAAGCAACAATTCTGTTGTACATTTATCCGGCACAAAGGATTTGATTGGAAAAATTGTCGATGTGGAACTGACGGAATGTAAAGGATTTTATTATATCGGAAAAGAGGTAAAATAAGACCTATGGCAAAACGCTTAGTAAAAACAGACCTGTGTTTTTTAGGCATCTTACTGCTTGTACTGATAACAGGATGTATTTTTTTCTATGCGCATAATCACAAAGACGGCGCAGTGGCAGTAGTGACTGTTGCCGGAGAATACTATGGTACTTATCCATTAGAAAAAGACTGCCGCATAGAAATCAAAACCAATGAAATTGTAACAAACATTTTAGAAATCCATGATGGTAAAGCAGATATGACAGATGCAAACTGCCCGGATTATCTTTGCGTACATCAAAGAGCTATTTCTAAGGCAAATGAAACCATCGTGTGTCTGCCAAATCAGGTAGTTGTAGAAATCAAAGGAGCAGATACCGCAGAATTTGATTCCATGACATAAGAAAAATCAACTGGAAAGAAGGGATTTTATGCAAAAGAAAACCGCATATTTGGGCATGTTTTTGGCATTAGCATTAATATGCAGCTACATAGAATCCCTGATTCCTTTTCATTTCGGTATTCCGGGGGTAAAGCTGGGTCTTACGAATATTGTAGTCATACTCATGCTATATTGTGTTGGTGCAAAAGAAGCTATTATTATTTCGGTTCTGCGAATTTTACTTGCCGGATTTATGTTTGGAAATCCGTTTAGTATCATTTACAGTTTAAGTGGAGGACTTTTTAGTTTTCTAATGATGTATCTGTTAAAAAGAACAGGAAAATTACAGATTATCTCCATCAGCGTAGCCGGAGGAATCTGTCACAATATCGGACAATTATGTATCGCATCTATCGTAGTAGAAAACTATAATTTGTTTTACTATATGCCAATGCTTTTGATTTCCGGTTTTATCACCGGATTTCTTATCGGTATACTGGCACAGGAAATGGTTATACGGTTAAATGGTCGGTTATAGCCATGTTAGGGAGGAAGTATGTACGCATATATCAAAGGAACGCTTGAAGAAATCGGTGAAGGGTATCTTATCATCGACAATCATGGCATGGGGTATCAGATACAGACTGCTGCAAATATTGTAGATTATCTGCCATCCATAGGAGAAGAAGTAAAAATTTATACCTACCTGCATGTAAAAGAAGATGCCATGTCTTTATTTGGCTTTATCACAAAGGATGATTTGAAGGTATTTAAACTGCTGCTCGGTGTCAATGGAATTGGACCAAAAGGCGCACTTGCCATTTTATCTGTTATGTCTACCGACGATTTGCGTTTTGCCGTTGTTGGTGGTGATTCAAAAGCTATTGCAAAAGCACCGGGAATCGGTGCAAAAACGGCACAACGTGTAATTTTGGAATTAAAAGACAAACTAAATTTAGAAGATGTTTTCGAAGAAAAAACTGAAATTACAAAAAATATTCTTTCATCCGAAAGTAAAACCGTCAAAAATGAAGCTGTTCAGGCACTTGTAGCATTGGGCTATTCTTCTTCTGAAGCACTAGCAGTAATTTCAAAAATTTCTATCTCAGAGAATGACAGCGTAGAAGAGGTTTTAAAAGCCGCTTTAAAACAGATGGCAATATTCTAAGAAAGGTATGCAGAACATGTTATGGAAAAGCAGCGACGTGTAATATCTACACAAATACAGGAAGAAGATGTGAAAATCGAAAAAAGTCTTCGTCCGCAGACTTTAGATGACTATATTGGCCAGCAAAAAGCCAAAGAACATTTAAAAATTTACATAGAAGCAGCAAAACAGCGAGGAGAAGCCTTAGATCATGTACTTTTCTATGGTCCGCCGGGACTAGGAAAGACCACATTAGCAGGCATTATTGCAAATGAAATGGGAACACACATGAAAATCACCAGTGGACCTGCAATTGGAAGAACCGGAGAAATGGCTGCTATTTTAAGCAATCTTCAGGAAGGGGATTTACTCTTTATTGATGAAATTCACCGATTAGACAGACAGGTAGAAGAGGTTATGTACTCTGCCATGGAGGATTATGCCATTGATATTGTCATGGGAAAAGGTGCAACCGCCCGTTCTATCCGTCTTGACTTACCCAAATTTACCCTTGTCGGTGCAACCACAAGAGCAGGTCTCTTATCCGCACCTTTGCGTGACCGTTTTGGTGTCATGCATCATTTGGAATTTTATACAGACGAAGAATTAAAGACAATTATTATACATTCTGCTGCTAAATTAGGTGTCTCCATTGATGCAGAAGGTGCTTTTGAATTAGCCAGACGCAGCCGTGGCACACCAAGACTTGCCAACCGCCTGTTAAAACGTGTACGGGATTTTGCCCAGGTAAAATATGACGGGCATATTACAAAGGAAGTAGCTTCCTTTGCCTTAGATTTACTGGAAGTGGATTCCTGCGGCTTAGACCAGAATGACAGAAATATTCTCTTTACCATTATGGAGAAATTTGCCGGAGGACCTGTTGGCTTAGACACATTAGCAGCGGCAATTGGTGAAGATTCCGGTACAATTGAAGATGTATATGAACCATATCTTGTAAAAAATGGCTTTATTAACCGTACCCCAAAAGGAAGAGTTGCCACAGAGCTTGCATTTCAACATTTTGGTTACAGCAAATCATAACCAAAATATTGAAATGAAATTAGAGTTGTTTTTGCATAGAAAAATCAGTATAATGAGTAAAGAGAATCAGTCATACACAGGGAGGAAATCGTATGTCATCAAAATCCAATACAGAAGTGATTATCGGTGGAAAGGTGTATACGCTAAGTGGTTACGAAGGTGAAGAATACTTACAGCGTGTAGCGACATATATCAATAACAAAATTAATGATTTTAATGAAATAGAAAATTACCGACGCTTTCCGGCAGATATGCGAGCTGTTTTAGTGGAAATCAATATAGCAGACGATTATTTTAAAGCCAAAGACCGCATTGAAAAATTAGAACAGGATTTAGAACGTAAAGAAAAAGAACTATACGAATTAAAGCATGAGCTGATTTCTACCCAGATAAAAGCAGAAACCAGTGAAAAAAATTTAAAAGCATTAGAAGAGCAGAATCAGGAATTAAAAACAGCAGCTAAGAAATAAGGGGCGAGATATTTCGTCCCTCTTTTATTAGGACAGAAAGGATACTATATGGTAAAAGAATTAGAGCTTTTAGCCCCGGCGGGCAATCTTACCACCTTAAAGGCAGTCATTCATGCCGGTGCTGACGCTGTCTATTTTGGAGGCAGCCAATTTGGTGCAAGAGCGTATGCCGGAAATTTTAATCGTGATGAAGTATTAGAAGCCATAGATTTTGGGCATATTCATGGTAAGAAAGTTTTTATGGCAGTCAACACGCTATTAAAAGAAAAAGAACTGGAAGAACAGTTATACGACTATCTGCTGCCATACTATGAGCAGGGATTAGACGGTGTCATTGTACAGGATTTTGGCGTATTAGCATTTATCCGTGAGCATTTTAGGGAATTGCCGATTCACACAAGTACACAGATGACCGTTACAAATGTAGAGGGTGCCCGTTTTCTGGTAAATCAGGGGGCTTCCCGTATTGTCATGGCAAGAGAAATGTCTTTAGAAGAAATTCGCCATATCCACGAAAGTGTTCCTGTGGAAATTGAAAGCTTTGTCCATGGTGCTTTATGTTATTGTTATTCCGGACAATGTCTGCTTAGCAGCATGCTCGGCGGCAGAAGCGGTAATCGTGGGCGCTGTGCACAGCCATGCCGTCTGCCTTATGAGGTCTATGATGCAAACCGCAAAAGAATCAATGACAATAAACATTTATACCCATTAAGTCCAAAGGATTTATGCACCATAGACCAGATACCACAGTTAGCAGAAAACGGTATTTTTTCCTTTAAAATTGAAGGCAGAATGAAACGGACAGAATATGCTGCAGGAGTCGTATCCATTTACCGCAAATATATGGATAAGTACTTAAATTATGGAGCAAAGGCATATCATGTAACAAAAGAAGATACACAAAAACTGTTTGACTTTGGAAACCGCAGTGGCTTTACTGCCGGATATTACAATCAGCGCAATGGTGCAGATATGATTACCTTTGAAAAACCGGGACATGAAAAAAATAATGATGCACTCTGGAATCAAATCGAGGAGAAGTATATCAAAAGGGAATGTAAGGAAAAGATTTCCGGTTATCTTAACGTACAAAAAGATATGCCCATATCCTGTACCGTATGCGGGCTTGGACATACGATAACCGTCACTGGTGACGTACCGCTTTTAGCCGAAAAACAACCAATATCCAAAGAAGTATTACTGTCAAAAATGCAAAAAACAGGCAATACGCCTTTTGTGTTTGATACCTTAGAAGTTACCTTAGACGATGATTTGTTTCTTCCTATGGCGGCTGTTAATGAATTGCGCAGACAGGCATTAGAACAATTAGAAGAAGCTGTTACCTTAACATACCGCAGACAAATAGAAGCAAAAAAATCTGTTCAACAGAAAATTCTGCCAAAAAAATCACTATCTGAAGAAGTGCAGATAACAGCCTCTGTTGAGTCAGAAAGTCAGATAGAACCTTTGCTTACACACCCACAAGTTTCCGGCATTTATATTGACAGCATGGTATTTCCACGCAAAAATCTTGTGGAAGAATTGCAGAAATTGTACGAAAAAGCTAAAAAATACAAAAAAAATATATATTATATACTTCCGGCAATATTCCGCAAACATACCAAAGAATTTTACCAAAGAATTTTGCCACAACTAAAAACAGACGGTTTTCTGGTAAAAAGCTATGATGCATTGGCATTTTTGTTAGAGGAGCAGATACCGCCAGAGAACATTCGTATTGACCACAATGTATATACATGGTCAAACCAAAGTAAACAGGCGTTTAGAAATCTTGGCATACAAAAGGATACCATTCCGTTAGAATTAAACCGTAAAGAATTAAAAGCACGAGATAACCATGGAAGTGAAATGCTCATATATGGCTATTTGCCGCTGATGACAAGTGCGCAGTGTATCAATGGAAATGTAATAAAATGTGATGGAAAGTCCAAAATACATTATTTAAAAGACCGGTATGGCATATACTTTCCTGTAAAAAATCATTGCAGTGAGTGTTATAACATTATTTATAATTCAAAACCGCTTTATCTGTTTTTTGCAATGGAAGAACTGCAAAAAATGGGAATTCACAGATTTCGTCTGGCTTTTACCACGGAATCTTCACAGGAAATTCATAAATTTCTATTAAACTGTACACAAAGTTTACAAAAAAATGCAAAAGAACTAGAAAATATGGAAGACTATACCTATGGACATTATAAACGTGGTGTAGAATAGAGGGCTTATGAGTAGTATTTTTTGTGAAGTATCAAAATATCTGATGATTATATTATTTGCACTGTACACTTTTGAATGTTTTTTCGTATTCCGCAAAAAGTATAACAAAGAACAGCGTGAAAACATTTTTCGCAGACAAAATATCTGGATGCTGCTGATTCATTTAGATGGATATCTTGTACTGTTAGATCAGACCGAAAATTGGGGAATTCTGCTTTTTTACGGTGTGCAATTGATTTTTTTTATCAGTGTTATCATCAGTTATCGTTTATTATATGAAAAATCAGCACAGCTTCTTGTCAACAATATGTGTATGCTGATGGCAATCGGCTTTCTGATATTGACAAGACTCTCCATTGAGCAGGCATTTAAGCAGTTTGCTATCGCTGTAGCTGCCATGATATTTGCTTTAGGCATACCATTTTGTATAAAAAAAATCCGCTTTATACGGAAAATGACATGGGTTTATGCGGTTATTGGTTTGCTTGCGCTTTCGGCTGTAGCTGTTATGGGAGCTGTAAGCTATGGTGCAAAGCTTTCGGTCACCATAGCAGGAATAACCTTACAGCCATCGGAATTTGTAAAAATTATCTTTGTATTTTTTGTAGCCGGCATGCTGCACAAATCTACAGAATTTAAACAGGTAGTAATTACAACGGTGGTTGCGGCAGCCCATGTTATCGTGCTGGTGCTTTCTAGGGATTTAGGTGGAGCACTAATCTTTTTCACCGTTTATCTTGTGATGCTCTATGTAGCCACAGCAAAGCCTGTCTATTTCTTAGGCGGTCTTGCCGGAGGTTCATTAGCAGCATTGGTAGCTTACCGCCTGTTTTCCCACGTGCAGGTGCGTGTATTGGCATGGCAGGACCCGCTTAGCGTTATTGATAATGAAGGCTACCAGATTTGTCAGTCACTTTTTGCTATTGGCACAGGCGGATGGTTTGGTGTCGGCTTAAATCAGGGTATGCCGGAAAAAATCCCTGTAGTGGAACAGGATTTTGTATTTTCTGCCATTTCCGAAGAATTGGGCGGTATCTTTGCCCTTTGCCTGATTATGGTCTGCATGAGCTGCTTTTTAATGTTTTTAAACATTGCCATGCAGTTAAAGGATGGCTTTTATAAACTGGTAGCTTTAGGACTGGGTACAACCTATGGATTTCAAGTATTTTTAACCATTGGTGGAGTAATCAAATTTATTCCCTCCACAGGTGTCACTCTGCCCCTTGTCAGCTATGGCGGAAGTTCACTGCTTAGTACCGTTATCATATTTGCCATTATTCAGGGATTTTATATTTTAAAAGAAAGTGAAGGAAAACTGAATGAAAAAAGAAAAACAGGAAAGAGAACAGGAGTCACTCAAAAAACCGGAAATCTCCGTTAGAAACCGTGAATTTGCAGTGATTACATATTGTTTTATTGGACTGTTTTTATGTCTTATGGGATATTTTGTCTATTTTCAGGTAAAAAAGAGTGAGGATTTTATCAATAACTCTTACAATTCCAGACAGGAAACCTTTGCAGAAAACATTCTCCGTGGAGAAATTCATTCTGCTGACGGGGAAATTTTAGCAAAAACCGAAACCGATGAAAATGGAAATGAAAACAGAATATATCCCTATGACAATATGTTTTCACATATCGTAGGCTATTCCACCACCAAATATGGTCAGTCCGGTATTGAATCCTGGGCAAATTTCAATCTGCTGCGTTCAAATGCGTTCTTCTTAGAAAAAACGGTAGACGAAATGAAGGACCAGAAAAGTATTGGTGATAATGTAGTAACTACACTCAATTATTCATTGCAAAGCATCGCCTATCAGGCATTAGGAGAATATGATGGAGCTGTTATCGTTTTAGAACCCTCCACAGGCAAAATTTTAGCTGCTGTATCCAAACCGGATTTTGACCCAAATACCATTGAAGAAAACTGGGAGAACATCATAGCAGACGAAGAGGATGAGTCTGTACTTGTTAATCGCGCTACGCAGGGATTATACCCTCCGGGTTCTACCTTTAAGATTTTTACTGCTTTAGAATATATCCGGCAAAATCCAAATACTTATACGGACTATTCGTATACCTGTACCGGAAATATGCAAAAAGAAGATAATAAACTTAGCTGTTTTAGTGGTGAAGTACATGGAAATGTGGATTTAGAACACTCTTTTTCTGAATCCTGTAATACATCCTTTGCCAACATTGGACTTTCTCTGGACTTATATAAATTTCAGAAAAATAATCAAAAGCTGCTATTCAATCAGTCACTTCCGGTTTCTAAATTAGAAACCTCCAAAAGCAGTTTTGTATTAAATGAAGATTCTTCCATAAGTGAAATTATGGAAACCGCAATCGGACAGGGAAAAACCTTAGTAACTCCACTGCATATGGCAATGATTGCAGGTGCTATAGCTAACGACGGTATTCTTATGGAGCCTTATGTTATTGACCATACAGAAAATTATGAAGGAGCCATTGTAAAGACCTATACACCGGTTTCCTATGGTGAATTAATGACAACAGAAGAAGCAGGTATCCTGCAGGAATATATGAAACAGGTAGTAGAAGAGGGCACAGGTTCTAAATTAAAGGGTATGAGCTATGAGGCAGCGGGCAAAACCGGCTCCGCTGAATACGGTAACAATAAGGGAGACAGTCACGCATGGTTTGTGGGTTATGCCCATAGGGAGGATAAAGAAGATATTGCCATAGCTGTTATTGTGGAAGGTGCAGGAATCGGAAGTGCCTATGCCGTACCTGTTGCAAAAAGTGTATTTGATATGTATTACCGATATTAAGAGAGTGCTTGCATGTATGCAAAAAAAGAGGTATACTTATTTTTAAGTTTAGTAACCACATCAGGAGGTATTGCAATGATAGAAGCAACCAGCTGTGGTGGTGTGGTAATTTTCCGTGGTAAGATTCTGGTACTTTACAAGAATTACAAGAATAAATATGAAGGGTGGGTGCTCCCGAAAGGAACTGTAGAACCGGGAGAAGAGTATAAAGAGACCGCCACAAGAGAAGTGTTAGAAGAAACAGGTGCGAAAGCATCTATCATTAAGTATGTCGGTAAAAGTCAGTATACATTTACCGTTCCGGAGGACACTGTAGAGAAAGAAGTCCACTGGTATCTAATGATGGCAGACAGTTATTACAGTAAACCACAGCGTGAAGAATTTTTTGTAGATTCCGGGTATTATAAATTTCATGAGGCATACCATCTATTAAAATTTGCCAATGAAAAGCAGATTTTAGAAAAAGCCTATAATGAATATCTGGATCTGAAAAAGAGTAATTTATGGGGAAGTCATAAGTACTTCTAACAGTAACAGGATGGGGGTAATGAGGTTTTTGCATGAAATGGCATAGAGATTTATTCGTCGGTGAAAGTATTTCCCGAAAGCAAAAGAAAATCAAATGGAAAATTATGCATAATGCCGGTCAGCTTCGCATATATGTCATTACATTGGCAGCGAATCCGGCAAACCTTTTAGATATTATACCATCCTGGGAGTTACTGCAAAAATACTATCCCAAAAAGGATTTATATATCATCGGACTTGCCGGAGATTATGATGAAGCGCTTGTTTTAGCAGGAAAGATTGTTCAGGAAGTTTACACCAAAACCAAGGGATTTGATATCCGAAGCTATATAAAGAAAAGAGGAACGCAGATTACATGAACATTTTTTTATTGATTTTAAAAATTCTAGGTATTCTGCTTCTTGTTTTTCTGGGAATAATCATCATTCTTTTATTTCATCCTGTTTATTATAAAGGAAAAGGAGAACTAGAAGAGGATATTTCCATAGAGGCAGTTGTCTGGTGGCTGTTTCAAATCATACGTTTAGAAATATCGGTAAAAGATAAGACTTTCCATTATAAAGTCCGTATATTTGGAAAAACATTTCTTTCTAATGAAGAACAGACAGCAGAAAAAACCATACAGGAAGATACTCCTGTTACACAGACAGTTGTTCCTCCTGCTGATTCATCAAAATCCGATGAAAAAGATTTCTTAGAAAATTTTGCAGAAAATTTAGAAGAACAGGAATCTGATTTTAGCAAAACAGATAACATAGTACAAAAGCAGATTACAAAATTTTCTGAATGGAAGCATATATTCGGCAGAATAAAAACAGAATATAAAGATGAGAAAAACAGGCTTGCTGTTACACATATCTGGAAAGAAATCCTATATCTGTTAAAACACATAAAGCCTAAAGATATACATGCTACTCTGGATTTTTCCGCAGGTAATCCGGCGACAACAGGACAGATAACCGGTGTACTAAGCTTGTTTCCGTTTATATATAAACAGGACGTTCTGATAACCCCGGATTTTCTGGCAGATACCTTTTATGTCAAAGGGAACTTTGCCTTAAAAGGACATATACAGTTATTGCATATATGTATAATTTTCATACGCATAATTCGGGATAGAAATATTCGAAGAATGATACACAGAATCAGAAGAAAATAGGAGGTTTTACATGAGTGATACAAATTTTAATTCAACCGTAGAGTCCCTTTTTAAGGGAATGGACAGCTTTATTACCACCAAAACCGTTGTTGGAGATGCGATTCATATTGGTGATACCATTATACTTCCGTTAGTAGATGTATCCTTTGGTGTTGCAGCCGGCGTATTTTCCAGCGATAAAAAAAATAATGGCGGTGGTGGTCTTGGCGGTAAAATTATGCCAAGCGCAGTTCTCGTTATTTCCAATGGGACAACCAAGCTGGTAAATGTCAAAAATCAGGATGGCATCACAAAGATTCTCGATATGGTTCCTGACTTTGTCAATAAATTTTCTCATAAAAATGACCAGACTGTAGAAACAGATCCTGCTGCAAAAGAAAAAGCAGCAGAAGAAATGGAAAATATTCTTTCAGAATCTGTAAAAGAACAATAAAATAAAGATATGTTTTTTATAAAGGTGCATATAGTAATATATATGCATCTTTTTTAATTCATAAGAATTATTCAAATGCATGACATGGATGGAGTGAAAATATGAAAAGACTCATTGGATATACATTATTTTGTATCGGACTGGGCATGTTAATTATGTGGGTTGTTCCGGGAGATTTCTTAGGATTTCTGCTGATATGTATTTGTATGCTGCTAGGCTATTATCTTTTTTGCTGTGGATGCTAGAAGAGTAGAAAAAAAGAACTGCCAGTCGACAGTTCTTTAACTTCGTAATTCTTATGCTCTTTCAACTTTACCGCTTCTTAAGCAAGAAGTACATACATACAACTTCTTAGGAGTTCCGTTTACTTTACATTTTACAGATTTAATGTTAGATTTCCACATTCTGTTTGTTTTTCTATTAGAATGGCTCACATTATTACCGAAATGAGCGCCTTTTCCGCAAACTGCACACTTTGCCATGAATTGCACCTCCTTGCATTTACTAAGCTCTGCAATAAATCACAGGCTCACAACATGTATTATATTAGCAGATTGAACAGCATAATGCAAGGAATTTTTTTCTTTTTTTTGAAAAATGTATGATTTTATTTCTTTTTCCGTCATATTTCATAGAAAACAACCGTGTATTCCCTTTTTTTCTGTGCGTGAAAAATTTGATTTTTTTAGAAAAATGGGTATAATAGACTATATATACTAGCGTCAAGATGGAGGTCAAAGTATGAAAGGACAAATGGAAACCCATCTGGGTACAATTATCATTGATAATGAAGTAATCGCAACCTACGCAGGGTCAGTTGCCGTAGAATGTTTTGGTATTGTAGGTATGGCTGCTGTCAATATGAAAGATGGTCTTGTCAAATTATTAAAAAAAGATTATCTTACCCATGGTATAAATATAAAAATAAATGATGAGAATAAAATTATCATTGATTTTCATGTCATTGTTTCCTATGGAGTATGCATCCATACGGTTTCAGACAATCTGATTGATACGGTGAGATATAAAGTGGAAGAGTTTACCGGAATGGAAATTGAAAAGATTAACATTTACGTTGAAGGCGTAAGAGTTATCGATTAAGGAGGATTTTAAAGTGGAAATCAATTCGATAAACGCTGCTCTGTTTGCGAAGATGTTCTTAGCCGGTGCAGCAAATCTTGAAGCAAAAAAAGAATGGATTAATGAATTAAATGTTTTCCCTGTACCGGACGGAGATACAGGAACCAATATGTCCATGACCATAATGTCAGCGGCTAAAGAAGTCAGTGCATTGGAAAATCCTGACATGAAAGCTTTAGCAAAAGCTATTTCTTCCGGTTCACTCCGTGGTGCAAGAGGTAACTCCGGTGTTATTTTATCCCAGCTTTTCCGCGGATTTACCAAAGTAATTGCCAATTATGATGTGATTACCGTTGAAGTTATGGCAAAAGCATTGGAAAAAGCCGTTGATACTGCTTATAAAGCTGTTATGAAACCAAAAGAGGGTACAATTCTTACAGTAGCTAAAGGTGCGGCAGTAAAAGGTCTTGAATTAGCAGATACAACAACGGATTTACTTGTATTTGCAGAAGAAGTGATTAAAGAAGCAGATCATGTATTAAGCAAAACTCCGGATATGCTCCCTGTTTTGAAACAGGCTGGCGTTGTAGATTCCGGCGGACAGGGTCTTGTTGAAGTATTAAGAGGAGCATTTGCTGCTTTACAGGGAAAAGAAATTGATTTCAATTTAGAAATCACCCCAAAAGCCTCCCCTTCCATCAGCGCAGATTCCTATATCGATGCACAGGCAAATCAGGAAATTAAATTTGCATACTGTACACAGTTTTTAATTATGTTAGAAAAGCCTTTCAGTTCCAAAAAAGAACAGGAGTTTAAGGCTTATCTTGAGGGCATAGGCGATTCTATTGTAGTGGTTGCCGATGATGAGATCGTAAAGGTACATGTACATACCAACGATCCGGGGCTTGCAATGCAAAAAGGTTTAACCTACGGCAGCTTAACAACAATCATTATTGAAAATATGAAATTAGAACGGGATGAAAAAATCTCCGCCATGAAAGAAAAAGAAATGCAGAGTGGTGAAGCATCCTCCGCTCCGGCAGCTGCAGAAGCACCTGCTGAACCGGAAAAAGAAATGGGATTTGTAGCGGTATCCATTGGTGAGGGCTTAAATGAAATTTTATGCGGACTTGGTGTAGATTACATTATTGAAGGCGGTCAGACCATGAATCCAAGTACCGATGATGTATTACAGGCAATTGATAAAGTAAATGCCAAGAATGTATTTATCTTACCGAATAATAAAAATATTGTGTTAGCTGCAAATCAGGCGGCATCTTTATGTGAAGATAAGAATATTATTGTTATTCCTACAAAAACCATCCCGCAGGGAATTACCGCATTAGTTAATTTCATTCCGGATCAGTCACCGGAAGAAAATAAAAAACGTATGACAGAAGAGATTGCTTTAGTAAAAACCGGTCAGGTAACCTATGCTGTCCGTGATACGGAAATTGATGGAAAAGAAATTCATCAGGATGATTTTATGGGTATTGGTGATAAGACCATTCTTTCTGTAGGCACAGACAAAAAAGCCGTTACCATGGAAATGATAGAAGCTATGATTGATGAAGATTCCGCACTTGTCAGCATTTACTATGGCGAAGAAGCCACAGAAGACGAAGCAATGGAATTTTCAGATATGCTTATGGAAAAGTATCCTGACCTTGAAGTTGAAGTTAATGCAGGCGGACAGCCAATTTACTATTATGTTGTATCCGTTGAATAGGAGATTATATGAAATTAGATTCACCGATTACAGAAATTAAAGGAATCGGCAGCAAAACTGAAAAACTGATGAATCGTATAGGAGTATATACCGTAGGGGATATACTCCTTCATTATCCCAGAGATTATGTAAAATTTAAAGAACCATTAAAACCCTCTGAAATAACAACCGAAGGAATTTACGCAGTTTTTGGAAAAGTTTTGACAACACCGATATTAAAACGGACAAACCGTATGGAAATCGTGCAGACAAAAATCGGAGATTATACCGGCAGCATGGAACTTGTCTGGTTTCGTGCACCTTATATCCGTAGTCAGTTAAAAATGGGGGAAGCCTACATATTTTATGGAAAAGTGAAGTTTAAAGGCAGACATTATAGTATGGAACAGCCGGAAATCTACACACCAGAACAGTATCATGCCAAAATGCAGAGTTTACAGCCTGTTTACAGTAAAACAGAAGGACTTAGCAATGCGATGATTACCAAAACCATTCGACAGGTATTAGAAGATTTATCTTTGACGTATGAGTATATTCCGGAAGCTATTCGCCAAAAAGAAGGGCTTTGCGAATATAATTTTGCTATAAAACAGATACATTTCCCCGAAAATATGGAAAATCTAATCATTGCCAGAAAGCGTTTAGTATTTGATGAATTTTTCTTATTTATTCTGCAAATGCAATTGCAAAAAGAGAAAAAAACATTAATTCCAAATGAATTTCCCATTGAGAATGAAACGGTTATTCCCTATATTTTATCCCACCTTCCCTACAGCCTTACAAAAGCACAGAAAAAATGCTTTGACGAAATTGTTACGGATATGAAAAAGGGTGTTGCCATGCAGCGGCTTGTACAGGGTGATGTGGGTTCAGGAAAGACTATTGTGGCTTTCTTATGCATGGCATTAATGGGTGAAAACGGACATCAGTCTGCTTTAATGGCACCGACAGAAGTACTTGCCAGACAGCATTATGAAACCTTCACCAAAATGTGTGAGGATTTTGAGCTTAACAGAAAAGTAATTTTACTGACAGGTTCTTTAACTGCAAGAGAAAAGCGCAGAGCCTATGAAAATATGCAGCTATACCCGGATGCCATGATTATTGGTACACAGGCACTGATTCAGGAAAAAGCAGTGTATAGTAATTTAGGACTGGTTATTACAGACGAACAGCACAGATTCGGTGTCCGCCAGAGAGAGACATTTGCGGAAAAAGGTCTGCATCCGCACATTTTAGTCATGAGTGCCACACCAATTCCAAGAACGCTGGCAATTATCATTTACGGTGATATGGATATTTCAGTTATTGACGAAGTTCCGGCTAAACGTCTGCCAAATAAAAACTGTGTGGTGGGTACTTCTTACCGCAAAACTGCCTATGAATTTATCCGCAAAGAAATTCAAGCAGGACATCAGGCATATGTCATTTGTCCTCTGGTAGAAGAAAGCGAAGAGCTAGAAGCGGAAAATGTTGTAGATTATGCAAAAAAATTAGAGGATTATTTTCAGAGAGACATTTCCATCGGTTGTCTGAATGGTAAAATGAAGCCTGCAGAAAAAAATCGCATTATGGAAGCCTTTGCTGCAAATGACATTCAGCTTTTAGTATCTACCACCGTTGTAGAAGTAGGCGTAAATGTGCCAAATGCTACCGTAATGATGATTGAAAATGCGGAACGTTTTGGCCTTGCACAGTTACATCAGCTTCGTGGTCGTGTAGGACGTGGTGATGCCCAGTCTTATTGTATTATGATAGATAATGCACAGAGTAAAGAATCCAAGAAACGTTTAGAGATTTTAAACCGTTCAAACGATGGTTTTTTCATTGCAAGTGAAGACTTAAAGCTTCGTGGACCGGGCGACTTCTTTGGTATACGACAAAGTGGAGATTTAGCTTTTCAGATTGCGGATATTTATCAGGATGCAAATGTTTTAAAACAGGCGGCGAAGGATGTGAAAGAGCTGTTAGCAGAAGATAACATGTTAGAAAAAGAAGAACATCAGAAGCTGGCAGCGTTAGTAGAACAGGGGATGAAAGAACAGATGAATTTATAAAATTACGGTTTGGCGATGTCGTTTATCTCGGAATGTCGGTGCGAAGCTTCCGGCAGACGTGCGTTGTGTGGCTGGTTTCCGTCCGGTATTAAAGGTATTGGGATTTGGCAAAAAGAGCCGGGGACTATGCATCGGCAGAGTGTCCGGCTCTTTTTGCCAGATTTACATTTTGTAACCGGACTGGGATATTGGCTATGGTACGTCTGTCTGGGTTACGAAAGGATTTCGGGATAATCAACATCGAAACATCCACAGTTAGATGATGCCGGAACACTTACGGCTTCAACTCTACTCTATGGAGGTTTTTATGTATGTTATCCCGAAATCCTTCGTAATACAGGCAGACACGTCCCACGCTCTCCAGTCCGGTATCACAACGTAGATTAGTAAGACAGACGCAGGGGTAGTTCGGTGGAATTGGTAGTGAAAAGTAGTGTTTCTTACATTTTCTAAGTGACATAGTTATGCGCAAACATGGACGTTTGCGCAAGAATCTGCCACGGCATGGACGCCGTGTCAG
>JAGAMY010000045.1 GCA_017624495.1 Lachnospiraceae bacterium | reverse complement strand
GAGATTATGAAGTTACCGTAGAATTCGATACGGCAGGGGTTAAAAAGATGTTTGCTTCTTTTGCAAAATTGAAAAAATTATAAAATTGTAATTTTTTATTGGTGATTGGGAAAAGATATGGTATAATGAATATATTATAAATGAACTTTAAGAGCGTTTCGGCAAGAAACCTCTGCAAATAAACAAAAAGGAGTGGACATCATGAATAAAGTAGACGATTTTTTAACCATGACCAAATTAAACGAATTAATCAAAAAGAAAGAATCCGATGAAAAGAAAGCTACAAAAGTAGTATGGATTTTTGCAATTATTGGAATTGTTGCAGCCATCGCATTAGCAGCTTATGGTATTTACAAATTCTTTACTCCGGATTATCTGGATGATTTTGAAGACGATTTTGAAGACGAATTCGAAGATGATTTCTTTGATGAAGAAGACGAAGACGACGTAAAATAAGCGTAAAGACAGGAAGTTGAGGGGTCGCAGAACATGCGGCCTCTCTGTTTGTATAAAAAAAGAAAGGAAATAATTATTCAGACAGGCAAAGCAGATATGGTATTGAATAATTGGTAGTAGCATGAAAAAAGGACAGGAATATACCGGAATAATTGAAAGAATGGTTTTTCCAAATAAGGGAATTGTACATATAGAGGACAGGGATGTGATTGTAAAACATGGAATTGTTGGGCAGACAGTCAGATTTCGTGTGAACAAAATCCGCAAAGGCAAATGCGAAGGACAGTTATTAGAAGTGGTGGAGAAATCTTTAATTGAACTGGATACACCGATGTGTGCGCATTTTGGTGTCTGTGGAGGCTGTACCTACCAGAACTTAGCTTATCCGGTACAGGCAAAATTAAAGGAAAATCAGGTCAGAGATTTGTTAGAGCCTGTACTTGCACAGGCAGGAAAATCCTTTGATGCGCTTTTTGAAGGTGTAAAGGACAGTCCAAGAGAGCAGGCGTACCGCAATAAAATGGAGTTTTCCTTTGGTGACAGTTACAAAGATGGCCCACTAGCCCTTGGTATGCATAAAAGAGGCAGTTTTTACGATATTGTAAATGTGGAAAACTGCCAGATTGTGGATGAAGATTATCGCAGAATTTTAACATGCGTACAGGCTTTTTTTGCAGAAAAAAATATCACATTTTATCATAAACTCCGTCACGAGGGATATTTAAGACATTTACTGGTAAGAAAAGCAGTAAAAACAGAAGAAATTTTGATTGCCCTTGTCACAAGTACACAGACAGACGGATTTGATGAAGCTGTTTTATTAACGGAATTAAAAGAGAAGATTTTAGAGATTCCATTTGATGGAACGGTTGCCGGAATTTTGCATATCAAAAATGACAGCTTAGCCGACGTGGTACAGAGTGATGACATGGAGATTTTGTACGGACAGGACTTTTTCTATGAGGAATTATTAGGGTTGAAATTTAAAATTACACCATTTTCCTTTTTCCAGACCAATTCCCTTGGCGCAGAGGTGCTTTATGCCACAGCAAGGGAATTTATCGGTGATGCCATTGAAAATACGGATGAAAAGAAGAGTACTGTATTCGACTTGTACAGTGGAACGGGAACGATTGCGCAGATGTTATCTCCGGTGGCTGGTAAAGTGATAGGTGTGGAAATCGTGGAAGAAGCTGTGGAAGCGGCGAAAGAAAATGCGGCACTGAATGGACTTTCAAACTGTGAATTTATTGCCGGAGATGTGTTAAAGGTCATCGATACCATTGAAGAAAAACCGGATTTTATTGTGCTTGACCCACCAAGGGATGGGATTCATCCAAAGGCATTGGAGAAGATTATTAAGTATGGTGTGGAAAGGATGATTTATATATCTTGTAAGCCGACGAGTCTGGCTAGGGATTTAGAGGTGCTGCAGGCGAGAGGGTATGAAGTGGAGAGGCTGTGCTGTGTGGATATGTTTCCGTTTACTGCCAATATTGAAACCGTCTGCTCTTTAAGGCGCAAGAAATAAGGATTTTTTAAGAAAATTAAACATCAAGAAGGTTGTGGTAATTGAACGCAATTTTTAATTCGTAGTGAAAAAATAAATCAACGGATTAGCTGGTTTCTATCGGGCAGAGAATATCTTGTTTTTTAGAAAGAAAACCTCTCCGGTAGATGGAGAGGTTGGAATCAGTATAGTTGTGTTATGTACTGGAATAAGAACTGCATTTTTCTTCCAGCATTTTAAAATTACAACATCTTGCAGCAAGGGAAGTTTGTGGAAATCCAGACTGTTGGACATCTTCTGGTGTTTTGATTTTGCAGAGGAAATAGGGACATAGTAGTGGAAATCTCCAATGGTAAGAAGAATTCCAACATGGAGTTTCAAACGATCTCCATATTCTACATATCCGACACGGGAATCAAACTGTGTCAGGTAATTAATGTATTTTTTATCAACAACATACCAATCCATAGAACCTCCTGAATGTAAAAAAGCGGGTGGATTACTCCACCCACTGCTGTTAATCGATTGTTTTAATTGGACAATCTAACCGCTTTTAAACGAGCATTTTAACTTGACGCTCTAACCGCTACACAGATATTTCTATCTGTATTTTTATTATATGCAATTTATAACAGAAAATCAATGTTTCAAATTGCTAAATTTTTATAAACTTTTCGGATGTTTATAGAAACTATTACACCCCTGAAAACAAAAGAAAACATACAAGGAAAAACAACGGGGAAGTACAGAGTTATTACATTTCGGAAAATCACGAACCAATTGTATTGCCGGAGATATGGAAAAGGTGCAGGGCTGGACCACATCAGGGTTTTTGAGGATGGGGGAATTTTCTTACCCCACTTTGAAAACCTATTTCATAAGGCATTGAGACACCACCAAGAGACAATATTCATGCGCCGAAATTACAGATTTCATCCATGATACTATGTATATTGTAATTAAACGATGTGAAATTACCACGGAGGAACTATGCTATGGAAAAAATGAAAAAAAGCATTGGGGTGTTTTTAATAATTTTTCTGGTATTAACGCTTTTACCGATACATACATCAGCAGCTTCGGTAAAGCTGAATAAGACGAAAGTAACATTGTATACAGGAAGTACCGTAAAACTAAAACTTAAAGGATGTAAAACAAAAATTAAATGGACAAGTAGTAAAAAATCTGTTGCATCCGTAAACAGCAAGGGAAAAGTAACGGCGAAAAAAGCAGGAAAAGCAGCTATTAAAGCCAAAACAGGCAAAAAGACGTATACATGTACTGTCACGGTAAAAAATCCGTATTTAAATAAGACTGCACTGACACTTTCCGTAGGCGAAAGAGAGAAGCTGATAATTACCGGTACAAAAGCAAAAGCATGGAAAAGCAGTAAAACGGAAGTGGCAGATGTCAGTACCAATGGAAAAATTACTGCGAAAAAAGCAGGACAGACAGTAATTACCTGTAAAGGAGCAAATAAAAAATTTTATACATGTACAGTAACAGTAACAAAAACAGCACATAAACACAGCTATAAAAAGACAGTCTTATGGGAGGCTACATGTTATACGAATGGATGCATAGTATACATTTGTGAGGAATGTGGACATTCTTATAGGGAGAGTATTTTAGCCGGACATAAGTATACGACTACGGTTATAGAGCCGACATGCGATGATTTTGGATATACCATGTCTGTTTGTGAATTGTGTGGAAACAGTAATACTTATGCATACATTCACCCATATGGTCATGCATATGTGGAAACTGTAATAAAAGAAGGGACTTGCACGGAATCCGGCGTATATAGTTACACCTGTAAAATGTGTAAGGATACCTATGAAATCGAAAAGTATGGAGAACATACTTTGCAGGAAATTAAGATAGAAGCAAGCTGTACAACAGATGGGATAACTTACTATGAATGTAGTGCGTGTGGATGGTATTATCAGGATTATGATTCTTATACAGAAATGCTGCCGCATGAGTATGCCGCAGAAATTACTTTACCGGGTTGTGAAACCAATGGGTATACGACGTATACCTGCGAAAACTGTGGAGACAGTTATACAGACGAATATGTCAGCTTTTTAGGACATGACTATGAGGAAAAGATTTTAACTGAGCCAAATTGTTACCATGGTGGTGAAGCTGTATATACCTGTAAAACCTGTGGAGATTCTTATGTAAATGACTTGTATCCGATACATGATTGGAAAACAGAGTTTATAGAAGCTACCTGCACACAAATGGGTGGAAAGTACAAAGCGTGTACATTGTGTGGCGAAGGGTATTTTTATGATGATTTCATAGATGTGCTGCCGCATGATTATGAAGCGAAGAAGGTAGAACCAAGCTGTAGTGAGGCAGGTGGTACAAGATACGAATGTAAAAACTGCGAAAACAGTTATTATGGAGAGGATTATATAGAACCATTACCCCATGAATATGCGTGGAAAGTTTCGTATGAACCGACCTGTGAAAATGATGGCTGGCGGCAAAAAGAATGTATACATTGTGGTGATGTGGATTATACGACAGGCGAGCGTATAGATGCCTCGGGGCATGAAAACATAGAGCTTCAGCTTATGGCAGGAGAAAAATGTGGAATATGTACAGTGTGTAATGAACACATTTTTACATTAAATTATAGTATAAAACATTTGTCAGTAAATAATCAGTCCATGGCATATGAAAATGAACATGTGGTACATACCGTACCTGGTTTATCGTTGGAAATTTGTATAGATAACCATACCGGGAAATTAGAATACATGGGTGACAGATTTTCTTTAGCATTACCGTATGGTGTGTATACAGAAGAAAAATTTATACGGGAAGGCATAGAAGAAGGAGACGAAACAGAAGAAACATTGTACTACTATGAGAATGATGTGGTACAGGTGTCTTACCGAAGCGATTCTATTGATTTACTAATCACAGGCAGAAATAAAGGAGAAACGCTGGTTGATTTATGTTATGACGGAAAAAAGATAGGCGAAATTCCGGTAAGTGTAGATGCGTATGCCTTTGGTGAAGCTGTACGTCAGCAAATGGCAGGAAATCCACAGGCGACAGCCGGATATATGGACAGATATGCGGAAATGATTAAAACCACGGCGGCAATATTTGAAGAGACACTGACAGAGGATATGACCCAAATCGAAAAGGTACAGGCATTATGTAAGTGGTTAGAGGATAACATTACCTATGGAGCTACAGAAACGATTATGTATGGACAGAAAGCATGGGAAACCTTAGAGAAAAGACAGGCAGTCTGCGGCGGATATGCAGAAACGGTTGCATTGTTTATGGATGTATTGGAAATCCCCTGTTATTATCTATACAGTAATCCGCCAACCGGTGAAGGGCATGGCTGGAATATGATTCAGATGGATGCTGACAATGGAAAAGGTGTGCAATGGTATTATGTAGATACCACATGGGGAGAGTATGACTTTATCCATACGGTAGATGAAATGAATAGCGAAAATGCGATTCCCGGTGTGTGGGGACTGCATAGAGCGATGGGCGGAAAAATGCTGCAGAATGGGTATTATATGAATGTGAATGGCGATTGTGGGCCGATTGATGGGCGGTATGTGTCGCCTTTGGAGGAGTAAACTTTATTGGGAGGAGCAAAAACATGAAATACATAAGCATAAATAAATTAGATATTCCGGTATCAAGAATGATATACGGAACAGTATTTGACAAAATGATGGATGGAAATCCGGTAGACGAGTTATTAGATTATGTGATAGAGCAGGGAATTACCACTTTTGACACAGCCAGAAGCTATGGACAGAGCGAAGAGGTTCTTGGGGACTGGATACAGCGGAGAGGAAATCGAAAAAAATTGAATATCTTGACAAAAGGCTGCAATCCCGACATGACAAAATTACAGTTTACCCCGGAATCTCTTCGTATGGAATTAGAGCAGTCATTGCATTGTTTACAAACAGAGTATATCGATATGTATACATTGCATCGTGATGACACGAAACAGGATGTTGCAGTTTTTATCGAAACGCTCAACAGCTTTGTAGCAGAGGGGAAAATAAAAATTTTCGGAGCCTCAAACTGGCACTATACACGCATGGATGCGGCAAATGAATATGCTTACGCGCATAATATGCAGGGATTTTCTTTTGGCAGTCCGGCATTTTCATTAGCAGAAGTTGTTGGAGACCCATGGGGAGGAAGCGTTGCTATTTCCGGTGAAAAAAATAAAGATGCAAGACGCTGGTTTGAAGAGAACCGTATACCGGTATTGAATTATTCGTCCTTTGGAAGGGGATTTATGTCAGGGAAATATCGTACTGACATGCAAAGACCAATTACAGATGTGTTACCATCATGGACCTGTGAGGAATATGTATGTGAAGCGAATATGGAACGTCTGCGCAGGGCAGAATGTCTTGCTGCAGAAAAAAATGCCACAGTTAGTCAGATAAATCTGGCATGGATTATGCAGCAGACATTTACCTGTTGTCCGGTATTTAGTCCTTCAAGTATATCCCATATCAGTGAGAATTTAAAAGGAATGGAGATTTTGTTATCGGAAAAAGAGGTGCGGTGGTTGGATTTAAAGGAATAATCCTACAACGCTCTTGCATACTCAACAATCTCCCCAATCGACTTTTCATCCGTAAAATCCACAAATTTCCCATATGTTTCAAGCAACTCCTTGTCTTCACTCGATAATGCTGTTAAATCTTTTTTTAACAGCATTTTTCGTAGCATAGCCATCATAGCTTTATGCAGAAAACTCAGTTTAGTATAGTTAATACCACCTCTAAGATGAAAAATTTTAATCTTTTCTAGCATATCTGCTGACAGCACGGTAGAAAGTGCTTGGCGGATATGCTCAACATTTTCCGGAACATTAGGGTCTGCCAGACCACAGGTGAATAAAATGACATGTTTTTCTGCAAGTGCATGATAATTTTCCGTCAGCAATTTTATTCCACTTACCCCTCCGGCATAAAGTCCACCTCCATAGATAATCGTATCATAAAGGGCAAAATCCTGTGATTGAAAACGTTTTTTTTCAAAAACAGGACAGGCAAGTGCCTTGGCAAGCCACTGGGCGTAGCGTTTGGTAAATCCGTATTTTGATTCATAAATAACAACTGTACTATGCATAGACATATCCTCCGAAAAAATAATAAAAATGACACAATTGTGACTTTTTATGTTATGGTAAAGAAAACAAATAAAAAAATCAAGACAATAATCAAAAGTGCTACATTTACAATGGATTTGTGTCACAAGGAAGAAAAGTGGATGAACGGACATGAAAAGCAAAAAGAACAGTCAAAAGAAAGAATAGAAAATGCATTATTTTTTCTTATGCAAAAAAAGCCCTATGCGCAGATTACAATATCGGAGCTTGCCAAACAGGCTGATGTGGCAAGGCGTACATTTTATCGTTTGTATACAGGAAAAGAAGATGTGTTAGAAGGGTATTTTCAAAAACTTTGTTTAGAATATCAGAAAACCTATGCCGTGCTTGAAAAATACGATATTCATAAGGTTGCGGGGGATTTCTTTTCATTTTGGTATAAATACAAAGAAATTTTACTGCTTCTGCACAAGAGTGGTTTAGAAGAGTATCTGTATTCTGTTATTGGAAAAACATCCGCAATAGTCATTCAAAATCGTATCGGTGATAAGGCATTGAAAGAAATGTCACATGTGGTATATTTTATGGACTATTCTGTAGGGGGATTTGTTCGTTTGCTTGACCGATGGATAAAAGATGGTATGAAAGAGACACCGAAGGAATATGCGCAAATTGTAAGTGATGCAATTGCAAAATTTATCCAGCCAGTCGGACATTCGGTTGCGCAGATGAAATCGTAAAAAATTATAAAAATTGGATAAAAAAGTATATGGGATTGTCTGTTAGAACACTACATAATAAGCTCATGATAGGAAAATAGGACTAAGGGGGATTTTTATGCAGTATTACAAAAGAATAAGCAGGCAGGTAAGAGTATTTTTTTGCATGGTGTTTTTTGGAATTGTTATGCTGCCGTTAAAAACGCAGGCAGCAGTTCCATCACAGATTACAGACTACAAGCCGCAGGTGGTAGAAAGTACGGCAAAAGGCACTGTTATAAATTCAGCAGGAGAAACCGTGAATGTGACGATTTCCCATCCGGGAGTGGGAATGACAAAGTCTGAATTAGACAATATGCGTGACCATGTACGGGCAGGGGATGAGCCATGGGCGTCTGCTTTTGCGCAATATGCCACACAGGCAAAGAGCAGTTTAAATCCTCGTATATTGTATGAAAACAATGAGGATTTTATTATTGTACCTAACGTATGGACAAATAATACCAGAAAAGAGTATGTGACTCTTCGTGGAAATAAAGACAGCTCCACAGCCGTTAATCAGGCAATTATGTGGTATATAACCGGAAATGATACTTACCGGGGAAATTGTATGCATATTATAAGACTCTGGTCGCAGATTACCCATATTACACCGGAAAAGGATTTTCGCTGGGGAATTACAAGCTATCAGCTTGCTTTTGCAGCGGAGATTATGCGCTATTCTGACTGTGAAACAGAGGAATACAAGTGGACAGAGGAAGATACGGCAAATTTTACCCGTTTTTTGGATTTATGTAAAGGCTGTAATGAATATACAAAAACCTATTGGATGAATCAGCATGATTTTGTTACCATGGGAATCTTAGCTTGTGGTGTGTTTGAGAATGATTTTGAGCGATATGCCATGGCAGTAGAAATGACAACGGTAAACCGTCAGGGAATGCAGGGCGGTAATAATGGTTCTATTTACTGGCAGTGCCGTCTGATGACAAAGAACGAAGAAACCGGAGAGGAAATTCCAAAGGAAGAACAGACCGTTCAGTTGATTGAATCCGGAAGGGATCAGGGGCATGCCTATGCTACGATATCGGGACTAAGCACACTGGCACAGTCTATTTATGTGCAGGGTACGCTGGTAGACCCGGAAACAGGAGAAATTTCCAATGAAGCAAATGCAGTAAATCCATTTGAATTTCAGGATGACCGCTTATTAAAAGGGATAACGACAGCATTACGCTATAATTTAGGTTATGAGGATAACTGGATAACAGCAGATTCAAGCCGTGGATATTATAGAGAGCCGAGTACGGCAAGCTGGCGTGGCAGGGTAAACTACTGTCTGGGTATAGTTTATAATTATTATCGTTATATTGAAGGCGAGGATATGACAAAAGAGGAATTTGCAGATTTGGCAAAGACTTATGAGCGGTATATGCCGGAGCTGACGACATCGGATGATTTTCCTCTTGCAGCAACACTGTTGTATTTACCGGATAATGCAAAAGATAATTTTACTAACGCAGACTGGTATGCAGAAAGCGACATGGTAAAACAGTTAGAAAATTACACGGCAAAGCTTAGTGGAACAGCAGAAACAAAAACAGAAGGTGACATTACCTATGTAAGGATGACGCCGGGAACAGAGATTGCGACAAGTACCTATGCATGGCCGGCAGAAGGGGGCATGGGACTTCGGGTGCGTTCAAATGGAACTGCCACAGTAGAAGTGAAAAGAATGCATAATACTTACGCTCCGAAAGCAGTTTTTGAGATTCCTGACACCAAGGGGAAATGGGTAACAGTGACTTGTAATACAGCAAATACGCCTTACAATGACGGAAATATTATTTTTTATAAAGTAAATGGAGAAGCTTCCTATGTGGATTTAGATTCTGTGGATTTTGCATCAGAAGAAGCAGAAGAATTAGAAATTGCGGCTGTAACTTCGTGTTTGACAGAAATGAAAGGTGGAGAAACGATATACTTGCTTCCGGCAGGAAAAAATAGTGAATTTCGTATTCAGTCGCAGGAAGGTTCTACCTACTATTATGTAGATACACAACTGCAAAATTACAGTGTAAATCCCACAAACGGCATATTAACCATTACACCCGGGGAAGCGGAGTGCGGAAAAGTATATGAGGTGTGGGCTGCTTTACAAAGGAATGGTTTTGCATCCGTAAAAAAAATTCTTGTAAAACCCTATGCCGCATTAGATGATGTGATAGAGGGATATGTACAAAAATATTATCCGCAAAGCGCAGAGTATACCGAAGAATCAAAAGCTGCCTTTGCAACAGCAGTAGAGAAATATAAAAATACAGCTTTAGAGGAAAAACAAGATGCGGCAAAAGCGGTTTTAGAAGCATTTAACGGGCTGGAAGGACTGCTGGTATATTATGATTTTGAAGACGAAAATAGCGGTGTGTTAAAGGATATTTCCGGCAATGGAAATGATGGCAGATTGTATAAGAATGCAAAGAAAGTATCGGATGATACATTAAATTCTAAAGTACTGACATTAGACGGAAGTATTGGCACTTATGCGGCACTTCCAAAGGGAATTTTAAATGATACAGATGCATTTACGGTTTCCTTTGATGTAAAACCAACCACAGTTTCCGGTAACTTTTTTACTTATGCAATTGGTACAGATTCCTATGGCTATACCTATCTGAAAACATTAGAAAATGCGCTGGATACACGAATCACAAAGTATTCAGCAGAGGGCGAACAGCAGATAAGTGCATCTGTGGATGCGCTTGCAGAACGCTGGGTAAATGTTACCGTTGTGTATGAAAAAGAGAAAATAGCGATTTACTTAGATAAAAAACTGGTTGGAGCGAAGAAAGTTACATGTGCATTATCCGATATTGGACAGAATCTTGAGTTTTGGCTGGGACGCTCTTTCTGGCTATGGGATGCATGGTTTGCAGGCTCTTATGACAATTTTAAAGTTTATAATTATGCCATGACAAAAGCACAGATAGGTGATATGGAAGAGGACGATGTTACCATAACTTATATTGTAGGTGATGGCGCAAAAATTATTGGTGAAGATGTGCAGACGGTAAAAAAAGGAGAAAGTGCGTCAAAAATTGCACTTTATCCATATTTAGGATATACATTTGCCGGCTGGAGTGATGGCAGTATGAGTCTGACAAGAGAGGATAGTTATTTGTTAGAAGATACTACTTTGTATGCACGTTTTCGAAAAGCAGCAAATGCATCTTCCATGGAAGCATCCTATGATATGGAAGAAAGGTCAGGGGCAAGTGTAAGGGATGTGACAGGAAATGGAAATTATCTGATGCTGTATGGAAATGCCTCTATTTTGACGGATGAATCAACACAGTCAAATGTATTATATTTAGATGGAAGTACCGGTACATATGCAGAGTTTCCCAAAGGATTATTTGATGGTATGGAAAGCGTTACCATCTGTATGGATGTAAAGCATATGGCACAAAAAGCAGCTAATTATATGACATTTGCTGTGGGAAAAGATAATACGAAATATTATTTCCTAAGAACAAATGATACTTCCATAAAAAGTGCAATTACCGTAAATTCTTATGGTGCGGAAGAAACAATACAAACGGATGTGGATTCCATTCAGGATATATGGACAACACTTACGGTAGTGCTAAACGAAAATAGCATGACAATCTATCAAGATGGTAAAAAAATTGATGAAAATACAGAAATAACTTTAGGCATACCGGATATTGGCAGTGAATTATCCGCATATCTGGGAAAATCCATGTACGATGGAGATGGCTATTTTGCAGGATATCTGGATAATATCAAAGTGTATAATTATGCATTGAGCGAAGAGGTTATTACAGGTGCAAAGAAGGAAGAAATCGAGCTTAGCTATAAAGCAGGAGTCGGTGGAAGCATCGTGGGAACAGAAAAACAGGTATTAGAGGCAGGTGCAGATGGCAGTACGGTGACTGCGGTAGCAGAGGAAGGGTATCGCTTTGTAGAATGGAGCGATGGCAATGCGAATGTAGAAAGAACAGATACGAATGTGCAGAGAAGCTATACCTACGAAGCAGTATTTGAAAGAATCGGAATAACGGTTTCAGATAATCTTGTGGCAGATTATGAGATGGCATATGGCAGACATGGTGTTCTTGAAAATAAAGCTTCCGGTATAGGAAGGCTGGATGCAAAATTAGTCGGTATTACAGAGTCTGATTTTATAAAGGATGGAAGTGAAGCGGTATTAAACTTTAGTGGAACTGCAGGCAAATATGTGGAACTGCAGAAAGGACTTGTAGGAGAATATGAGGAATTTTCTATTGAAACTACGGTAAAGAGTACAGTAAATGCCTATCACTGGCTGTATAGCATAGGAAATATTGTAGATGCAAAAAATTATATATTCTTAAATCCATGTACACCATCCGGTGCGATGTTAGCGGCAATTAAGGATGATGTGACAGAAACAAGGATTTTGGAGGATATACTTCCGGCGACAGCAGACAGGGCAGGATATAATACCATTACACTGACCTTTGATAAAGGAAAAATTTGTGTGTATGTTAATGGTGCATTAGCCGCTGTAAAAGATACGGACTATACACTTACCGAAATTTTAGAAAATGGCACAACAGGAGATTATATAGGCTATATAGGGAAGTCACTGTATGCATCAGACCCGGCATTTTCAGGTACATTAAAGAGTTTTAAGGTATTTGACTGTGCCTTGGATGCAGAGCGCATAAAGGCAAGATACGAAGGAGCGGAAGAAGAAAAAATTGCCGATATCAGCGAAGAAAAGGTAATGGAATATTATCTGAATTTTGAAGATGAGGAAGTGACAGACCATTCCATAAATCATTTACAGTCTACAATAAAAGCAGAGCTTAAAAAGACCGTTTCCTATGTGGCTGGCTGTGATGGAAAAGGTAAAGCGGTTGTTTTAAACAAAAGTGAGGAAACACAAAACTATATACAGGTGGAGGATACCAAGGAGCTCGTGCCTCAAAAGGGGACAATTTCATTTTGGCTGAAAGCCCCGAAAGGTGGTATGATAAAGGAACAGGGAATTTTGTCTTTTGCTACGGGAGAGTATACGCAAAGTATAGCTATTTCTGCTGCAGCCGAAGAAAATGGAAACAAAAAGGCACTGTGCATAAATTTAAAGAAGGATGGCGCAGTGACAACCTTTTTCACCAATATGCAGGCAGGAGAATGTTTTCCGGAAGATACATGGGTGCATATGATAGTTTCTTATGATGGGACAACAGCAAAAGTGTATCGTAATGGTAGTGAAATTCCGGTATATTTAAGCACACAAAAGTGGGAAAAACAAGAAAGCGGCTGTACAATAGGGAAAAGTAAAAATGCATCAGGTAAGGATATATATCTTTGTGCAGCGTTGGATGAATGTAAAGTTTTTAACTATGTATTGGGTGAAACGGAAGTACAAAAGCTTGCAGCAGTAAAGAAAAAAGAACGGATTGCCTATTTTAGCTTTGATGATGAAACTAGCGGTTTAACAGGAAGTGGTGCAAGAGCAGAAGTGGTTGGAAAACTAAATTTTAGTAATGAGGCAAAAAAAGGCATGGCACTCTCCTTTGATGGAACAGGCAGTGCATGGCTGAATGTGGCAGCCGAGGAGGGCGGCAGTCTGTTGACAGGGTTAGAGGAAATGACCGTATCTTACTATGGAAAAGCGCAGCGAACAGATGGAAACTGGACATTTTATGCAGCACCGGATGCAAATGCACAGGGAGAAAACCCGACTTATCTGGGTATATTAGACAGAAATAATGAAATCGTTGCCGAACGACATAATCATGGCAGAAAAGCAACAGCAGTTGTGGATTCATCCGATGCATGGAAACATATCGCCGTTGTATTTAGCAAAATGTCCATAAAAATTTATGTGGATGGAATGTTGGCAAAAACTGCTTCAAATAGTGAGGAATTGACGCAAATTCTGGGAGAAAACAGTATTCTGCAGATAGGAAAAGCAAACTGGGGAGAGGGAGAATATTATCAGGGATATATTGATGAGTACAGTATTTACAATTATGCAATGTCACAGACGGATATTTTGAATCTTCTTGCTAAAAATACAGAGAAAACCACGCATCTGGTTGCGTACATGGCACAAGCAGGAGGTAAAGTTACCGGCCTGACTGTGCAGGAAGTAGAAAATGGAGCAGATGGAACCGAAGTAAAAGCTGTTGCAGCCGAAGGTTATACTTTTGTAGAATGGAATGATGGTGTAAAAACCGCAGAGCGAAAAGAAAGCGCAGTAACAGCAGATGTTGTGTATACAGCGATATTTGCTAAAACAGATGATAGTCAGGGCGACACCAACGGAGATGATTTTGAAGGTGATAATCCGGATGAAGATAATTCGGATGAAAGTAATCCAAACGAAGATAATCTAAAAGAAGATACATCAGGAGGAGAAATTTCAGAAGGAAATATTACAGGAGGAAATACATCCGAAGGAAATAGTTCCGGTGAAAGTGTTTCAAATGGAACAGATACTGCACCGCTAAAACAGTCAGATAGCAGTTCAAAACTAGCCCGCCCGACGATAAAAGTAAAGGCGGCAAAAGCTGGAAAAGTGAATGTAAGCTGGAAGAAAATAAAGGGTGCAAAAGGTTATGTAGTTTACACTTCCACGAAAAAGATAAAGGGATTTAAGGCAGTAAAAACATTAAAGAAAGCGAGTAAAACAAAAGTATCTTTTAAGGCAAAAAAGAAGGTTAAAAAACTATATGTAAAAGTAAGAGCATATTATAAAAAATCCGGTAAAAAAGTTTATGGACCGTATTCAAAAACAAAAGCAGTAAAAATAAAAAGATAAGTATGCTTTATATACAAAATGGACAGGCTTCCTTAATTCTAAGGATAAGTCTGTCCGTTTTGCTAGGGCGTATTTTGTTTGCGGAATTGTTGTGGTGTCATACCGGTCTCTTTCTTAAATGCCTGTGAAAAATAGGACTGAGAAGAAAACCCGGTGCTTTCTGCAATTTGCAAAATGGAATGATTTGTGTTCACCAGCAAATCTTTTCCGACCTGAATCCTTCGGTTCATCAGATAATGTATGGGAGATTCGCCAATACATTCTGTAAAGGAGTGGGCAAAATAATATTTATTCGTATGGGTGATTTCTGCAAGCGTATCTAAGGTAATGTTTTTTGCATAATTTGCATCCATATATCGTTTAGCAACAGCACATTCTTTGGATAAAAGAAAACTATCCGCAGCACGAAGAGAAATCATTTGTTCTCTGGAAATATACATAAAAAGTACCTGCAATATATTCTGGCATATAATATCAAAACCATCTTCTTTTTCCAAAAATTCCTGCATCATCAGTCTGGAAAGGTAAATTAATCGGTTATTGGCAGAACTGTAGCTGTAATGTCCATAGTTTTTTGTTTCATGAAAAGAACAGACAAGTCCGTCTACGCCAAAAACAATATATTCCATGGGTGCGTTTGTTTTCGTTTTTTCCGTATGCTCAACATTGGGATTGATAATAATTAAGTCATTTGAGGAAACGGGAATTGTTTCTTCATCAATATAAAATTCACCTTGTCCATGAATGATGTAAAATAATTCTGTAAAAGGGTGCGCATGAGGCTGACTGGGCCAGTCACCTTCGTATTTTGAGAAAGAAATATTACGAAGGTGAAATTGAGGGGGTTCGGATTTTGGTGTATTAAGTTGTATGCTTTCGTTACTCATATGGAGGTTCCTTTCTGTAGTAAAATTCCGGTTTGGCGATGCAGTATATCCCGGAATGCCGGGCGAAGCTTCCGGCAGACGTGCGTTATGTGGCTAAGTTTCCGTCCGGTATTAAAAGGTATTGGGATTTGGCAAAAAGAGCCGGGGACTATGCAGTGGCAGAGTGTCCGTGAAATAAGTATTTCTAATTATTTTCATATAGACTGTGGCAACGGACGCCACCGTTTTCAACATGACATCCATGTCATGGTTCAAACTTGCGCCGACGTCCTGTCGGCGCATGG
>JAGAMY010000044.1 GCA_017624495.1 Lachnospiraceae bacterium | reverse complement strand
TGAAACCGGACTACAATATGTATGACGGCATCTGTCTGGTTGAGAGAAATTTGGGAAATATGCATTTAATCGAAACCTACATGTGTGAAGTGGCGCCAGAGCTTTGTAGGTATATATTTCAGAGACGATAAAGGATAAGCACACTATGAATATCCATTTTCGATTACGAAATATATATCTATAAAGTTCTGGCGCCATCCTACACATGAAGGTTTGATAAATGCTATTCCATATTCCGCTTAACCAGACATAACACCCACAACCTCCCATGTATCATTCCCACAATGTAGATTGCATATAGGGTAGGTATAGGTGTGGACAGATGACTTTGGGAGGGTGTTAGATTTGCTTAATATTCTTGAGAGTATCAGCGGAAAATTGCCACGGATGGCAATTTTAGGCGAAACCGCCATGGAAGGCGGTTTGAGCCGACGCGTCCGTTACCAACATCCATCATAAGAATATTTAGCAAATCTTACACTCGTACAACGGAATCTGCCCACACCTATACCTACCCTATATGCCACCACAAACCTCAAAATGATACATTCTAAAACCCCAAATATGTTATGTCGTCCGTCCACCCCCAAAAAAATCGGAATCCCATTTATCCCCATAAATCGGAATCACCTGTAAGCATTTCCCAGATTTTTTTTAGCATCTGTAATTGAAGTACAACCGTAAGAGTGCTATAATAACACCGAACCAAATGTAGATATATTAAGAAAAAGGAGCAGCAGATGAAAAAATACAAAAGCAGTTTTCTGGTGATAGTGATGTTTATGTTAGTCCTATGTGCAGCAAACATAAATATACAAGCCGCACAGAGCAACGGTATATCAGCAGAAGCAATAGAACAGAATACCAATTTGAATTATACAGTATTAGACAGAAGTCAGCTTACCACACCGCAGACACAGAAAATTGTGGTCAGTGTAGGAGAAATTGGAGCAAACTACCTTTCTATGGCACAGTTGACTGTAAAAAACAGCCAGACAGGGGAAACAACAGAGGTATATGCGGAACAGATATCTGAAGATGCAGCCTTATTCTCCATAGATTATTCGGATGAAAGTCAGAAGGGCATCTATATATTAGACAGATTGAATTTTACATACAACGGAATGGAAAGTTGCATTGTTTATGAAGAAACAGATACTGTAAAATATGCTGTAAATGAAGAAATTAGCACCAATCCGGATCAAATAGCAGTCGATGAAGCAGAAGTTGAAGCGGAAGTGATTCAGTTAGATGCAGGCGAAGGTTTAGATGCCTTTGCATTAACAGATGCATTGAGAACAAATGCAAGAGGCAGCAGTTATTCTGCTGAGGGTAAAGCAGGCAAAAAGAAGGGTGACATGGTGATTGTCTTAGATCCGGGACATGGAGGCTCAGATCCGGGAGCAATTGCCAATAATTTAAAAGAGAAAGATATAACCTTAAAAATTGCTACCTATTGTAAGGAAGAGTTGGAAAAATATGATGGTATTCAGATTTTTATGACAAGAACAGGTGATACCTATCCTACTTTGGATGAACGAATCATATATGCCACAAGTGTGAATGCAGATTTATTTGTCAGCTTTCATATCAATTCCTTTTATACAACAACGGCTGCCGGAGTAGAAGTGTATTATCCAAATTCCAATTACAAACCAGAGCTTGGGACAGAGGGAAAAGGTGTTGCCGAAGCAGTGTTGAAAAAATTAGTGGAGTTAGGTTTAAAAAACCGTGGTGTAAAATATACAGATTCCAGCAAATATAAATATGCAGATAGTTCAGCGGCAGATGGCTATGCTGTCATTCGCGGGGCGAAAAACGCCGGTTATCCGGGAATTCTTATCGAACATGCATTTATATCTAATCCGTCTGAAGCACAGACTTATCTTGGTTCTGATGCAGCTCTTAAAAAGCTGGGTGTAGCAGATGCACAGGGAATTGTAGAATATTATGATTTAGCTTTGGATTCTGGACTAAAAAAACCAGAAATTACTAAGCTTACAGCCAAAGATTCCGCGGTTGTTACTTTGAAATGGAACGAAGTAAGCGATGCCACAGGTTATCAGATTTATCGAAGTACCAAAGAAAACGGAACCTATAAAAAAATTGCGACTATCAAAAATGCATCTACAGTTTCTTATAAAGATACAAGTATAAAAGAAGGAAAGAATTATTTCTATAAAATGCGTGCCTATACAGACGAAGAAAAATCAGATTATTCCGGCATAGAGAGTATACGGATATTAAAAACCCCTGTAATTGCATCCATTAAAAAATCAGCAGGTCAGTTGAAAATTACATGGAAAAATATGAAAAATGCAACAAAGTATCAGATTTATCGTAGTACAGAAAAAAATGGTACATATACGAAGGTTGCAGCGGTAAAAGCAGGAAAAACAACATATACAAATACTGCATTGGAAAGTAATACGAAATATTATTACAAAATTCGTGCATATTGTGCCGGTGTAGGTGGAAAATCCTACAGTGCCTACAGTGTCGTAAAGGGTAAAAGAACCAAATAATATATACAAATGACTCAAAAGAACTCACTTTTGAGTCATTTTTTCTTGCGAAAAGTTCAAAATCCAAGTATGATATATTTATACAAGTTTAGTACAAGTGTCGCAAGAAAGCAGACAAGCTATAGACAAGATTCATTTGGCACTAGGAGAAAAGGAAAGTTTATGAAAGAATCAAATAGTGGAAAACAGTTAAAGTATTTTCAGATTATGGAGGATTTAAAGGAACAGATTGTTTCCGGGAAAATACAAGCAGGAGACAAGCTGCCTTCTGAAAATGAATTATCCAAGGAGTACCAGATTAGCCGTCAGACAGTACGGAAAGCATTAGCTATGCTGCAAAATGCAGGCTATATTTATGCAGAGCATGGAAGAGGTACATTTTGTTCGGAACTGGTTCGTCATACCAGAACCTCCAAAAATATTGCAGTAGTGACAACCTACTTATCGGATTATATTTTTCCTCGTGTTATTCAGGGAATTGATTCCGTACTGACAGCAGAGGGGTATAGTATTATGCTGAAAAATACACGAAATTCCAGAGGACGGGAAGCACAGTGTTTAGAAGAACTTCTGCAAAAGGATATAGATGGAATTATTATAGAACCTAGCAAAAGTCAGATATTTTGCAAGCATATGAATTTATATCAGAAACTGGATGATTATCAGATTCCGTATGTGTTTATTCAGGGATGTTTTTCTCAGTTAAAGGATAAGCCGCATGTACTGATGGATGATTGCAAAGGTGGCTATATGATTACGAAATACCTGATTTCTCTTGGTCATAAAAAGATTGCAGGTGTATTTAAGGCGGATGATATGCAGGGACAAAACCGCCATAAAGGGTATGTGATGGCACTGCAGGAAGCGGGGATTTTGTATGATCCGGAAATAGTGGTTTGGTATCATACGGAGGATAGAAAAATCCATCCCTATGAATGTATCCGGGAAATGGCAAAAAAACCGGGAATTATGGATGCAGTTGTATGCTACAATGATCAGACCGCTTTTGAGGTAATTCGTGCACTTCGCGAAGCGGGGCTTAAAATACCGGAAAATGTTTCTGTAACCGGATATGATAATTCCAGAATGCCCAATACGGAAGGTCTGCATCTTACGACTATTGCACATCCTCAGGAAAAATTAGGAGAAATGGCAGCAGAGCTGCTGTTAGATTTGATGCGAAATGGAGAAACAGACGGTGAAAAAAATGTACTGATAGAGCCGGAACTTGTGCTTGGAAATTCGTGTATTCAAAGAGATGCAGAATGTAATAAGAATGTCAAGGAATAATCTGTTGTAAAAATTGCTATATTTTAATGCAGTAAATTGTTAAAAATGACAATAAAAAACAACTTGTAAATATGTGCGTACAAGTTTTATCATTAAAGTACAATGAATCGAGAAAATACGATGTATAGGAGGAAAATTTATTATGTTATTACAGAAAGAGTATAAGTTTTGGTTTTGTACAGGTTCACAGGATTTGTACGGTGATGAATGTCTTGCACATGTAGCAGAGCATTCTAAAAAAATCGTTGAGGCATTAAACGCTACAGGCGTTTTACCATATGAAGTTGTATGGAAACCAACCCTTATTACAAACGAATTAATTCGTAAAACATTCAATGAAGCAAATGCAGATGATACTTGTGCAG
>JAGAMY010000043.1 GCA_017624495.1 Lachnospiraceae bacterium | reverse complement strand
TGATAACATCCTTTCTTGTGGTGCTATTTCTACATGGGCTCCAGCTGGTGATTCTGAAGCATACGGTGTTGGAAACGACTTCTTCGGTGGAGACGCTATCTCTGCTAAGATCGTAGATTACGCTACAAAAGTACCTTCAAACATCACAGGTGTTTACTACTACGAAGCACGTGACGCTGTAGCTGTAGCTACAACAAACGTTATCAATGGTGCTGATGTTGCAACAGAACTTCAGACAGCAGAAGATACTGTAAACTTCAACATGCAGTAATTTTCAGTTTGTAAAAGTTGATATGATATTAAAGAGGAACGGTTCTAACCGGCTGTTCCTCTTTTTTATTAAAAAATATTCGATTTTTGTCGAATAAAAGCCGAAAAAGGAGGGGGTTTCCTTGAGTAAACCATCAAAGAAAAAGTTTATGTCCTTGGAAAGAAGACATAATCTGACAGGTTGGGTATTCCTTGCACCTGCAGCACTTTTGATTTTATTTATGAGTTTTGTACCTATGGTAAAAGCACTTCTTTTATCATTCCAGACAGGTACTGGTGCAGCAATGAAATATGCTGACCCAATTTGGATGAACTATGTACAGATGACAAAGGATACAGTATTTATCCAGTCATTAAAAAATACCTTTTTATATTTGATTATTCAGGTGCCTGTAATGCTTGTTTTAGCATTAATTCTTGCATCTATATTAAATAATAGACAGTTGCGTTTTAAAGGATTATTCCGTACAATGATTTTCCTTCCATGTGCAACTTCTTTAGTAGCATACGCTACTGTATTCCGTACATTATTTGCTAACAACGGTTTGATTAACTTGGTTTTAGTAAATCTTGGAATTTTAGATCAGCCATACTCCTTCCTTACAAATGTATGGAGTGCGAGAATTATCATCGTAATCGCATTGTTATGGAGATGGACAGGATACAACATGGTATTCTATTTATCTGGTTTACAGAATATTGAATACTCCATTTATGAAGCAGCAAAAATCGACGGTGCTTCTCCAATGCAGACATTCTTTAAGATTACAGCACCATTATTAAAACCAACCATTCTTCTGACAGCAATTATGTCAACAAATGGTACATTACAGTTATTCGATGAGTCTGTAAACTTAACAGATGGTGGTCCTGCAAATGCATCCATCACAATGTCACATTACATTTACAATATGTCCTTTAAGTATGTGCCAAAATTCGGATATGCAGCTGCAATGTCATTCTTGATTTTAATTTTAGTTGCTATCTTGGCATTTGTTCAGATGAAAGTAGGTGATAAACGTGACTAAAGGTAAGAAAATTTTAATGTATGGTTTTTTGATTATTGCGTCCTTTATTTCCGTTTTCCCATTATATTGGATGGTGTCTGCAGCGACCAATAAGAGTGCAGATGTTTTGAGTGGACGTATTATCCCGGGTGGATATTTAGTTGAGAACTTTAAGAATCTTCTTGCAAATCAGGATGTTTTCAGAGCATTAGGAAATTCCTTTAAATATGCGATTATCCTGACAGTTGTATCCATGGTAATTTGTTCTTTAGCTGGTTATGGTTTTGAAATTTATCATGATAAGGCAAAAGACTTAGTTATGAGTGTTATTCTTCTGGCAATGATGGTTCCTTTCGTAGCAACCATGATTCCATTGTTCCAGATGTTTTCTAAAGCAGGTTGGTTAAATTCTACAATCGGATTTATTCTTCCTACAATTTCAACACCATTCTTGATTATGATGTTCAGACAGAGTGCTCGTTCATTCCCACATGACATCATTGAAGCAGCAAGAATTGACGGACTTTCTGAAATTGCTATTTTCTTCAGAATGTTCATGCCAACTATGAGATCTACATATGCAGCAGCTGCAACAATTACATTCATGAATGCATGGAACAACTACTTATGGCCAAAGGTAATCATGACTGATGCTGAAAGTATCACCATGCCGATGGTTGTAGCAAACTTAACACAGGGATATGTAACAGACTATGGTATGTTAATGTTAGCCGTATTAATCTGTACATTACCAACAGCAATTGTATTCTTCTGCTTACAGAAATCTTTCGCAGAAGGTATTACAGGTGCAGTAAAATAATTCATAATTATTGTAAACAAACTGCCCGGCTTCTGCAAAGTGAGCAGGAGTCGGGCTATTATATTATTCTAAAAGTAGAGGATAAGTTATGGCAAAGTTTGATTTTTCTAAGGTTAAAAATCCAGTATTTTTTAAAGAAAATGTGCTTCCGGCACATTCTGCGCATTTAGCTTATGGCTGCAAAGAAGAATTGTTTGATAAAAAGAGTTCTTTAAGAGAATCTTTAGATGGTGTATGGAAATTCTCTTATGCAGTGAATTACAATTCTGTAATTCCGGGCTTTGAAGCAGCAGATTATGACTGTAAGACATGGGCAGATATCCGTGTACCGGCACATATCCAGATGGAAGGTTATGATATTCCGCAGTATGCGAATACACAGTATCCATGGGATGGTAGAGAAGACGATATTAAACCGGGTGAAATTCCGGAAAACTTCAATCCGGTAGCAAGCTATGTAAAATATTTTGAAGTACCGGAGAGAATGAAAGGCAATGATATCCGTATTGCTTTTCAGGGTGTTGAAAGCGGTATGGCTCTTTGGTGTAACGGCAATTATGTAGGATACAGTGAAGACAGCTTTACACCATCCGATTTTGATTTGACACCGTACTTAAAAGATGGTGAAAATAAACTGGCTGTTCAGGTGTATAAATGGACATCTTCAAGCTGGTGTGAAGATCAGGATTTCTTCCGTTTTTCAGGAATTTACAGAAGTGTATATTTATATGCCGTGCCAAGTATTCATGTGGAAGATATCCGCATTAAGACATTATTTGATGGGGATGATTTTTCTAAATCCACACTGGAAGTTGTGACAAAGGTTTCCGGCAGCGGAAAGGTGAAATATACATTAAAAGATGGCACAAATGTTGTATTTACAAAGGAAATGGATGCTGCAGAAGAAGTAACTTTTGCAGAAGTTGTTGAAAATCCAAGACTTTGGAGTGCAGAAGAACCAAATCTGTATAAATTAGAGATTGAAGCATTAGATACTGTTGGAAATGTTAAAGAATATATGGAACAGAAGGTTGGTTTCCGCAAATTTGAAATGAAAGACAATCGTATGTTAATCAATGGCAAACGTATTGTATTTAAAGGAGCAAACCGTCATGAATTCAGTTCTGTTTCCGGTCGTCATGTGACATATGAGGAGTTGTTAAAGGATATTGTAACCATGAAACAGAACAATATCAACGCAATTCGTACCTGTCATTATCCGGATGATGTGGATATTTATGATTTATGTGATGAGTACGGTTTGTATATGATTGCAGAGTGTAACTTGGAATCCCACGGAACATGGGATGCATATCTGCGTACATTGGCAGACATTTCTTATGTTGTTCCGGATGATAAGGAAGACTGGGAAGCTATGATGCTTGACCGTGTAAATTCCTGTTACCAGAGAGATAAGAATCATCCTGCAATCGTAATGTGGTCCTGTGGTAATGAGGCATTTGGTGGAAGAACGATTTTCCGTATGTCTGAGTTATTCCGCAAGTTAGACGATACCAGATTGTTACATTATGAAGGTTTATTCCATGACCGCAGATACAATGACACTTCCGACGTGGAAAGCCGTATGTATGCAAAAGTGGCAGAAATCGAAGAATACATTGCAGAACCGGATGCAAAACCATTTGTATCTTGTGAATATTCCCATGCTATGGGTAACTCCTGTGGTGCAATTCACAAATATACCGAATTAGCTGATAAAGAAAACTCCTTATATCAGGGTGGATTTATCTGGGATTATATCGACCAGTCTATTTACAAAAAAGACCGTTATGGAAAATGGTTCCAGGCATATGGTGGAGATTTTGGTGAAAGACCAACCGATTATAACTTTAGCGGAAACGGTATTGCGTATGGCGGCGAGCGTAACCCGTCTCCAAAGATGCAGGAAGTAAAATTCGTATACCAGAATATTGCTGTTACCGTAAACGAAAAAGATTTTGAAGTATGGAATAAGAACCTTTTTGTAAATACAGATACTTTTGATGCAAAAGCAATTTTACAGCGTGATGGTGTAGTGATTGATGAGAAAGCAATTTTTGTTTCTGTTGCGCCGGAAAGCAAAGCGACATTCCCGATTCCGTTTAAGATTCCAGCCTATGCAGGAGAATATGCGGTGACAATTTCTTTCCACTTAAAAGCAGATATGCCATGGGCAAAAGCCGGACATGAGGTAGCATTTGGACAGAATGTTGTGGCTAAGATTGCAAAGGCAGCAGAGAAAGAAAAACCATATACACTGATTCGTGGTAAATTTAACACAACTGTAAAAGGTGCAGACTTTGATGTTATGTTCTCCTTATTAGCAGGTGGTTTAGTATCCTATCGCTATGCAGGAAAAGAATTAATTGAAGAGATTCCAAAGCCAAACTTCTGGAGAGCACCGGTGGATAATGATTACGGCAATAACATGCCACAGAATTATGCACAGTGGAAAATTGCCAGCATGTACCTTACACATAAAGAAGCAGGTACACAGAAACAGGGCTTAGAAGGTCCGGTTTATGAGAATCCGGTAATTCGTGAAGAAAAAGACTATGTAGTTGTAACCTTCTTCTACAAATTGCCAACTACACCGGCAGCAGACTGTCAGGTAGAATATCGTGTATATGGCGATGGCCGTGTACAGACAACTTTATCCTATGATCCGGTAAAAGAATTAGGTGATATGCCTGAGTTTGGTATGATGTTCAAATTCAATGCAGATTATGACAGAGTTGAATGGTATGGAAATGGTCCGGCAGAAACTTATGCAGACCGTAAACACGGTGCAAAACTTGGTATTTACAAGAATATGGTAAAAGACAACATGGCAGAGTACTTAGTACCACAGGAATGTGGTAACAAGACAGATGTACGCTATGGTAAAGTGACGGATATGAAGGGCAGAGGTATCCTCTTCACAGGAGATAACATGAACTTCTCTGCATTACCATATACACCACATGAAATGGAAAATGCAAAACATCCATACGAATTGCCGGAAGTACATTATACAGTAGTCCGTGTATCCGCAGCACAGATGGGTGTTGCCGGAGATGATAGCTGGGGTGCTCCGGTTCATCCGGAATATCTCCTTGATGTAAGTGAAAAAATGCAGTTCACCTTTACATTTAGAGGGATTTAACGAATAAAGTATTTGGAAAAACAGAAACTACAGGAAAATCATGCTTACATGAATTTGCCTGTAGTTTTTGGCTTTTACAAATCTAAACGAACCTTTACACCGCACTCATCTCATTTAACAATTTTTTCTTCATTTCATACAATTTATCCGACAAGTCCACATAAATCTTTGAAGGATTTACGAAGCGTTTGGTTTCATCCCAGATGGTTTCTTTTTCTTGATTACAAAATTCCCGAATTTCCATAACAGTTGGAGAAGTATAAACACATTCGCCATTTTTAAACACAGGAACAAGCAACTCCTTCATGGTATAGCTGCCACCGCTAAGTTTTGTTTTTTTCCAAGGTTCGTTCGGGTCGAAAAGCAGAAGGTCTTTATCCGTATCAAAAGCTTCTTTTGCCAGACAAATCAAATCTGCACGAATTTTTCCGGTGTTATTATCATAAATACGGTAAATAGTTTTGTTTCCCGGATTTGTGACTTTTTCCGTATTTTCAGATAGTTTAATTTTGGGAATAAAATCTCCATTTTCATTTTGTATGGCAGCCAACTTGTATACACCACCAAAAGCAGGATTGTCCTTTGCAGTAATCAGATTTGTACCGACTCCCCAGGAAGTGATGGCTGCACCCTGCTGTTTTAAACTTTCAATTAAATATTCGTCCAAATCATTTGATGCAGAAATTACAGCATCTGTAAAACCGGCATCGTCCAGCATTTTGCGGACTTTTTTGGATAAGTAAGCTAAATCACCACTGTCTAGGCGTACGCCATAGTAGGTGAGTGGAATACCTTCATCGCGCATTTCACGAAATACCCGGATGGCATTTATGATACCGGATTTTAGTGTGTCATAGGTATCTATCAGTAGTATGCAGGCAGATGGATAGAGTTTGGCATAAGTTTTAAAAGCCGTATATTCATCTGAAAAGCTCATAATCCAGCTATGCGCATGTGTACCAAGGACGGGTATATCAAATAGCTGCCCGGCAAGGACGTTGGAGGTGCCCTTACAGCCGCCAATCATGGCAGCCCTTGCGCCATATACACCGGAATCGGGTCCCTGTGCACGTCGCAGTCCAAACTCCATTACACCGTCACCCTTTGCGGCATAGCAGACTCTGGCTGCTTTTGTTGCAATCAGACATTGATGGTTAATAATGTTTAAAAGGGCTGTTTCGATAAGCTGGGCTTCCATAATGGGGGCAATGACTTTTATTAATGGTTCTCTTGGAAATATAATACTGCCCTCCGGGATGGCATAAATATCACCGGAAAAGCGAAAGGTTTCCAAATAAGATAAAAAATCATCATCAAAAATCCCAAGACTGCGAAGATAAGAAATATCATTTTTGGAAAAATGCAGATTTTTGATATAGTCGATGATTTGTTCTAATCCGGCACAAATGGAATAACCGCTGCTGCAGGGATTGCTGCGGTAAAACATATCGAAAACAACAATATCCTGTTTTTCGGTTTTAAAGTACCCTTGCATCATAGTCATTTCATAAAGATCGGTTAATAAAGTCAGATTTAGTGTACTCATTGTAACTTCGTCCTTTCTTTTTCCTGAATTAGTATGTAGATTTTCGTCCATGGGTCAATAATGCATGTTCAATCATCGGCGCATACCAGAGCCGATATCCGTCAGGATTTAAATGTGTGCCGTCACCGTTATCGTTTTCCATAGGACGGTTGTAGGAAAATTCACTTCGCATAGAGTCAATACAGGTATTAATACCGCCTTTATTATAAATATCTACATAGGGAATAGACCATTTATGACATATTTTGCGTACACAGGATTGCAGTGTATCCTGAGCCATTTGTGTGCGTGTAGGCATTTTGTGCGGGCAAATATATAGGATAATACTATTCTGGTATTTTTCACGCAGTTTAAAACAAATAGTTTCAAAAGCACCGCAAAAAGTAGTTGTATCGTAATTGCCATCGTAACCTTCGGTTATTTGACCGGGATTTGCAATAACAGTTGGATTTTTAGCATCATTTGTCATACCGTTAAAGCAAATAAAATCAGGGACAGTTTCGGGAGCTAAATCAATTTGTCTGCCAATGTCATAGACAATTCCCTCCATATCCGGAAAAGAAAAGGGTTCATGCGGTATGACAGAAGCTCCGTTTGCAGCATATTTTTGTAAGTGCATGTGATTGCTTTTTGCTACATAATCAAGCATACCGATACCGTTAAAATGCCCGGCAATCAGTGAATCACCAAAGCCATAGATTGTTTTGTTCGTTAAAATATTTTCCTGTAACATGAAAATCCCCTTTCTTTGTGATAATTCTGTATTTTATTCTATTTTAACCCAAAACTTTGAAAATGAATATGCTTTTGTATAAAGATATAGGTATGTTTGTGCAGACTATGCACATTGCAACTTATATGTGCGAATTGCGAATGGAAATGCGAGGTTATGTTATGCCACTTGTGCAGATGTTAAAATAGAATACGGAAATTCTTGGATAAAAAGGGGAAGATTATGTTACAAATAGCCATATGTGATGATGTCGCAGAGCAAACGGTTTCTTTACAAAAATATATCGTAGAATATTGCAGTTCACATGAAATTGATGTTGAACTGCATTTGTATGCAGGCGGAGATGCGTTGTTAAGGGATGTTCAAAAAATGGATATTGTATTTTTAGATATTGAAATGCCGGAGTTGGATGGAATAGAGACTGGTCGAAAAATACAAATGATAAATAAGAATTGTAAAATAATTATGGCAACCTATATGGTTGAAAGAATGAAAGAGGCATTTTATATTGAAGCATTCCGTTTTATTACAAAACCTTTTTCACGCCGGGAAACGGAGGAGGCATTAGCATCTTCTATTGAAAGAATTATGGGAAATAAAAAATTAACCATGTATTACAATTGGCTTACACACAAAATACCACAGCGAGAAATTCGCTATATTGTGACATATGACAGTTATTGTGAAATGCAGATAAAGGACAAGACATTTCGCAGTGAAGAATCATTGACTGATTTGGAGGAGAAGCTGGATAAACGGCTGTTTTTCCGTATACATCGAAAATATATTGTAAATATGCTGCATATTCGCTCCTATGATAATGGGGTAGTGTATATTGGAGATATAAAACTGCCTGTTTCAAGACGGAGAAAGAAGAGCTTTGAGGCAGTTTTTATGGAATTTGATTTAATGCATCGGTAAGGAGAAATTGTAGTGGAAATTCTGGTTTTGTGTGGGATTTATGTGGTGGAGTTGGTTTGTTATCGGCTGGGGCTGTTGGTTTTGTTTGATACACGGGTAAAATGGGATAAGTGTATGATTGCTGGATTTGTTCTGCCAGTTTTATTGGGAATTTCATCGATTTATACTTCGGGAAAGCTGGTGATAATTACATTATTTGTCATACTCTTAAATTTGTTTATAGAGAAAGAAAAATTAACAGAAAAAGTTTTCAAAAACATTATGGTTTTAGTGCTGACAAGCTGTTTAAATGATGTATTTGAAACAATTACAGAAAATATAATTTATGTAGATAAAATTGTAGATGCAGACATAACTATAAAATATTTGCTAATGGAAAGTTTTGCGCTAGTTGTTTTAATTGTTGTTCGGTTTAGTACGAGAAGAATAACGAAAAAGAAGACACATGTGAGTCCTGTAGCATATTTTATTGTGGGTTTTGCAGCAATGACAATGATGAGTGGACTGGCTTTGTTAGATTATATAATGCGTTTTTTTAATCGTTCAAATTTGTGTATAATATTTGCAATTTTAGATGTTGTGGTCTATATAAATGTTATTTTATTAGTTTTATTTATTGTGCATATCAAGAAAACCAATATACAGATTGAAGAATTATTAAAATCAGAAAAAATGTTAAAAAATATGCAGGTAAATTATTATCGTACACTTTTAGATAAAGAAAATGACACACGAAAATATAGGCATGATATGAATAATCATTTTTACTATATTCAAACGTTATTAAATGACAAAAAATACATAGAAGCAAAGGAATACTTTGAGAAACTGCAAGGAAATTTTCAAAATAGCTATAAAAGAAATTATGTAATAGGTAATGAAATGATTGATGTTATAATGAATTATTTCTTTGGAATGTTTTCAGAGAATGTCGTGGTGGAAATTATTGGAAGATATACTGTTAAATTAGCCATGGAAGATATTGATGTATGTACTGTGTTTTCAAATATATTTCAAAATGTATTAGAAGCAGTAGAAGATGATAAAAATATAAAGAAGAATGTGGAAATTTATGTTAGGCATGGAAGAAGTTTTGTAGAGTATATCATAATGAATACATTTACTATGAAAAATATAAATCAAAATTCTCAAAATGGTAATATATTGGTTACGCATAAAAAAGATAAAAGAAATCATGGAATCGGATTAAAAAATGTGAAAGAGATTGTAGAAAAGAATGGAGGAAATTTTTCGTGGGAAATAAAAGATAATTGGTTTTGTGTTAAAGTGGTATTGCCAATTTTGACCGTTTAGGGGGAAAATCGACCGTTTAAGGTGTAATTCTGGAAATGGTAGAAAAAAGTCGCTATGCTGTTATTGCAGGTCAGATCTGAATATAGTTTGCAATATACAGTAAGGGAGTGTAAAAGGAATGTTTATTATGCCATATAATTTTTTTGATAATTTAATGGAATGGATTATTCATATTGTAGGGTAATTGTGGGATAACATCAGGTGTTCATTTATGCGCAGAATGAGCACCTATTTTCTATTTTAAGGAAAAACGAGGGAGAGAAAAATGACAATGCGTGAAGCAAAGGAACTATATCTGAAATACGATTGTTCTTATTTTGCTATGTGTATGAAGGATTTTACCGGCTATATGGAATATCGTCGGGTGGAAGTCCCCAAAAAGCACGAAAATCATTGGAGGAATAAAAAAGCTTCTTTGCTGTTTAAAGAGGTTTGTCAAAAGAAAGATTATTTATCTTTTTATAGGTTGTACAAGACAGTTGTCGTTTTTTGGGATAAACGGCATTTGCATATTATATTAAAGGCATTAAAAATTATTGGATTTCCGATGAAAATGAGAGATAGAATAGGTGTCGCAGAAATAATACTTGGCAGTAATTGCCGGACAAGGAACAAGGGAATGATTTTATGGGCAGGAGATTTAAAAGAAACGGAAATTGTCGTTTTTTTGTATATATATGTATGTAAAATATTGAAAAATGCATCAGATTCTAACATAGAATTGGAAAGGCGTATTCAAAGGTCACGAAAAATTTTGAGAAAAATAGAAGAAAATTTATAAAAATTTTATAATTTGGTTGAAATGTCAAATTATGTCTGCTAGAATAAGGCTGTTAAAATATTACAAGGGAGGAGAATATAAGATGAGCGAAGAGTTTAACAATGTATCAATGTATCAGGAACCATCTTCAAACGGTGAAGGCGGAAAAGGAATGGCAATTGGTTCCATGATTTGTGGTATCGTAGCTATCGTATTAAGCTGTGTTTGGTATGTAAGCTTAATTTGCGGTATTGTTGCGATTGTTCTTGGTGTTATGTACAACAAGAAAAATGGTAAATGTGGAATGACAACTGCTGGTATCGTATGTGGTGTTATCGGTATGATTCTTGCAGTAGTTCTTATTTTATTAGCAGCACTTGGTCTTGCAGCACTCGGAAGTGCAGCAGCATTATACTAAGAGTTATAGAAAGCGAAGCCGTCGGGTTTCGCTTTTCTTGCATTATAGGGACAGACTGTGCTAATATAAAACAGAAGAAAAATGATGGGAGTGAAATAAAATGAGCGAAGAAAAACGATGGGATAATACCTGGGATACACCGGAACAGAATGTATATAAGGAAGAAACTTATCAGTCACAAGGTGAATATCACGAAAATACACAGGTGAATACCACAGAGGCATGGCAGACAGGTCAGCAGGGGAACTATCAGCAGAATGGCTACTATGCAGGAAATGAACAGGCAGGTCAGCAGAATGGCTACCAGCAGAATGATTACTGGCAGCAGGCAAGACAGAATATGTATCAGGAGCCGGAGAGAAAACCAAGTCAGGCATTTGGTATCGTATCTTTGATTTTTGGTATATTGTCACTGCTTTGTTTTTATACCTGTTGTAATGTGTTGTTTGCAGTGATTGCAATTATTTTTGGTATTATACAGCTTACGCAGAACAATCGTGGAAAAGGTATGGCAATTGCAGGTATCATTACCTCCGTATTGTCTATAGTACTGTTGATTGCTTTTTATGCACTGTTTATGTTTTCTGTAGATTTTCAGAATGCTTTTACGGATGAATTTTTAGAAAAAGGCATGGACCCGGATTTATATCAGTATTATGAACAATACAATGATTTGCTGCCGGATGATTATGATATGGAAGAAAATTTTGATTTTGATGGGGATGATACATTTTAATGTTTATCCATAGGAAAGAAGCTGCCGTGGGGCGGCTTCTGTAAGTTATGGTAATGTTAAAAAACAGAATACTCAAGTGATAAGGGAGTGGGAATATGTGGAAAAGTATACAAAAATGGTCAGTATTTTGGGGGATATTTGTATTTTGTCTGTTACAAAGTCATGCAGTAATAGCAGCAGATGGAATCCTAGAAACTGGTTCTTGTGGGGAAAATCTGACATGGACATTGGAGGGCGGTAACTGTCTGACCATATCCGGTGAGGGAGATATGGATGATTACCCGGCAGGAAATCCACCCTGGGATGCATACCAGACCACGATAGAACGTGTGTATATTGAGGATGGCGTAACATCTATAGGTGTGGCTGCTTTTGATGGATATACAGCATTAAAACATGTAGTGATGCCGGATAGTATAACAGAAATAGACTGTTATGCGTTTTCTAATTGCAGCGCATTGCAGAGTCTGATTTTATCTAGGAATATAGAAGTTTTGCGGGCATGCGTTTTTCAAAACTGTACAACTTTGGAAGAGTTGCGTATACCTGCAAAAGTCTGGTATGCCGAAGAATGGGCATTGAAAGGCTGTGAAAATTTGACAGCTATCCGGGAACATACGGGTTCATTTGCAGAAGAATATGCAACTCAAATGGGACTGGAATTTGTATCTTTAGGAAATGCAGCGGATGAATTGGCAGACAAAGGCAGCCTGAGTGATACGGTAAGCTGGTATTTAGACTGTGCGGGTGGTCTGAATATTTCAGGAGACGGAGAACTTTCCACATCTGCATTAAAGGTGCCAAAGAACCGCATCAAATCCTTGTATGTTCAGGGCGGTATCACACATATTGCCAAGCAGGCATTTAAGAAAATGCCCAATTTAGAAACTGTCAGACTGAATGTGATTTTAGAGGAGATTGGAGACGAGGCATTTTACGGCTGTAAAAAACTAAAAACAGTGGAATGTTTTGAGTATTCTGTAAACACTTCAATTGGAGATTTGGCATTTGCCAATTGTGAAAATTTAGAAAATCTTACTTTGCCGGAGGGTGTCAGCAGTTTCGGCAAGAAGAGTTTTTGGAATTGTAATGCGTTACGGGAGCTGACGTTACCGGATGCGGTGACAAAGATAGATGCATATGCCTTTTGCGGATGTGAACAGTTAGAACAGGTGCATATTGGCAGTGGTTTAAAAGAATTAGGTGCGTATGCCTTTGCTGCTTGCAGAAATTTGAATTTTTTTGAGCTGGATGCTGTAGAACAGGATAAAATAGAAATATCACCACTTATTGGCTGTAGCGACGAAATCGTATTAAAAGTAGAAGAATCTTTAAAGGAAAATTTATTGGATGCAGGTAGTGCGCTTACAGACAATGATGGGGGATGGTCTTATGCTATTTGGACAGATGTCGTTCGTTCCTATCTGCACAGAAATGAAGACGGTTCCTTTGAGCGTGTCGAATATGCCCGCATCAATTATGAGGATTCCCTGCTGCATGTGGAACAGTATTCCAAAGATAAAGAATGCATCAGCCATACGGTAATAAAAAGTGAACTTTCACTGTTTGGCGGCTATTATAGAAATGGAAATTACCGTTATATAGTATTCGGGGAATCGAATGAAGAGGAAGATGATGCGGCAGAAGTGCTTCGTGTTGTAAAATATGACATGGATTGGAACAAGGTGGACACAGTTAGTATTTCAGGCGTCAACATTGTAAATCCATTTGAAGCAGGTTCTTTGCAGATGACCGAAAGCAACGGCAATCTGTATATTCATACTTCTCGTAAAATGTATCGTACAGAGGATGGAAAACAACATCAGACGAATATATTGTTAGGAATATCTACAGCAGATATGCAGGTGATATATAAACCGACATGGTATGTCAGTCATTCTTTTAATCAGTTAATTTTAGCAGATGGAGAGCATTTGCTTACGGCAGCGCATGGAGATGGAAATCCAAGAGCCATTGTTATGCGAAAATACGAAAATCTGCCGGGAACTACAGAAGAGAATACAGCTACAGACATAAATGTATTGGATATTTCAGGAAGATATGGAGATAATCAAACCTTTGCCGCTTTGGGCGGTTTGGAAATGTCAGAAACCTCTTATTTTGTGACAGGAAATTCCAAAGACCAGAGTAAAGAGGTGGCATATGTGCGAAATATCTTTTTATCTGTTACGCCAAAGGATAATTTTTCCGAAGAAGCTACAGTCTTGAAATGGCTTACCGATTATGAAGATGGTACAGGGGTTTCAGTTCCGCATCTGGTAAAAATTTCTGATACGGAATTTTTGCTTATGTGGACAGTAAATGACATATTAACCTATGCATTTTTGGATCAGGATGGAAATGTAATCGGTGAAATACAAACAGCTGGTGAAGCACTTCTTTCGGATTGCGAGCCGCTATATTATAATAATCAGGTTAGCTGGTATGTGACAAATTATACCAAGCCGATATTTTATACCCTAGATATCACAGACAGAAATGCGCCGTATCTTGTACATACAGATAAGGTATCTATGGCGGATGTAAGCGTTCATGCGTCAGAGACCTACTTTGAATATACAGGAGAGCCCTTTACGCCGGGAGTCTATGTGGAATATGGGGGAATCGGCAGATTAAAAGACGAAGATTATACTGTAAGCTATGAGAATAATGTAAATGTCGGAACAGCCAAAATGATTCTGACCGGGAAGGGTCTCTTCTGTGGCAGAAGAGAGATTCCATTCACCATAGGAAAAATATATCCGGTTCTGGATGTGACGGTAAATGATATGCCACTGCAATCATCCTACCATGTGGAAGTAGGTGAAAAGCTGTTTGTGCAGGGAAAATGTGTAGCAGGAAACGTTTCTTACAGCACGGCAGAAAACGATATCGTCAATGTTTCTTCAGATGGAATAGTAACTGCGCTAAAGCCGGGAGTAGCATATATCTGGGTGAATAGCAATGAGACAGAAATTTATATGCAGGCGAAAAATGTTATAAGTATATTTGTGGCTGACGAAGAGGAAAGCGATGCGGATACTGAAAATAATAGTGCTACAAGTGATGGCACAGGAAACGAAATAAACAATGGCATAAATAATGGCATAGAAAACAATACAGGAGACAATACAGAAAGTTCTGGTGTGCATACAGAAAATCCTGTGGAAGAAGAGCAAAATACGACTGTAGATAAAAGGAAAAAGCAAAAAATCACAGTTTCAAAGAAAGTTTCAAAAACCATTGTTTACAAAGCGAAAAAGTTGAAAAAGAAAGCTGTCAGCTTCTCCATATCCGCAAAAGCAAAGGGTAAAATCACTTATGCGGTAACAAAATATCCGGCTTCCGGTAAAAAGTACATCAAGGTTTCCAAGAAAGGAAAAGTTACCTTAAAGAAAAAAGCCAAAAAGGGAACGTATATCATTACAGTAACCGCAGCAGAAACCGCACAATACAAGAAAGCCACAAAAAAGGTAACCATAAAAGTGAAGTAAAATGGCTTGACAAAGCCTAGTCTGGCACATTATACTATTAAAGATATGATAAAGACGATGACGAAGACAGTAAAATAACCTGCGAAAGTCATAGCGAGCCGGAGAGGGTGAAAGCCGGTACGATTAGCAGTTATTTGAATATCACTTCCAAGTTGCAGCCCGAAATCTTATCTATTGTGTCACAGGATACAGTAAAGAGCAGAGAGTAGATGCTGACGGTCATTCCTACGTTACAGGAATCGTATATGCGGGATATATTAGATATTTCCAAGTATGCTGTAACAGGTGGTACAACGATTTTTAGCCCTTCGTCCTATTACAGGTATGAAGGGCTTCTTTTATGTACACGAGTGCATGCAGAAATGTGGCAGCAAAGCTGTCGGCACTCGGCGCAACAAAGTGTGTAGTTTGATTAAAAACAGGAGGATACCATGTATAACAAAGTTGAAACCAATTTGAATTTTGTTGAGCGTGAAAAACAGACAGAAAAGTTCTGGAAAGACAATGACATTTTTAGAAAGAGTATGGAAAACCGCAAGGAGGGCGAGACCTATACATTCTATGACGGACCGCCTACCGCAAACGGTAAACCACATATCGGTCATGTACTGACCCGAGTTATCAAGGATATGATTCCAAGATACCAGACCATGAAGGGTAAATTTGTACCAAGAAAAGCCGGATGGGATACTCACGGACTTCCGGTTGAGTTAGAGGTAGAAAAGCTTCTTGGCTTAAATGGAAAAGAGCAGATTGAAGAATACGGTATGGAGCCTTTCATTACAAAATGTAAAGAATCCGTGTGGAAATACAAAGGCATGTGGGAAGATTTCTCTGGAACAGTAGGTTTCTGGGCAGATATGGATGATCCATATGTAACTTATGATGATAACTTTATCGAGTCCGAATGGTGGGCATTAAAGCAGATTTGGGATAAGAAATTATTATACAAAGGATTTAAAATTGTTCCTTACTGCCCAAGATGTGGAACTCCGTTATCTTCACAGGAAGTAGCACAGGGCTATAAGACGGTAAAAGAGCGTTCCGCAGTAGTTCGTTTCAAAGTGGTAGGCGAAGATGCATATTTCTTAGCATGGACTACAACCCCATGGACATTACCAAGTAACGTGGCTCTTTGCGTAAACCCGGATGAGACATATTGCAAAGTAAAAGCAGTAGACGGTTATACCTACTACATGGCAGAAGCTTTATTAGATAAAGTTTTAGGCAAATTAGCAGAAGAAGGACAGAAGGCTTACGAAGTATTAGAGACCTACAAAGGTACAGATTTAGAACATAAAGAATACGAAGCTTTATTCGATTTTGCCGATGGAATCATTGCAAAACAGCGTAAGAAAGCACATTTTATTACCTGTGACAGCTATGTAACCATGACAGATGGTACAGGTATCGTTCATATTGCACCTGCATTTGGTGAAGATGATGCTGCTGTTGGCAGAAAATATGATTTACCATTTGTACAGTTAGTAAATGGCAAGGGTGAACTTTCCGAAGAAACCAAATACGCCGGTGTATTTGTAAAAAAAGCAGACCCGCTTGTTTTACAGGATTTAGAGGATAAGGGCTTATTATTTGATGCACCAAAATTTGAGCATGAATATCCACACTGCTGGAGATGTGATACTCCACTTATCTATTATGCAAGAGAATCCTGGTTTATCAAAATGACCGAAGTAAAAGAGGACTTAATCCGCAACAACAATACCGTAAACTGGATTCCGGAATCCATCGGTAAAGGTCGTTTTGGTGACTGGTTAGAGAATATTCAGGACTGGGGTATTTCCCGTAACCGTTACTGGGGAACACCACTGAACGTATGGGAATGTGAATGTGGACATCAGGAATGTATCGGTGGCAGAGAAGAGCTTGCGGCTCGTACAGGCAATCCTGAAGATGCAAAGGTAGAATTACACAGACCATATATTGATGAAGTGACTATGAAGTGTCCGGATTGTGGTGGTGAAATGCACCGTGTGCCGGAGGTTATTGACTGCTGGTTCGATTCAGGAGCAATGCCATTTGCACAGCACCATTATCCATTTGAAAATAAAGAATTATTTGAACAGCAGTTCCCTGCACAGTTTATTTCCGAGGCGGTAGATCAGACTCGTGGATGGTTCTATTCCTTAATGGCAGAGTCCACATTACTGTTCAATAAAGCACCATACGAAAATGTTATCGTATTAGGTCATGTACAGGATGAAAATGGACAAAAGATGTCTAAGTCTAAAGGAAATGCGGTAGACCCATTTGATGCATTAGAGACTTACGGCGCAGATGCTATTCGTTGGTACTTCTACATCAACTCTGCACCATGGTTACCAAACCGTTTCCATGGCAAGGCAGTACAGGAAGGTCAGCGTAAATTCATGGGTACATTATGGAATACTTACGCATTCTTCGTACTCTATGCAAATATTGATGAATTTGATGCAAGCAAATATACATTAGAATATGACAAATTATCCGTTATGGATAAATGGTTATTATCCAAGTTAAACAGCTTAATCAAAGATGTAGACACAAACTTGGGCAACTACCGTATCCCGGAAGCTGCAAGAGCATTGGATGCCTTTGTGGATGACATGAGTAACTGGTATGTAAGAAGAAGCCGTGAGCGTTTTTGGGCTAAAGGCATGGAGCAGGATAAGATTAATGCATACATGACACTTTATACAGCACTTGTTACTGTTGCAAAATGTGCAGCACCAATGATTCCGTTTATGGCAGAGGACATCTACCGCAATTTGGTAGGCAGTGTCGATAACACAGCACCGGAAAGTGTTCATTTATGTGACTTCCCTGTAGCGGATGAATCTGTTATTGATAAAGAATTAGAGAAAAATATGGATGCGGTTTTAAAAATTGTTGTTATGGGTCGTGCATGCCGTAACACAGCAAACATCAAGAACCGTCAGCCGATTGGCACCATGTTTGTAAAAGCACCATATACATTAGATAACTTCTACACAGAAATCATCGAGGATGAGTTGAATGTGAAGAAGGTAGAGTTCTCTGATGATGTCAGCGCATACACAAGCTACAATTTCAAACCACAGCTTCGTACCGTAGGACCAAAATATGGCAAGTACTTAGGTCAGATTAAGCAGGTATTAAGCGAGCTTGACGGAAATGCTGCAATGGCAGAATTAAAGAGCAAAGGTGCGTTAAAACTTGACAGTATTAGTTCAGAAGTTGTATTATTAGAAGAGGATTTGCTTATTGAAATGACACAGATGGAAGGCTATGTAACCGACGGTGATAATGAAGTTACGGTAGTCCTTGATACCAACCTTACAGAAGAGTTATTAGAGGAAGGTTTTGTCCGTGAATTAATCAGCAAAATCCAGACGATGAGAAAAGAAGCCGGATTTGAAGTTATGGATAAGATTGCCGTATCCTATCAGACAGAAGGAAAAGCTGCCGGAATCTTTGAGAAAAATAAAGAAACCATTAAATCAGAAGTATTGGCAGTAGAAGTGACGACAGATAAGCTTGGCGGATACGAAAAAGAATGGAACATCAACGGTGAACATGTTGTTATGGAAGTAAAAAAACAGGCGTAAACCTGAGTGAAAGGGAGTAGTGCCACACCGGTATTACTCCCTTTTTGTAAAAAAGGACACCCATAAAGGAGGAGCACCATGAAGAAGGAAACATTTGATAAGGAGCAGTTTAAAAAAGAGGTAAAAGACCATATTCGTACCTTATACCGTAAAACATTAGAAGAAGCTACCGAACAGGAGATTTTTCAGGCAGTATCCTATGCGGTAAAAGATGTTGTTATCAATCAGTGGATGGAAACCCAGCACACCATGAAAAAAGAAGATCCGAAAGTAGTATATTACATGTCCATGGAATTTTTAATGGGTCGTGCATTGGGTAACAATATGATTAATCTTACCACTTACAATGCAGTGGCAGAAGCATTAGAAGAACTTGGCTTAGATATTAATGTTATCGAAGATCAGGAGCCGGACCCAGCACTTGGAAATGGTGGTCTTGGTCGACTTGCCGCATGTTTTATGGAATCTTTAGCTACATTAGGCTATGCAGCATATGGTTGTGGAATCCGTTACCGTTACGGTATGTTTAAACAGAAGATTGAAGATGGTTTTCAGGTAGAAGTACCGGATAACTGGCTGAAAAATGGTTATCCATTTGAATTAAGAAGACCGGAATACACTTATGAAGTAAAATTTGGTGGTTATGTTCGTGCAGTCAACGGACCAAATGGCAAAATGAAATTCCAGCAGGAAGGCTATCAGGCAGTAAAAGCGATTCCTTATGACATGCCAATTTTAGGCTACAACAATCATATGGTAAATACATTAATGATATGGGATGCTGAACCGGCAGAATGTTTTGAGTTAGATTCCTTTGATAAAGGTGATTATCATAAAGCAGTTGAGCAGGAAAATCTTGCCAGAAACCTTGTAGAAGTACTCTATCCAAATGATAACCATATCGCAGGTAAAGAGCTTCGTCTGAAACAGCAGTATTTCTTTGTATCTGCCAGTGTACAGCGTGCAGTTGCAAGATTTAAGAAAATGCATGATGATATTCATGATTTGCCAAAGAAAGTGACTTTCCAGTTAAATGATACACATCCGACAGTAGCCGTAGCAGAATTGATGCGTTATTTATTGGATGAAGAAGAGTTAGAATGGGATGAAGCATGGGATATTACCACAAAGACCTGTGCATATACAAATCATACCATCATGGCAGAAGCATTGGAAAAATGGCCAATTGAAATTTTCTCCAGACTTCTTCCTAGAATTTACCAGATTGTTGAAGAAATTAACCGCAGATTTATTATGCAGATTCAGGAACGCTTCCCTGGCGACTACAGCAAGGTTGAGCGTATGGCGATTATCTACAATGGTCAGGTAAAAATGGCACATTTAGCAATTGCAGCAGGTTATTCCGTAAATGGTGTGGCAAGACTGCATACAGAAATCTTAAAGAAACAGGAATTAAAAGATTTCTATGAAATGTTCCCGGAGAAATTCAATAATAAGACAAACGGTATTACCCAGAGACGTTTCCTTCTTCATGGTAACCAGCTTTTAGCAAAATGGGTAACAGACCATGTGGGTGAAGAATGGATTACCGATTTAAGCAGAATTGAAAAGCTTGCGTTATATGCGGATGATGAAAAAGCGCAGCATGAATTTATGAATATTAAATACCAGAACAAGCTTCGTCTGGCAAAATATATCAAAGAACACAATGGTATTGATGTAAATCCGCGTTCCATCTTTGATGTGCAGGTAAAACGTCTGCATGAGTACAAGAGACAGTTATTAAATATTTTGCATATTATGTATCTGTACAATGAAATCAAAGAGCATCCGGAGCGTGAGTTCTATCCAAGAACCTTTATTTTTGGTGCGAAGGCAGCAGCAGGTTACAAAAATGCAAAACTTACCATTAAATTAATCAACAGTGTAGCCGATGTAGTAAATAACGATAAGAGCATCAATGACAAGATTAAGGTGGTATTTATCGAAGATTATCGTGTATCCAATGCAGAATGGATTTTTGCTGCAGCAGATGTCAGTGAGCAGATTTCCACAGCAAGTAAAGAAGCATCCGGTACAGGTAACATGAAATTTATGTTAAACGGTGCTGTTACCATTGGTACGATGGATGGTGCAAATGTGGAAATGGCGGAAGAAGTTGGTAATGAAAATATGTTTATCTTCGGTATGAGTTCTGATGAAGTTATTGCTCATGAGAGAAACAGAGATTATGATCCAATGCAGATATTCAACAATGATCAGGATATCCGTAAAGTACTGATGCAGTTAATCAATGGTTTTTACTCACCGCAGAACAGTGAATTATTCCGTGATTTATATAATTCATTGTTAAATACACATTGTACACAGTACGCAGATACTTATTTTATCCTTGCAGATTTCCGTTCCTATGCACAGGCACAGAGTGAAGTGGAAGAAGCATACAAAGATGAAAAACGCTGGGCAAAGATGGCAATGTTAAATACAGCCCATGCAGGAAAATTCTCATCTGACCGTACCATTCAGGAATATGTGGATGATATCTGGCATCTGGATAAATTAGAAGTAGAAAGAGAAGACGCATAAAAATAGTGGAGGAGGTTTTTACAAATGCAGAAAGAAGATTTATTAGAAAGAGTGCAGGAGTTAATGCATGAAAGAGAGAATCTTACCAGAGAACATGAAGATTTAATCAAAAAGGATAAACTGTTGACAGAACAGCTAGCATTTATCTTAAAGGAATTAGCTTCTGAAGATTAAAAGAATTTATAAGGAAAGAATCCACAGATAAAAATTGTCTGTGGGTTCTTTTTCGATTCACAAACACTGCGCTGTATTAGCGTGATGAAATAAAAATAAAAGGAGAATTTATATGGAAAAGAAACGTGGAAGTTTTTCCGGCGGACTTGGTTTTGTATTGGCGGCAGCAGGTTCTGCCGTAGGTTTGGGTAATCTGTGGAGATTCCCCTATTTAGCAGCACAGTATGGTGGTGGAATTTTTATTCTGGTATACATTGTGCTGGCATTGACATTTGGTTTTGCATTGATGACAACAGAAATTGCTATCGGCAGAAAGACGAAGAAAAGTCCGATTGTGGCTTATAAAATGTTGAGTGAAAAATTTGCTTTCGTAGGATATTTAGCAGTGTTAGTACCTGTGATTATTCTTCCGTATTATTGCGTAATTGGTGGATGGCTGTTAAGATATGTGACTGTTTATGTAGAAGGTTTAACAGCAGAAGCAGCAACCGATACCTTTTTTGGTGCGTTTATTGGTGATACATTTTCACCATTGTTTTTCTTTTTAATATTCCTGATTATAACAGCCATCGTTGTTATTGGTGGTGTAGAAAAGGGAATTGAAAAATTTAGTAAAGTATTAATGCCGATTCTTTTAGTTATGATAATTGGTATTTCTATCTATATTTTATTTATTCCGGGAACATTAGAGGGCGTAAAATACTATCTGATTCCTGATTTTGAGAAGTTTTCTTTTAAGACAGTTTGTGCCGCCATGGGACAGTTATTTTTCTCGTTAAGTATAGCCATGGGAATTATGGTTACCTATGGTTCCTATATTAAGGATGAGGTCAGTCTTGTGAAGAGCGTAAACCAGATTGAAATTTTTGATACTTTTGTGGCGTTATTGGCTGGTTTAATGGTTATTCCGATTGTTTTTGCATTTTCCGGTGAAGCTGGTCTTGCAGCGCAGGGACCGGGACTGATGTTCGTATCATTACCTAAGATTTTTGCTCAGATGGCTGGCGGACGTGTTTTAGGACTGATTTTCTTTGTGCTGGTATTATTTACAGCAGTTACAAGCTCCGTTTCTGTTATGGAGGCTATCGTATCTTCCATGATGGACAAATTTAAGATTGCCAGAGGAAGAGCCTGTGCGATTACATTAATTATTAGTATTTTACTGGGTGTACCATCTTCCATGGGTAATGGCGCATGGTCGCATATTAAGATTTTAGGCATGGATTTCTTGTCTTTCTTTGATTATTTAAGTAACAGTGTATTGATGCCGCTTGTAGCACTTGGTACAAGTATTCTGGTTGGCTGGGTAATTGGAACGAAGACGATTACAGATGAAGTTACCAGAAATGGAGAGAAATTTGGCAGACAGAAGATTTATGAGGTGATGATTAAGTATGTGGCACCAGTGCTTTTGGTGATTATCCTTGTATTTTATTCGTTGGTGCAGTTTAAGGTTATTGAGATGTAAAAATCCGGTTTGGCGATGTCGTTTATCCCGGAATGCCGGGCGAAGCTTCCGGCAGACGTGCGTTGTGTAGCTAAGTTTCCGTCCGGTATAAACGATATTGGAAGCTGGCAAAAAGAGCCGGGGACTATACAGTGGCAGAGTGTCCGTGAAATAAGTATTTCTAATTATTTTCATATAGACAGTGGCAACGGACGCCACCGTTTTCAACATGACATCCCTGTCATGGTTCAAACTTGCGCCGACGTCCGGTCGGCGCATGGCTATGTTATTGCCG
>JAGAMY010000042.1 GCA_017624495.1 Lachnospiraceae bacterium | reverse complement strand
GCAAGATCTGTGTTCTGGCAGTTAGCTGTAACAGCCCATGAAGAACCACCGTTGTTAGAGTAGTTTGTTGCATTGTCAACACCAACTAAGCTTGGCATATTTGTGATAGCCCAGTTACCAGCCTGATCTTCAGCTGTCTGGATAGAAGCTGCAATCCAACATCCGTTGATTGTACCAGCTACGTCACCACTTACGAAAGAACCAACATATTCATCCCAGCTGTTAACTTCGATTAATACACCAGATTCTTTTAATGCTTTGTATGTTTCCATAACTTTTGCTAATACTTCGTTGTTAACGATGTTAGCTGTTCCATCTTCGTTGAAAAGAGAAGAACCAGCGGACTGTAACATCATCATGATAAGGTCACATTCACCAGCCTGCATAGAAAGTAATGGTTTGCCTGTAGCGTCTAATACTTTCTTACCATTTTCAATGTACTGATCCCATGTGATATCTGTAAAGTCATCAACTGTTAAACCAGCTTCTGCCAAAACGTCTGTACGGTAGCATCCGATAACAGCACCGTTATCAAATGGAACACCATAGTTAGCACCGTTTACTACAGAGTAACCTGTTTTACCAGCTGCGAACTGTGAAAAGTCGATTCCACTGTTTGTTAAATCTGTAAATGCATCCGGGTAAGAAATAACGTTTTTCTGGAAAGCGTTATCCTGCATTAATAAGATGTCTGGTAATGTGCTTAAATCACCAGATGTAGCTGCTGTTGTAAGTTTTGTCTGAACATCTTCCCAAGGTGTTTCGATAACTTCTACTTCAACGTCTGGGTTTTCTGCCTGATAAACTTTAGCTGCTTCTTCCATAGAGAAGATATTGAATGCTGGGTCCCAGCACCATACTGTTAATTTTCCACCTGCTGCAGCTTCTTCTGCTGGAGCTTCTTCTTCTGCTGCATCCTCAGCTGGAGCTTCTGCTTCAGCTGCTGGAGCTTCTGCTTCTGCATCAGCTGCTGGAGCTTCTGCTGTTGTTTCTTCTTTAGCGCCACATCCAGCGAACATAGAAGCTGTCATAGCACCAACTAATAAAAGTGACATTACTTTTCTTTTCATTATTGTTTTCCTCCCAACAATTTTGTTAAAGTATAAACAGGGTTTATTTCGGCCGATTGTTGTGTGTTCCACACATTGTTCCCTTGTTGTTTATGTATGCATTATATCAACTTTCGAACCGGATATGTTTTCATATTCAATCAAAAAAAGAGCATTTTCGACCATCTTCATAGTCGAATCTGCTCTTTTTCATAAAAAACAACCGGTTGTTTTGTGCAATTTACCAACCCTCTCTTGTCAGAACATGGGCTTTTCGTAGTTTTTCTTGATATTTTCCACTACTTTTTTTGTATTGATACGGCGAAGTGCCGATAATCTTTCTGAAGTTCCGGTTGAAGGTCGAAATCGTGGTATACCCTACTCTCTGTGCCACCTCTTCCATGGAATACCTTGATTTCATCATTAATTCGCATGCCTGCTGTACACGGATAAGGTTTACATACTCCACCGGTGTCATATGCATATATTCTGTAAAAAGACGACGAAAATGTGTTTCACTTAAGCTGCAGATTTCTGCTAAATCTTCCATTTTAATCTCTTCCATATATTTTTTTTCAATATATTCTAATGCTTCGGAAATCTGGTGCACTCCTCCTCTTATCCGCAAATCCTCCATTTTTCTGCTGTCCGTATCATTTCTGGCAATATTCATGATTACTGCCAAAAGCATCCCCCGGATAGATTCAATCGAATAACTTTTTCGGTTTCTACATTCTTCCATTATCAGCCGAACCAGTGCCACTAACTCCGTATTTTCGCCATCCATATAATATTGTTCTTTTTTATTTACAAGCTCCGTAATCTTCTGCACAAACAGGCGATTATCCGGGTATATATCTTTTAGTACATCCTCAGGATTGAAAAATATGTATTCCCAATAACTTTTCGTATGGGGGCGGCTATTGGTGGTATGAGGATAATTTTTCGGTATTACGGTAAGCATACCTGACTGAAAGGGCACTTCCCTGTCATCAAATACCATATCTCCATCACCATCTATGCAGTAGCCAATCTCCATAAGGTTATGAAAATGCTGACGATCCAAACCTGTACCATATTCTCTTACCCATTCTTTTCCTAAAAGTGCCAGTACCTGCTCACCCTGCGGAATTTCATAATATCTGAATTCTATCTCTGGTTTCTTTTTTGTCGACATTTATCTGCCTCCTGTCAAATCCAGTATCGTAATTATTCAGTACCTTTTTTATTATCAGTTACCTTTTTTGCTTTGTCAAGCATGAACACACATAGAAAAACCCCGTTTACTGTATGGGGATGCAGTAATCGGGGTTTTTCCAAATCTGGGTTAAAATAAATTGGGGTGTATATAAAATTTTGGAAGAGAGGTATTTAAAACTTACCTTCGAATACATCTTATCACCTCAAGTACATCAAATGTACACCATTTTTTAGTACTTTTTACACATTTTTTCAAATTACAAAGTTTCTCAAAAGATACTTTCTGCCAAACTTCTTTAAACGTAGGAAAGACCTGTTGACTGTATGGGGATGCAGTCAGCAGGTCTTTCCTAAATCTGGGTTAAAATAAATTGGGGTGTATATAAAATTTGGAAGAGAGGTATTTAAAACTTACCTTCGAATACATCTTATCACCCAAGGTACATCAAATGTACATCATTTTTAGTACCTTTTTCACAGTTTTTTACATTTATTTTTTTATTTTGACTTTTTTCGCATTGCCGTATTTACCAAATACTTTTGCTCCTGTGGAATCTACCTTATATGCACATACTTTTACATAGTAAGTTTTTCCTTTTTTAAGTTTGGTAAGGTTTACGGTTGTTTTGGTGGTTAATTTTGTTTTCACACCTTTTTTCATTTTCTTATCTGTAGAATATGCAACTCTGTATCCATCGACACCGGATACTTTTTTAATGGTTACTTTGGCTTTTTTCTTTCCATTATTCTTTACAGATTTTAATGATGCTTTCTTTACAGTTACTTTTGTCCATTTTGCATATACTGTAACATCTGCTTTTGTGGAAGCGGAAATAACTGTAATCTTATTTGTACATGCAGCATCTGTGTACCAGCCTGCAAATGTATAGCCTTTGCGGGATGGCGCCTTTAAGGTAACGTCAGCTTCACTGTAGGTTGCAGGATTTTCTGCTGCGTTGGTTCCCTTATTTAAGTTGTAAGTGATATTGTAGGTCTGCGCTGTCGGCTTTTCTTCCGGTTTTTCCTCCGGCTGTGTTGTTGGTGGTGTTACAACCGGCGGATTCTCTTCCTTATCCGGCTGTTCTGTTTTTTCTTCTTCCCATTTTGCATACACTGTAATATCTTCGTCTGCTTCTGTGGAAATTTCTGCAATAGCAGTTGTAAAGTCTTCGTCTATATACCAGCCCTTAAAAATATGATCTGTACGGGTTGGATTCACGAGTGTTGCACCTGCTCCTTCTTCATATGCAGTCGGTGCATCCGCTGGAAGTACTCCTCCATTCAACTCATAGCGGATAAAATGTGCGTTATCGTTCTGATATAAATATACATCGTCAATAGTTCCCCATGCGTTCATGGCTGCATTGACAGAAATGGTTACTACAAGAGTGTCACCCTCATTTGCACCTACTACGCCTGTTACCGGTGTATTCCATGCAAGCCAGCCGTCTAATGTCGCACTATCATCCGTGCTGGATGCGCCTGTAGTAAGATTCTCTAACGTAATGGCTACTTTCTGGGCATCTCCGCCGTCACCGCCCTGAATATACATGGACGCCTGATATACGGCTGCTCTATCTATGGTTACATGCTGTTTCATAGTAAATGCCACATCGGATTTATCCGTAAAGAATTTTGCAGATTTTGTTCCGCTGTGTGGGTCTGCTGTATCTACATCTGCCTGATAACCGTTGCCTTCAACTACCCATGCATCACGACTATTTTCTTCAAAACCACCCTGTTTTAAGAAGTTTTCACGGACAACTTTTACTGTACAGATAGTTTCTGTGTCATACTCTGTTCCATCAAGTTCATAGGTTGCTGTACCTGTAACTGTATATTCACCAACTTCTCTGACATTTACCGCTGCAAGTTCTTCTGTATTCCATACAACCGGAACTTCTTCTGTTTCTCTTGTGTTGTACTTTGCTGTAACAGTTTCTGGCATAAATGTGGAAACTTCTTCTGTTGTTCCATATAAAATTTCTACTTTTGAATCTTTAACATAGTCAAATTTCTTTGCAATTTCATTTCCGTTATTTACATATTTGAATACATTTAAAGATGCCAGCGGTGTTCCTTCAAAATCAAACATTGCCTGATTATCTACGGCTGAACCACCATACCATTTTCCTGCATCATTCGGGTCGTATTCTCCTGCGTAGCTTGCTGCCCATCCTGAGCCTAATTCTTCCCATGCATTTTTATTGGATGCAAGGACATCTGCTGCATTATCTGCTGTATAATCATAAGTCTGTACAGGAATCCATGCAGGCTCCCAATACATCATACCAATACCCGCTTCACCAACATTGACAACTGCTTCCATAACATCTCTTACTTCGTCAGCCTGTCCCTGTACAGTAAAGTCATAATTTGCCTCTCCATCATTATTTCCTTCACGGACAGTATTGCTCCATCCATCTCCGTCATCCAATGTGTATGCCCAGGAGTTTTCAGCCACCATAACCTTTTTCCCATAGGTTTCTGCCACAAGTGAAAGCTGTTCTGTCAGATTCTCCAACGTTCCATGCCAGTATGGATAGTAGGAAGAACCAAAGATATCATAATCTACCTTTGCTTCTTTTAATGTTTCTGCAAATTTACCATATGTTTTAAGTTCAGGATTAGTAAAATGCAATGCCACTAGTATATTTTCATCAAAATCTTTTACTGCTTTTGCTCCGGCTTTAAAAAGTACGCACATATTCTCCCATGTGGTTTCTCCGGCAAGCTTCTTTGTGGTCTCATTTCCCACCTGAACCATACCAACATCTACGCCTGCTTCTTTTAATTTTGTCAGACATTCGGTTGTGTATGCAGCTAAAACTTCTGCTTTTGTGTTTACATCCATGCCATCCCATGCTTTTGGTGCCTGCTGTTTTTCAGGGTCTGCCCAAAAATCGGAGTAGTGGAAATCTACTAGCAGACGGATACCTGCTGCTGTTGCTAATTTACCAATTTCTACTGCTTTATCGATATCATTGTTACCACCACCGTAGCCCTTTTTCTCTACTGCAATGGAAGTATCCTCTTTTAACACATATCCGTCACCGGCTTCATTTGCCTGTACTTCACTTTCTTCGTAAATATCGGTTACTTCATTTCCTTCTTCGTCTGTATAGGTATGCACATAAGCATATGGGTCATTCCATACACGAACACGCACATAGTTTACACCCGCTTCTGCTAACTGATTAAAGTATTCTCTGTCATCAATTTCTACTCCATTCCAGTCACGGAATACCACACCACTGTCACGAAGACTGATATAAGAAGAAATATCTACACCTTTGATAAAATCATCACTCATGCCTTCAATGGCATCTACATAGATGTCTTCTCTTTCTTTTACCATGGCAAGACGGATGTTATCTAAGTCTGCATAACCGCCATCATTCATATTTAAAGTAATTGTAATGACTGCTGTATCGCCTTCTGTTACTTCCACAGCTTCGGTTTCTGCTTTATTCCACACGTTATAACCTCCAAACTGCATGTCACAGTTAGAATTACGCCCGTCGTTTTCTGTTGTGCCAACATACAAATCAATAGCTCCGGATGCCATATTGTCTCCATCAGATTCTACGGATGTCACATAAGTTCCCGGTGCAAGTCCTTCGATGGAACGGCTAATCGTTACCGTCTGAGCTGTATCTGACTTAAAGTACCAGAAAGATGTAGGATTTTTTGTCATCTTTTCATCTGTTTTTCTTTCGTTTTCCCCTGCCGCTTCACCTGACCATGTAATCTGCCAGTCAGCATCTGTGGCAGCGCTCATATTATCATTATAGTATGTAGGTAATACCACTTCTTCTGTTGCATTCTCTGACACGAGTTTGATATTATCCAAATCGCCCCATCCATTAGCCTGCATATCTAATGTAATGGTAAGTGTAACGGTTTCTCCTTCTGCTACATTTAATACATCTGTTGTTGCAGTTGTCCATACATCCCATTTACTAAAAACCAAATCTGCGGATGCACTTCCGGTTTCATCTGCAATAGAAATGGTGCTTGGATTCATTAATTCTCCAGAACTCTCTCCGCCACCTTCTGTGTCTACAGAAGCTGTATAATCTCCTGCTGCCAAACCAGTAATTTCTCTGCTAAGCGTAAGTATCTGTGCATTCTCTGACCAGAAATTCCAAATATTACTTGCATTATTCGTACCAGTACCTGCTTTACGGGATAAAGTGGTATTTGCATCACCAACACTCCATTCAACATTCCAGCCTTCGGCTTCTGCCTCCATATTATCCACATACTTGTTAATTGCTGCTGCCGTCGTATCCGGCACACTGATTCCGGTAACAACCATTGCGGCTGTTGTTGCTGCTGCAACTACTTTCTGCCAAATTTTTCTTCTCATGTCATTCTCCTTTCAAAAACTTTTCCGTTTCCTGTTTCCCTTGCGAATTGCGCATTTTTTAGTTGCGCAACCGTTTGCATATTTATATTATACAAGCTTTTCCCTGTTCAAACAATCGACAAAACAGACAGTTGTATCTTTTGTTTTTTGTCTAATTTTACTATTTTTGTATATGTTTTCAAATATAATGCATGTTTTTACTTTGCAAACGGTTGCGCTAGAGAAGCAAAAAAAGCTGCCACATCCGATTTTTAATCCCTGTGACAGCTCTTTCTTCATTTTTAGCAACGCACCAGTGCCCCATTCGCAAAATCGCCTTAGTTCTGAATAATTACAATTTACGAATACTTCTTTCCGTTATTTCAATTTTGCGCTCTTTATATAATCTTCCCACTGCACGTTTAAATGCATTTTTACTCATCTGCATTTCACGTTTAATAACTTCCGGTGAAGCCTTATCATTAAAAGGCAGTACACCTGCATATTCCTCAATAACCTCTAGTACTTTTCTAGCATCTGCATCCATCTGGATATACGCTTTTTCACGCAAGGTTAAATCCAGTTTTCCATCCGGTTTTACATTTGTGACCTTAGCTTCTATCACATCACCGATTCTTAAATGACTACAGTCCTCAAAGGACGGTATCATGGCAGAATACTTGTCATCCACGGCAACAAAGGTACCAAAGTTATCACTAAATTCATAGACTCTGCCGGATACACTGTCATCCTTCTGGTAAGGAGAATTTTTATCCAGCAAATCATAGATTTCTTTCATGCTGGCACAGAGACGACGACTTTTATCAATATATAATGTAACTAAAACTTCGTCTTCCTTTTCTACTTTTCGTGTCATTTCTTTATATGGAAGAAACAGGTCTTTTTCTAATCCCCAGTCTAAAAATGCACCGATTTTGCCCACTTCCACCACACGAAGCACAGCAAGACCACCAAGCATTAGCAAAGGTTCGTTTGTGGTCGCAATTAAGCGGTCTTTGGAATCCTTATACAAAAACACTTCCAGTTCATCCCCCGCCTTTATGCCTTGCGGCACCTGTTTTGCCGGAAGAAGTACTCTTGTTTCATCCTCTTCTTTTTCTGCAAGATAAATACCAAATTCTACTTTTTTTATCACTTTTAATGTCTGTTTTTCTCCTAATTTCATTCTGTTTCCTCCAAAAATTCTGCTATAGCGTAGGGTGTTCCTGTTTCATTTTCTAACGACACAAGTACTCTGTGTTCTTCAACGGATACTTTCGGACAAATAATATCTGCTAAAACAGCTTCTTTTTTATATTCTACCCGAAGCTCTCCTGTTTTAAATCCCTCCGGCAGATATTCCTCTGCCATCAAAACATATTTACTGTTATTTACATGCAGGTTTGTATCAATATGAAAACGCTGTACCCGTATCTGTTCCTTTGACTGCATGTTTTCACTTAACTGTAGTTTACGGCTGGCACATTCCATTTCATAAGGTGGTTCAATGGCATAACGCTCGATGACTTCCTGTGGTGCTTTTACAGGTCGACCTTTTTCGGTATCTAAGAATACCCATACCGTGTTTGCATAGACAACGACATTTCCTGCCTCATCTTCTATTTTAAAATTTCTGTATCCCATAAAACTTTTAAAAGCATATGGCCATGTATAGGTGGTAAGCTTTTCTCCCATTTTAGGATACCGTTTGATTACCACCTGCCAGGAGGATAACACCCATGCCCTGTGATGCTCTTTTAAATAGTCCACGCCCAGACCAATTTCTTCTGACTGGAATGTACAACTGTCCTGCAGCAAATCCAATATTGCTGATAAAGTCATCTGACGGTTGACATCTACTTCACTATAACGTACCACATTATCAAAACGAAACATTTCTTTCCTCCCATATGAATTTTAAATTCTATTCAGATATACTCTTTCCTGACGAACAAAAAAAGCACCACTCAAGTGATGCTTTTCTTTAGCTGGCCCACAAGGATTCGAACCTTGAAATGACGGAGTCAGAGTCCGTTGCCTTACCATTTGGCGATGGGCCATTGTGCTGTTAAGCTTTTTGTTTGTTGAGCTCTTGTCCCAACCGACAATAGCTATTATATATACCTAATATAAAAATGTCAACACTTTTTTTAAAAAATTTTTATTTTTTTTTCGATTAATGCATATTCAACATCTTTTCCCCAGGAAAACCGGGCATTTCCGCCTGTTCCCTCGGTGACTTCTTCTGTTAATTTTTTTTCTGCACCGGATGGAACCATTACATGTATATCCACTGCATCTGTATATTCTGTATCTATAATGGTAATATCCTGTTTGGCAAGGATATACTGAATTTTTCCAAGTCCATTATAATCTGTCTGTATTGTCAATTGTCTGCCCGGCAATTTGTCGATGATTACGCTGTTTGCCAGTCCTTCCTGTGTGGATTTCTGGTAAGCACGGACAAGTCCACCTGTACCAAGCAGAGTACCACCAAAGTATCTTGTCACTACAACTGCCACATTATGCAATTCTTCACGCAGTAATACATCTAACATTGGTCTTCCGGCAGTCTGACTTGGTTCTCCATCATCCGAACAGCGGGAAATCTCCTGATTACTTCCTATTACAAACGCAGAACAATTGTGTCTGGCATCCCAGTATTTCTTTTTCATTTCATTAATAAATGCTGTGGCTTCTTCCTCGGATTCCACCGGACGCACCGTTGCTATAAAACGGGACTTTTTTTCTACAATTTCGCCTTCTCCGCCCTGATATACTACTTTCATGCATACATTTCCTGCCTTTTTTAATTTCTTTACTGATTTTAACATGGTTTTAGGTCTGAATCAATGTAAATCGGGTATTCTTATTAGCAAACAGATACTAACACAACTTTTCCTTTTAATATAGAAGACTTTTTGATATAATGTATTCGTTAAAAAAGGAGGCTAAATATGAACTATGGAAAAAATAGCACCCGAAAACGTGAAAAGGAGCTCACGTCTAAGGGGACTATGATTTGCAAAAAATTTTATATAATCTTTTTTAAAACGCTACTCGTAGGTCTGCTTGCGCTCCTTATAGCAGGCGGATGCGCAGGATTTGGTATCCTAAAAGGCGTCATTGATTCTGCACCGGAAATTGCACTAGACGATGCCACCCCGACCGGATATCTGTCCACCGTATTAGATAAAGATGGAAAACAGACCGCTACACTCGTGGCTACCGGTTCTAACCGTGTCTATGCAACAATTGACGAAATTCCACTCAATCTGCAGCATGCATTTGTTGCCATTGAGGATGAACGTTTTTATGAGCATAACGGCATTGATTTACAGGGTATTGTTCGAGCCGGTGTAACAGGTATTACCAGCGGAAGTTTTTCTCAGGGTGCCAGCACCATTACCCAGCAGCTTTTGAAAAACAACGTATTTACAGACTGGACCAGTGAAACGGCTTTTGCTGATAAGCTAGAAAGAAAAATTCAAGAGCAGTATCTGGCAATCCAGCTAGAAAAAAAAGTTTCCAAAGACTGGATTTTGGAAAACTACCTAAACACCATCAACTTAGGACAGAATACTTTAGGTGTTCAGGCAGCATCCAGACGATATTTTAACAAAGATGTTTCTGAACTGACACTTTCCGAATGTGCTGTCATTGCAGCCATTACCCAGAATCCGTCCCGTTTTAACCCAATCAGCAACCCGGATAAAAATATCGAGCGACGGAATAAGGTTTTAAGAAATATGCTTTCTCAAGGTTACATTACGCAGGAAGAGCATGATGCTGCTGTGAATGACAATGTTTATGACCGTATCCAGATTGTAAATACGGAAACCGAAGAAGAAGCTGTTACTTCTTATTTTGTAGATGAATTAACGGATCAGGTAATTCAGGACCTGATTGATTTAAAGGGTTATACAGAAACACAGGCGTACAAAGCCTTATATAATGGCGGACTTACGATTTATTCCACACAGGATTCCGCATTACAGGCGATTTGTGATGAAGAGGTCAACAATTTAGAAAACTACCCGACAGCACCGGAATATTCCTTCTCCTACCGCCTGACTATTGAAAAAGCCGACGGCTCTTTTGCTAACTACAGTGAGCAGACCATGCTTTCCTACTATCAGTCAGCAAACAGCGACTACAGTATCAACTTTGATTCCATGGAAGAAGCACAGGCTGCCATTGATGCATATAAAGCCGAAATCATGGAACCGGGAGATACAATTGTGGCTAATGGCGAAACCGTTACCTTTACGCTCCAGCCTGAAGCTGCACTGACCTTAATGAATCAGGAAACCGGAGAAGTTGCCGCTATCGTAGGCGGACGTGGCGATAAAACAGCCAGTAAGACATTAAATCGTGCTACGAACTCTCCAAGACAGCCGGGTTCTACATTTAAGGTATTAGCGGCTTATGCACCGGCATTAGACAGTGGTGGTCTTACCTTAGCTTCTGTACAGGATGATGCACCATATACTTATGAAAATGGAACTCCATTACGAAATTATGATAATTCTTTCCGTGGATTTACCCCAATAAGAGAAGCTATCCGGGATTCCATAAATATTGTAACTGTTAAGACTTTAACAGAAATCAGTACAACATTAGGCTACAGCTATTTAGAGGATTTTGGTTTTACTACCATCGTACCTGATGATAACAATCAGGCACTTGCTCTTGGCGGTATTACCAAAGGTGTTACAAATCTTGAACTTACTGCCGCTTATGCAACGGTGGCTAATGGTGGCACATATATCAAACCAAGATTCTACACCAAGATTTTAGATCATGATGGAAATGTATTAATCGATAATACACCACAGACAAAGGGTGTTTTAAAAGAATCTACCGCATGGCTGTTAACCGATGCCATGAAAGACGTTGTCAATGGTGGTACAGGTTCTGCCGTAAACTTTGGCACCATGCCAATCGCCGGTAAGACCGGTACAACAACCAAAAACCGTGATGCTTTATTTGCCGGTTATACACCATATTATACCTGTGTGGTATGGGGTGGTTATGATGATAATACTCCGCAGGCAAGCGGTACCACCTCCTATCCAAAAGCCATCTGGCGGGCAGTTATGAGTCGTGTACATGAAAATCTGGAATATAAAGATTTTATCATGCCGGAAAATATCACAACTGCAACGGTTTGTAAAAAATCCGGTAAACTGGTGGTGGCAGGACTTTGTGATGCCGACCCACGCGGTTCCATGGCAGTTACTGAATATTTTGCAGAAGGAACAGTTCCTACAGAATACTGCGATCATCATGTAAATGTTACGATTTGTCCTGAATCCGGTATGCTGGCTACAGATTTTTGTCCTAACCGTACAGGTGGTGTTTATATCACCGGTGGAACTCCAGGTTCTGCGGAAGACCCGTATTTGTTAAAAGAAGACAGTACTACAAATACCTGTCCTCTGCATACAACCCCTGCTGCTCCACCTCCGGTTACTACTATTCAGGAAATTCATGAAAGTGACTCTTCTGATAGCAACAATAAGAAAAAGCGAGAAGAGAAAAAAGAAAATAAAAAGAAAAATGAATAATCTTTGATGAAAAAAATCCCGGCATCGAAATGCCGGGGTTTTCTATTTATTATTTTTTTGTTTTAACTGTTTTGTACTTAGACCATTCAGAATAATATTTTGCTTTTCCGACTGTCTTGTATGTACGAATCTGTACATAATATTTTTTCTTTGCTTTTAACTTAGAAATTGTTTTGCTTGTAGTTTTTGCTTTCTTAACAACAACTTTCTTCGCAGATTTAAATTTCTTGCTTGTAGAATAACGGATTTCGTATCCGGTTACCTGGGTTTTCTGTTTTTTCCATGTCAGCTTCATGCCTTTTGATTTTGCTGCTGCCTTGGTAAACTTCGTACTCTTCGGATTAATTGTAAAGTTTGCAGTTACAGTACCTGTATATTTGCCACCTGCTGTAATAGTTACTGTTGCTTTACCAACATTCTTATTATTTGTATAAGAAACTGTATAGTTTGCTGCATCAATTACATTTCCTGCGGTGTCTTTTACCGTTACTACAGGTTTAATTTCTTTACCGCTATAAGTATAGGTGTCCTCTTCAAGGGTAACTTCTGCTAACTGAACAGATTCTGTTACAGTCTTATCGTCTGTCTTATCAGTAGTTTCTGTCTTATTATCAGTTTCTGTCTTATTGCCCTCTGTTCTGCTCTTTACATCGCCACATACGCTACACTTCTCAACAATTGCTCCATCTGCCTCTGTTATAGTTGTATAACTATGTTCTGCTTTTGCAATTACTCCTGTTTTGGTATCTGTGTAAGTCTTATCTTCAAATGTAATGGTTGCTGTATAAGTCATCAATCCTTCTGCTGTACAACTAGGTGCTGTGGTTTCTTCCGCAGTTACATTACATTTCTTTGATTTTGTTTCTTCGCAATTACCACATGCAAATTTTGCTTTAGCAGAATAATCTTCTGCCCAGATAAACTCCGGCTCACCGTAACTGTGACCAATTGCTTCTGTAACCTCTGTCACATCTGTAATCTTGTCATATGCTACAGATGTATCCATTTCTCCATTTACATCTTTAAAGAACTTATTACATTCCGGACAGCTCCAGTAAGTTGTGTTGTGTCCGTCTTCTGTACAGGTCGCTTCTGCTGCTTCATGTCTTTCTGCTGTGGCATGATATTCACCCAGTAAGCCTAAATGGAAATCATCGATATTTGCCCATGAATTTGCTGCAAGATTTCCATCTACACCAATAGTTAATGTACCATCTGTTACTTCTGCAATTAATACGACAGTATCATAGGTACTATTTGCCGGAATATTTTCTCTTGCTAATTCATTTCCTGTGCTATCTTTTGCATAGAACTCCAATTTATCGGTTGGTGCAAGATAACTTGCATTTTCCCAACAGGTTGCAATATATGTACCATTTTTAAGTCCTGTAATTTTCTGGTAAGTATTCATGGTAAATGCTGATGTTGACCATGGTGCAAGCTGGTAAGTTCCATGTGTATTTGTTTTTCCTGTTCTGTAACCACCTGAACCCTGCGCGCCATTTGTCCAACCAGTCAAATCTTTTCCATCAAAAGTAGGATTTTTAATCAGATTTGTCATATCTACTGCAAACTGTAAATCTCCATCACTTTCCTGATTTGCCACAACCACAAGATTACTGCTTCCTGCATTTAATTCTTTCCATGCATCTGTTGTTTTTTCCATTGTTGTGGCAACCGCTACATAGTTGCCCTCTACAACATCTTTAATACTATATTCACCATTTTTATCGGTCTTTGCTGTATACTGTAAGCTATTGTCTGCTTTATCACGAAGGATAACTGTTGCATTACTTACAGGTATTCCACAGGAATTTACAACTGTTCCTGCTACATCACCACAGTTCTTTGTCATACCAACATCCTCAACGGTTACCGTATCATTTAGAAGAACTTCAACCGTTGTAGGTGCACCTTCATCCAATCCATAACCACGTTTTACAAAGGTAATCGTATATGTACCCACTTCAACATCTTCAAACTGGTATGTACCATCTTCTGTAGTTGTTGCTGTGATATCATCCATACCTTCTTTGGAAAGAGTTACGGTTGCATCAGCAAGTCCTGTACCTTCTGTTGTAATTTTACCGGAAACATTTCCGCCATTGTTTGTCACCTGAATATCATCTAATACTACTTCGCCACCGGCAACAACTATTTCTTTCGCTGTCGGTACAATACAGTTCTTTGCAGCAAAGCTTACGGTATATGTACCATCTGCAAGACCATCAATCACATAATCCTGTGCTTCTGCGCTAAGAGTCACATCTACGCTATAACTATCTGTATCACTTACAGCAGTAACCGTAAGTACTTTTCCTGCATTATATACATCTCCGGTAACTTTTCCTTTTATACTGCCCTCACCAATGACAGCATCCTCTGCCTTTGTAAATGTTACATCATCAATGATACATAAAGCATCTGCTGCTCCTGTTGCTAAAAATCCAATTTCCACCTGATTATCAGCTACAACCACATGGTTCATGCGGACAGTTGTCCATGATGTGTTTTCTGCTGCAAAGGATGTTGCAAATGTCTTGCCACCGGATGTTGCAAACAACTGTAAATTCTCGAAATCTCCGCTATTTTTTACTTTAGCAGATAATTTGTAAACACCATCTTCCAATGTCACATATAAAGAAGATGCGATTTCCTGTGAAACCTTTACATCAAAATCATATGCACTGCCAATTTTTAAAGAACCTTTTCCTGTTACTGTATTGGCATCATTCATTTCTGTTATATTGGAAACTGCCTTTTCACCCTTATTTATAGTTTTTGTCCAGCCAGCAATTTCGTCTACTGCAACACGGTCAGCTTCAAAACTGCCATTTTTCGCATAATTATTGTCATCTGCTACAGACCATTTACCGGTTGTTGTATCCATATTCCATGCAGAAAGTGAATTGAAATACGGTTCATCCTTTTCATTAAAGGATAATGGACACCACTGGTTAAAGCCTAAACCGTTACCTGCAAAATCTGCCCATCTGTCACCACAGAAAATAACAGTATCCTGCTCTGTTCCTTCTACTGTGTAGAAGAAACCAGTCTGGCTGACATGACAGTAATCATCACTGGTACCATCCATTAATTTTAAATCTTTTACTACTTTAAAACTGTCACTCTTTAAATACTCTTCTAATGTCATTTCACCTGGATCAATCACCATGTAGTAACCGTGAGAAGCGTTCCATCCAAAAAGGTCTGATGCACAAAGGTAATACTTACCATTGTATTTAAACATACAGTTACCTTCACGACCTGCACCCTGATATACCATATAAGGTGTGCCAAGCTCTACTTTTGACTGATCCTCATTCCACTGAATCTTGGATAAGTACATTTTTCCACGGCCGGAACCATAGGAATATACCAGCCAGCCTGTACCATCATCATCGATAAATACCGTCTGATCACCTGTGTTACTTGTACCGATTTTTGGCAGCATGTTAATACGGTTATTCCATGTAAACTGTCCATTTGGTGCATCAGCAGTCAGTACCAATACCTGCTTACTATATTCATCCGTATCACCATCTAATTTGTTGCCTTCATCCGCACATTCATGCTGTACTAATAATGCATAGGTACCATCTTCTAATTTTGTTACACCTAATCTACCTACCCATACAGCAGTATTTGGTCTTTCTTCACCGGTATAGGTTTTTGTATCCATGTCATAGGTGGTTGTACCCATAATTTCTGCATTGTATACATCATCCGGCTCTGCTACTAAACCTTCAAACTTCCAGTTTTTCAAATCTGTAGAAGAATAACAGGTAATGCCTGCAAATACATCTGTTTTGGTATAATACTGTCTTGGATTTTTCGCATAGGCTTCTGCCTCTTCATACTTTACTCCATACCAGTAATACTTATCCTCAAATTTGAAAATTCCGCCACCCTGAGAATAGATGGTGTTACCATCTGTATCCTGCCAGAACTGGTCATTGACATAATCAGCTTCAATAACTACTTCCTTTTCTTTTAAAGCAGCAATGGCTGTATCTAAGTCCGCAATCGCTTTTTCGATATCTTCTACTGTAGAGTCTTCATTTTCTGCCACTTCCTTTGCGGCTGCTATTGTAGTCTGTAATGCTGTCCATGTTTCTTCTGTATAATCTACATTTTTAACAGCTTCTGCTTTTTCAATAGCGGTATACAAGCCATCTACAGCCGGAATTTTTGCCATAACTTTTAAGTCGGCAAGTCCAATCCACTGCCCATTGCTTGGTTTTGTTATAGTTATTTTTACATAACGTCCATAACCATCGTCTTCCGGGTCAGCAGTTTCTACGGTATTTTGCGTTCCACTCTCTGTTGCCTGTTCATAGAAAAGCTTATATTCAGATTCTTCTCCAGAAACCACATTTCCTTTTTTTATTTCTGCCTTATATGCAAAACCATACCAATCATGTGTAGACAAAATCAGCTTATCAATGGTATAGTCCTGACCCAAATCCACTTCAAGCCATGCAGTTCCATCCGCTCCCGGACTCCATACAGTAGTCTCATCCCCGTCTAAAATATAGGATAACGGATTCTGTGTTCTATCCTTGCTTACCGTCACACTTTTACCCAAAGCTACATCCTCTAATACTGTAGCTGTTGCTTCTGCCATTACCGGCTGCGGTACACCTGCAAGTAAAGAAACTGACATTGCAAATGCAAGTATTCCGCTTAGAAATTTTTTCTTCATACCCATTCCTCTCTTTTTCTTTTATTGGACTTTTGAGATGCCTCCCCAAAAACATATGATATTTTTGTGTATCATTTTTGCGCAACCGTTTGTCCTACTATATATTATATCACTTCACATTTTTACTCACAATTCACAATTTTTCCTAAACTTTATTTCCGCTTTTTGTATAAATATACAAGCATTATTTTTGATTTTTTTGCATAATAAAAAGCCGGATTTCTCCAGCTTTTTATTTTGATATACTATTTTTGAATTTTATATATTATTTATAACTTCTTGGACTTTTTATTAATACTGGTATACACCAGATACACCTTCATAATCGCTGTCCCAGTCTCCGTTAATTCCTGAACCTGTACCGGAAATAATGACTTTATTCTTATTCTTTACTTTCTTGGTTTTGATTGTTTTATTTGACTGATAAACTCTTCCAAAATACTCTACATCTTTTTCGTATTTTCCACCACGACGCATTTTGATATTATCAAATGTTGCTTTTATACTATCACCATTTAATCTTACAGCGCCTTCGACTCTAGGAAATACGGCTGCATTTGCCAGTCCTGAATTGTGGAAACTTCCAATCTTTTCATAATCCACATAGACATTTCCATTTCCTTTTTTATCCACGGTAATCATCAGCTTATATGTTTTTCCACATTGAAGCTCTCTATCACTCGGTCTTACATAGGACTGTCCACCTGCTCCATTGTGCTCTACATTTTCAATTAATGCCATGGTTTTACCTGTATATGGTGCAATGGCATGTTCATCGTGCTGAATACCAAAAGATACTGCTGATGTAGGTGTCACTAATACAAGCTTCGCATGATAGCCAGTACCAGAACCAGTCAGGGTGACATCCGCTTCAATGGAAGTCAGTGCTTTTGTATTTTCAATGGTGCATCCTTTTTTCATTTTAACGCTCTTTGGACTGCTCCAGTCACCATAAACTTTCTTTCCACCGCTCTTATAGTAACTGCGAATACGGATATAATTCTTCTTTCCCGGAGTAAGACCGGTAACTTCTTTACTTGTTTCTTTTTTCTTTGCAGCTACTGTAGTCGCCTTTTTAAAAGCTTTGCTTGTGGAGTACTGAATCTCATAACCTGCTGCGCTGCTATTCTTTTTGTAAGTAACTTTAACAGTTGCTGGTGTAAGTTTTTTCACCTTACTAATCTTTGGTGCATTAATTTTCCACTGTGCATAAAGTGTAATGGTCTGTCCATTGTTTACTTCTGTTGCCAGCGCAGATACATCTGCTAAATCAGCATAAGCTGTGCCTGTACCATCTGCCATGGTATTCCAGCCGTCAAATGTAAAGTTCTTTCTTGTAAATGCATTGGCTGGCAATGTGGTAGCAGTTGTGGCATTGGACATAACTGCCAGATTTGTCATGGAACCACTTCCTCCATTTGCATCAAACGCAACATTGGCTGTATATATTACCTGCTCCGTTGTCGCTCCTGTCTGGTCTGTTACGGTAGTGGCATACACCGGCTGTATGCAAAATGCCAGTGCGAAAAATAATACAATTGCAGCAATTCCCTTTTTCATTATAAACCCATCCTCTCTTTGTAAAATTTTGTATGAAATAGTGCTACAGTACTATTTTAACATTGTTATCACTTAGCGACAACAAAAAAACACATTTTATTGTTTATTTTTCAAATCGTTCAAAATATTCCTGCGCCATATCCAAAGACAAATTTAGTTTACTTTGCAGCTTGGCAATAACTGTTTCTTTGGACAAACCAAACTCTTTTCCCATTTCTATTATTTCCAGCGCCCGTCCTCTCTCGATACCCCTCTCCATACCTTTTTCTATATTTTCCTGATCTCTCATCAATAACGTCATATACTCCACTCTCCATTCTTCCTGCTTTTTTGCCTTTTCTACTTCAACAGACAGCTTTCTGGTAAACGCATTTGTTTCATTGTCTTCACATAAGTATTTCAGAAATGCCTTTAACTCTTCTGATATATTTTCTGTTTTTCCATATGGATTTATAAATATTTTTGTCGATTCATCACCTAATCTTATATCCACACATTCTAAACATACATTTTCAAAAGTATAACGACATAAATCTGCGCCAAACAAATCAAATTTACAGATAAAGATTATGTAGCTTTTCTTTAAATCTTTGTAACTTTCCCCTTTGTTTAAAATATTCAAATCTATCATGCCCTGATAATAACGGCTGCGTTTTGGAAGATTTTTCGTATCTGCCACCTGCTTTTGTGCATTTTCTTTGGATTTAAAAGCATGGATTTTCTGAATCTTAGAATAAATCAGATACTTAGATTTGTTTGTTGAAAATATGTTTTTTTCAATTATAACATTATTTGAAAGATATGTGCAATGCCCTTTTAGTAAAAATTCTAGTACTATCTCACTATTTCATTAACACTTTGTTCACATTTCATTCAAAAAAAATTCATTTTGCAACCATGAATTTTTCATTTCTACTGCATATACTATAACTATACAAACAAGAAATTTAGATAAAACTTTTTCATAATCTTGCCGGGTGACAATATTGTTACCCGGCTTCCTCCCTTTTTATAAGAAAAAAATTGCGCAGCCTGCAAAATCTCTTTCACAGCTGCGCATTATTTTATACTTCAAACATCAAATCACCATAGGATGGCATTGGCCACATGTCTTTATCGACAAGCATTTCTAATTTATCCACCGGTGTTCTTAAATCCGTCATGGCTTTCATGACAACATCACGATAGAATACTGCCTGTTCTCTTCCCTGAACCATGGCAGCTCCCTGTTCTGTAACCTCATTCAGTTTAGATAAAGCTACTTTTGTCTCTGAAAGCAAATCAGAAACCTCTGTTAACAGCTCCGTCTGTACACTAATATCCGCATCACATGCTGCCTTTACTGCATTGATGGAATTTGCCAGTGAAGTTACATATTTGATAACTGCCGGAATAATCTGTTTTCCTGCAATGTCAATCATAGCTCTCGCTTCAATGTTGATTTCTTTTGCATAGGTTTCATATTCGATTTCTACACGGGAATCTAATTCGGCTTTTGTAAATACACCGAATTTTTCAAATAATTTTACGGCTTTTTCTGTATTCAATGCCGGAATCGCATCCACCATGGATGTCATATTTGGCAATCCACGACGTTTCGCATCTTCTACCCATTCTTCAGAGTATCCATTGCCGTTAAACACGATTCTCTGGTGCTCTGTAGCATATTTTTTGATTAAATCATGGACTGCTAAATCAAAATCGTCTGCCTGTTCTATATAATCGCAGGCTTCTGCAAATGCTTCCGCAACGATTGTATTTAATACAACGTTTGGCTGTGCTACAGAATCCTGTGAGCCTACCATACGAAACTCAAATTTGTTACCGGTAAAAGCAAATGGTGATGTACGATTACGGTCTGTTGCATCTTTTCTGAAATCCGGAAGTGTTTTTACACCGGTTTCTAATCTGCTGCTCTTAATACTGTGTGTCGCTTCTCCGGTGCTTACTAACTGGGTTAATACATCCTCTAACTGCTCACCTAAGTATACAGAAATAATGGCAGGCGGAGCTTCATTTGCACCCAAACGGTGGTCATTTCCAACGTCTGCTGCGGATTCACGAAGCAAATCTGCATGAATATCTACCGCTTTTAACACACAGGTTAAAATCAACAGGAACTGTATATTTTCATGTGGTGATTTTCCCGGCTCTAATAAATTAATACCGTCATCAGTAGTAATAGACCAGTTATCATGTTTACCGGAACCGTTTACGCCTGCAAATGGCTTTTCATGTAAAAGACACTGCAAGCCATGACGACCGGCTACTTTTTTCAAGGTTTCCATAATCATCTGGTTATGGTCTACTGCCACATTGGCAGATGCATAAATCGGTGCTAATTCGTGCTGTGCAGGAGCTGCTTCATTGTGCTGTGTTTTTGAGGATACGCCTAATTTCCAAAGTTCTTTATTCACATCCTTCATGTATGCAGCAATACGCTCACGGATAACACCAAAATAATGGTCATCCATTTCCTGTCCCTTTGGCGGCATTGCACCAAATAATGTACGTCCTGTAAAAATCAAATCTTTTCTTTTTAGATATTTTTCTCTGTCCACAAGGAAATATTCCTGTTCCGGTCCTACGGATGGTGTCACCCGTTTGGATGTGGTATTACCGAATAAACGAATCAGACGAAGTACCTGTTCATTAATGGCTTCCATAGAACGAAGAAGCGGTGTCTTCTGATCTAAGGCTTCACCTGTATAAGAACAGAATGCTGTCGGAATACAAAGTGTTGCGCCTGCTGCATCCTGTCTGACAAATGCCGGTGAGGTACAGTCCCATGCTGTATATCCTCTGGCCTCAAATGTAGCCCGCAATCCACCGGATGGGAAAGAAGATGCATCCGGTTCTCCTTTAATCAACTCTTTTCCGGAAAAGCTCATTAAAACCTTTCCATTTTCCATTGGCGCAGTGATAAAGGAATCATGCTTTTCTGCAGTAACTCCCGTCAATGGCTGGAACCAGTGTGTATAATGGGTTGCACCCTTTTCTATTGCCCATTCTTTCATTTCATGTGCAATAACATCTGCTGTTGCAAGATCTAATTCTTTACCTTCACGGATGGTCTGTTTTAACTTCTGGTAAACCTTCTTTGGGAGACGTTCCTGCATAACAGAATCGTTAAATACATTTTCTCCAAAAATATCCGCTACATTATAGTATTCATTGCAATTTTCCATATACGATATGCTTCCTTTCTGCTCGGCTTTTCACCATATTCTTTTCAAAAAAAGGTGCTCCACAGTCTGTGGAACACCTTTGTTCATACTGTTTTATTCGATAATAAAATAACTCAAAATCACCTAAAATGCAATAGGAAAATTGTGTATAACCAATTATGCTTTATTTACAGAACCGAATAATTCCATTTTTTCTTTAACAGTTGCTTTGATAGCTTCGAATCCCGGAGCTAATAATTTACGAGGGTCAAATCCTTTACCTTCTAAATCTTTTCCAGCTTCGATGTATTTGCGTGTAGCATCTGCGAAAGATAACTGACACTCTGTATTTACGTTAATCTTAGCTACGCCAAGAGAGATTGCTTTTTTAATCATATCTTCAGGAATACCTGTACCACCGTGAAGTACTAATGGCATTTCGCCTGTAAGCTGCTGAATAGCATCTAATGTTTCAAAGCTTAAGCCTTCCCAGTTTGCAGGATATTTTCCATGGATGTTACCAATACCTGCTGCAAGCATATCGATACCAAGGTCTGCGATAGATTTACATTCCTGAGGATCTGCACATTCACCTTTACCTACAACACCGTCTTCTTCTCCACCGATAGAACCTACTTCAGCTTCGATAGACATGTTGTTGTCATGTGCCATTTTTACTAATTCTGTAGTCTTAGCAACGTTTTCATCGATTGGATAGTGAGAACCATCGAACATGATGGATGAGAATCCAGCTTCGATACATTTTAAACATCCTTCGTATGAACCGTGGTCTAAGTGTAATGCTACAGGAACTGTAATGTTTAATTCTTCAATCATAGCTTTTACCATGTTTGCTACAGTTTTGTAACCTGTCATGTACTTTCCAGCACCTTCAGATACACCAAGAATAACCGGTGAATTCTGTTCCTGAGCTGTTAAGAGAATAGCTTTTGTCCATTCTAAGTTGTTGATGTTGAACTGACCTACTGCGTAGTGTCCAGCTTTTGCTTTGTCAAGCATTTCTTTTGCAGATACTAACATAATTTTTCTCCTTTACTTATCCTAAATTTAATTCCTAATCTATAGTATAGCTTAATTCATTCCAAAAATAAAGACTAAATTATTTATTCTTTACCATTATCTCCATCGCCTGCTGCAAATTGCGGATATTTACTTCCTGCAAGCTGCCGCCAAACTCACCATCTAAGGTCCATGCCACCTCTTCTTCTGATAAAAAGTTAAGCTGGCTGGTTTTAAAGGAATATATCAAATCCGTATTGTCAATCAGATTCGTCAACGAAGCCAATATCTCATTTAACTCCACAATATTTTTCGGCTTGCGGATTAAAGTTACTTCAAATTTGCCATCATCAAGAAGCACATTTTTGCCCGTCATATTTTTAAATCCGCCTACGGAGTTAGAATTTGTAATCATACCAAAGATAAACTCATCCTCTATCACCACATCTTCATATTCCACACGCATATGATAGGAAGTGATATCCTGTAAGCTTTTCATACCCTCTAAAAGATATGCTGCATGTCCTAAGATATTTTTCCATTCCTGTCTTGTGCTGTAGGATACCTCTGTAAACATACCAAAAGCTGCTACATAAATAAATGTATTCTCATTGAATTTTCCCACATCACAGGCAAATTTCTGCCCGGATACGGCAATTTTGGCAGCTTTAATCATATCCTTTGGTATTTTAAGGGAATTGGCAAAATCATTGGTACTTCCAGCCGGAATATAACCCAGTGGAACTTTCTTTTCAGAAAGCATCATTCCACTGACAGTTTCATCCAACGTACCATCTCCACCGCTGCATACCACCAAATCATACTTTTTGGCACGTTTTTTTACCAGGTTTAGGGCATCTTCCCTTGCCTGTGTCGGATAAATAGTTACTTCATACCCTTCTTTTACCATAATGTCCACAATCTGCAGCAGCTTATTTTTTATCTGGGCTTTTCCTGCATGCGGATTGAAAACAAATAAGAGTTTTTTCATTCAAAATCACACCTTTACTGCTTTGTTAAGAATTTTTCTATTTCAACAATGGCAGTTTCCTCATCCTCGCCATCTGCTGATACAATCACTTCTTCCCCCGCATTTAAACCAAGTGTCATCATCCCCATAATGCTCTTTGCGTTTACCTTCTTATTGTCATCAATTTCTATATAAATCTTACTGCTGTACTGACACGCTGTCTGCACTAACAGTGCTGTCGGACTGGCTTCTAACCCCTTGTTCAGACCAATGGTTATTTTCTTTGTAATCATTTACTTTCTCCTCCCATTCTTTTCAATCCCATTTCCTCTGCAATTTCCGATATCTTTCGTAGTCTATGGTTTACACCGGATTTGCCCACCGGTGGATTTAAGCAGGTGCCTAATTCCTTCAATGCCATATCCGGATACTCCAAACGAAGCATAGCGATTTCCCGCAAATTATCCGGCAGACTGTCTAATCCCTTTTTGTCCCGTATGTAGATAATATCCTCAATCTGGCGTACCGCCGCATTGACGGTTTTGCTTATATTGGCTGTTTCACAATTTACCTGACGATTGACAGAATTACGCATTTCCTTCACAATGCGGACATTTTCTAAATTCATCAGTGCCACATGCGCTTCCATGACATTTAACAAGTCTACAATATGTGCACCCTCTTTTACATATACCACCTCATGCTTTTTACGGGTGATAATTTTTGCTTCCACATCAAAAGTTTTCATGACCGCTTGCAATTGCTCTGCTTTTGCTATTGTATCACAGACAATTTCCAAATGATATGCTTTATTCGGATCACTGATAGAGCCCGAAGCTAAAAATGCCCCCCGGATAAATGCCCGTCTGCAGCAGGACTGCTGTATCAGCATACCATCTACACAGCTCATATCAGAAAAACTGCCCTTATTTTTATCCCAGATTTTCACACTCTCCAATACTTTTAAAAGCTGTTCACCGGATAATTCCTCTGTTTCTTCTAACGCAATTCCATAGAGCAGAAGCAAAAAATGCCTGTATTTTTCTTTTAGCAGGGAATTTTCTGTTTCTATCCCAAGGGTAACATTTCCCTTTCCCGCTTTTAGTTTTCCTGCATGACAGATAATGGCAGATAATTCTGCCAAACGACAGTGTCTGCTTTTGCCTGTCTGTCCGGCAAGTTCCTCTTTTACCTCACTTGAAAATGACATTTTACTTCCTCAATGCATCTTTCTCAATATCTCTGTGTTCTATCTTTAAACCATATTCCTTATTCAAAGAAAGGGTCTTATATAATTCATTTGCCAGCGTAACGGAGCGATGTTTACCGCCGGTACAGCCAATACTGATAACAAGCTGATTTTTCCCTTCGATGATATAATTTGGAATCAGAAATTCAATCATATCTTTTAGTTTGTTCAAAAATTCATGGGATTCCTTAAACTGCAGCACATAGTCCTGAATTTCTTTGTCATTTCCACTCTTTGGGCGCAGTTCTGCCACATAGTATGGATTCGGCAAAAAGCGCACATCAAATACCAAATCCGAATCCGATGGAATACCATACTTAAAACCAAAGGAAAGGACGGTAATAAACAGATTTTTATAATTCTGCTTCTGCACGAAAATCTTGTCTAATTCTGCCCGTAACTCTCTGGTTAAAAGACGGCTGGTATCAATAATATAATCTGCTCTCTGTCGCAAAAAATCCAGTCTTGCTCTTTCCTGTATAATGCCGGCTTCTACACGCTCTCCACCGGAAAGGGGATGATTTCTTCTGGTTTCCTTATAACGCTTTACCAGTACACTGTCCTCAGAATCCAAAAACAGAATTTCCGGTGCTCTTCCCTTTTCATCCAGCCTATCCAATACTTCATGCAGTTCAGAAAAAGCCTCTCCGCTGCGTATGTCCACGCCAATAGCAAATTTCTGCAGTTCTTCCTTACTATTAGCTGATAATTCCACGAACTTTTCAATCAATGGTATTGGCAGATTATCCACACAATAAAAGCCAATATCCTCCATCATTTTTAGTGCTGTACTTTTTCCTGCACCGGACATTCCGGTCAACATTACTAATTTCACTTTTTTAGAACTCTCCTAACATCTTTACTTCGGTTTCTAGCTCCACACCATACTGCTCTTTAACAACCTTTTGTACATGGCGGATAACCGCAAGCACATCCTTTGCTGTCCCTTTTGCTTTATTTACCACAAATCCACAATGTTTTTCAGACACACAGGCACCACCCACTGTATAACCTGCAAGCCCGGCATCCATAATCAGTTTGCCGGCAAAATATCCTTCCGGACGTTTAAAGGTACTGCCGGCACTTGGATATTCTAATGGCTGCTTGCTGACACGCTGAATTTTCAGCTCTTCCATACGTTCTGCAATACACGCTTTTTCCTTTTTCTGTAAAGAAAACGAAGCTTCTAATACCACATAATTTTTCTCCGGTACACAGCTGTGACGATACCCAAAATCCATTTCCTCACAGGATAGCGCACAAATTTCCCCATCTTCTGTCAGCACCTTTACAGAAACCACAACATCCTTCATTTCACCGCCGTAAGCTCCGGCATTCATCACCATGGCTCCGCCAATACTGCCCGGAATACCTGCTGCAAATTCCAGCCCGGAAAGACCGTGGGCATAGGCTTCCTGCGCTACCTTTGACAAAAGTGCACCTGCGCCTGCCGTAACTGTCTCCCCTTCCACCGTAATTTCCTGCATCTGTCTGCCAATTTCTATAACAGCTCCACGGATTCCGCCATCACCTACCAATAGATTACTGCCATTACCTATTACTGTTACCGGAATGGCATTTTCCCGCAAAATGGAAAGAACTTTGCCTAACTGCTCCATATCCGGTGTCAGCAGTAAATCTGCCGGGCCGCCTACCCGAAAGGTAATATGGCGGCTCATCGGCTCATTACAGTAAATCTGTGCTTTATCCAAAACCGTTTCTAATTCTCTTTGTACTTTTTCCACGTTTTATGCCTCTTTCAAAAATACTTTGTACCCCAGAAATGCTTCATACAAATCTACTTTGCTGATAATTTCCCATGGTGCATGCATATTTAATACAGCCACGCCGCTGTCAATGACATTCATACCGTAATTTGCCAGAATATAGGCAATTGTTCCGCCACCGCCCTGGTCTACTTTTCCAAGCTCGGAGGTCTGGAAGGTAACATTGTCTTTGTCTAATATATTCCGAAGCTTTGCCATATATTCTGCATTGGCATCATTTGAACCGCTTTTTCCTCTTGAGCCTGTGTATTTATTGAATACCAGACCTTTTCCAAAATATGCTGCATTGCGTTTTTCCATGACCTCGGGATAATTCGGGTCATAGGCTGCGCTTACGTCCGAAGATAAAACCTTTGAATTGCGCATGGCACGTCGAACCATAATTTCAGAATAATTTCCCTGCAAATGCAAAATTTCTGCCACGGCATCTTCGAAAAACCGTGAATGCATACCGGTTGCACCGACACTTCCAATTTCTTCCTTGTCCACTAACAGACATACACAGGTAATTTCCGGTGTATCTATGGAAAGAATCGCCTGAAATGATGGATAGGCGCAGACTCTGTCATCATGTCCGTAACCCATAATCATACTGCGGTCAAAACCGTAGTCTCTGGCATCTCCTGCCGGTACGACTTCGATTTCTGCGGAAAGGAAATCTTCCTCTGCCACTCCGTAGGTTTCTTCTAAAATCCGCAGTATATTGGCTTTTACGGATTCTTTTACCTTTTCATCCTTTGATGCAGCCGGAATACTGCCAATGAGCAGGTCTAATTTTTCTCCATCAATGACCTTGGCTGCTTTTTTCTCTAACTGGTCTGCGGAAAGATGAATCAAAAGGTCACTGATACCAAATACAGGGTCATTTGGCTTATCACCGATATTTACGTTTACGACTGTTCCATCTTTTTTGACAAACACACCATGCAGGGCTAACGGAAGAGCTACCCACTGGTATTTTTTTACACCACCATAATAATGCGTGTCTAACATTGCCATCTCTGTATCTTCATATAACGGCACCTGCTTTAAATCCAAACGCGGGGAATCAATATGTGCACCAAGAATGTTCATTCCCTGTTCCATTCCCTGTTTACCTACAATAAACATTGCCATGGCTTTTCCCATGTTGTTGACATAAATTCTGTCACCAGCTTTTACCGTTTCACCATTTTTAATCAGGTCATTTAATTCTTTAAAGCCTGCTGCTTTTGCCTGTTTTTCAAACTCTACAACACATTCTCTTTCAGTTTTGCAGGTAGATATAAATTTGCGATAATCCTCTGCAAATTCCATTACTTTCTGCTTCTGTTCGTTATTTTCATATTTTGCCCATGCATTTTTGTTTTCCATATTATTCTGCTTCTTTCTCTTTTATTCATCATCCTCATCATCACGTTTGGTGAGATTTGCCTGCACACGACGATATAATTCCTGTGCTGCATTATATCCCATCTTCTTCTGACGATGGTTTACGGCTGCTGCTTCACAGATAACCGCAAGATTTCGTCCCGGACGGATAGGAAGAGAATGGCATACCACCTTATTTCCTAAAATTTCTGTATGCTCTTCTTCCAACCCAAGACGGTCATAATCATTTTCTTTTTTCCAGTCTTCTAATTTAATCACTAAATCAATATTCTGTTTCTCTTTTACACATTCTGCACCAAAGAGTGCTTTGACATCCACGATACCAATACCACGAAGCTCGATAAAATAACGGGTGATATCCGGTGATGTACCAACTAATGTATGGTCATTGATTTTTCGGATTTCTACCACATCATCCGTTACCAGACGATGTCCTCTGCGGATTAATTCCAAAGCCGCCTCACTTTTACCGATACCGCTTTCACCCATAATCAAAAGACCTTCACCATATACGTCTACCAATACACCATGAATGGTAATACAAGGTGCAAGCTCTTCACTTAAACGGTAAATCAATTCTGCCATAAATTCCGAGGTTCCACGCTCTGTTCCTAATACCGGAATGTTATTCTTTATCGCAATTTCCAAAAACAGTTCATCCGGTTCAAACCCACGACAGAAGATAATACATGGTATATCAAAGGAAAGAAATGCTTCGTAAATCTCTTTCTTTTCCTCCTGACTTTTCTTTTGCAGATATGCATACTCTACCATACCGATAATTTCTACTCTTGACTGCTCAAAGTGCTCAAAATATCCACTTAACTGCAGTGCCGGACGATTGACATCGGCAAGAATAATTCTGTGCTCTTTTAAATTCATATCGTCTGTAAAGTTCTTTAAGTCCATTGTTCTTGCAATCTTTGCTACACTAACCCCTTGCATAATGTTCGCTCCTTTTCTGCTGTTTTCAATTCTGTTCCTAGTTTAGCACAATTCCTACTCTTCATCAATGCCCTGTGCATCCGAATGAAAATAACGGTATACAGATTCTGCTGCCTGCATGTTCATCGACGGTGTATCTGCTAACTCTTCTATCCCTGCCTTTCGAATGGCATCTAAGGATGCATAACGTATCATCAACGCTTTTCTTCTGGATGGACCAATGCCCGGTATATCGTCTAAAACAGAATGTACCTGTCCTTTACTGCGCAGCGAACGATGGTATTCTATGGCAAAACGATGTGCCTCATCCTGTATTCTTGTAATCAGACGAAAACCTTCACTGGTCTTATCAATAGGAATTTCCACATTGTTAAAATATAAACCACGGGTTCTGTGATTGTCATCTTTTACCATTCCACAGACCGGAATATTTAAATGCAGTTCTTCTAACACCTGCAAGGCAATATTGACCTGTCCACGGCCACCATCCATCATGATTAAATCCGGAAAACGTGTAAAACTGCCATATGCATCCTCTAACCCCTTTTCCTTTAGCTCTTCCTGCTCTTTTTTGCCATGGGAAAAACGTCTTGTCAGCACTTCATGCATGGATGCATAATCATCCGGACCTTTCACGGTTTTTAAACGGAATTTGCGATAATCACTGCGGCAGGGCTTACCTTTTTCATAGACCACCATAGAACCTACGGACTGAAAACCGCTGATATTGGATATATCGTATGCCTCCACCCTTACAATCTGTGGAAGCTCCAGTAAATTTGCAATTTCTTTCATTGCACCAATGGTACGTCCTTCTTCCCGCTTAATCTTTTCCTTGTCCTGACTTAACACCAAACGGGCATTTTTGACTGCTAATTCCACTAATTTTTCCTTCATTCCCTTTTGCGGAATGCGGATGTGTACCTTTTGTCCCCGTTTACTGCTTAACCATTCTTCTAAAACTTCCACTTCCTCAATCGGATAGGGCAGCATAATCATTTTAGGTATAAAGGGCGTTCCTGCATAATACTGCTTGAGAAAAACATTTAAAATCTGATTTCTCGAATCCTCTACTGCCATTTTCATGTAAAAATGCTCTCTGCCGATAAGTTTTCCGTTTCGGATAAAAAATACCTGTACTACCGCATCTTCGCCATCCTTTGCCACACCAATAACATCCTTATCTTCGCCGTCTGCATGAGTGATTTTCTGCTTCTGGGCAATCTGTTTTACACTATTTAACAAATCCCTGTATTCTGCTGCTTTTTCAAATTCCATTTCCGCAGAAGCTGCAAGCATCTTTTCCTCTAAATCCTTCATCACAGGCTGATATTCGCCGTTTAAAAAGCGTACTGCCTGTTCTACGCGTTTTGCATATTCTTCTTTGGAAATATACGCCTGACAAGGGGCAGCACACTGCTTAATGTGATAGTTTAAGCATGGACGGTCTTTCCCCGTGTCCCTTGGCAGATTGCGGCTGCATGTACGCAGTCCATAAAGCTTGTTTATTAAATCAATGGAATCCTTTACTGCGCCTGCACTGGTATATGGACCAAAATATTTAGACTTATCTTTTTTTAGCTGGCGGGAAAAAAGAACCCTCGGAAATTCTTCCCCTAAGGTCACTTTTATATACGGATAGGTCTTATCATCCCGCAGCATGGTGTTATATTTCGGACGGTGCTCCTTGATTAAGTTACACTCTAATACCAATGCTTCTAATTCAGAATCCGTAATAATATACTCAAATCGGGCAATCTGTTTTACCATCTGTGCCTTTTTGATGCCTTCATTATGGCTCGCCTGAAAATACTGATGCACACGCTTTGTTAAGGAAACTGCCTTTCCAATATAAATAATTGTATCCTTTTTATCATGCATAATATAAACTCCCGGTTGATCCGGGAGTTTTTTTAGTTCTTCTTCAAAATTAAATTTCATCGTTTTCTTCCTGACTCTTGTCATCGATAACTATGTCAATCTGTGTGCCTTTTACTTCTTCTGCATTTGTCTGTCCGTTATCTTCGGCTGTTTCTTCCTTTGCAGCTTCTTCCTCTGGCTCCGGCAAACCTTTTAATTCACGGAAAATCTTCATAAATTCTTTTCCGGTAATGGTCTCATGCTCATACAGATAATCAGAAATCTTATCTAACACCTCACGATTTTCTGTCAGAAGTCGAATCGCTTCTGCATAACAGGAATTAATCACTTTTAAAATCTCTTTATCCACTTCTGCTGCTGTTTCTTCTGCACAGTTCATGGAAGCTCTTCCACCTAAATACTGGCTTTCCACCGTCACAAGACTCATCATGCCAAATTTATCCGACATACCAAAACGGGTAATCATAGATTTCGCAATGTTTGTCGCCTGTTCGATATCATTTGCCGCACCGCTGGTAATTGACCCAAAGGCAATTTCTTCTGCCGCACGACCACCCATATAGGTCGTAACCTTTGCTAAAAGCTCTTCCTTGGTATCTAAGAACTTTTCTTCCTCCGGTGTCTGTAAAGTATAACCTAACGCACCCATGGTTCTTGGTACAATGGTAATCTTTTGTACCGGCTCTGTATCTTTTTGTAAAGCTGTCACCATGGCATGACCGACTTCATGATAGGATACGATACGTTTTTCCTTTTCACTCATGACACGGTTCTTTTTCTCTTTACCGCCTACTGCCACTAACTCAAAAGCATCAAACAAATCCGACTGGTTAACAAACTTACGGCCATTTTTTACCGCATTAATAGCAGCCTCATTAATCATATTCGCAAGGTCTGAACCCACCAGACCTGCGGTAGCAAGGGCTAATGCATCCAAATCCACGGTTTCATCCATTAATACATCTTTTGCATGTACTTTTAATGTTTCTAAACGTCCTTTCTGGTCTGGACGATCCACAATAATCCGACGGTCAAAACGTCCCGGACGAAGTAAAGCCTTATCTAAAACCTCCGGACGGTTTGTGGCTGCTAAAATTAAAAGTCCTTTGGATGTATCAAAACCATCCATTTCTGCCAATAACTGGTTTAACGTCTGTTCACGCTCATCATTACCGCCTCCAAAACGGGAGTCACGGCTCTTACCAATCGCATCAATTTCATCAATAAAAATAATACATGGTGCATGCTTCTGGGCTTCTTTAAACAAATCTCTTACTCGTGATGCACCTACACCTACAAACATTTCCACAAAGTCTGAACCTGCCAGTGAGAAAAACGGTACTTTGGCTTCTCCGGCAACAGCCTTTGCCAGCAGGGTCTTACCGGTTCCCGGAGGGCCTACTAATAATGCACCCTTTGGCAGTTTTGCACCAATTTCACGGTATTTGCCCGGATTGTGCAGAAAATCTACGACTTCCTGCAAAGATTCTTTGGCTTCATCCTGTCCGGCTACATCCTTAAAAGTAACTCCGGTGGATTTCTCCACATAGACTTTGGCATTGCTTTTACCGACACCCATCATGCCGCCTCCGCCGCCCATGCGCTTCATCAAAAAGCCCATAAGTCCCCAAATAATTACTAACGGAAGTACAAAACTTAAAATATTATAAATCCATGTGGAAGTATTGTCCGGTATATAACCAAATATTTCCACATTATGTTTTTTTAACAATGGAAGCAGTTCGTAATCATCCACCATACCTGTATAATAGGTCTGTTTGTATAAAGAACCTTCCTTTGCTTTCGCCACAATATCAATCTGTGTTCCGGTAAACTGTATCTTTTCGATTTCTCCGGCTTCTATTTTTTCCAGAAACTTTGTATAAGAAATTTCCTGGTTGAGCTGTGCGCTGATTTTATTTGTAATCATACTCATAATAAAAAGCACAAACAGCGATATAAGAATAAAGGTCATGATAATCTGACCATTTTTATTATTCTTGTTATTATTTTGCTTATTTGGTTCACGATTGTCCATAATTTCCTCCGTTTGGCAGTCATACGCCATCTGACTGCGATATTGTGCAGCATCAAAAGCTACATGATTTATTATATGTGTTAAAGCCTTTAAAAGCAATACAGACTTCGTGAACTTTTGATGGATTTTTCTAAAGTTTTTCTAAACAAATCTCTTTTTTTCGCATAAATGAAGAACAGGATACGAAACCCATTTGTTTCGTATCCCGTCCTTGTCTTTATACTATTTTTTTGTCAGCGTTAATTACTGCTGTCCGGAAGACATTCTTTCTTCCTGGCTGCGGATCATTTTACGAACCATTTCACCACCGATGGAACCTGCCTGTTTAGAAGTAAGATCTCCGTTGTAACCTTCTTTTAAGTTGATTCCTAATTCAGAAGCTACTTCCTGTTTAAAACGGTTTAATGCTGCTTTTGCTTCAGGTACCTCTACTCTATTTGCGTTGTTTGAATTTGACATGGTTAATACCTCCATATTTTCTTTCGGCTGTGCCGTTTTTTTTTTGATAAACACTGTTTTGTTTATCTGAAATTAGTATGGAACAATTTTTATTTTTTATGTTTGGTAAGTTTCACCATTGAAATCATTATCACATTGCGCTAAACTTTTTATTAAAAACAGTTACAAAACATCTATTTTTCAGGAGGATTAGTATGAGCAAAACAGCTATTTTTATGGCAGAAGGCTGCGAAGAAATCGAAGGCTTAACCGTTGTCGATATGCTTCGCCGTGTAAATTTAGAAATTGTTATGGTTTCCATTAACGGAAAGAAATCCGTTACCGGTTCTCACGGAATCACCTTTGAAACCGATATGCTTTTTGAAGATGTTAATTTTGATGAATTTGATGCCGTTGTACTTCCGGGCGGTATTCCGGGCACACCAAATCTTGGCGCTCACGAAGGTGTATGCCGCATTATCCGTGAATTTGCCGAATGTGGCAAGTTAGTTTCTGCTATCTGCGCAGCTCCATCCGTTCTTGGTGCAAACGGTCTTTTAAACGGAAAAAAAGCTACTTCCTATCCCGGATTTGAAGATAAGCTGACAGGAGCTTCCGTTTCTACAGATGCAGTCGTGGTGGATGGAAATATGATTACCAGCCGTGGAATGGGAACTGCCATTGACTTTTCCCTTGCAATCATTTCCTATTTAACAGATAAAGAAACTGCCGCAGAGCTTGCCAAAAAAATCATTTATGCATAGGAGCATCCATGGAAATTGAACGCAAATTTTTAGTAAAGGAATTACCTGCTGACTATGAAACTTATCCACATAAAGAGTTAGAACAGGGTTATCTTTCCACAGAACCGGTGGTGCGTATCCGCAAAGCCGGGGATACTTATACACTTACTTATAAAGGTGCGGGACTTATGGTGAGAGAAGAATATAATCTGCCTTTAACTAAAGCAGCCTATGAACATTTGCGCCTGAAAACAGATGGTATTCTGATTCACAAAATCCGCTACAAAATTCCTTATCAGGAAAAATACACAATTGAACTGGATGTATTTTTAGATACACTTGCTCCTCTGCTTTTAGCGGAAGTAGAATTTTCCAGCGAAGAAGAGGCAAATCAGTTCTTACCACCTGCATGGTTTGGCGAAGATGTTACTTTTTCTACCCAATATCATAACAGCACTTTAAGCCGTGGGCTTTAAAACAAAATCTCAGAGTATGGCATTTCCCCTTACTCTGAGATTCTTTTATCTTAATCTTGTATTTTCGTATTTTTGCATCGTTCGTACGCTGCTTAACAACTGTCGGTAACGGGTATCTGTATCTCCCTGTGGAATCACTACATCTAAACATACCGCAAAGCTGTCGATTAAATAGTCCGTAATCCTTCCCTGTATAGACACTAACACGTTGTATTTTTCCTCTAAGGTGTCTGCATCCAAAAATGCCAGTAATGCAGGGTCGACAGCACTTTCTTCCTGTGACATTCTCTTTTCTTGTGACACGGCGTAGCTTTGTGACATTCCCTTTTCTTGTGACAACACACAGGCTTCAAGAGGCTTTACATAACAGGAAAACTCTCCCTCTAACTGCTGGTATACTACAAGTTCTTCACCTGTTTCTGCATGTTTTGCTATACAGATAACCTGACACATTTTATTCTCTGTATCTAAAAATCTTTCCCCCGGTATCGGTAGTTTTCTATCCATTTTGTTACTTCCTTCCGCTGCATAATATATTAGCTCTGAATACGATTAAGCATATCCATTCCTTCTGCCAAAAAATCTCTTTCAAACTGCATATTACTGCTATAACCTGTCACCATCAGGTCATAAACTTTGTCCATAAGTACATTTCCTTCTGTCATAAGCTCTTCCGGAGTCTTATTCTGCATATTGCCGCCTGCATTTGTGTGCTGGTGGGCATCCCGCATTTTCATTTCATCCACAGAATCCTCATGAACATTTCCTATGGCACGATCAAGAATTGTGCCCGTTTGTGCTGCTGGCTTCTTATTATATTTTTCTTCTAAACGCCGTTTTAATTCACGCTGTTTTTGAATATCCTGTATCTGCTGATTTGAGTTGTGATTTTTTGCTTTCGTCTGCTTTTGTGACTGTTCATTCCAGCCATTTTGCATCTGCTTTGTCTGCTGGCGTTGTCTTTCCCTTGCATTTTTGTTCACCTGCGCTACAGTGGTCTGTTTTTCTTTTTTTTCTTATTTCCACTGGATAAAACGGCAGCAATTACAATGATTATAATTAGTAAATCCATATATACTCTCCCAATCTTTCTATTTTTATACATTTTTATCTATTATAATCAATCCCACCTTTTTTCACAACTCCAAAGAGAAAAATTATAAAAAAAGCATTTTATCGTCAAAAACTAACAGTATATTATCTGGACAACACCTATACAAATCACTATAATAATCTTAGTTTTTATTATACAGGAGGTTTTTTTCTTTACCATGTTTGAAAAATTTACAAGAAAACTTTCCGGGCCACAGTTAATTGCCCGTGGTTTTCTGCTGATTATTCTAATTGGCACAGTTCTTCTTATGCTGCCAGTTTCCGCAAAATCCGGAGAATGTACACCATTTTTATCTGCTCTTTTTACGGCAACAAGCGCAACCTGTGTAACAGGACTGATTGTAGTAGATACATTCAGTCACTGGAGTACATTTGGTCAGATTATCATTATCACGCTGATTCAGATTGGCGGACTTGGTTTTATTTCCATCGGTGCTACAGCATCTATTCTTTTAGGAAAAAAAATTGGCTTAAAAGAGCGTGGTCTGATTCAGGAAAGTTTTAATGTCATCGAAATTCGTGGCATGGTGCGGCTTACCAAACAGGCAATTGTTGGCACACTGCTTTTTGAGCTTATCGGTGCCATTATTCTGTCTGCCTGCTTTATTCCACGCATGGGCATAGGTCGGGGTATTTATTACGGTATTTTCCACTCCATTTCCGCATTTTGTAATGCAGGTTTTGATTTGATGGGGCGATATGAACCATTTTCTTCGCTGACAGGCTATTATGACCATCCCGTTGTCATGATTACCATTATGCTTCTGGTACTTATCGGCGGTCTTGGCTTTATTGTGTGGGCAGATATTCGTGCTCATAAATGGCATTTTAAAAAATATGCCCTGCATACTAAAATTGTCTTAAGTGCTACAGGCATACTACTTTTTGGCGGTGCTTTACTCTTTTTCCTCATGGAAAATAACCGCCTATTTGCGGATATGACAGTTACAGGAAAAATCTTAAGCTCCCTGTTCTGCTCCGTCACACCACGAACTGCCGGATTTAATACCATAGATGTTGCCGCCTTGTCCGAAGGAAGCAAGCTGCTCACCATTTTACTCATGTTTATCGGTGGTGCTCCGGGGTCTACCGCAGGTGGTATCAAAGTAACAACTATTGTTGTACTGCTGGTATGTTTAAAATCCAATTTAACCCGTACTGTGGGTGCAGACATTTTTGGCAGACGATTGGAAAATGATGCTTTACATAAGGCATCCGCCGTGTTTTGTACAAATTTGATTCTATGTATTATAGGTGTTCTGTTTATATGCGGAACCCAGAATTTTAATGGCACAGATACGATGTTAGAAGTTTTTTCTGCTATGGGAACTGTAGGTATGACCGCCGGACTTACTACACAGCTCAATACAGCCTCCCGCATTGTCATTATTCTATTGATGTATTTGGGTCGAGTGGGCAGCTTATCCTTTGCCATGTCCTTCACAGACAAAAAGAAAATTGCCCATGTATTGCAGCCGGCAGAAAAGATAAACATTGGATAATAATTTAGGAGGAAAAAAATGAAGTCTATTTTAATCATTGGTATGGGACGATTTGGTTCCCATTTATGTATGAATCTTTCAAAACTGGATAATGAAATTATGATTGTGGATGAATTTGAAGAAAAACTAGAGGACTTATTACCTTATGTCACCAGTGCCAAAATCGGTGACTGCACCAACATAAAGGTGCTCGAAAGTCTTGGTGTATCCAATTTTGACCTTTGCATTGTCTGTATCGGCAACAACTTCCAGAGCAGTTTAGAAATCACCAGCCTGCTTAAGGATTTGGGTGCAAAATATGTGGTGAGCAAAGCCAACCGTGATATCCATGCAAAATTTTTACTCCGAAATGGTGCGGATGAAGTTATTTTCCCAGACAGGGATATTGCAGAAAAAGTGGCTGTCAGCCTTAGTGCAGATGCTGTATTTGATTATATTAACTTAGAAGACGGCTATTCCATTTACGAAATTGCTCCTCTGCCGGAATGGATTGGAAAAAGTATTTTAGATGTAAACTTCCGTGCAAGATATCATTTAAGTATTATTGGTATAAAATACGGTGAGCATACACAAATTCTGCCGGGAGCAGATTATATCTTCCGAAAGGATGAGCATTTAATGGTTATCGGACATCAGAAGGACTTAGATAAGATTATACGCAAATATTAGAAAAAAAGAGATTTCGGCACTATCAAACTGCTGAAATCTCTTTTTTTCGTCATATTCGGTATTATTCCATTGTCAAAGCAGAGATTCCTTTTATCTCCTCTGCTAACCCGGAATATCTCTTCTGCTGTAAGGTATTGTGTATCATGGAGTTAAATGTATTTTCATCTCCAACTAAGGTTACACATTTTCTTGCTCTAGTCACTGCAGTGTAAAGCAGATTTCGATTCATCAGCATACGGGGACCGTTTAACAGAGGAATAACTACTGCCGGATACTCAGACCCTTGGGATTTATGAATTGTAATGGCATAGGCAAGCTCTAATTCCTCTAAACTCCGCAGAGAATACTCCACCATACGTCCTTCATCAAATTCCACTGTCATTTTTTCGGCATATTCATTAATTTCACGAATAATTCCCATATCTCCATTGAACACACCTAAGCCTTTATCAATGGTAAGTCCGTAACGACTGCGAATTTCCCATTCCAACTGGTAATTATTCTTGGTCTGCATCACCTTGTCACCTTCACGAAACAAATGCTCTCCCGCTTCCCATTCCTTTTTATCTTTGGACTTTGGATTTAAGTATTGCTGTAGTATGCCATTTAGTCTTTCCACACCTAGAAGACCTTTTCGCATGGGCGTAAGCACCTGAATATCGAAGGGTGAAGCATCCACAAATTTAGGGAGCTTCTGCGCTATCAACTGAATAACCACATTGATAATCACATCTGCTTCATAGCGTTTTAGAAAAAAGAAATCCATACTCTTATTGTCTAAAACCACATCCTCTCCCCTATTGATTTTATGTGCATTCACGATAATATCACTCTGGGTAGCCTGACGGAAAATTTTTGTTAACTTTACCACAGGAAATCTCTCTGACGCAATAATATCCTTTAATATGCTGCCTGGACCTACGCTGGGCAGCTGATTAACATCCCCCACTAATATAAGCCTTGTACCTGCCACCACCGCTTTTAACAGCGCATGCATCAAATGCAGGTCTACCATAGACATCTCATCAATGATAATAACATCTGTCTCCAATGGATTGTCTCCATTTCTCGAAAAACCGACACTGCCTTCCATACCACCATTTAACTCTAACATCCGGTGTATGGTTCTTGCTTCATAACCTGTGGTTTCACTCATACGCTTTGCCGCACGACCCGTTGGTGCTCCCAGAAAAATATCCATACCCTCCAGTTCAAAATATTTGATAATGGCATTAATGGTTGTAGTCTTTCCTGTACCCGGTCCTCCGGTAATGACAAGGAGTCCATTTTTAACCGCTTCTTTTACAGCAAGCATCTGCATTTCATCCGGCTCCATACCTGTCTGCTTTTCAATACGCCGTATCTGTTTTTCAATTTCCATATCCGGTACATCATATTTTACATCCAGTGCCTTTAACATTTCTGCCACAGAGGCTTCCATATAATAATAAGCCGCTCCGTAAATATGCTCACCCTTAACCATAATTTTCCGCTCAATAGCAAGATTCATAAACTGCTCTTCTATCAGTTCAGTCTCAATCCCAAGCAGGGTCGATGTACGCTGCAATAGTTCATCCTTTGGTAAAAAAGTGTGTCCATCCGATGCCGCCTGTAAAAGACTATATAATATACCACTGCGGATACGAAAGTCAGAATCTGTACGAATTCCCACTTTCGCTGCTATTTCATCCGCAATTTTAAACCCTACACCCTGAATATCGTCTGCTAACTGATAGGGATTTTCTTTAATTACCCGATAAATTTCCTGTTGGTAAGTTCCATAGATTTTTACTGCAAGATTCAAGGATATACCATATTGCTGTAAAAAAATCATTGCTTGACGCAATTCTCTTTTTTCCGCCACCTGCGCAGAAATTTCCTGTGCTTTGCGCTCACTAATTCCTTTTACCTCTGCAAGCCGCTCCGGTTCTTCTTCTATAATACGAAAAGTATCTTTTTTAAATCTGCGGACAATTCTGGCTGCCAATGCCATCCCTATCCCTTTTATTGCCCCGGAACCTAAATACCGTTCCATTGCAATTTCATCCTCCGGTTCGCACTCTCTTAACTCTTTCACCGCAAACTGTCTGCCATACATCGGATGCTCTGTGTATTCTCCCACAGCTTCTATATTTTCGCCTTCACTTATCACAGAAAGAGTCCCTACACAGGTCAATTCTTCCTCATCACAAATAAGAACGAATACGGTATAACCATTTTCAGCATTTCGAAATATAATATGTTCTACATAACCCTTGATTGTTTCCATATTTACAATTGCTCCTTAATGTAAAAGACGTACTACAAAAAATTGGATGCATCACTTCTGACACATCCAATACTTTTCCTTTACAATGAATAATTTCTTTTCATTTGTTCATACATCTGCTGTGCAAGTCCAAGGCTCTGTTTATCACAAATTTCTTCTGCCATTGTCTGCATAACCTGTTCTTTGAAAAAATCGGTATACATACTCATGGTAGAATCTTCTTCTGTCTTTGGAATTGTCTTTTCTACCTCTTTCATGACCTGCTCTACAAAGTACGCTTCAAACTGTTTACAGACATCCATCAGTTCTTCATCTGATGCAGAAGCTAAATTTCCTTCCAATGAACCCTGTAATTTATTGGCTTTGCTGTTTGCTGCCTTTGTACTTGTCGAATCCATCATAGCAGAAATGCCGCTGATATCCAAACTCATATACTTATCCTCCTGCTACAACTATCTTCTTAACTGGTTTGCCTGCTGAAGCATATCATCCGATGCCTGAATTGCTTTTGAATTTAATTCATAGGCTCTCTGGGCAATAATAAGATTTACCATTTCATCTGCCACCTGTACGTTAGAACCTTCTAAATATCCCTGATATACATTACTTCTTGTCAGGTTTGCCTGTAAAGCTTCGTTCATTGCCGGACCGGATGCTGCTGTTTCTGCAAGAAGACTGTTTGACATCTTTTCTAAACCTGCCGGATTGGTAAACTGATATAAACCAATTGTCTGATTTAATGGTATATAATTACCATCCTGAGCTTTATAACCAATTGTACCGTCACTGGAAATCATCATGCTTTCACTTGTCACACCATTTGGTACAATAATCTCATTTCCCTGTGAATCTAAAACCGGATAACCATTAGAATTACAAAGTGTTGTACCATTTACACCTACAGCCCATGTAAAACTACCGTTACGGGTATAGTAGATATTTCCATCTTCACCACGCACAGAGAAGAAACCAGAACCATCAATGGCAAAATCGGTAACATTCTCACTTGCCTGTAATGCACCCTGCGTATAGATAGTATTTGTTGCTGCTACTCTTGTACCAAGACCAACCTGTGCAGGTACCGGCTTTTCTTCACCGTTTGCTGTAGTTGTTCTTGTCTGTAAATTTTGATATAATAAAGATTTGAATTCTGTTCTCTGTGTCTTGTAACCTGTAGTATTTACATTTGCTAAGTTATTAGAAATGGAATCTACATTTGTCTGCTGTGCAATCATACCTGATGCAGCAGTCCACAATGATCTCATCATAGCTGTTTATCCTCCTATACCTTTCCCACTGTATTAACCGCTTTATCTAATGTACCATCTATTGTAGTAATAATCTTCTGATTTGCTTCATATGCTCGGGTAATGGTAATCATGTCCACCATCTCTGTTACAATATTGACATTGGACATTTCCAGACAGCCCTGCTCTACTCTTGCATCAGCCGCTATAATCTGACCACCCGGCACTACGTCAAAAAGATTTTCCCCATATTTTTCAAGATAATCATAATTTTCAAAATCAATAACACCAATCTGTCCTACTGCCACATCATCCTGATAAACTACACCAAGACTGTCTATCAGAACATCTCTTGTAGGGTCAACCCGGACATAATTCGCTTCTCCGCCAACACTGTTGGCTGCGCCATTTGCATTAAGTACAAAATCGCCATCCTTTGTCCGAACATAACCATCACGATCTACAGTAAAGGAGCCATCTCTGGTATATTTAATAGAAGTCTCTCCTGTTTTGCTTCTGAATTCGATAGCAAAAAATCCCTGTCCGTCTAAAGCCACATCATATGGATTGTCTGTTACATCAAAGGAGCCCTGACTGAAATCACGATAAGTTTCTCCTACTTTTACACCTAAATTTACATCTCCTAATCTTTTCGCCGGAAATATTTCTGATGTATCTTTAATCTTAATTGCTAACTGGTCATCAAATGACTGGTTTACTGCCCCTTCTTTTTTAAATCCGGTTGTACTTGCATTTGCAAGATTATTTGTCATAACGTCCATACGGCGCATCTCTTCAATCATGCCCGTATAGGCGGTATATAGTCCCTTAACCATTATCCTTTTCCTCCCTGTCCACTTTTGCTCATCCCTGAACAGTCTTTCATCCGTGCATATCTCTTTATATTATATCGACAAAATCAAGGTTTTTCTTTAGTCTTCGTCTCTTTTTCCAGCAAGAAATTCTACAAATTTACCTGTACCGATTGCCACGCAGGTCATTGGTTCTTCTGCTGTCATGGTATTGATACCTGTTCTGTCTTCTAAAAGCTCTTCTAACCCTCTTAACAACGCACCACCACCGGTCAACACAATACCACGATCTGCCACATCGGCAGCAAGCTCTGGCGGAGTCTTTTCAAGTACACTGTGTACAGCTTCTACAATCTGTAAAGTCGGTTCACGAAGTGCATCTTCTGTTTCTTCGGAAGTAACGGTAACAGTTTTTGGCAAACCGGTTACAAGGTTACGGCCTCTGACATCCATCGTTGCATTCTGTCCGTTTGGAAAACAGGAACCAATTTTAATTTTGATATCTTCTGCGGTTCTTTCACCAATTAAAAGATTATGCTTTTTACGCATGTAACGAACAATCGCTTCATCAAAATCATCCCCGGCAATTTTGATGGAAGTACTTACTACTGAACCACCTAAAGAAATTACGGCAATATCTGCTGTACCACCACCGATATCTACGATCATGTTACCACATGGTCTGGATATATCAATTCCGGCTCCAATTGCTGCTGCAATCGGCTCTTCAATAATTTCTACTTCTCTTGCACCTGCATTATAGGTAGCATCTTCTACTGCTTTCTTTTCAACTTCTGTAACACCACTTGGTACGCAGACACTGATGCGTGGTTTACGGAAGCTTCTTTTGCCAATTGCTTTCTGGATAAAATATTTAATCATTTTTTCTGTCACGGTATAATCAGAAATAACACCCTGACGTAATGGTCTTACTGCCACAATGTTTCCCGGTGTACGTCCTAACATCAGACGTGCTTCTTCACCAATTGCTTTGATTTTGTTGGTGTCTCTGTCAAAAGCAACAACTGAAGGCTCTTTTAATACAACGCCCTTGCCTTTAATATATACTAAAATACTGGCTGTTCCTAAATCAATTCCGATATCTGTTGAAACCATTCTTGTGTTTCCCCTTTCGTCTAACTGCAATATATTTTTATTTTGAGCATAAAATTCGCATTTAATCATATTTTTCCTTATAATAATTTATTATATACAAATGCTTCCATTTTTCAAATCATTTTTTCAAAATTCACGGGATTTTAAGATTTTCTAAAGAAATGACAATATCTTGAAAAAAAATGAAAACTTTTTAGATATTTTTTTATTTTGTTCACCATTTCTTCACATAACCATCACATTTATATTTTATACTAATCATGTATTAGAGTAAATGCTAATACAGTTTTCATAACTCATGCTTTCCGGATAACACCGGGAAGCACTCCCCAAATAATAATTTATAAATTTCCTTTCATTATTTTAATTCAAAAAAATCCGGTTTGTAACTTTTGTGCAAACCGGATTTTTTTGCATATCTTTTATCTTTCCTTCAAATATTTCTTTATATATTTTCCCGTATAAGAAGCTTTTACCTTTGCCACTTCTTCCGGTGTACCAAAGGCTACAACTTTTCCACCGCCATCTCCGCCTTCCGGTCCCATATCAATAATATAATCTGCGGTTTTTATAACATCCAGATTGTGCTCAATGACAACCACAGTATTTCCACCTTCGGAAAGTCTGCGCAATATCTCTATGAGCTTATGCACATCCGCAAAATGCAGTCCCGTAGTAGGCTCATCCAAAATATAAATGGTCTTACCTGTACTTCTGCGGCTTAATTCCGTCGCAAGCTTTACTCGCTGGGCTTCACCACCGGAAAGCTGTGTGGAAGGCTGACCCAAACGAACATAGGATAATCCCACATCATATAGTGTTTGTATTTTCCTGTGGATAGAAGGTACATTTTTGAAAAACTCCAATGCTTCCTCCACTGTCATATTCAGTACATCATAAATGCTTTTTCCCTTATATTTCACCTCTAAGGTTTCACGGTTATAGCGCTTGCCACCACAGACCTCACAGGGCACATAAACATCCGGCAGGAAATGCATCTCGATTTTTAAAATACCGTCTCCTGCACAGGCTTCACATCTGCCGCCTTTGACATTAAAACTAAATCTGCCTTTTTTATATCCTTTTGCCTTCGCATCCGGTGTCCCGGCGAACAAATCACGAATCATATCAAATACTCCGGTGTAAGTCGCCGGATTTGAGCGTGGTGTTCTGCCGATAGGCGACTGGTCAATGTCAATGACTTTGTCTAACTGCTCTAAGCCTTTGATATCCTTGTGTTTGCCCGGAATTGTTCTGGCACGGTTCAATTTCTTTTGTAATGTTTTATATAAAACTTCATTGGTCAGCGAGCTTTTTCCCGAACCGGAAACACCGGTAATACAGGTCATAATACCTAATGGTATATCTACGTTTACATTTTTCAGATTGTTTTCTGCTGCACCAACAATTTTTAAAAATCCTGTCGGCTTACGACGTTCTGACGGCACAGGAATCTGCTTGCGGCCACTTAGATATGCTCCGGTTATGGAATTTGGATTTTGCATAATCTCTTCTGCTGTACCTGCAGCAATAACTTCTCCCCCATGTTCTCCTGCTCCAGGTCCGATATCCACAAGAAAATCCGCTTCTCGCATGGTATCTTCATCATGCTCTACTACCACTAACGTGTTGCCTAAATCCCTAAGATTCTTTAATGTTGCCAATAATTTGTCATTATCTCTCTGATGTAAACCAATACTTGGTTCATCTAAAATATATGCCACACCTACAAGCCCCGAACCTATCTGTGTCGCCAGACGGATTCTTTGCGCTTCACCACCGGAAAGCGTTCCTGTTGCCCGTGACAGGCTTAAATAATCCAAGCCTACATCGACCAAAAAGCCTACTCTGGCAGAAATCTCCTTTAATACCTGTTTACCAATCATCTGCTGGTGCTCACTTAATTCCATTTCTTTTAAGAACTGCTGCAGATTTTTTATGGACATGTTGGTGATTTCATGAATATTTTTATTGCTCACCGTCACTGCAAGGGAAGACTTCTTTAAACGCTGTCCCTTACATTCCTGACAAGGTGTAATACGCATAAACTGCTCATATTCCTGTTTCATGATGTCGGAGCCGGTTTCTCTGTATCTGCGCTGCACATTGCGAATAATGCCCTCAAATACCACATCATAGACACCTTCGCCACGCTGCCCCTTATAATATACTTTTACTGCCTTGCCATCTTTCACTCCATGAATAAGCACATCTCGGACATCTTCACGCAAATCCTGATAAGGCGTATTTAAGTCAAAATCATACGCTAAGGATAACGCCTTTAATGTAGCATAGGTGTAACTGGAGGGATCTGTACAGGATTGCCAGCCCATGACCTGAATAGCACCTTCTGCGATACTTAAGCTCTTATCCGGTATTATCAAATCCTCATCAAATTCCATTTTATACCCAAGTCCAAAGCAGACCGGACAGGCACCAAAAGGATTGTTAAAGGAAAAGCTTCTCGGCTCTATTTCTTCGATGCTGATTTCGCAGTCCGGGCAGGAAAAGCTCTGGGAAAAATTCAGCACTTCCCCATCCGCAATATCTACCATCAAAAGTCCATCTGCCAAATCCAATACATTTTCGATGGAATCCGTCAAACGCTTTTCAATTCCCGGTTTAATAATAATACGGTCAACAATAATCTCAATATTATGTTTCTTATTTTTTTCTAATTTGATATCCTCTGTCAGTTCATAGATATTGCCATCTACCTGTACACGGACATAACCACTTTTCTTGGCTCTTTCAAAAAGCTTCTGGTGTTCACCTTTCCGTCCTCTTACTACAGGTGCTAAAAGCTGTATCTTTGTACGCTCCGGCAGACTCATAATCTGATCTACCATCTGGTCTACCGTCTGTTTTTTAATTTCTCTGCCACATTTCGGACAGTGTGGAATACCAATTCTTGCATACAACAGACGGAAATAATCATAAATCTCTGTAACCGTACCAACTGTAGAACGTGGGTTACGGTTGGTGGATTTCTGGTCTATGGATATAGCTGGTGGAAGACCTTCAATCTTCTCCACATCCGGTTTCTCCATCTGACCCAAAAACTGGCGGGCATAGGAAGACAATGACTCCATATACCGACGCTGCCCCTCGGCATAAATCGTATCAAACGCAAGGGAAGATTTACCTGAACCACTAAGTCCCGTCAGCACAATCAGTTCATTTCTCGGAATATCTATATCAATTCCCTTTAGATTGTGCTCCCTTGCACCTCTGATTTTAATATATTTTCTTTCGCTCATTCTCTTTTTATACTCCTTATTCTAACTACTGTCTCTAAACAGTATTACGGAATTTCTTTAATTCAATCATCTTATCACGCAGCTCTGCCGCTGCTTCGAAATTCAAATCCATGGCAGCTTTTTCCATCTTCTTCTTTACTTCTGCAATAAGCTTGTCTAATTCTTTGCTGCTCATAGATTCCGGATCTTTGTCAAATTGCTGTTCTTCTTTGGCAACTTTCTTCGATATGCTGATTAATTCCCGCACAGACTTCTGAATCGTCTGCGGCGTAATGCCATGTTCTTCATTGTACTGCTGCTGAACTTTGCGCCTGCGCTCCGTCTCTTCAATGGCTGCCCGTATGGAATCCGTCATATTGTCTGCATACATGATGACATGTCCCTCTGCATTTCTAGCAGCCCTTCCAATCGTCTGTATCAGCGAAGTTTCTGAACGTAAAAAACCTTCCTTATCTGCATCCAAAATGGCTACTAACGTAATCTCCGGAATGTCTAAACCCTCACGCAAAAGGTTAATACCTACCAAAACATCAAACACATCTAAACGCATATCCCTGATAATCTCGGAACGCTCTAATGTGTCAATATCCGAATGAAGATATTTTACACGGATTCCTACTTCGTTCATATAATCGGTCAAGTCCTCTGCCATACGCTTTGTTAGGGTGGTAATCAGTATCTTGTTGTGATTTGCCGTTTCTTTCTTCACTTCTGCAATCAAATCATCAATCTGTCCCTCTACCGGACGCACTTCTACCTTTGGATCTAATAAACCCGTCGGACGGATAATCTGCTCTACACGCATCAGTTCATGCTCATCCTCATACACATTTGGTGTGGCAGATACGAACAGCATCTGATTGATTTTGCCTTCAAATTCGTCAAAATTCAAAGGACGGTTATCCTTTGCGGAAGGCAGACGAAATCCATAATCGACTAACGTGCTCTTTCTTGACTGATCTCCGGCATACATTCCCCTTACCTGTGGCACGGTAATATGGGATTCGTCCACAATAATTAGGAAATCGTCTGAAAAATAGTCCATTAAAGTGTGGGGCGTAGCTCCTGCCGGCATACCGGCTAAATGTCTGGAATAATTCTCAATTCCACTACAGAAACCGGTTTCTCTTAGCATTTCTATATCAAAATTGGTACGTTCTGCGATACGCTGTGCTTCTAACAGCTTATCCTGACTCTTAAACCACTTTACACGCTCTTCCATTTCCTGTTCAATGGCTACACATGCCTGATTAATTTTCTCCTGCGGCACAACATAATGGGATGCCGGAAATACCGCAATATGCTCTAAGCGGTTCTTAATCTCTCCGGTTAGCACATCCACTTCTGTAATCCGGTCGATTTCATCCCCGAAAAACTCCACACGATAAGCCGTATCACTAAAGTTTGCCGGAAAAATCTCTAATACATCTCCTCTGACACGGAATGTACCACGGTGAAAATCCATATCATTTCTGGTATACTGGATGCTGATAAGCTTCTGTATGACTTCATCCCTGTCCTTTTCCTGTCCCGGGCGCAATGACACCATCATATTCCGATAATCTACCGGGCTTCCTAAACCATAAATACAGGACACACTGGCAATAATAATAACATCTCTGCGCTCCACAAGGGCTGCGGTGGCAGAAAGACGTAATTTATCAATTTCTTCATTAATGGATGAATCCTTGGCTATATAAGTATCCGTAGAGGGCACATATGCCTCCGGCTGATAATAATCATAATAAGATACGAAATATTCTACCGCATTTTCAGGAAAAAATTCTTTAAATTCTCCATAAAGCTGGGCGGCTAAGGTCTTATTGTGCGATATGATTAATGTCGGGCGGTTTAACTGCTCGATAACATTTGCCATGGTAAATGTCTTGCCGGAACCCGTCACGCCAAGCAGAGTCTGAAACTGATTGCCCTCCTGAAAGCCTTTTACTAAGGCCTGAATAGCCTGAGGCTGGTCACCGGTAGGCTGATATTTTGATACTAATTTAAAATGATCCATGAAAGTTCCTCCTTTATGAATCGATTATCTCCAAAACATAGTCTGATTATAGCACACAGTTTTTTGCATTGCAATGAATTTTCGAATATTTGTTCGATTTTGTATAACAAAAAATTCGCCATACCGGATATTTACCATAGTACAGCGAATTTTCAATTCAAACACTTTTTATCTTACTGTAATTTTCACCTTCTTGTATACCCCATTCTGGGCATATACAAAGATGTTGCATTTGCCTTTTTTTATTGCTCTAATTACACCGTTTTTATTTACAGTGGCAACCTTTGGTTTATCGGATTCAAATACCACTTCTCTGTGTCTGCGAATCGTTTTATCCTGTTTTACCTCTTTGGCAGTCAGCTTAAATTTCTCGCCTGACTTCAATTTCACTTTCTTTTTGTTCAGCTTTATGCTTTTTGCCACACCATATTTTCCACCTTTTGTAGTAGCATGTATGGTTTTTGTGGAAGCAATAGTAACTTTTTTGCCATCAACCAACTTATAAGCAAGGATGACATATTTGTAATAGGTTCCTTTTTTCAATTTTTTATGGGTATAAGAGGTTTTATTTGCAGAAAAGGTTTTCATATATTCATATTTATACTTTTTACCTTTACTGTTGCAGCGGTTTCCGTAAAGGATATAGCCGTCTGCATTTTTATATTTTTTCCATTTTAAGGAAATACTGTTTTCTGTATATTTATATGCATTTGCACAAAGGGTATGAAACTTCGCTCCTGCCAAATCTTCAGATACCTGATTTTTTACAGATGCATCTGTTGTCAGAATAACATCTGTAGGAATGTTTAATTCTTCCTGCATGGCTATAATTTTATCTGCTGTATCTTTTGTCACATCAAGCTCGGACATAATATCAGCCGTGGAATCATCCTGCGGAGTTTCCGGGTTGGTCGGTGTCTCTGGGTTAGTCGGGTTTTCCGGGTTGGTCGGTGTCTCCGGAATCGTCGGTGTTTCCGGGTCAGTCGGGTTTTCCGGCATAATTTGATTGTCTGTCACTTTTTCACGAATGGTTATTGTCGCTGTGCCCTTGATAACCGCATAATTTTCCACTCCGATATAATTTACCTGTTCATTTGGATTCCACTCGATAATATAATTTCCTGCCATATTTGTATCTACGGATGTTATGACATTTCCAGCAGTATCTTTTACTATAAATTCCGGCGTTTTGTCTGCCACCGGAAGTTTTTCTCCGGCAACCAGCCCATCATATTTCAAAACATATTCTTCCGGTAACGCTTCTCCACAATAAATAGTAACACTTTCCGGTGCAATATATAATGGACGTTTAGTAATGGAATACTCAATTACCTTTTCTCCATAATATTTTGTATTCTCCTCAGGTACAGTTATCGTCACTCTGTAATCTCCCGCATTTATCGGTGGGACACTGCCAGCTGCATATACTGTTTCATTGATACCTTCATAGGTATGCAGCAATGTGTCTGCATCTATATCATTTGCCGATAATAATTTTCCGGTATATCCACATTTTGCCGTCCCATCATATACCACAGAATCCATCTCTTCTATACCGGCAAAGGAATAGACTTTGCGTTCTTTTATTTTCAAAAATTTCAAATATTTATTTTCGATATTCCAATTCTCTGTATTCTCTTCGGTGAAAAGTTTTTGCACTATACTTTCTTCATCACTTCCATAAAATACATCCATACATGCTCCAGTCTGTGGTGTAATGTACAATTTTCCTTGTATCGACATTCCACTTGTGCTTAGCATCTGCATATCACCACCGGTAATATACACGCCACCATCTGACCAGACAATACTGCTTGCGGCTTCTATATCCAGCAGACCACCGGAGATTTTTATTTCACAATTAGAATACAAACCATATGATGCATCTCCTGTCATCTGTACATTTAATTCGCCTCCTGAAATACGAATGGCTTTTTCATCATCATTCAAAAAAATTCCTTTTGCATCTGCACTTGCGGATGACAAACAAACCTCTCCTCCGTCGATTCCTATATCTCCTGAACTACTGATAATTGCTGCGGATGTAGACACTCCGTTTTCCGGTTTCTCTGTCACAAAAACTTCTGTCTTTCCACCCGTTATCTGTACCTCTTTGTTTCCCCGCAGACCATTTCCCCATGCATTTATCGTTAACTTTCCCCCTGCAATTTTTACCTGATTTTCTACATATATACCATCACGTCCTGCTTCTACACATAAACTTCCATTTTGAAGAATAAAATCTCTATACACGAATATGCCTTCATAAGATTCCCTAATTTTATTTACAGCAGATATCTTCAATGTATTCGTACCATTGATTTCCAGATTTTCATCTGCATATATACTACGCACACTTTGGTTTCCTGTATTTGCATATACCTTTAATTCTCCATCTCCGGTAATTTTTAAATTCTTTGCAGATAATATACCATCTCCATGTTCCCAATGAAGTTTTCGCATAGATGCTTCTATATGATTACTATTTTTCACCTCTAACTCCAACGTGTTTTCTGCTAAAATCGGTTCAGAAAGTGTCACAATATACAAATTATCCATCACCAGTTTTGTTGTTTCTGCATATGAGTAAATCGTATTTTTTGTGGGCTCTTCTACTGTTCCTCCAGTAACCGTCAATACATCTGTATATACATATGCCATACCATTCTGCTCAAAATAATTACCGTCATAAATCACAACACTGCCTTCGGTTAAGTCTACCCTATTTTTTATTGGCAATTCTGTTGCATTTGTCTGTTCTGCAGCATGCACCTGCACTTGCGAAAAAGATACTGTCATGCATACTATTACTGCTGTTACCAGCCATCGTAATCTAATTTTCCACATCACACTTGTTCTCCTTTATTACATTATTTTCCAAAACAAAGAATACCATATATTTTTTTATCATATATATAGAACAAAAGTTCCATTCCCCTTGTTGTGCAAAAAAACAGCCATGGGCGTATTACCCATAGCTGTTTTCATCGTCCTGCTTATTTTCTGCTTATGCATCTTTTCCGCAACACTGTTTATATTTTTTTCCGCTTCCGCATGGACATGGATCGTTACGGTGAATCTTTGCTTTGTCACGTTTCTTTGGTGCATTGGCAACGGAATCGTCTTTATTTGTTCCCGTTACTTTTGCTACCTGCTCACGCTCTACCTTCTGTTCCACTTTTACATGATATAACAAACGAATGGTATCTTCCTGAATACTTGCAATCATGCCGTCAAACATATCAAATCCACTCATTTTGTATTCTATCAACGGATCTTTCTGTGCATATGCCTGTAAACCGATACCCTGACGTAACTGATCCATATCGTCGATATGATCCATCCATTTACGGTCAATTACCTTTAAGAGTACCACACGCTCTAATTCACGGAACTGTTCCGGTTCTGGGAACTCTGTTTCTTTTGCTTCATAGAGTTTTACAGCCTGTTCTTTTAACATATGCTTTAACTCTTTGCAATTTTTCATACCTTTTACGGTATCCGGTGTCACCGGCTGCAATGGAATCAATGGAAGTAAAATCTCATTTAACTCTTTAATATCCCATTCTTCTGCCGGAAGTTCATTGGAGATGCACATATCCACCATAGCTTCTACACGGTCTGTAATCATCTTGTAAATAACATCACGCATGTTTTCTCCATTTAATACACGAAGACGTTCTGCATAGATAATTTCTCTCTGGTCATTATTTACCTGATCGTATTCTAAAAGACTCTTACGAATACCAAAGTTGTTAAATTCGATTTTTGCCTGCGCTTTTTCAATTGCACCGGAAAGCATCTTATGCTGAATCTGCTCTCCATCCGGTACACCAAGGGCATTAAACATGGTCATCAGCTTTTCAGAACCAAATAAACGCATCAAATCGTCCTCTAAGGAGATATAGAACTGGGATTCACCCGGATCACCCTGTCGACCGGAACGACCACGAAGCTGATTGTCAATTCGTCTGGATTCATGACGCTCTGTACCGATAATTTTCAAACCACCGATAGCTTTTGCTTCATCATCTAACTTAATATCTGTACCACGACCTGCCATGTTTGTCGCAATGGTAACTGCTCCATGCTGACCTGCCTGTGCAACGATTTCCGCTTCCTGTTCGTGGAATTTCGCATTTAAAACATTGTGCTGGATGCCACGGCGTTTTAACATCTTGCTAAGCTCTTCTGAAGTCTCGATTGTGATTGTACCAACCAAAACAGGCTGTCCTTTTGCATGTGCTTCTTCTACCGCATCACAAACTGCATGTAATTTTTCTTTTTTGGTCTTATAAACCACATCCTGTAAATCCACACGCTGTACAGGTCTGTTGGTTGGAATCTCTACTACGTCCATGCCGTAGATATCACGGAACTCTTTTTCTTCTGTAAGAGCTGTACCTGTCATACCTGCTTTTTTGGTAAACTTATTAAAGAAGTTCTGGAATGTAATTGTCGCAAGAGTTTTGCTTTCTCTCTTTACTTTTACATGCTCTTTTGCTTCGATTGCCTGATGCAAACCATCGGAGTAACGACGTCCCGGCATAATACGTCCGGTAAATTCGTCTACAATCATAACCTCATCGTCTTTTACCACATAATCCTGATCTTTAAACATCAGGTTGTGGGCACGAAGTGCCAAAATAACGTTATGCTGAATTTCTAAGTTTTCCGCATCTGCTAAGTTATCAATACGGAAGAACTGCTCAACCTTCTTGACACCTTCCTGTGTAAGGTTTACTACTTTATCCTTTTCGTTAACAATGAAATCTCCGGTTTCTTCGATTTCTACACCCATGATGGCATCCATCTTGGAAAATTCCTGACTTTCCTCACCACGTTTCAACTGCTGTGCCAAAATATCACAAGCTTCATATAAACGTGTAGACTTGCCACTCTGACCGGAAATAATCAATGGTGTTCTCGCTTCATCGATTAATACAGAATCCACTTCATCCACAATCGCATAATGCAGACCACGCTGTACTAACTGCTCTTTGTAGATAACCATATTATCTCTTAAGTAATCAAATCCCAATTCGTTATTCGTAATATAAGTAATATCGCAGTTATAGGCTTCTCTTCTCTCGTCATTGTCCATGGAATTTAAAACCACACCTACAGTAAGTCCTAAAAACTCATGTACCTGTCCCATCCATTCCGCATCTCGTTTTGCCAGATAATCATTTACGGTAACGATGCAGACACCTTTGCCCTCCAACGCATTTAAGTATGCAGGAAGTGTAGATACTAATGTCTTACCTTCACCGGTTCTCATTTCGGCAATACGTCCCTGATGAAGAATAATACCACCAATCAACTGTACACGGTAATGTTCCATATTCAATACACGTTTACCTGCCTCACGAACAGTTGCAAAAGCTTCCGGCAAAAGATCATCTAAAGTTTCTCCATCTGCTAATCTTTTCTTAAATTCCTTTGTCTTATCCTTCAACTGTTCATCCGTCAATGCACCCATAGCCTCACGGTAGGAATCAATCTTATCCACAATCGGATAAATTCTTTTCAATTCCCTTTCGCTATGTGTACCAAAAAATTTTGTAAATACGCTCATATATTACTCCTATCTATATCTTCCTTCCGGCACATATAAAATTCCTGCCGGATGATTTACTATATCATTCGTTTGTCCGTTTTCCGCAAACAATGTTTATTGTACCACTTTCTAGCATTATAAACAATAGTTTAAGCCGTGAATGAATTGTTAAATTTTTAAAAACATGTTATACTATTTTCACCCAAAATGTAATCATAGAGTTACGAAAAATTCATATTTGCAATAAAAGGAGGATATATGGCAAAATTTACTTATCGCACAAAAGGCACATGCTCAAGCATGATTGAATTGGAATTAGACGGCAATATTGTACACAATGTTAAATTTACCGGAGGCTATGATGGAAACTTAAAAGCCATTCCTGCACTGGTAGAGGGTATGACTGTAGAAGAAATAGAAAAACGCATCAGCGGTATCAAATGTGGTTTTAAAAATACATCCTGCGGCGACCAGCTTGCCCTTGCCTGTCGTGCAGCTTTAGAAGCTAATTCTTAGCTTCTTTTTTTATTTATATTTTAAGGAATGAACTGACATTGAATCAATGTGTATTTTGTAAATTTCTCAAACAAATTGTATTTTTCAGAATATTATACAATTCTATTTTTGTATTTAGAATTATAAGAATTACTAATGTTGTTTTTTGAAATTTTATGTTGACTTTTCGATACTTTTTAGATAAAATAAATTTAACAAAACAAACACAGAAAAACTTCTTCAAAAGTAAGAAGCAAAGAAAGAAGGAGATTCCACCAGAAACAGTAGTTTAATCCAAAATCTAAAAAGGAGGTACGGACCACCAAAAACTTAATGTAACACCTCAAAAAATCCTATGAAAAAGGTAATGAAATCCACAGCAGATTCGAAATTGAATCGAAACAGAGACCATGAAAAAATTAACGATGAGAGAATGGAGAATCAGTGGAAACGTTCAGATATGATTCCAATTCAAAAGATTCATGGAGAACACAGTAGAGAATATCATTTTTGAATTAGCAGAGGAAATATAAAAAGGAAGGTACAAGCCAATGGATAGCATAGTTTAAAAGGCTGCATCGAATGAAAACAAATTTGATGCAGCCTTATTTTTTTGTCCATTTTTCATTTTTCAGCCTCCTACCTTGGATTTGTATTTTCTGCATTAAAAAAGACGGCATCCCTGCCGTCTTTTTATGCTATGTACTTCTATTCACAACGAAGCTTTTTGCTGTAAGCAAAGCAAGCTACACCGATTAACAAAATTGCTCCAAACAAACAATACATTCCATAATCTTCTACACCTGTCTTCGGTGTGGAATCTTTCACATGGCTGTTAACGGATGCGGATGTTCCTGATGTACCGGATGGTGCTGCTGCGGTAACTGTTGTCGTATTTGTACCACTGGTTACCGGTGTTTCATTTGCATTTCCACTGCCGGAATTGTCATTCTTATCAGAACCCTTTTTATCATTATCTCCGCCACTCTTATTCTTATCTTCGTCATCGTCTCCTGCATTATTGCCATCTAAGCTTTCAAAAACATACTGATTTTCGTCTGCCCAGCTTTCAGCAACAGAACCACTGTAACCATATACTACTGCCGGTGTCCATCCTGCCTGTGTACCAATGTTGGTTACAGATGCCGGAATAGTTACAGAATGAATGGAACTTCCGCTAAATGCAGAATCACTAATTGTTCCAACAGATGCCGGAACATTTACTGTACTGATGTAGTTACATCCGGAGAATGCACCTGATGCTACAGATACTACTTCCGGTGTAAATGTGATGGTTGTTTTTCCCGGTGGGCAGAGAATCAACTGACCGCCACCTGCTGTATATAAACATCCATCATAAGATGTATATGTACCATTTCCTGCTGCTACTGAAATATCTGCAAGATTTACTGCATTAATAAATGCATTCAAATCAATACTTGCCATTGTAGATGGTAAAGAAATACTACCTAAATTACTACAGCTTCCAAAGGCTTCTGAAGCAATACCTGTAACGCCTTCCGGAACAACTACATTTGTAAGGCTGATACAATTATAAAATGCACCCTGCGGAATTGTCTGTACAGAACCACTTAAATTCAGTGCCCCAAGTGCTGTACAGTTAGCAAAAGCAGATACACCTATGCTTGTCACATTTGATGGAATAGTTACTGCTTCTAAGTTTACACAGCCATTAAATGCTGAACTGCCGATAACGCTTAAGCTGCCCGGGAATGTAACGCCTGTAACATTGGCATTTCCATAAAATGTATTATCAGCAACGGCTGAAACACCTTCCGGAATCTCTACAATGCCACCTGCTCCCTGATATCCGGTAAGAACTGAACCTTCCATGATAAAGTCTGTTACATTATTATAAACTTCTACCACTTCCATCTGTTCTGTGTTTTCTTCCGCAGCTTTTCTGGTTTCTTTCACCTCATCCTCCGGTGTATCTTCTACAGGTGATGGTGTCGGTGTTTCCGCTACTTCTGTAGATGGAGCTTCTGTAGCCGGAACATCTGTAGCTGGTGTTTCTGTACTCTGTGTAGTAGTATCTGTGTCCATCACTGGTGTAGTTTCTGTCACCGGAGCTTCTTCTACTATCGGTGTCTCTTCTACTACCGGTGTTTCTTCCACCGATGTTTCCGGTTCTGCAGGTGTTTCCGGTTCTACGTTTTCTGCCGGTGTCTCTTCTGCAGGTGTCTCCGGTTCTACGTTTTCTACAGGTGTTTCTTCTGCAGGTGTCTCCGGCTCTGCATTTTCTGCAGGTGCTTCTTCTACTGCTGCTTCTTCATTTGAAGGTGTGTCAGCAGGTACTTCTGCTGCACTTTCGTCTGTTGTCTGGGAAACGACTGTCTCTGTAACTGTATCCTGCTGTTCTTCACCCTCTGCACGAATCAAATCCGGCAGAACCATAAAGAATGCAAGCATCAGAATCATTGCAACCGCCCCGGCACGTACTTTTAAACTTCTCTTCATAATTCATCACTCCTGGCTCTATAGCATCCTTGCTATTGTATTTTTTTTGCTACAACAAAGAGTCTTCCATCTTCGACGTAGCTGTTGCAGGTGGAGAGTGTCAGTAAACTGTCACTCAGGGTCACATCCTGTGTTTTATCATAAACCGCACATTTCCGAATGGTTTCCAGAAATGCGTTAAGTTCCGCTTCGCTCTGTGCCTCAATAAAATCATAATATTTTGTGCCAGGTTCGTCTTGATACCCCACTTCTGACAGGCACACAGCTATTATTTCATAACTTCTTTTTTCATAAAGTGTATCGAACTGAATTGTCTGATGTTCAGCTAAAAAGCCTTCGTCTAAGTACTTTTTCAGTTCTCCAAACATCGCCCCACTGCGCATATTGTGTCCATACACAATCAGATTCGTGCTTGGCGCATGTGCATTTGCACGATAATCTAAAAACAATGTCCCATTTTTGTCTTCGCTGCCATCTATCCCTTTATTCAAATAATATTCATTATCCGTGGTCTGCATGACCGGTAAATTTATCTGGGTGTCTGTCACCCGAAGCCAGCCTATCAAATCCGGATAGGTAGCATATAGCGATGCATATTCAGCCAATACCTCCGGTGCTGTTACCGTAGACCCGGACTGTGGCTGCAAAACTTCTGTGCCATCCACATCTGTTCCCTGCTTTTGGCGAACTTTGTCAAAATACCAGTTCACCGCCTGTGATATATCTTTCTGGCTTTGCAGTTCATCCATTCTGCGGATTGCTTCACGTTCACTGTACTCATAATAAGTATAAACCCCAAAGCAAAGAAACGCAAGAAGAACACACGCAATTGCTATAATTTTAAACATTTTTGACTGCTGCTGCTTCTTCTCATCCACAGGTGCCGGTTCATAATGAATCGTCCTGCTCTCTTCCAGCAGACTCTGGGTGTTATCAGCTACTCTATTGGATATATCATAATAGAACGCTGCACCCAGCTCACTGGAGAATGTCACTTCACCATCACGAATCATATTGTAAATGGTCAACACGTCTTCCGGGTTTTCCAAATCCATCTGATCCACGATGCGCTTAATCTGTTTCGTATCTTTCAGGGCTTTTTCCCATTCTTCCCGGGAATCAAACTCATGTCTGCCAATTCTGTATTTCTTACCCATAAAGATTATTCCTTAATATGTCTTAGCAGATTTCGGAGAAGTATACTTACTGTAAATCTTCTTTCCTTTAATTGTCTTATAGGATCTGACTTTGTAGTAATAACGTTTTCCACTTGCCAGATTTGTATTTGTCCAGCTTGTTTTTGAAGCTTTCTTTAATGTTGCAACCTTCTTGTACTTACCGGACTTTTTGGTACTTCTGTAAACTACATAACCACTGACACCTTTAACCTTCTTCCATGAAATAGTAAGCTGGTCGTCTCCGGCTTTTACTTTTACCTTCGTCGGTGCCTTTGCTAATGTCCTTACTGTAATAGTGTTTGAGAAAGCACCATAGTATGTTGTGCCATCATTTACACAGTATGGACGTACTTTGTATTTGTAATTCTTTAATGCTTTTAACTTCTTATGATTGAAGTATGTCTTTGTGGTTTTGCCAATCAGGTCATTCTTTGCATTGTAGATTGCATATCCCTGTGCTCCTGCAACCGGCTCCCAGGAAATCTTAATCACCTTGTTGGAGGTAGCTTTTCCTTTAATCTTGCCCATTGGTCTTACATTAATCATATAATATACAGTCTTAACTGCTGCATAATTACCAATACCTGTAAGAATCACGCTTGCAGCACCCGGACCAACGTTGTTTGCATAGGTCACGGTATAATCTTTATTTTCTACTAATGTACGGTTTCCGTCTTTTACGACTACGTTCTGTGTTGTCGCATTGCCGTTATAAAGCAGGTCATATACATTTTCAAAAGCACAACGGGTAATACTTCTTCTTGCAATCGTAAAGGTTTTAGCAACTGCACCTTCAAATGTACCTGCCGCCGTAATGGTAATTGTTGCTGTACCCACATTGATGTTATTACTATAGGAAAGGGTATAGTCAACGCCTTCTACTAATTTTGTACCAGCATATATAACGGCTGGTTTTGGCATAATTGCATTTCCGGTATATACAAAGCTGTCAGACACTAATTTTATTTCTGTTGTAGCTTCGCTTAATTCACGACCAATTTCAAAGGTTGCCGTATTACTTCCGGTAAACATACTTCCTGCCACCGGTGAAATTGTTACTGTAGCTGTTCCTCTTTCTACATTATTTGCATAAGTTGCTGTATAATCGAAGTTCGCCTTTAACTCTTTTTCACCTATTGTAACTTTAAGTTCCGGACAAATTGGCTGTCCTGTATATGTCTGTGGAGGAATCGGCGCAATTACTGCACTTGATAAATCTGCTCCTATATCAAACTGTTTTGCCAATGTTCCCTTATAATGATTTTTACCTGTAATCGTCATGGTTACACGACCCGGATAGATATTATCTGTAAATGTAATATCGTAATCTAAACCTTCTACTAAAGTATAGTAATCGATATCCGTTCCAGCTATAAATGCTGTACCGTTCACATTTCTTCCACCATCCGTAATCTTCATCTCCGGTTTGATTGGACTTCCTGTATAAGTTTGATTTTCTACTGTACTACTTAAAATATCCTCACTCTGCAAATCTTTTGGTTCAATGTTGAACTGCAGAGTAGTTGTGCCATAATAGTTAGCATCTTCTGTTGCCGTAATGGTAACCGTAACCGGACCAATATCTGTGTGATTTCCCTGATAACTTGTGGTAAATGCATTTAAGTTGGTCCACATACCTTCCATACTAATGTCACCTGTTGTTTCTGCTGTAGATTCATCCTCGCCAAGTCTTGTAATTGCCGCTTCATCATGACCTACAATCAACGGGTAAACCGGACTTCCGGTATATGCTGTTCCTTCCGGTGTTCTAAATTCTACCTTGGAAATATCTCTCTTATCAATTTCGTACTCAAGCTCTATGATACCGCCATATTCATTAATACCTACCACAGCAGCTTTATGTATACCTGCTTTTGTCGCATGACTGTCATCTACGATTTCATCAGCCTTCACACCATCATAGAGAATTTCATAATTTACATTTGGTACAAGTGTAGTATCTTCTACTACAACTTCTGGAGTCTGTGCTTTACCATTATAAATATAGTCAACAACTTCTCCAAACTTCACCTCACCCTTAATATACTGATGAATATCCATTCCAATATAGAAAGTTTCCACCTTTTCATCAGTAAAGTTTCCTTTACCTTCTACAATAATTGTACCTGTCATACCCGGTTCAGTATTGTTTTCCCACTTCACTGTATAATCAGCGCCATATATCAACGTATAGGTAGTTGTAGAATCCGGACGGAATGTAAGTGTTGGCATTGGTTTTGCCGCTTCACCTAACTCCTTGTTTGCAACCTGATTTGGAATCTTATCCATGGTAATAGTTCCATCGGATAATGGACGTCTTCCAATCGTATAATAGCACTGTGTAGAACCAGAATAATGCTCCTCAATTGCAGTAATATTAATAATACTGCTGTCCTTTTCACCGGCTTCTTTTGTATGTTTGTATTCCACAGTGAAATTCTTTTCATCCTGCCATACTTTATCGCCTGCCGGATACTTATCAGATGCATAATTACCTGTCGGATACTGATAGTACATGGTGACTTTTGGTGTAATTTCTTTACCTGTATAGAGCCAGTCCGCCTTGTACTCAAATACCATATCTCTTACCGGAATTGGAACAATATTAAATTCTTTTTCAATTGTACCTTCATAGTTGCCTGTTCCTTCGATGGTCATTTTGGCTTTACTGTCATCTGTGGTAAGTTCCGTATTGTTTTCATAAGTCAATTTGAACTCTGTGCCTTCGACTAACGGAATATCTTCCCAGATTACTTCCGGAACCGGGTCAACCTCTGTACCGGAATACACCTGATTTGCAATTTCTTCTACGGTTACGTCTTCTTCAGTTATGTTCTTTTTGTTAATAACAAACTCTATCGATTTGCTGTCCTTGTAGTTACCAATACCATTGATACAAAGTTTTGCTTTTGCATCTGCGGTACTTGCATCGATGTTGTTTTCATAAGAATATTCAAAATCCGTACCCTCATGCAATTCTACCTTGTTACCATCTCCTTTATTCCAAAAAACGGTAGTGGTCGGTGTATGTTCTTCTCTGTTATAGGTCACTTGTTCAACAGCCGCAATTTCTATCGCAGCATCGTCTAATGATTTTGGATTGATAATAAAGGTTTTCTGTGCATTACCACAATAACCATCTAATGGATTGTTCGGATTTGGCAATCCCCAAACATTTACATATGCTGTTCCAGCCTCAAGATTCTTTGCATATTGCATTTCATAATCTTCACCTAGTTCTAACTTTTTTCCCTGAATCTTATTATCCCAAACAGTAACCTTAGGTCTATATGCTTCACCTGTAAATTCAAACCCTTTCTCACCCGGATCTGGATCTAACTCAATCGTCACATCAAAATTATCACCAACAACATATGTTTTTGTTATTGTACCAGTAAAATTATTTATACCATTAACTGTCAAAGTATACGTTTCACCTGCCACACCTGCATTGTCATCATATATTACCTCAAAGTCAACGTTCCTTTCCATCTCTATGCCATTATATTCAAACCATGGATCCGGTTCAATTGGCTTACCAGTATATGAATAAGAACCATAGACATTTGACATCTTCACAGTTGCTGTATCTTCAATTGTCTTAGGTACAATGTTAAAGAGAAATTGCTGTGGTTCAGAGTCTGCATAAGCACCTTTACCAATAATTCGTACATAGTATTCACCAACATCCGTAAGTTCCGAATCACCTGTTGGAGCATATGGACCAACCTCATATGTATAATCCGTATTATAAGCAAGTTCTGCCCCCGGTACACTTACTTTTTTAATCTCAACTTTTACCGGTTTTCCTGTGTATACATAATCTTTAAGCATATCCACCTGAACACCGCCCAAATCTGCAACAATATTAAAGGAGCCTTTTGTGTATACACCATCTGCATAATCACCTCTACCTGTAATTGTAAAGGTTGCTGTTCCCGGTTTTTGATTGTTATTATATCTTACTTCATATTCTGTAGATTTTAACTGATAACAATCATTCTCATTTGGTGCCTGCGGTGTACCATCCGACGATGAACGACTAGCGTCATATACTTTAATTTCCGGCGTATATTCATTCACACCTTCTTCAAACTCAACCTCTGTCGGACATTCGACAATAATATTCTCTGCTAATGTACCGTCTGCATTGGCAAATTTCTTTGGAAGAATTGTGGTACTATACTTTAATGGGTTAAGTGAATCTCCAAACATACGAAAATTGCCAAGTGCAGAAATATCAAGTGTAGTATTATCGCCTACATGATTAGAAGAAAACGCTCCTATTATATAATCTACATCTTCCTGCAATACATATTCTACTCCAGCTTCATTTGTATAAGTAATTTTAACATTTGGTTCCGGAACACCTCCGGTAAAACGTACAGATTCTACTTCTACCTTCATACCATCTGCCAGAACAGGGTTCTGTACCCATTTCTTATAAATAGGTCTTGGTGTAATCTCATATGTAAAATCTTTAACTCCACCATATGTTCCTTTACCTAGTACTCGTATAATTGCAGGTCCATTTCCGTTACTATTACCATCAGGACCAACTGTCGCATTATAATGATTTATAAATTCGATAGAATAATCTTTGGAACCGTCCAATTGGGTATCCCCTTTCCAAACCGTTACAAATTGTGTAGTACCACCCGGTCCTGCATACATACATTCAGGATCATAACCCTTAAGATGAATATCATCGATATTTTCACAAATACTAAATGTTGCTGTTTTTTCTCCTGTCAGATTTGTACTGTTCGGTGTAATTGTTACCTTTGCCGCATCACTTATTTCAATATTGTCTGCATAGCTTACCTTATATTCTGCCGCATCCAGTTCTACATCACCAATACGAACAGTCACTTCCGGTTCAATTTCCTGACCTGTGTATGCCTGATTTGGAATCGGGTCTACAACAACTTCTGCATCACTTAAATCTCTGGCTATGATGGAGAATGTATCTGTAGATATAAATGTCCCTGCATAAGCACCTTTACATACTACCTTGTATCTATAATCATCACCTACATCTATGGCATTATCTACTGTAACATAAAAATCTGTTCCCTGTATCAAAGTAGTTTCTTCACCATCAACATTCTTCACGACTGTTACCATTGGTATAATAGTACTTCCCGTATACGCATATGATTTCTTTGACAGCACTGCACGAAGCTCATCTGGTTCTAATTCAATCTGATTAATGGTAAATTCTATACTCATTGTTCCGGTATAGTTCCGCATACCTTCAATTTCAATTGTTCCCGAATCTCCACTATCAGACAAAACAGGCTCACCAACAACTATATAGTCCTTGCCCTCGACCAGCTTATATTCACCTTTTCCTTCTTCAACTGCTCCTCCGCCTAATTCAGAGCTTGCTCGAGCTGTGTCTGCAACAACAAAATCTGGAAGATTTCCTGCTTTAAATGCCAGTCCATCTATTTCGCCTCCTTGATATTCAATGGAACTACTCTCTAATGATTTTGCCTTTAAGAAATATTCAAATTCCTTACTACCCCCAAAAGCACCTGTTTTGCCAGTAATAATTGCTTTCGCCGGAGAATTTACTACATCAACAGCATTTTCATATGTCACATTATAATCCGAAACACTTGACAATTCCGTATTTCCATATGTTACCACTAATTGAGGTTCTACAGAGCTTCCAGTAAATGTCAAATCCTCACCTTCGACAATCTTAATTTCTACGCCTTCTATGTCACCCGGATAAATTTTAAATATTTTATCACATTGACCTTTATAATAGTCGCTTATTCCTCTAATTGTTACAGTTCCTTCACCTGCTGTTAAATCATAACTACAATTCACAAGATAATTCGTTCTTGCAACTGTCTTCCATCCATCCATAACGGTCACAGAAGGTGGTTCTACTTTTCCATTATATGTAATGCTACCTACTTGAATAGTATCCTTTAAATCTGCAATATTTTTCCAAATTGCAAATGAAGTACTAGCAACTCCCTTATAATTACCTGTTCCTTCAACAGTCACTGTCGCTTTACCTGCATTTATATTATTCTCATAGGCAACTGTATACTCTGTACTATCTAATTCTGTGCCATCTGCCAATTTCACAGATGTTACTTCCGGTTCAAACTTCTCTCCATTATATTCAGCCTCACTATAAGCAAGATTTACTGTTGCCCCTTCAATAGTTTTTGGTTCAATTACCACTGGCAATTTTTTTTCAGAGTCAGCATAATTATTTATACCGGTTATCACAACCCAATATTTTCCTGCATCCTTCATTTCTGAAACCGGATTTTTGTCCTCGTCCAAATAACTTATGGTATAGTCCTCTTCTTTCAGTTCCACATCATTTTGTTTAATTATCAATTCTGGTTCATATACATTACCTGTATACACTGTATTAAATTCTTCTGTTGAATAATCTAAACCACTTATATCTGCTACAACAATCTCATAATTCCATGTAGCAGTACCAGTATAATTAGTTCCTCCCCCAGTTACTGTTATTACCGCATTTGTAGTAACATCCGTATTATCAGAAAAAGCAACACTATAATCACCTTTTGATACTTCACCCTCTATCATTTCGCCTTTCATCATTTTTGTACCATTGTGAGATAGTTCAAATACCGATGGGACAACACCTGCTCCATCTGAGGTCTTCTGGTATATAACTTTCTTCGGATATATTGCATCTAATCCAGAACTTACATCTTTTTTATCAATATTAAATGTTACTTCTTTTGTACCTGCCAAGGCATCTTCACCATCACCAGTACCTATAAGCACTACTGTAGCTTCCCCTGCATTTATATTATTTTCCCACTCAAGATACTCAAAATTTGTATTAGAAAATAACCCCTTCTTTAATGTAATTGTAGGTGTTAATTCTTTACCACCGTTATATGTACATGGATTGGGAATTGCCTCATAATCTGCAATATTTTCACCAATTACTACCGGATCCTCTGCATCTGTATCAATTACTATTGTATTCTTGTAATTTCCCTTACCTTTAATAACAACCTTTGCCCTATTTACATTAGCATCTGGAATTGTCACACTAACATTATAATCAAAATCATTCTTCAATTCTGTTTCTGCATCAATTTCAGCATCAACCATTTTTAGCCCTTCAATACCTTCTGTAACACAGCTCTCTAACTGATTCGGAATTGTTCCGACTATCATAGCCTCAGTAAGATTTTTTGCAACAATAGAAAATATCTGTTCTACTTCCTTACTGCCTGTAGTATTTTCACTATCTCCCTCTATCACAATATACTTTGCACCAGCATCAATCATTTCATCTTCAGTTTGCATATCAGACTGATAGTACTTCACATCATAATGTTCAGCAGATACTACTGTACCATTATAGGTTACTGTAATTGCGGGTGTCTGTTTTTTTCCACTATAAGTCGCCTGTGTAGATGATAGTTCAACATCACACTGACCGATATCAATTAAATTTCCTTCAGCTTCCACCACTTCTGTATCCACGGTATTTTCTTCTATTACAACCATTTCTATAGGGGTGTCCTCTGGTGCACTCTCCTCTGTGACAGTTTCTTCTGGGGCAATCTCTTCTGCGGCTGCTTCTTCTGTAGATGCTTCTATTGCTTCTTCCCCAATCGCATCTACCGAAACACTTTCTGTTTCCGCTTCTACTATTTGTTCTGTTTCTTCCGGCATGACAGCATCTATTGCCGCCTCTGTTTCTACAGAAACCGACGTGTCATTTCCGGTTTGTGTCGCCAGTACTGTCCAGTCCGGCGTAGTCCCAATCATCGTGAAGGTAAGAATTGAGGCTATAATTCGTTTTGCTACATCCTTGTACATCATTTAATCTCCCTTTCCTTTTATAGTATCCTGATATAGGCAGGGCAGTTTTCCGCCCATTTTTACATTTAGTGACACTTCTCGTTATCTACTTATAGTTATACCATTTATATCGAAAAAACTAAAGAGAAATGTTATAGTACCAAAGTACTAAATCTCATTCAGAAATACTGGTACTTTTTGCATATTTTTAACAGATATCTGTACATATGCATAATGCCGGATGAATGTGAACTTTTATGTGCATACATTTTCTTAGCATCTCACACTCATCCGGCATTACTCTGCAATGTACATGTAATTATATTCCAAATTCTTCAAACAATTTGTTTTTATATTCTTTATTTGTAGCTGCTTTTTCAATTTCATCCGAACGGGAAGACAGAATTAATTTTTGTATCAATATTTCCCAACGTTCCATTCCCTGTTCTATTCCACGCTCTATTCCACGCTCTATTCCACGCTCCATTCCACGCTCCTGCACTTCTTTCAGCTTGTCCTTCATTCTTTCTTCTAACATTTCTTCCAGTTTTCCTTCCATTATCTCCATCAGTGCGTCACACATAAACCCTTCCTCCTTATTAAAAATTTTCCAGTTTGCATGTACAATCAAATCCATAACAGATTCATATCGTATATCTTTTTCATGTTTTCCGTATTCTGTTACCAGTTTTTCTATAGTTTCTTTTTTTCGCACTTTGTTGCTCAAATTCCTAAGCCACAAATTTTCTTCTTCAGATAGTTCTGATGTTATTATTAACTGTATGGGAATCATTCCACCTTTAATATAGAAAATTCCCGGCTCAAATTCTTCTATTCGGTATCCGGATACTTTTAGATGTTTTATCAGCTTTTTAGGTCTGTTTTCGCTGACTAAAGTAATTGTCAGCTCATGGATTTTTATCTCATCCACTTTCTGATTTTGCGATTTATAAAACATCATGTAGCCATACACTTTATAAAAATCATCTATGCTAAGATAATCTCCCGGTGCTTTGTATTCTACGATATTATGACGCCGGAATATCCTTCCTATATTTTTATGTACAGGCTTTTCATTGTTCTTTTTTATTATTAGAACATCGATTTCTTTTGGCTTTGTCCCCAGTTGATATTCATTTTGAAATATGAGGTTCTCCGCATCTTCTTCTAATTCTATCTGCAGTCCTGCATAAAATCCCGGATGCCACTGCAAAACTTTTTTCTTCTTGGGTTCTTCCATCCGCTTCCTCCTTATGTAATTGTCTCAGGAGGTTTTTTCGAAAACTCCTGCTTTTTTGTGGTATTTAAAGCATGAATTTTCTGATACGAACAGTTTGACTGTTTTTGAAATGTCTGTAGAATCCAGATAATATTAGAAAAATATGCTTTTTAAAATTATAGCACCGTTTTTTTCTTTAAGCAATAAAAAATGGACTGTTCTTGACACATATCAACAACAATCCATTACACAAAATGTAAATCAATCTTCTCGAATATGCTCTCTGCCCTGCGCTATAATGGTACGCACATGGTCATCCGCAAGTGAATAAAAAATAGATTTCCCTTCTCTTCTGGACTTTACCAGCCTGTTCTGTCTTAAAATTTTCAACTGATGAGAAATGGCAGACTGGGTCATATTCAGCACCTGTGCCAAATCGCACACACATACTTCCGCTTCAAAGAGCACAAATAAAATTCGAATACGGGTAGAGTCCCCAAATACTTTAAACAACTCTGCCAAATCATACAATTCTGTTTCTTCCGGCATGGTGTCATCTACAATTTTTAAAAGTTCCTCATGTATTTCTAATGCTTCACAGCACATTTCTTCTTTTTTTTGCATGTCTGTTTCCTACTTTCTTTTTATCGCTAATGCACGAACAGCATTTAAAACAGCAAGTACCATAACACCCACATCTGCGAAAATCGCAAGCCACATATTGGCAATGCCGAGTGCACCTAAAATCAGGCATAATACTTTGATGCCAATGGCAAAATAGATATTTTCGTAAACAATACGGATACATTTTCTGGCAATACGGATGGCTTTTACTACTTTTAATGGGTCATCGTCCATCAAAACTACATCTGCTGCTTCTATTGCAGCATCCGAGCCTAGTGCCCCCATAGCAATACCGATATCCGCTCTCGATAAAACCGGCGCATCGTTGATACCATCACCTACAAATGCCAGCTTTTCTTTTTTACCTTCTTGAGCTAACAGCTCTTCTACTTTTTTCACTTTGTCCGCCGGGAGGAGTTCGCTGTATACCTGGCTAATTCCAATTTCCTCTGCTACACACTCCGCAACATTTTTAGCATCTCCTGTCAGCATAACAGTATTTTTCATTCCGGCTGCATGTAGTGCATGAACTGCTTCCTTTGTATGCTGTTTTAGCTGGTCGGCTATCAATATGTGACCTGCATATGTACCGTCTATTGCCAGATGGACAACCGTTCCCACATGTTGACATTCCTGATAATCTATACCCAGCCGTTTCATCAGTTTACCGTTTCCTGCAGCAATGTTTTTTCCATCCACTACTGCTGTCACACCATTTCCGCTGATTTCCTGTACATCTTTAATTCTGCTTCTGTCTATTGGCTTTCCATATGCTTTTTGCAGACTTTTACTAATGGGATGACTGGAATAACACTCTGCTAATGCTGCATATTCCACGATACGCTCATCATCTAAAATATTGTGATGCACACCAACAACTTCAAAAACCCCCTGTGTCAGCGTACCTGTTTTATCAAATACTACGCAATCCGTCTTCGCTAACGTTTCCAAATAATTAGAGCCTTTGACCAATATACCTTCCCTGCTGGCTCCGCCAATTCCGGCAAAAAAAGTCAACGGTATACTAATCACTAATGCACACGGACAACTGATAACAAGAAATGTCAATGCACGGTATATCCATTCATTCCATTCTGCCGGATGTTTAAATATCAACATATTAAAAATCGGCGGTAAAACGGCTAATGCCAACGCACCATAGCAGACTAACGGTGTATAATATCTGGCAAATTTCGATATAAAGTTTTCAGATTTTGATTTTCTTGAGCTGGAATTTTCCACAAGTTCTAATATTTTTGACACTGTGGATTCTCCAAATTCTCTGGTGGTGCGGATTTTCAATACACCTGTCAAGTTGATGCATCCACTGATAACTTCATCCCCTGCGCTTACCTCTTTCGGCAGACTTTCGCCTGTTAATGCGCTGGTATTTAATGTAGATGTACCCTCTGTAATTATTCCATCAATGGGTATTTTTTCTCCGGTCTGCACAAGAATGATTGTGCCAATTTCCACTTCATCCGGGTCAATCTGTTGTATACTGCCATCCACTTCAATATTGGCATAATCCGGACGTATATCCATCAGTTCACTGATGTTCTTACGGCTTTTTCCCACCGCATAGCTTTGGAACAGTTCACCAATCTGGTAAAAAAGCATTACCGCAACGCCTTCTGTGTATTCACCTAAAATAATCGCCCCTACAGTGGCAACCGCCATAAGGAAATTTTCATCAAATACCTGACGGTTTAAAATGCCTTTTCCCGCCTTTCTTAGTATATCATAGCCGATTACCAGATAAGGAATCATGAACAGTGCAAATTTTATCATGCCTTTTAGTGGCAATATGGAAAAGGTAATCATAAGTGCTGCTGCAATCAATATTCTGACAAGTACTTTTTTCTGCTTTTTATTCATATGCACACCTTCTTTTTTACTTAAAAATAGATTTCGCAGTCATCTTCTATTTTTTTACACTGTTTTAGCACTTCCTGCATAACGGCTTTAACATCCTGCCCTTCTTCAAATTCTACAATCATTTTTAGTGTCATAAAATTTACTGTGGCGGATTTTACACCTGCTGTTTTATTTGCTACTTCCTCCATTTTGTTTGCACAGTTTGCGCAGTCTACTTCGATTTTGTATGTTTTTTTCATTTTTGTTGTCTCCCTTCAATCTTATATATGAACATTTATTCATATATTTATATTACAGCATAGTGTGTGAGATTGTCAAGAGCACAGAATAATTTTTCACATACAAAAGGTGGATGAATGAGGTATAGCGACGGCTATAAAGGCTTTTCTGTTTCTTACTCGAACTCATTAAGCATAGATTCAACATAAGCTTCGCGTTATAACAGCGATATATTGTAAATTGAAAATACTACCATTGGTTTTCATCACAAAGGATGTTCCCAAATTAGCCCCATTTGTTGAATCTTTATCTTCCCAAAATCCTTTCTCAATGCACTAATTTGCAAGTTAAATTCCTGCGTTTTCTCTTCATATAACATCAAAAGGCTTTCTAATGCATCCTTGTCAGTTTTATAACTTTTATCAAAATAATCCGTTATTTGAGTCAATAATTCTTCTGTCTCATAAAAATTATCCATACACCCTGCTTTTCATTTGAAATGAAACCAAATGGAGATGTTATTGACACTCCCATATGCACAAACAAAGGGAGAAACCCTACCAACCTCCTGCAGAACTTCTCCCTTTAAAGCATATTTAATCATCATAGTGTCCTTTACATGACGCTATGATAACAGCTCCATCTTTTTCTTTATAGACGATTCGCATCATCGATTCGTCTACTCCACCAACCGCTCAGATTATTTTTCAGTGGCTCCGGCTTGCCAATGCCACCATAACATTCCCTTTGTATATCCTTAATAAGCATATTAATTCTTTTTAAGGTCTTTTTGTCTTGGCTCTGCCATTCAAGGTACTCTTCCCAAGCCCGTTCATCCCAAAGTATCTTCATACATTAGTCATCAAGCAATTCGTGCTCAGCAAGAACCACTTTCCCAGATTCAATATCTTCTACTACCTTTTTCAAATATGCCATATTACTTTCAGAATAAAATGGATCTACTGATACATCAAAAGGAATTCTTTTTTCTCTTGTCATCTTTTTTGCAAATATTGTAAAAGCAGTCGTCATGCTTAATCCTAGATCTTTACATGTTTCTTCCATACTTTTCTTCAATTCTTCATCCATACGAAAATTAATCATTGCCTGTGCCATAATCATCACTCCCTTTTCTGTAATTTATTTTACCACTCGTTTTTTTGTTTGTAAAGCATTTGTCATTGTTTTGCTTTACATTTATTATATTTAAATTTATGAAATAAATTCATAAAAAACCTCCAAATAATTGAGATACTACCCTCTTTCTTTCTGCAAAAAAATAGAGAACAGTTACCACGCCGTTCCCCATTTCCCCTTATTATATGATATAATAAGGTCTTCTGTAAATTTCAGGCAATTATGCCTTAAAAGGATTTTGATGATTTCAAGCTCATTTGGTCCTTCACACATGATCAAATACTTCATTTCATCAACTTCCTTTTCATATTCATAAGTTCATCATAATTTACGGCTGTCTGGAACGCATTATTATAAAATTGCCTACTCTTTAACAGTTCTGTACGGATTTCATAGTCATCATACATATTAGAAAGATAAACCTTTTCATCCGTTTTTGCAATCCAGATATTGTCCCTGCGGTTAAATAAATCCAGCACCTCACAATAGTGTGTGGTAAATATCAGTGCTGCTTTGTTTTTGTTTACACTTTTATCCTTATACAGACTAATCATATTCTCCACAAGAGTTTTGTGAAAATGATTTTCTATCTCGTCTACAATCAAATCAAACCCATTCTGTAGAGAAGCCACCATCAGTACATACAACAGGACACCTTCTCCGAAGCTGTCAAAATAAATGGCTCTTGTTGCCTTTTTCTTGAGTACGAAAAATACCTTTGATGTATCTTCCGGCAGTTCGCCAAAATCTTCAACCTCTACAAAATCATTCATTTCAAAAATAGTTTTTATTTTTGTCTTATAATATTTTTCTGTAAATATGCTGTTTGGTAAAAATCGCTTTATTTCCCAGTGTATGCCTCCTGTTTCAATATATTCTCAATTACACAAACTTTTTCTTAACCCTATTATATTCCAAAATTCAACTTTTTATTTTCTCTTAATTATACCCTTTATTTATTATTTTTATCAGGATTTTTTATTTTATTAAGTTCCAATGCTTTCCGCAACTGTTCCTGTTCCACTTTCCAGTCTTTTTGCTTATCCAGTGGTTCTCCTAATTCATCCAGAATCCATCTTCATTTTCCATAAATCTTGTAAATTACCTGTTTCAACTGTATTAGCCAAATATAAATCTACTGCTTTATCCAGAGATACAAATGCTCCCATCTCAAAATCTGGTTTCAAATTACCATAAAAATTTTCAGGTGTAACACTTGAATTTCCCATTACCCATGGTCTAATGGCTAAAATCTCATAATTTCTTCCTTCATACTATTGTATTGTCTATTGTATTGTAATAAAACTTAAATGCAGCACTTCTAACTTTATCCACATTGTTAAAACCCATTTTGTCCAAAATATTACTATCATATCCTCCGTATTCATCAAAATGATGGTCTGCAATAACAAAAAACGGCATAATATCCACTTACCAAACCATTACCACACAAAAAAGAAAACGCCGGAAACCAGCATAAATACTGGCTTCCAGCGTTTATATCTTCTACTCGCACTCGGCAAGTTGTTGCTTTTACTTAAACTATTTTGTTTAAGTTTTATTCGGAATCTGCCGATATTTTACTTCATTTGCACATTTTATTTTGGCTTACTGATTTTCTGCTGCCAAATTGTTGCCACTATTACTTAAGAAATTATATCATATTCTAATGCATTTATCAATTCTATTAACATATGCTCAACATCTCGCATCATTATATATTCGTCTTTTCTACGCATATAAATCTCTCGCATCACTGGATGTTCAAAAGAAAATTCCATTATCTTTTGAAAATTTCTAATTGATTCTCTTTTAACATCAATGCCATTTTCAGATGCAAGAATATCTAATAACTCCTTTCCCATATTATATACCCACGGAAACTTATCCTGAATCATGCTTAATACAATCAAAAATGTATATTGCTTTTGGCACTCCGGTAAAATCGAATGAACCAGTTCTTCCATAAGTATAGTTCTATATTTTCTAGTCATTCTACGTTCTTCAACATCAACACTTCTTTCAAATTTAGACAATGTTATATCAATCCGCTCTTTCAATCCATCAATGCTTTCAATTATCTTAGTATCAGGATTTCTCAACAATTTCTGATTATCCCGAGATAATTCCAATATCTCCTCAATAATCTCTGGTGAATAAATCTCTTCTTTTACAATTTTTTCTGCAGTATTGTCATCACAATCTTTTAAATTATTCAATTCTTTTTCTAAAGTTGGATACCAAACCTCAAAAGCCTTATCAAGCATAGATTCTGTTATTCCATTTTCACCACATGCCTTATTCAAAGTATGTATTAATTTCTTAATATCATCTTTTTCAAAAACTGTGGACTGAAATTGTAAAATAGGACCATTCACTTCCGAACGTTTTATATCGAAAAGAAAAGGGGTAACAAATGACTTATCCATCGTTTTAGACAAAGCTCCCGCTTCAAAGGAAAGCCATGGTGCATGCAAATTCTCTTTTGTAACACATAAAATTCCAAAGGTTGAATCCTCAAGTTCTTTCGCAATATCACTGCTCCATCTAGCTCCCTTATCAATATCTTCCGAGGATACATACGGTTCCAAAGATTGAATAACAGAGGGTAACCACTCTCTAAAAACCAAAGCCACTTTATGACTTTTATTCCCCGACCAACTTATAAACACTTTCATCTCTTACTTCCTCCTCTTTTTGTATATTACAATCCAATATTCTCTATAAATAAAAATATCTAACTTATCCTTTCAATTTTCCCCTATATCTGAAGCACTGTACAATACATCTGTTACAATCACCCTATCATCTCTAATAACATAAAACACCGAATAATTATCTACTAACATTCTACGAATTCCTTTTAAGCGTTCCGGCTCTGAATCCATAATCCGAAAACGCTCTGGAAAAACATCAAGCTTTAATATCTCGTCAGCAATTCGATTATATTGCCCCATTGCATTCTCTGGTGCACGCAACACATAAGCGATATGATTATAGATCTGTTCCATATCTGCCAGTGCTTCATCTGTAATCTCAACTGTATATTGCTTCATGCTAATGATTCTCCCTAAATTTTGCAAATGCACTTGCTGCATTCTGCACATTCCCGGCTTCTATATCATCATAACCTCTTTGCAATTTTGCATGCAGTTCATCGGTTGTCATTAAATCCATATTAATTGAATTAGGTGCTTTCGGTAAAGTTACCGCAAAAGGAATTCCACCAGTAAGAGAAATTTGATTCAAATACATATCTATTGCCGTAGACATCGGTATACCTAATCTTGATAACACTTCCTCTGCTCGTCCCTTTACAGTAGGATTTACTCTTAAATTTAATGTTGCTGTCTTCTCCATAATCCAACACCTCCTATCAATATTATTGTAACGCATCCGTCGTTACATTTCAACTAATTTCTTTCAGAATTAATTGTCGCACCAATGGTGCGAGATTTTATACCGCTTTCCCATTCTCTTCCTTGCTACTCTTGCCACCATGCTGGCAACATTATTTCTTTTTCTATTATACAAATTTAAGAAAAATAAATACAGCAGGCAACCTTAAAGAGACTGCGTAAATTTATCTTCGGATTTAATAGGATGGAGTTCACCCACGATACACTGATAAAGCATCAGGTAATGACTTGTGGCTTTACTTTACTCCCTATATTCAATTTTTGCAAGTTTTTTCTCAGGCGGAGTGTTTACG
>JAGAMY010000041.1 GCA_017624495.1 Lachnospiraceae bacterium | reverse complement strand
GACTCAGCAGGGTTGCTAAATCCTTTATCCTATTACCTTAAAGAGGTTGGAATATAAATTGTAGAGCCGTATACGAGACCCGTATGTACGGTTCAATGAGAGGGAAATAACATTTACTGTTATTTCTCTACTCTATTCATAAAAAATACCGTAGAAGTTTAAAGAAAGGTGCATAAGAAAATGAGTAATAAAGAGATACAGAATAATCCGTTAGGTACAGCTCCTGTGGGCAGGCTTTTGCGTCAGTTTGCGGTACCAAGCATCATCGCTATGATTGTTGGTGCATTATACAATATTGTCGACCAGTTTTTTATTGGACAAAGTATTGGTGAATTAGGTAATGCCGCAACCAATGTGGCATTTCCGCTATCCACAAGCTGTACGGCAATTGCATTGCTGTTAGGTGTAGGTGCAGCTTCAGCCTTTAATCTTTCCATGGGAAGAGGAGAAAAGGACAAGGCACTGTATTATATTGGAAATGCAGCAACATTGCTATTTGCAGGAGGATTGTTTTTGTGTCTTATCACACAGCTTTTCTTAGAGCCGATGCTGGTATTTTTTGGGTCACCGGACAATGTCCTTCCACTGGCAAAGGAGTATGTACGAATTGTTTCCATAGGATTCCCGTTTCTAATACTGACTACCGGGGGAGCACATCTGGTGCGGGCAGACGGCAGTCCAAAGTTTTCTATGGCGTGCAATCTGACAGGAGCGATTATTAATACCATATTGGACCCATTATTTATCTTTGGACTGGATATGGGAATGACAGGAGCAGCGTTAGCAACCATTCTGGGACAGGTGGTTTCCGGTCTTATGGTGGTATGGTATTTAGGTCATTATAAGACAGCAAAACTGACAAAAGGGCATTTACTGCCAAAATGGAATTTTGCCGGATATGCCATGAGTCTTGGTTTAGCGCAGTGTTTTAATCAGATTGCCATGATGATTGTACAGATTGTAATGAATAATTCTCTGACGTATTATGGAGCGATGTCCATTTATGGAGAATCCATTCCGTTAGCAGCATCCGGTATTATCAATAAAGTAAGTTTTATTTTCTTTTCTGTCTGTATTGGAATTTCCCACGGTATGCAGCCGATTTCCAGCTTCAATTATGGTGCAAAGCAGTATCATCGGGTAAAGGAAGTGGTGCGGTTAAGTCTTATGGTAGGAACGGCGATTTGTACGCTGGCATTTATATTGTTTCAAGTATTTCCAAGACAGATTATCGGGCTGTTTGGGGATGGTTCAGAAATGTATTTTGCCTTTGCGGAAAGATATTTTCATATCTATCTGTTTTTTACCTTTATTAATAATATTCAGCCGATGTCATCGAACTTTTTTACCTCCATTGGCAAGCCGAAAAAGGGTGTATTTCTTAGTTTGACAAGACAGATTATATTTTTACTGCCGCTAATTATTGTATTTCCATTGTTTATGGGAATTGATGGGATTATGTACGCAGGACCGATTGCCGATTTGTTAGCGGCTGTCATTTCCGGATGGATGTTGTGGAAAGAATTGCGAAAAATGTCAGATAATTGCAATCAGGGATAGAAAAATATCAGTCTATGTGATAAAATAGGAAATTAGTAGGGGAAATGTAAACGATACTTAGGAGGTACGACATGGAGGGTAAGCAAAAACAAATCAAAACACCTATTTCGCATGAGAAAATATACAAAATTATGCTGTGGGTGACATTTATTGTAGCAGGAGCATTTTTTATTAAAAATGTCGTAAGTGCAAATGTGCATGGCATGGTTGTTATCGGTGCATGTCTGGCAGTTTTTGGCGGCTCAGCTTATTATATGTATGTAAAAAAAGTCCGTGTGGAAACCAAGCAGATGGTACTAGCGGTAAGCTTATTATTTTTGATATTTATGATATCCATAAACAGTGGAGAATCCTATAGTGATGATTTCCCACTATTCCTTGCAGTTGTGGGCATGACCGGGCTTTATTTAGAACCGAAGATTACCATTATACAGATTGTCGTAGCGGATATTCTATTGATACTCATGTATATTTTACACCCGGAAAAAGCAGGGGAGACATCCCAGTATATTATGTGTGTAGTTATGTTTATGGTGGCGGCAAGTCTGTTTTATCAGACCATTAAACGTGGACGCGCATTTATTGAAATCGGTGAAGAACGTGCAAAGGAAGCGGAACGCTTAGTTGCCTCCATGAAAGAAATGGGGATAAATTTAGAGAGAGATTTTGCACAATCCTCCAGCCGTATTGACAACAATACACAGGAACTGCAGCATGGCTCGGATTCTATTGCTAAAAGTGCAGGTGAAATGACAGAAAGCTGCAATGATGTACAGGATAAGATTCATATTTCTGAGCAGTCGATTACACAGTTAAATGATGAAGTGAGTAAATTTGAAGAAGCATTATCAGAAAACCGTTCCAATGTGGATATGATGGATAGGCAGCTCTCTTCTGTAAGTAATACGATATATGAAGCAAATGAAGTTTTTCAGGTTGTAGAAAAGAAAATGAGTGAAGTGGCAGACATTGCCGCTCAGCTAAATAACATATCCTTTAATACGACGATATTATCTTTAAATGCCTCCATTGAAGCAGCAAGGGCAGGTTCGGCAGGCGCAGGATTTGATGTGGTTGCCACAGAGATGCGTGATTTGTCCAATAACAGTAATATGTTTTCCGAACAGGTTTCCGAGGTAGTAAAAGAAATCTTAGGACAGGTGGAAAAAACAGCAGCGCAGTTTATGGACAGTACGCAGGCGTTAAAGGAATCGGAAACAGCCATGTATGAACTACAGAGAAGTTTTTCCCGTTTAATGGAGCGTTTTGATGCATTGTATGGAAATATTGAAATACAAAATAGCAGTGTAAATCAGGTAAATGCCATATTCCATGATTTAAAAACAAGGGTTATGGAAATGGAACAGTATTCTGTTGACAATCAGGAAGCAGTGTCGGCAATTATTGATGCCATGGAATTATACAGGGTAAATATTCATCATGTGATTGAAAAAACAAGACAGAATGAGACAGAGTAGGGGAATGAGTAGATGCTATATGTTGTGCCGGATTATTATAAAGAATTTCATTGTATAGCAGATAAATGTGAGGATACCTGTTGTGCAGGGTGGCAGATTGTGATTGATAAAAAATCACTTGCAAAGTATAGACGGATTCGGGGGAAGTTTTTACCTGTCATGCTTTTTGGTGTAAATTATTTTACCGGAACATTCAGACAGGATAAAGAAAAACGTTGTGCTTTTCTAAATGATGAAAATTTGTGTGATTTATATATTTGTCAGGGGGAAAAGAGTCTTTGCAAGACCTGCCGCCAGTATCCAAGACATATAGAAGAGTTCGAGGGCGTAAGAGAGATTACGCTCTCCATTTCATGCCCGGAAGTAGCAAGAATCTTAATGGAAAGAAAAACGCCGGTTACTTTTATCAGTAAAGAGAAGGATGGGGAAGAGGAATTTGAAGACTTTGATTTGTTTTTGTTTTCCATATTAGAGGATGCCAGAAAAGAAATGATTGGCATATTGCAGAACAGAAAGCTCCCCATACGGGTAAGAACTCTGCTGGTACTTGGTATGGCACATGATATGCAGGTACGCATCTGCAGGCAGGAAATGTTTGACTGTTTTGAGGTCATGGAAAAATATACAGGACAGAGGGCAATCGACTTTGCGGAAAAATATCTGGCAAGGGAAAGTACACAAAACCAGTCTTTTACCATGGCGAAAGAGGTATTTGAATATCTTTATGATTTAGAGCTGCTTCGGGAAAACTGGGAAGTACTTTTACAGGAAACCGAGTGCTTGTTATATACGAATGAGAAAATACCTTATGAAGAGATACGCAGGGAATTTGCAGAATGGGAAAAAGCAAATTCGGATATAGAAATTCATTTAGAACAGCTGCTGGTATACTTTTTGTTTACCTATTTTCCGGGAGCTGTTTATGATGGAGAGGTTTATGCAAAGGCACAGATGGCAGTCTATTGTGTGTGGATGATGCATGAGCTTTGGATGGCAAGATGGTTGAAAAATGAAAAGACACTTACGCTGTATGAAATGACGGAGCTGGTATATCGTTTTTCAAGAGAGGTAGAACATTCGGACGAGAATTTAAAACAGGTTGAAAAAAGGATGAAAAATATCTGGTTAAATACATAGGAATGGGGTGAAATAAATGCAGGGGAATATGGATTTTTTGGAAAGACATCCGCTGGTTAGAGAAGCATTCCGGGCAATGCTTGAAAACACCAAGGATTTAATGTTTATTAAGGATGCAAATCTGGTGTATGTGGTAGCATCCATGCCTTTTGTAAAAATGGTTGGAAAAGTGTCGGCAGAAGAAATTATCGGCAGGACGGATTTAGAGATATTTGAAGATGAAAATTTAGCAAGAAGATATATTGCAGACGATAAAAAACTGATTGCACAGGGTGAGAATCAGATTGACTATATTGAACCGCTTCCAGAGGAAAATGGCAGGGCAAGATATGGTTCTACATCGAAATATATTTTGTCGGATGAAAATGGAGAGTTTCTTGGAATATTAGGAATTACAAAAGATATTACCAGAGATTATCTTGCCAGACAGCGTTACCAGCAGGAATTAAAATTTCTTTTTGAACTGCCAAAGGATACTTATGCAGTATCCTATATAGATGTGGATAGCTGGCGTGTGATAAGCCAGCGGAGAAGGGAAATTGATGCCTGCACCCTGCAGTCTTGTTATACCGTGGAAGGGCTTTGTGAAGCTGCTGCGGAGTCCATTGTGGATAAAGCATGTGTGGCAGCAGAATTTTATCGTAAGTTTGATGCAGTGCATTTAAAGGAAATTTATACGGGGGGAAGAAATAGTCTGACCTTTAAATACCAGAGGAGATTGTCCGATGGCTCATTACACTGGGTACAAAATGATGTTCGTTTTATGATGGATGTGGACAGTGGACATCTGTGTGTAATGCTTTCCGCTAAGAATATTGATATGGAAAAAATGGAAGAGCAAAAGCTTGTGGTGGCTGCAAAGATGGACAAAATGACCATGGTATTGAATCGTGAAACCACAATGGAAAATATTCAGGTCATTCTAAGAAATGAAGCAGATAAAAAGCATGTATTGTTTATGATTGATGTGGATAATTTTAAATCCTTAAATGATACGTTAGGCCATTTGGCAGGAGATGCGTTTTTGATTAAATTAGCGGCAGAAATCAGAAAAACATTCCGTGAAAGTGATGTTGTAGGCAGAGTTGGCGGAGATGAATTTTTTGCTTTAATGCGAAATATTCAGGATTATCCGGTGGCAGAAAGAAAAGCGGAAGAACTATTATCTGCTATTTGGAATATTTGTACAGAATACCCGGACATTTCGCTTTCCGGCAGCATAGGAGTAAGCCTATACCCGGAAAACGGAAAAACGCTGGGTGAACTATATGCACAGGCAGATACAGCTCTTTATCAGGCAAAGCGGTCAGGAAAAAATCAGTTTGTATTTGCCGGAAATAGTACTACTCCTGACGAAACTTTTTCATAAGCAGAAGATAAAAAAGTATACCGATAAATAGTGATGCCGTATCAGCAGCAGGCTGTGCGCAGACAAGACCGATTTCGCCAACAAAATGGTTCATAAGAATGAGCAGCGGAAACAGCAGACCGGCCTGACGGATAACGGACAAGGCAAGGGATTGTTTCCATTTTCCCATAGCCTGAAAAATACTGCTGAAGAGATTGGTAAAACACATACCCGGGGCACAGAAAAACCATATACGCAGGAAGGAAATACCCTTTTCTACGGTTGCAGTTTCCGATATAAACAGCATAATGAGTGGTCTGGCAAAGACTTCTACTACCAGCAGGCAAAGCAGGGCGTAGCCGCCTAAAAGCAGAAAGGAAAAGCTGTTGATTTTTTTCAGGCGTGTTATGTCATTTGCACCATAGCAGTAGCCTAAAAGTGGCATGATACCCTGTGTAAGTCCTACTGTAATCTGGATAGCGATGGTTCCGATTTTTTGGACAATGCCAAAGGCTGCAATGGAAACATCTCCGTAAGCAGACATAAAATGTGTCAGTACAATGTTTGCGGAACTGCCGAGTACAATAATGGCGGCAGCGGGAATTCCTACAAGGATAACCTGCTTTACAATCTGTGCTTCAAAGCATAGTTTTGCAGGATTTAAAACAATTACCGTGTTTTTGGTGCGTAAAATAACCATAAGCAGGTAGAAAAAAGCGATAATATTGGAAATACAGGTGGCAATGGCAGCCCCCTTTGCACCTTGTCCTAAACAGGAAACAAATACATAATCAAGACCAATATTTAAAAATCCGCCAAGTGCCATACCAATACTTGCCTGTTTGGTATTGCCTTCGGCACGGATGAGATGTCCAAGCATTAAGGCTGCAACTGTTGGAATACCACCATAAAGGACAGTCCAGCTAAGATATTCTTTTGTCGCCTGAAAGGTTTGGGGTGTGACGGCACCAATAACTGTCAAAATAGGGGTCATAAACAGTGTTAAAACAGTAATGATGACAAGTACACCGGCAAAAGCACCGTAAAAAGCAAATGTGGATGTCCTAGATGCCTGTTTAAATTCTCCTTGTCCAATAGAACGGGAAATAAAACTATTTGCACCGATACCGAAGAGATTACCTACCATAGTCAGTGTCATAAATAACGGAAAGCTTAAAGTCAGGGCAGCGACCTGCGAAGGGTCATTGGTGTGCCCTACAAAGAAAGTGTCAGCCAGATTATAGAGTAAAGTAACTAACTGGCTTAAAATCGTTGGAATGGCAAATTTTGCAACTGCCCGTGGAACAGATAGTCCGTTAAAAACATCTTTGTTTTGATACATATGCATTACCTCGATTGTTTTATTGTCATTTGGTGATTATAGCACTTGAAACAGAATGGTGCAAGAAAGGAAGAAAACGTTTGAAAAAAATAGCATGGTTAAAATATCAGTATCCACTGGCACAGTTTTTATACTGGGTTACCTGTTGTGCCTGTAGTGGATTTGTTGCGGTATATCTGCAATATAAAGGATTTTCCAATACACTGATTGGTACGGTGGTGGGTATTTATGGCGTATTGTCACTGATTTTGCAGCCATTGACCTCAAAGCTGATTCAAAAATATTCTTTTTTAACTGTACGAAGGATGCTTATGGTGCTGCTTTTGACGACAGGAATATTGTTTTTGATGATTATGTCAGGAGAGTCTTTTGGTATGTTTCCGTTGGTTCTGTTTATATCGATAAATGCGTTTAACAGCTCCATGATACCATTGATAAGCTCCTTTGGCATGGAATATGTAAATCAAAAACGGGATGTCAATTTTGGGCTGGCAAGGGGATTTGGTTCTTTAGGCTGGGCAGTTTCGGCGGCAGTTGTCGGATTTTTACTGGAAAAATATTCACCGGACTTATTAGGATATATCTATGTTGTATCTGCCGGGATTTTGTTGGTAAATATCTTTTTTATGGAAGATTTGGGCTATGTAGAAAAGCCGATTTTGGATACGGAAAAGAAAACGGATGGAGTCTTTTTTAAATGTATAAGGGACAAGCTGTTTTTGTTTGTGGCGTTAGGCATTTTGTTTGATAATATCAGTCATGCCATTTGTACAACCTATACCATTAACATTGTTCGTAGCGTTGGTGGAACGGAAACCGCCGCCGGTCTGGCACAGTTTTTTGGGGCAGGAAGTGAAATGATAGGCATGGTGATATTTGCAGTATTGATACGCAGATACAGCAGCTTACAGGTATTAAAAATAAGCAGTATTTTCTTTGTAGTAAGATTTTTCTTTTTGATTTTTGCAGGAAATCTGCCAATGGTGATGATTGGCTATGCCCTGCAGGGACCATCTGCAGGATTTTATATACCGGCAGCCGTATATTTTGTCAATGAACGAATGCTGCCACAGAATCGAACACAGGGACAGGCAATATTTAATGTAATTGCCAGCGGTATGGCAAATTTTATCGGAAATCTGATTGGGGGGAGGATTATAGATGCCTTTGGTTTAAGGAATATGCTGGTGATATGTTTTGGCTTTGCAGTAGTTGGATGTGTATGTATCATGAGCCGGAAAAATTCCGGTAAATATAATGTATGAGGAAAAGGAGAGATAAGGGATGACAGAAAAACAGTATAAAAAAGCGGATAAAATGGTACTTGCCACATTATTAGTGGTTATGTTAGGAAGCCTTTTGAATATGATGGGTGTAATCCATATGGGAAGAGCAAATTCTACCATATATACCGTTGCTATCAGCAGTGTGATAGGTATTGTGGTAACTTTGGGATTATATGCAAAGTTTCAGGGTACAAAAAACTGTGGCATATGCATGTCGGTTGTAACCACAATTGTATGGGCGGTTATGGTGCTGCTTGTGGATGCACAGTACTTTTTTATGCTGGCAGCGGCTATTTTTATTGCGCAGATGGCATATCTGGAGAAAGTAAGAATTATTGTCAGTACACTGGTAATATTTCCTATATTTACAGTAAGAAGTCTGACATTGGTTGCAAAGGGAACCGTTTCTCCAACAGAAGGCGGTACATCGATAATTCTTTTGGTACTGATTATTTTTGCTGTTTATAACATTACAAAAATATGGATTGCATTTAACAATGAAAACATGGATACAGTAAGGCGTGTATCCGAAGAACTGGTGAATCATTTTGATGGTGCAAATGGTTATATAGAAGCATTGGATGAAGTGTTAAACAGAAGTAATCTGTCCATGCAGGATATAGCTAAAAATATTGAAAATACAGCCCACGAAATACAGAATCAGTCACATAAATGTCAGGACATTGGGGATAATACCCAAAATGCCAAGGCGCAGACAGATACCATGGTATTTGCATCCGGTAAAGCGTTAGAAGAAGTGGCACTTGGTGCAGAATCCATGGATAAATTACATAATCATGCAAAGGCTGTTGCCGATGAAAACAAAAAGACTGTGCAATATGTAGAAACATTAAACGAAAGAACAAAAGCCGTACAGGATATTTTGCGCATTATTTCCGGCATTTCCACACAGACCCATCTGCTGTCTTTGAATGCTTCCATTGAAGCAGCAAGAGCCGGAGAAGTGGGAAAAGGATTTGCTGTAGTTGCGGATGAAATCGGCGGACTGGCTGAACAGACCAAAACGGCTACAGAGAACATTGAAGCCATACTTTCAGAACTTAGTGAAGATGTAAAGCAGGTGACAGCAAGTATCAATCATTCTGTAGAAACAGTAGAGGAGCAAAACAGCCTGATTGAAGAAACCAAAGGCAAATTTGATGCGATTGACAGCGGCGTAAACCAGCTCATGAATATCATTAGTGATTTTAAACGTGTCATTGACGGTATTACAGAGGCATCATCGGTTATTGCAGATGGTATTACGGAATTGTCTGCAAATAGTCAGGAAGTGGCGGCAGCTTCGAATAGCGGAAGCCACATGATGACGCAGGCAGTTGCGGATATGCATCAGGTGAAGGCGACATTGAATGATATTTATGCGTTGGCACAGAATCTTAGGAATGAGTATAATGTGTAGAAATTGCCTTTGCGGGTAATGGCAAATGCAAATGAAAAAAATTGGAATGGCAGCAAAAAGGGAAATGTCCTTTTTTTGCTGCTCATACAACTAATTTACAACTTTTAAAAACTAAATTGAGAATTGATACGATAAGCTGTGAGGATGTGGAAACTCATGGCTTTTTATGTATTTATGATGGAATATTTACGCCTAAATGGTAAAAAATATTAGGAGGAAAAACACCTAAAAGATTGAAATACGCCTAAAATACATATATAATTAGGTGAAAGAAAGGCGGATAGGCGAATGAGAAGTTTTGATTATAATAAATTAAAAGATTATAAATGGGATTCTGAAATACTTGGTTTAGTAGCGCAAATCCATGAATACAAAGGTCGTCAGGAGCTATATTTAAAGCAGAAACCTGCGGCATTGGATAGATTAATTGAGATTGCCAAAATTCAAAGTACCGAAGCATCGAATAAAATAGAAGGAATTGTAACAACGACAACACGAATCCAGCAGTTATGTATGGATAAAACTACACCACGAAATAGGGACGAAGAAGAAATTATGGGATATCGAGATGTATTAAATACCATTCATGAAAGCTATGAATACATTCCAATTCGTTCATCCTATATTTTACAATTGCACAGGGATTTATATAAATACTCTGAAAAGGCAATCGGTGGCAGATACAAAAATACACAAAATATTATTGCGGAAACGAAAGAAGATGGCACTCAGGTTGTAAGATTTACACCAATGGAACCATATGAAACGCCGGATGCAATAGAGGCTATATGCGAAAGTTTTAATCAGGTAATAGATTCCTGCGTGGTGGATGCATTGCTTTTAATTCTTGTTTTCATTCATGATTTTTTATGTATTCATCCCTTTAATGATGGAAATGGACGTATGTCACGCTTACTTACCACATTATTGCTGTATCGACAAGGATATGTTGTAGGCAGATATATCAGTATTGAGAGTAAAATAGAAAAGACGAAGGAAAAATACTATGAGGTTCTTGGACAGTGTGGAATTGGCTGGCATGAGGGAGAAGAAGATTTTACACCGTTTATTAAGTATCTTCTGGGTATTATATTGGCGGCATATAGAGATTTTGAAAGCCGGATAAATTTAGTGGATAATAAACTTCCGGCAATAGAACAAGTGCGAGCTGCTGTTCAGGAAAAGATAGGTAAGTTTACTAAGAGCGAAATTATGGAATTAGTACCTTCCATTGGAAAGGCATCTGTGGAAAATTCTTTAAAGAAGCTGACTGAGGAGGGCGTGATTGAGAAACATGGTAAGGGAAAAGCGACATTCTATACGAGGACAGATGTACGATAAAAGAAAGGCGAAAGAATAGGTCATGTTATATGAATATTTAAAAGCAAATTATGTTTTAGGAGAGCCTATTTTTGTAAGTGACATTAGTATTTCGGAAATGACGGAAGAAGGTATTTGTTACCAATTAAAACAACTTACAGAAGAGGGGATTCTATACCAATTTGATTCGGAAGTGTATTATTTTCCGAAAACAAGTGTTTTGGATAAAAAAATATCATTATCAGCAGATACGGTAGCAGTTCATAAATATATTGTGCGTAGAGGAAAAAGAGTAGGTTACTATTCAGGATATACACTGGCAAATCGTATGGGATTATCAACACAAGTGCCGTTGATAGAAGAAATTACTAGCAATTATGCTACGGTTTCAATATGTGAAGTGATGATAAAAAATCGAAAATTTGTTGTCCGTCAACCTGTTGTAGAGATTACGCAGGAAAATGTAAAAGTATTACAGTTTTT
>JAGAMY010000040.1 GCA_017624495.1 Lachnospiraceae bacterium | reverse complement strand
GACTCAGCAGGGTTGCTAAATCCTTTATCCTATTACCTTAAAGAGGTTGGAATATAAATTGTAGAGCCGTATACGAGACCCGTATGTACGGTTCAATGAGAGGGAAATAACATTTACTGTTATTTCTCTACTCTATTCATATGGATTAGAAGAAGCTATAAATGTGAAAAGAATATGTAGTCTATTGAAGAAGCATTTCGCCTATGCTAGAATGAAAAAGACAAAATTTATGGACAAGAGAGGGGAATGAGATGAAGATACTTCAGAAGACAAAAGCAGGAGGATGGCTGCTGTTTGCACTGCTGTTTATGTGTATACTTATGGCAGATGTCAGAACCGTTTATGCAGCAGACAATCCTGTAACTGTCAGCTCCTGTAAGCTAAACAGCAGTGGGAAAAAGCTGACCGTAAAAGCAAAAGTAAAACAAAAGACAAAGGAAATGGGCAGCAAGCTGTATTTGCTGGCATTAGATTCCCATACATCAGAAACAGGGCAAAAAAGCATAAAGCCGATAAAAAAAGTAAAAGCAAAAAAAGGAACGGTGACATTTAAAGTAAAATATGACAGCTCCATGCTTTATCAGAAATTTGTCGTTGCCTGTAAAAGTGGCAAAAAGTATAAAATCATCAGTGATGCAAAGTACATCACAAATCCTGAGGTTTTAGCCACCTATACCGGCAAAGGTCCGCAGGTAACATCCAAAAAAGGCTTGCAGGTGGAAGAGTTGTCCGATTCCTTAGAAATCGGTACAAAGCATGCGGTTATCAACTGGACATTAAATTCCCTGCTGAATAACGATGCAGTCAATAAGATGGAATATGTCTATAAGGGAAAGACCTATTACATCGATGCAGACCAGATACAGCGAAATGATGAGTTGATTCAGGCATATAATAAAGCAGGAGTCAGAGTGACGATTATTTTGCTTCTGCCAAAGGATAATAATTCTACAGGTACACAGGCTATGCAGTTTGGCGGATATCCGTCCACAAAGTATTCCTCTGTTAAGACATCTTCTAAGGCAGGGGCACAGACATTTGAAGCTATTATGACGTATCTGGCAGGGCACTATGGTACAGAAGAAAATCTTGTAACCGGATGGATATTAGGAAATGAGATAAATGCACCTTATGTCTGGAACTATGGTGGAAATAAGAAATTAAGTACATATATCAAGAATTATGCCAGAAGCTTCCGTATCTGCTACAACGCAGTAAAGAGCGTAAATAAAAATGCAAATGTTTATGTCAGTTTAGATAATAACTGGAATAGGGATTTTGATTCCGGCAACCGTTATTTTAGTTCTAAGGCGGTTTTAGACAGCTTTTACAAGCAGATGAAAGCGCAGGGAAATATCGTATTCCGTATAGCTTATCATGCTTATCCGCAGGGAATGGGTGACCCGATATTCTGGGATGATTCTTTGGCAACGAATTCTACAAATTCGCAGATTATCAATTTTAAGAACTTAACAGTTCTGACAAATTATGTAAAAAAGAATTTCGGAAAAAAATATAAAATCATGCTTTCAGAGCAGTCTTTTAATACCAGCCGTGGGGAAGTGATGCAGGCAGCAGCTTATGCGTATGCCTATTATATGAGTGAAGGCAATGATATGATAGAGGCCTTTATTTACGGACGTGAGTTTGACCACCCGGAAGAATTGAAAGAAGGCTATTATTGGGGCTTGTGTGACCAGTGGCATGTGAAGCGTCTGATTTGGAGTGTATACCAGTATATTGATACAGCAGATTCCTTTAAGTTTACAGACCCATTGTTAAAGCATACAGGTTTATCCAAGTGGAAAAAGATTAAAGGGTTTAAGAAATCTAAATATACCAATATGCCATCGATTCGAAAGAAAGGTATAATTACGGATGTTACTTCACTTTCTACCACATCAGCTATGCTGACATGGGAGAAGCTAAATACCGGAGATGGTTACGAAATCTACCGTGACGGTACACTTATTGCACAAATTGCCGGTAATTCTACAGTTACCTACAAAGATACAGGATTGACACCGGGTACGACATATCAGTATCAGGTGCGCATGTATAAAGAAGCACCTGTGAAAAAAAATGCAGAAGAGCGTACAAGGATTTATGGTGAAATATCAGATCCTCTAGCACATACAGTTGCCACAGGGCAGGTAGAAATTAATACAGAAAAATGTGCAGTATCCGGTAATGAAATTACAATTAAGTGGAAAAAACAGGAAGATGCCAGTGGATATGAGGTATTGCGTTCTACGGAAGAAAATGGTACATATGCACCGATTGCTGTTGTAGAAGCAGGTAAAGGCACTTATAAAGATCAAAATACCATATCCGGAACAACATATTATTACAAAGTACGAAGCTTTATCACTATTAATGGCGTGAATTACTATGGAAAAGAATCAGAAAGCTATTCTGCTTTAGCACTTATTTTGCTTACAGTTACCGAAAAGAACGGTGAAGTAACGTTTAACTGGAGCAAATGGCTCTCAGCAGATAAATACCGGGTGTATTGCAAGGCGGATGATGAAGAGTCTTATACAAGAATCAAAACGATAACGGCGCAGAACTATAGCTGCAAACAGTATAAAAATGCAGCAGGAACGAAAGTTGGCTTTGATTCAGGCAAAACATATTCTTTCCGTGTAAGGGCAGATTTTGGTGATGGCACATATAGTAAATATTCCAACGTCGTATCCATTACCATCGGACCAATCACTGAAGATGGAGGCGGAAACGAAGGCGGCAACACCGGAGGTGAAACAGGAGGAACCGGAGACGGAGGCAACACTGGGGGCGAAGTCAGCGGCAACCCGGACGGCGAAGTCAGCGGTAACAATTAATATCAACCATAACAAAAAAGAAGGCTATGCAAAAAGCAACAGCCTTCTTTTTGACATCTCGGGGGAGATGAGATATCTGGTATTAATCATTAATAGAAATATTATACTTAATTTTACGGTAAATCTTCCAGATAATCACAGCCGGCATACTGATTAGCATATACAGACAAGGCAAAACACCAACAACTAACATAAAAATAATGAGCAAAATTTGTAACAACAATTCCATGACAAAATCCTCCCTTTATAATGCAAATATTCACTAGCGACACTATAGCACGAAAGCTGAAAAATAAAGAAAAACACCATAGATTTTAGCAGAATATTAATATATTTCACGAAAAAACAGCACAATTCAAACAATTCTCCTGCTAAGAAAACGCAAAGAAATGATAAAAATAGAAAAATATACTGTTGATAAAAAAATAATCTGTTATAATAAGGATGAAATTTTTGAAAGGTGGGATAGGATGAAAAAAAGCAGCATATATCAGCAATGCTTATGGATGCTTATGGCATTTGTTTTTATGTTAGGCATTTTTAGTCGTTTCACCACCGATTATCATAGATATGGTTTCTTAGCAGAAGCACAAATGCAAGCGGGTGGTATGCAAAGTCAGCAGACAGCAAAGGTTCTTCCTATAGAGAATCTTCATGAGATAGATGATTTTAACATAAATTTTGCGGTTCGCAAAGGGCAGAAGCAGGAATCAGAAACTGCTAAGGGTATGATGATTCTAATTGTCATAGTAGCGTTAATGCTCTTTTTTAACTGTATAGAAAGATATCGGATTTTCTTTGGTGAAAGGAAAATTCCCTATTTTCAGATAATACGATTTATACACCGGATGGATGGGAAGAAAAAATTCTGTTTTGCAGCATAAAATGAGTTGTAAAACAGGAGGTCATAGAAATGGAAGTTGGAACAAAATATAAAATATTATCCATCGATGAAGAAAAAGAGGTACAGTATTATTTAAAAAGAATGTTTTTACAGAAGGGCTACAAATTTTATTCCGCACAAAGCGGCAGGGATGGGATGTCCCAGATTACCAATGGATGCCCGGATTTAGTATTATTGGATTTGGTATTGCCGGATATGGATGGCATGGAAATTATACGACAGGTACGCAGGGTATCGGATTGTCCGATGATTGTGGTTTCTTCAAAGGGCAAAGAAAAAGACAAAGTGCTGGCTTTAGATGCAGGCGCAGACGATTATATTACCAAGCCCTTTGGTTCAGAGGAATTATTAGCACGAATCCGCTGTGCATTGCGTTACCGTAGAAAATACGGAGAAGAAAATGCATATCAGGCGAATGGTTTAAAGGTAGACTTTGAAAGACGTTTGGTGAGTGTAAATGGTGAACAGATACATTTAACTCCCGTGGAATACCGTATTATGGAGTATCTTGCCATGAATTCAGGAAAAGTTATTACCTATCAGATGCTTCTTGAAAAAATCTGGGGACCATATGCAGCAGAGAATAATAAGATTCTTCGTGTGAATATGACAAATATCCGCCGGAAAATCAAAGATGATCCGACGGAGCCAAAATACATATTTACGGAAGCCGGAGTCGGTTACCGTATGGTAGAATCGGAAAGCTAGTTTTTCTTCTGGAAAAATACGTCATAGATATTCCAGGCAAAGCTGCCGATGATGATAGCGAATCCTGTAATTGCAATTATGTAATCTAATGTACTTGTTAAGTTCATAGATATACCTCCCTTTTGTAGAATTTAACTGTTGTTTAGTATACGGATAAATTTTGTGAAATGGAGAAAATATGACGGTTTTTCATGGGAATCTTGCATAATGGAAATAAAATTGGACAGTTTTTTAGCAGCCACCGGAAATTTTCGGTGGCTGTTATTTTTGAACAAAATATTGCAAATTTGACATTGACAGCAAATGACGGTATAATAAAATGATTTATTATACTGCGGAGAAGGTATATTCATGGAGGATGAAAATGAGATTAACGGTCATTGTACCCTGTTATAATGAAGAAGCTGCATTGCACTATTTTTATGAAGAGATGCAAAAGGTTATGCAGCAGATGCAGGAAGTAGAATTTGAATTGCTGTTTGTCAATGATGGCTCAAGGGATAAGACCTTAGAGGTAATCAGAGAGCTGGCTGCTAAGGATGAACGGGTAAAATATGTGTCTTTTTCGAGAAATTTTGGAAAAGAAGCCGCAATTTATGCTGGGTTAGAACATTCCACCGGAGATTTGACGGCGATTATGGATGCAGATTTGCAGGACCCGCCTGCGTTATTGCCGGAAATGTACAAGGCGATTACAGAGGAAGGCTATGATTCGGTTGCCACAAGAAGGGTGAGCCGTAAGGGTGAGCCGCCAATCCGGTCATTTTTTGCACGGATGTTTTACCGTCTGATGAAGCGGATTTCTAAGGCGGATATTGTGGATGGTGCAAGAGATTACCGTTTAATGAGCCGTCCCTTTGTGGATGCGTTATTGGAAATGGGAGAATACAACCGTTTTTCTAAAGGTTTATTTGGCTGGGTAGGCTTTCGGACAAAATGGTTGGAATATGAAAATATTGAGCGTGTAGCGGGAGAAACGAAGTGGTCTTTTTGGAAACTCTTTTTGTATTCCATTGATGGAATTGTGGCATTTTCCACAATGCCGTTATCCCTATCGGCATTGTTTGGGGTGCTGATGTGCCTTGTGTCGGTGCTTGCTATTGTATTTATTGTTATACGGCAGATTTTGTATGGAGGCTCTGCCTTTGGCTGGCCGTCTATGGTTTGTATCATTATGTTTTTAGGCGGAATTCAGCTTTTGTGCATTGGTATTTTAGGGTCGTATTTAGCGAAAACCTATTTAGAGGTAAAAAAACGTCCGATTTACATTTGTAAAGAAACAAATACTTCAAAGAAGAACAGAATGGAGATAGAAAATGAGTAAAATAATTGACGGTTTCTGGTGGCTTGTGGAAGTGGTGGCAGGCTGGTGTTTAGGCGTGCTGTTTAAAATCCTGCATAAAGAGCTGACACCGGAGGTCAAGGAGAATTTTCTGCAGTTTGTACGATTTTTGGTAGTAGGTGTCAGCAATACGGTTATCAGTTATCTGTTGCTGACAGGCAGTCGGTTATTGTTAGAATATGTTGGCGTGGCTGAACGTCCTGCCTATATTATTGCGAATGCTATTGCATTTATATTAGGTGTGGGCTGGTCCTATTTCTGGAATAATAAATATGTATTTAAAAAGGGAGAAGGAGAAAGTCGTTCGTTCTTTAAATCTCTGATAAAGACCTATATTTCCTATTCCTTTACGGGACTGTTTTTAAGCAGTATTTTGTTAGTGGTTTGGATTGAATGGTTAGGTATTTCTAAGTTTGTAGCACCATTAATCAATTCCATTATTGGTGTACCGATTAATTTTTTAATAAACAAATTCTGGTCATTTAAAAGTGAAGAAAGGTAAGATGAATGATAAAAAGTTTGGTATTGATTGCAGTTTTTCTTGTGCTGCTTCCATTTTTATTAGGCTTGCTTTATACAAAATTTATTGAGAATGATAAGAACAATATTCTGTTGCAGATAGTGGCTGGCTATGTGATGATGTTTGGAATATTTGAAATCGTGGCATTGCCTCTTGTGTTTATGCGAAAGTCGCTGACGATGCTTGTGATGGTATATGGTGGGATTTTATTGCTGCTGGCAGTGGTTTCCCTATTGTTAAATTACAAACGTATTCTGGTGATTTTTTCAGAGAGCTTTAGGTCAGTTCGAAAGTTTACCCTCTGTATATGGGTACAGCTTGGCGTAATTGCTGCACAGATGCTTGTATATGTAAGATACCAGTACAGCAATGCGGATGATGCATTTTTTGTGGCAGCAGCCACTACATCCATAGCGACGGATAGTATTTTAGCCTATAGTCCCTATACAGGTGTGGCATATGAAACTTTGCCGTCAAGATATGTATTATCACCATTTTATGTGTTTAATGCAGTGGTAAGCAGAGTGACGGATACGCACCCGGCAATTATGGCACATATGATATTTATGCTGCTTTTTTTACTGCTGGCATATGCGGTGTATGCATTGATTGGAAGAGCATTATTTGAAAAAAATATGGAAAAGACAGGCTACTTCCTTTTGCTTATCTCATTCTTGAACCTTTTTGCCGCATATAGCGAACGGACAAGCGGTGTGGTACTGCAGATTCGCTTATGGCAGGGAAAAGCATTGTTAGCCAGCGTATTGCTTCCTTTGGCAGTATACCTTGCTATACGCATTTTTCTGCAAAAAGGAAAAGTAGCAGACTATGTACTGCTGTTTTTATTGATGAGTGCCTGCTGTATGGTGTCTTCCATGGGCATTATGCTGGGTGCGATTATGACAGGGATTTTCGGCATTTTATTTGCCATAAAAAATAAGAGTGTACGTCTGTTGATTTGTGCGGCACTTTGCTGTCTGCCCAATCTGATTTGTGCATGCCTGTATCTTGTGATTCGTTAGGGAGGTATATTTTGCGGGAAATTTTTGAACTTGTGATGTCTATGTATGATACCTACAATGGAACAGGTATGCATATGGCATTGTTTTTTGCCTGTATCATTTATCTGGTGGGCTTTAGTATGCAGAAAAAGAAAACAGAAGAATCTGCGGCAGAAGCGGATAAGCGGTTTTTGTTTATTGGCTATACATTACTATTTTTTATTATCTGTTTTTTCCCATTGACAGCAAAGGTAATTATGAAGCTGTTAGGAAATGGGGGAAATGTCTACTGGCGTATGTTCTGGCTGCTGCCGACAGCTATAGTAACGGCTTATACAGCGGTGCAGATACTTATGCAGATGGAAACAAAGGTAAAACGGTATGCGCTGCTGGCTCTTATGCTTGTGGTGATTGCCATGACAGGCACATTTGTTTACAATGATGCGATATTTGACCCAAAACAGAACAATTATAAGTTACCAAACGATACCATTCAAATTTGCGATATAATAGAAGCCGATGCAAAGGCAAATGGCGTAGAAAGCAAAAAACTCATTGTACCGAATGAACTTTTGACAACTATTCGTCAGTACGATGCCACGATTTTGATGCCCTATGGCAATGAAGTGGTAAAGGGAAATAAAGCGCAGAATGACAATTCAGCAAATATTTACCGTCTGATGAATACAGAGCCTAAGAATTGGGAGGCAATCTGCTGGTATGCAGGTATAGAAGGTTGCAACTATATTGCTTACCCTATAGACGATGCTGTAACAGCAGCACTTGAAGGGCTTGGCTATGCGAAGATAGGAAACAATGAAAAGTATAATGTGTTCCGCAGAAATGATGGGGATACACAGTATGAAAACCAGTGGCTGATTACCCAGTATGGCGGTGCAGACGGTGCCCAGTTAAGTTTTTATACCTTACAGGATAATAAGGGACATCTGATTGTGGTAGACGGTGGCTGGGAAAGTGATGCTTCTTATGTACGGAAAGTGCTGAAAGGACTTGGGAATCATGTGGATGCATGGGTTATTACCCATCCTCACAGAGACCACGCAGGAGCTTTTTGTAAAATCTATAAAAAACCGGGCAAATTGTCCATTGATAAGGTCTACGCAGTGGATATGGCATCCCCGGAATTGTGTTTGGAAAATGCACCGTGGGATGAAACAGAAGTATATGAAAAGTGGTTAAAGTTAGAGATTCCACAGTTGACCTACGTCCATGCGGGAGATATTTTTGCTGTAGCAGGGCTGGGTTTTGAGATTTTTAGTGCCTATGATGATTATGTGGATGAACTGTCTAATGATTTGTTGAATGATGGTTCTATGCTGTTTAAGGTGACAGCAGAGGAGGAATCCATGCTGTTTTGTGCAGATGTAGGTAAAAAAATGAGTGATTATCTCTTAGACACCTATGGCGATGCGCTAAAGGCTGAATACATCCAGATGGGACATCATGGAAATGGTGGTTTAAAGAAGGATTTTTATGATTTTATAGATGCGAAGGTGGCATTTTTCGATGCACCAGACTGGCTGATGAACGATACCACAGGAGCGTATTCTACACCGGATAACCGGTATTTTATGACGACAAATGGTGCGGCGGTTTATAGCTTTTCCACTACGCCAAACCAGATAATATTAAAATAACGACAAGGAGAAAACCGATGTTACATGGAACAATCTTTGGAACAATTGCATATTTTGTAACCTTTGTGTTTTGTATGGTGGGTGTGTATCTGTTCCGCAAATCCCATAAGGCTATGAACGGATTTTTGTGGACAGTGTTATCCTTTATTATTACGACCTGTATGGGAAGTATTGTGGCAGGTATTATAAGCCCGATTGGTATACCGATTAATATTTATACCATGTCCTTTGTATATTTTGTGCTGGGCGGACTGCTCTTTTATGCACGAAAAAAAGAGGGTCTTCGACAGGAATATGTATGGGAAAAATTTGATTTTATTGCCATTGCGCTGGTAACCGTTGGTGTGGCAGCCATTTGTTTAAATATTTTTACACCGGATTTGCAGTACTATTATTATAATAGTGATGCAGGCTGTCATTTAAAAGAAGCGACACAGATTGTCCGTTCCCAGACGGTATTTAACATGTATTTTCTGCATTTGCAGAATGCCATGATTATTGAAATGATTCAGCCTTTTGTGCGGATTGCAGACTGGTATAAGGGATATATCATTGCAGACTGTCTGTTTTTCTGGATAGAAACATTGTTCTTTGTGGCAGTGATTCGTCGTTTTGCAAAGACAACTGCATCGAAAGTATTTGCCATGGTGATTACGGTTGCCTATTTTATGGGATATCCGTTCTTTGGCTTTTATTATTCCTTTACTTACTGGGGCGCAGGCGGTATGCTGGTGGCATTTTTACTGGTTACACTCTGGATTTACGAAGAAGCAGAGGTTGAGCGTAAATATAGTATTTTTATGCTGATGCTTGGTTGTTTTGGCGTAATTACCTGTTATATGCTTTTTGCACCGGTGACTTTTGTGGCAGTATTTGTTTACCTTATGATTGTGGCAAGAAGAGAAGGTAAGGTATTTACAAAGAAAAATGTCCTTTTGGCATTAAAGATTTTCCTTTTACCATCCATTATGGGTATCTATTACTGTTTCTTTGGATTTTTTGTAAATTCCGGTACAAAGGTGACGGATGCGCTGGGAAATCAGGGGGGTATTTATACGGAATTGTATATGGATTTCTTCTGGACGATTCTTCCGGTGTTATTTGTTTTAGTTAAAACTTTAAAGAAAAAACGTCTGACACCACAGGTGGTATTCTTTGGAGCATTTTTTGGATTTACAGGTGTGATGCTGTTGTTGACCCTTACACATCATGTATCTACCTATTATTATTACAAGACTTACTTCCCATTGTGGATGCTCTGCTGGGTATTGACTGCACAGGCAGTTGCCATCATGTTACAGGAAGCAAAGGAAATGCTGACAGCCTACTGCATGATGATTGCGATGTTTGTGGTGCTTTGTTTTGGACATGTGGAGTACAGAATTGTAACCTCCAGAGAAAATATCACCGGAGCAATGCATAGTCCGGCATATTTTACCCTGTTTCAGAATAACTGGTCCTTTATCACCAGAGAGCATGTGGGATTGGATGAATCCATTATGGATTTATACCAGTATGTGGCAGATAATCTTTCCGATGAAAAGATGGTGCCGTTAATGACCGAAACAAATGATTATGGTGCAACCTATTTTTATGAAGGCTTAAGTGGATATGATTTCCCGGATTTCTATGAGTGGCGGCATACAGATGAGGAACTGTTACAGGCATATTATGACTGGGATGTAAAGCATACCGTTATGTTAAAGGGTACACAGTTTGAACAGGAACATGGCAAAAAGACATTAAATCATGAAGCAGTAAGTATTCTGTTTGAAAATGAAGCAGGATATATTTTGGAACTGGATTTGCCATAGGAAAAGAGGATAATCTATGTTAGTGAATGAAGATATAGAATTAAGACGATTAGCGGATGAAGAGAAAAAGAAGATTTCCACGGATTTAGGGAATTTTTCCAAATATCTGGCATATGCAACGGACGAAGGCCCCGGAGAGGAAATAGAAGAAGAGCGTCATGGTATCCGTAAATTAAAGGGTACACCGGTATGGACACTGATATATCCGGCAAGAATGGGCTATCGTGCAGCGCGTTATGTATACCAAAATGGTCCCTCCGGCATTTATCGGAATGTGGAAAACAAGGTAAAGCATGCAATGGAAAATAATGCCTATGCCAAGAAGAAACGTGCAAGGGAATTTTTGACAAAAATCATGCCGACAGAGGAAGAAAAGGCAAAACAGAGAGAGCGTGTCTTTTCAAAGGATATCAAAATCAGTGTATTGGTGCCTTTGTATAATACACCGGAGCGTTTTCTTCGGGATATGATTACCTCTGTGACAGACCAGACATACCGGAATTGGGAATTGTGCTTAGCCGATGCATCGGATGCAGCCCATGGGAAGGTAGCTGAAATTGTAAAAGAGTACGCAGATAAAGATAAGCGTATTGTCTATAAAAAATTAGAAAATAATGCAGGTATTGCAGAAAATACCAATGCATGTATCTGTATGGCAACCGGAAATTATTTGGCACTTTTTGATCATGACGATATGCTGCATCCCTGTGCCTTGTACGAATGTGCAAAGGTCATTGAAAAAGAAGATGCAGAGTTTGTTTATACAGATGAAGCGACCTTTGAAGGGGAAGATTTGGAAAATATCATAACTTTACATTTTAAACCGGATTTTTCTGTGGATAATCTGCGTGGAGTAAACTATATCTGTCATTTAAGTGTATTTAAAAAAGCATTGGTGGATGAGGTGGGTATGTTCCGCCCGGAATATGATGGCAGTCAGGACCATGATATCATAATGCGTTTAACGGATGCGGCAAAAAAGGTCTGTCATATTCCTAGTGTATTATATTTCTGGAGATGTCACCAGATGTCTACCTCTATGAATATAGAAGCAAAATCCTATGCCATTGAAGCAGGAAGAAATGCCGTGGCTGATGCGGAAGTGCGCAGAGGTTATCCGGCAAAAGTGTATAGTACACAGATTTGTAAAACTCATTACCGTATGGATTATGCGATAAAAAATCCCAAAATCACCATTGTGATTGATGGAACACATACAAAAAAAGAGCGTGTGGCATATACCATAGCAGCTATCGAAGCCCGTTCTGTATATGGTGATTATGAAATTTTTTACGGAATGACACAGGCAGAATTAACTGAAGCATTTGCACAGGCAAATGGGGAATATGTGATTCTTTTAGCGGCTGGGGCAGCGCCAATAACACCGACCTGGATAGAAGAACTTTTAATGTTTGCCCAAAGAGAAGATGTGGGCATTGCCGGTATGCAGGTGTTGGACGAAAAGGACTTTATTTTAAGTTCCGACCTTGTACATGGTACTACGGCAGAGCGTCTGGCAATTGAGATAAACCGGGGTGAACGCTATGATGCCACCGGTTATATGGGAAGAAATTATTATACCCACAATGTATCTGCGGTATCCGGCTGTGCATGTATGGCAAAAAAAGACCTGTTTATGGAAAAATGGGAAAAGAGCCATACCCGCAGTGTATTTGGAAAAATACTGGAGATGTGTTTTGGGCTGCGCAGGGAAGGCAAAGAAATCGTACTAAATCCCTATGCGTTATGTAAAATTTCCAAGGCAGATTTTCCGGAAAAACTGTCCGCATCTGACCGGGAAATCTTAATGGCAAATTATAAAGAACAGATTGCCGCAGGTGACCCGTTTTACAATAAAAATCTTTCTTATGAGAAGCATTGGCAGAGAAAATAGGAGATCATATGTTAAGTGATTTTGATTTAGAAGGCAAAAATAAGTTACAGAAAGCTGTATATTATCTGAAATATTATGGTATGACCTATACCGCAAAAAAAGCATTGCGAAAGCTGGGTGTGCCGATAAGTGAAGAATCGGAATACATGAGCTGGTGTCGCCGCATTTCGCCTACAAAGGCAGATTTGACGCAGCAGAAAAAAAGTGCAGATGCATCCAAGCTGGCATTTACCGTGGTATTTGAGCCGGGAGAAAAAGCAGATATTTCCGGCTGGAAAAAGCAGATCTGCAGCAGGATTTCTTTTCTGGAATTAACAGAAAAAATGTCTTTAATGGATGTGGTTAAAGGCTGTACAGGCGATTATGTGGTTTTTTCCGGCAGAGGAGTAAAAGTAGCACCGGAGTATTTGTATGAAATGACCATGCAGATAACAAAGCCTTTGCTAAAGGGTGAAAGCAAAATCCGTATATATAATCAGCATACGCCGGATGTACTCTATACGGATGAGGATAACTGCGTAGGGAAGAAGCGTTTTCGTCCATTTTTTAAACCGGATAAAAGTCTGTATATGCTTTTGAATTTTCAGTATATGGGATGTTGTTTTACAGTAAAACGCAGCCTTTTAGAAGAAATTGCAGAAAAAGAAACCGTAAAACTTACAGGAAATGACTGGTACGACCTTGCCTTACAGGTATTTCGCTATGCAAAGCATGTCTGTCATATGCCTAAGGTATTGTTTTCTAATCGTGTAAGTGAGGAAGAAAAGCAGAATTTTGTACGGAATACAGAAGGAAATGGAAAAGCATGTATAGAACATTATATGCAGACCACAGGAATAGAAGGTGAAGTGATAAAATCCGATGTGCCGGGATTTTATCATATAAAAACAGCATTAAAGGAAGAACCACTCGTCAGCATTATTATTCCAAACAAAGACCATATTGAGGATTTAAAGCTTTGTCTTGATTCTTTGAAAAAAAGTGATTATACCAATTATGAGGTAATTGTTGCAGAAAATAATAGTGAAGAGGAGACAACCTTTGCCTATTATGAAAAACTGCAGCAGGAGGATGAGCGGATACATGTGGTGAAATGGGAAGGTATTTTCAACTATTCCGCCATAAATAATTTTGCTGTAAAAAGTGCAAAGGGAGAACTGCTTCTCTTTTTAAATAATGACACAGAATTTATGGACGCCTATACATTACGGGAATTGGTGGCATCTACTCTAAAAGATGGCGCAGGCGCAGCAGGAGCGATGCTTTACTATGGAGATAAGACTATTCAGCATGGCGGTATTATCATGGGAATGGGTGGTTTTGCAGCCCATGGTTTATGGAGTCTGACTGACAGGGATGAAAAATACTATCCGTTTTCTCTTTGTGAAAGAGAGGTCAGCGGTTGTACAGGCGCATGTCTGATGGTGAAAAGAAGTGTATTTGAAGAAGTCGGTGGTATGGGAGAAGATTTCGTGGTGGCATTAAATGATGTGGATTTATGTCTGAAAATCCGGGCAGCGGGTTATGAAATTATTTTTAACCCTTATGCAAGACTTTTCCACTATGAGTCGAAATCCAGAGGATATGAAGACACCATGGAAAAACAGGCAAGATTTCAGACTGAAATTACACGTTTGCAGACAAAATGGGAAAAGGAATTTATCGAAAAAGACCCTTATTACAATCCGAATTTGACACTGCACCGTGCAGATTACTCCATGGATTAACTATTCAGTACCTTCATAGTTACTATGCCAAAATCCATAAAAGTTTGCTGCGCAAAGGGATTTTGGCACTCCTGAATCACTTTCTTACGGTCAAAACAGCAAGTGTTTTGACCTGTACGGAAACAGATACTCATTGGACATAAAACTCAAAGTGTGTTATACTGAACAAATACATGTGCGCAAAAGTTGCGCAATTTAGGAAGAAGAGAATTATTCATGAAGAAAAAATCAACACTGGCAAATATTTTTTATAACAGTTTTGGCACCATGTTTTATTATGGCTGTCAGTGGCTGACAACGATTTTAGTTGTTCGTCTGGCAGGGTTTGAAGCTGGCGGCAATTATTCCCTTGCAATGACCTTTACAGCGGCATTTGCCATTTTGGCACTATTTAATACCAGACAATATCAGGTATCGGATGTTACCGGAGAATATACAGACCGTACCTATATCTGCTCCCGCTGGATTGCTATGGCAATTGCATTTATCATTTGTTTTGTAGGACTTTTATTTAACAGCTATACACCGCACCAGTGGGGCGTGATACTTTTATACATGGTGTATAAATGCGCAGAGGCGTGGATTGACGTATATCATGGCGTTGACCAGAAAAATGGCAGAATGGATTATGTGTGTTATTCCTATATTATCCGAAGTATTTTGATGATGGCAGGTTTTTGTGGTATGCTGTATCTGACAAAGAATTTGTTGTATGCGGTGGCTGCACTGGCATTTACCACTTTTGCGGCAGCAGTACTGTATGACCGCCGTGTGGCAGTCAAGTTTATTGCAAAGGATGATACCACAAATAAAGAAATGGTAAAAAAACTGATGATTGCGATGGTACCTTTAGTCATTGTGGCGGTAACAAATAATTTATCCATATCGTTGCCAAAGTATTTTTTGGAAAGATATTATGATGCCACAGTACTTGGCTATTATTCGTCGGTTGCCACACCAAGTATGATTGTACAGGTAGGGGCGAATACCATATTTATTCCATTAATTACTCCCCTTGCTGACCGTTTAGCGGCTGATGATAAAAAAGGGTTTATGGATATTTTGAAAAAAGTAGCCATTGTATTTGCCGGTTTATCGGTTTTAGCAGTAATTGTGGCGGCACTCCTTGGGGAATGGTTCTTAGTACTGTTTTTTAAAGAGGAAATCCGTCCGTATACCTATTTGTTCGTACCGATTATTATATCTACACTGTTGATAAGCATAAATGCCTGTCTGTTTCCGGTCTGTACCGTTTTGCGGGAGATTAAGGGACAGCTTGCAGTGGGGATAAGCGGAATAGTATCCTCAGTGATTGCTTCTATGGTGTTTGTAAAAGGGTATGGCATGGATGGTGTAGTAATTGCACTGTTGATTACATTAGGGATTCAGATTATAATAGAAATATATTGTGTATATCACAAGGTAAAAAAATGGAGGAAAACCAATCATGGATAAGATTGCGGTATTGATACCTTGCTATAACGAAAGCAAGACAATTAAGAAGGTTGTAGAGGATTTTAAACGCGTATTACCGGAAGCAAAGATTTATGTATATGACAATAATTCTACCGATGGTACAGATAAGATTGCAAAGGATGCAGGAGCAATTGTGCGGTACGAATATCAGCAGGGAAAAGGAAATGTTATTCGCCGTATGTTTCGGGACGTGGATGCAGAGTGCTATATCATGATTGATGGTGATGATACCTATCCGGTAGAAGCAGCACCGGAAATGATTCGTCCGATTTTTGAAAAAAATGCGGATATGGTCGTAGGGGACAGACTTTCTTCCACCTATTATACAGAGAATAAACGTCCTTTCCACAACTTTGGTAATTCTTTAGTAAGAAAGAGTATTAATACCTTATTTGAAACAGATATTAAGGATATGATGACGGGATACCGTGCATTTAATTATTTGTTTGTAAAATCTTTCCCGGTTCTTTCAAAGGGATTTGAGATTGAAACAGAAATGAGTATTCATGCTGCAGATAAGAATATGCAGGTGGAAAATGTGATTATTGAATATCGCGACCGTCCGGAGGGCAGTGTATCGAAATTAAATACATTTTCCGATGGCTTCCGTGTACTGCGTACCATTGCACGAATGTATCAGACCTATAAGCCTATGAGCTTCTTTGGTATTTTATCTGCTGTACTAGCGGTGTTATCTATCGGATTTATGATTCCTGTCCTTGTGCAGTATACACAGACCGGTTTAGTGGGACACTTCCCGACACTGATTGTATGTGGATTTACTATGTTAGCAGCTATACAGGCATTTTTCTCCGGTCTGATTTTAAAGACCATTGGACAGAAAAATCGTCAGGACTTTGAAATGTCATTGCAGACCTTAAAAATACAAGAGGACAAACTTTTAGAGGATTAATGAAATGAAAGTATTTATTTGCCCGAAATGCGGATGGCTTAGGGTAGTTTCTCGAAGAAAAAGCGTGGAGTGTTTTAAATGTGGAGAGTCACAGATGGTAGTGACAAAACTTCCTTATGAAAAAGTTGGTAATATGACAGAAGCAGAGCGTGAAGATTACGCAAAGAGCTGGATGTATATTCATAATGCCAAATAACAATGAGGTAAGAAGTTATGTATAAAAGGGAAAAGAAAAGCTGGTTAAAGCATTTAGACTTTACAATTATGGATATTGTAAGCATGCAGTTAGCTTTGATTATTGCCTATGTATTGCGTTTAGGCTGGCAGATGCCCTATGCAAATGAACCCTATGAAAGACTTGCGGTAGTAATGGTTCTGATTGACATTTGTGTGGTGTTTTTCTCTGAGCCATACAATGGTATTTTGCGCAGAGGCAATTTGCAGGAAGTAAATGCCAGTGTTACGTTTTGTACAATTATTTTTGCGGGAATTTTGACCTATGAGGTTGCCACAAAGCAGACGGAGATTTATTCCCGTAAGATTATATTTGCCTACTGGCTGATTTCTATCGGACTGGTATATTTGTCCAGACTAGGGCTAAAGCTGATTATCCGTAAGAAAATGAGCAACGAGAAGAATCTTTCCGTGATGATTCTTTTGACAACTGCGGAGTATGCCAAAGAAGCATTGCAGGAGTTTGCTCATTTGCCTTATCGTGATTTTAAGGTGGCGGGTGTCATTGTGGTGGATCAGAATTTAAAAGGTGCTAAGATTTGTGGAGTGCCTGTGGTGGCAAATGCGGATGACTGCTATGAATATCTGCGTACCCATGTGGTGGATGAGGTCTTTATCAATGGAAATACCCGTTCAAGTTCTCAGGCACTTGCCAATGAATTGCTGGAGATGGGAATTACCGTACATTTCAATCTGGTACACATGAATTCCCTTGCGCCAAATAAGGTTGTAGAAAAATACGGCAATTATTTAGTGCTGACCTCCAGTATGAAAATCGCTTCTCCAAGACAGCTTTTTGCAAAGCGGCTGATGGATATTGTCGGCAGTTTGGTGGGATTGATTTTCTGTGGAATTGCACTGGTAATTTTTGGACCGATTATAAAAATGCAGTCCCCCGGACCTGTATTTTTCTCCCAGATAAGAGTGGGGAAAAATGGCAGAAAGTTCCGTTTGTATAAATTCCGTTCCATGAATGTGGATGCAGAAGCGCAAAAAGCTGATTTGATGGAACAAAACGAAATGTCAGGACTGATGTTTAAAATGGAGGATGATCCGAGGATTTTTCCAATTGGTAAAATAATGCGGAAATTTTCCATTGATGAGCTTCCACAGTTTTTAAATGTGTTAAAAGGCGATATGAGCCTTGTTGGGACAAGACCGCCGACAGTGGAAGAGTTTAAGGAGTACGAGATTCATCATAAGGCAAGACTTGGCATAAAGCCGGGAATCACCGGGATGTGGCAGGTCAGTGGACGTAATGACATCAAGGATTTTGAAGAAGTCGTATCCTTAGATACCCATTATATTTCCCAGTGGAGTATAGGGTTGGATATTAAGATTTTAGTCAAAACCTTACAGGTGGTTATTACGGGAAAGGGTTCAAAATAGAACAAAATGAATATCAGATATCAATATCGTTATGTGACAGGCCTCTTGAAGCGTTACGGCTTTCGGGGGCTTGTTTTCAAGACATTAGAAAGAATACAGTCGCCAATGCTTTCCTATGGGGAGTGCTATACGGCATATCTGCCTACAGAGAGCGAACTGCAATGGCAAAAGGAAACAAAGTTTGACTATGCGCCTCTTGTCAGCATTGTGGTGCCAACCTATGAAACCCCGGAAACCTATCTTCGGGAGTTAATTGAAACGGTGCAGGGACAAAGCTATGAGAATTTTGAACTTTGCCTTGCAGATGGCAGTCAAAGTGATGTGGTAGCAGTAGTGGCGAAGGAATATGCAGCAAAGGATACACGAATCCGTTACAAAAAATTAGAAAAAAACGGTGGAATTTCTGAAAATACCAATGGTGGATTTGCCATGGCAAAAGGGGAATTTATCGCTTTAATGGATCATGATGATTTGCTTGTGAAAAATGCGCTCTATGAAATGATTCGGAAATTAAATCTTGCATACAGCAAAGAGGAACGTGCCTATGCCATGATTTATTCCGATGAGGATAAAATCAACGGAGATGGCACGCAGTACAGCCGTCCGCATTTTAAGCCGGATTACAATCCGCAGTTTTTGCGGCACAACAATTATTTCTGCCATTTTCTGCTTTTTTCAGCAAAACTGTTAGAACAGACAAAGGGACTGCGAAAAGAATATGATGGTGCGCAGGATTATGATTTTGTACTCCGCTGTGTTGAGGCGGGGGCTATTGTAAAGCATGTGCCTAAAATTTTATATCATTGGCGTATTCACGAAGGCTCTACGGCAGGAAACAGCGCAGATAAGGCATATGCGTTTGATAATGGCTGCAAGGCAATTGAGGCGCATCTAAACCGTATTGGAGAACCGGGAAGTGCAAATGTAACAGCAAATCTTGGGGTTTATCAGGTGACCTATCCTTTAAATGGAACATATAAAATAACTGTGATTGCAGAAGAGCAAAAGCAGACAGAGTATTTAAAAAAATGCTATGGTACAGTTTATACGAAGGATTCCTATACCTTAGAAATAGAATATATACAGGCAGATTCTTCCGATATAAATATATGGAAAAAATGCGGTGGTGAGTATATTTTTTATTTGGCAAAACCGATATCCATAAAAGAAAAGGGACTGCTAGAGAAATTACTTCGCCACTGTCAGCATGAAAAAATCGCAGCCGTATCAGCAAAAATTATAAATAAGAAAAAACGTGTATCTTCCTGTGGATATATTTACCGCAGGGATGGAGCAATTATACCGGCATTTTATGGACTTCGTGCAGAATATAAAGGATATTTTCTGCGTGCGGTAATTCCGCAGAATGTAAGCGTGGTATCCATGCAATGTACGATGGTAAAAAAAGCAGTTTTAGAAGAGGTTGGCGGTTTTTGTGAAGAATTCCAGGGAACTTTCCGGTCAGCGGATTTTTGCCTGAAAGCAAAGGAAGCAGGCTATGAAATTATGGTGGCACCGGAGGCTGTGGCGGTGACTACGGATACATTTTCCTTTTACAAAAGACCGGATGAATTTTTTGAGCGCTGGGGAATGGTATTTATGCAGTCGGATGAGTGCTATAATTCGAATCTGATACTAGGAATGGCGGATACTTATCGAATGAAAGGAAAAAAATGAAAGATATATTTATCATAGGAAGTAAAGGAATTCCGGCAAAGTATGGTGGATTTGAGACTTTTGTAGACCAGCTTACCAGACACAAAAAAAGTAAACAGTTAAAGTATCATGTGGCTTGTATGGCGGATAAAGCCGGTGAGTTCACCTATCAGGACAGTCATTGTTTTCAGATAAAAGTGCCGGCAATCGGACCTGCAAAGGCTGTCTGGTATGATATTGCGGCATTTTTGTACTGTATAAAATATTTAAAAAAGCATCCGTCAAAAGCACCGGTAATTTATATTCTTGCCTGTCGAATCGGACCGTTTATGTGGCTTTTAAAGCGTATGTTGAAAAAATTGGATGGGAAAGTTTTTGTCAATCCCGATGGGCATGAGTGGATGCGGGCAAAATGGAACAAACCCATTCGTGCATATTGGAAGTTTTCAGAAAAGCTGATGGTAAAACATGCGGATTTGCTGATTTGTGACTCAAAAAATATCGAAAAATATATTCAGCATACCTATCAAAGCTATCATCCGAATACTACTTTTATTGCCTATGGTGCAGATGTGGAAAAAAGTACATTAAAGGATACGGATAAAGAGCTTTTAGCGTGGTATGACAAATGGCATTTAAAACCGGAGGAGTATTATCTGATCGTAGGCAGATTTGTACCGGAAAATAACTATGAAACCATGCTTCGGGAATTTATGCGGTCAAAAACAGACAAAAAGCTTGCCATTATCAGTAATGTGGAAGAAAATCCGTTTTATAGCCGCTTAAAGGCAGAAACCGGATTTATACAGGATAAGCGAATTGTATTTTGCCAGACGGTTTATGATGAGCAGATGCTTAAAAAAATTCGTGAAAATGCATGGGGATATCTGCATGGACATGAAGTTGGCGGTACAAATCCATCTTTATTAGAAGCATTAGGCAGCACTAAGGTGAATCTTTTGTTAGATGTGGGATTTAACCGTGAGGTGGGAGAGGATACCGCATTTTACTGGACGAAAGAAGCCGGAAATCTGGCAGCATTAATTGAAGAAACAGATAAGCTGACAGAAGAAGAGCGCAATGCCTTGAGCAGACTGGCAAAGCAGAGAATAAGCGCAGCTTACAGTCAGGAAAAAATAGCAGATGCATATGAAAAAATATTGGGGGTATAAAAGCATATGAGAGATTATAAAATATCGGTTGCCATGGCGACCTACAATGGTGGAAAATACATTCGTACACAGATGAATTCCATTTTAAGAAACTTACAGCCGGGAGATGAAATTGTGGTATCGGATGATGGGTCTACAGATACCACACTGCATATATTACGGTCGTATGCAAGAGGAGAGATTACGGTAAGAGTGTTAGAAGGACCGGGAAAAGGCATTAAGCAGAATATTGCCAATGCCATTGCTCATTGTAAGGGAAAATACATTTTTTTAGCAGACCAGGACGATGTCTGGACGGATGATAAGGTAAAAAAGGTGATGGAGTATTTAGGAAAAGATGGCTGTAAGTTAGTCTGCCATGATGCAAAGGTCATGAACGGAAATCTTACGGAAGTACTTATGCCGTCCTTTTTTGAGTACCGCAAATCCAAACCGGGATTTTTTAAGAATCTGCTGAAAAACAGATATATGGGCTGCTGTATGGCATTTGACAGCAGTTTACGGAAGCATATCCTGCCAATACCGGATGAGATTGAAATGCATGACCAGTGGATTGGTATGAAAAATGATTTGTGGCGTGGAAAGAGCTTCTTTTTAAAGGAGAAGTTACTGCTTTACCGCAGACATGACGGAAATGTATCGGATTTTTCCCATGGAACGGTGGGAGAAATGTTGAAAAAACGCCGTGTGCTGTTTCGTGCAATGTTTCGTCGGCATAAAAAGAAAAAAGTGAAAAAGCAGAAAAGGAAATAGGTATAATATTTCGGAAAAATTAAGAAAATTTGTGAAATATGTACAATTTAAAATGGATGGTTTGGAATTTGTAATGATTGACAGAATTGGAAAAAAGATATATATTATTCTTAATGTTTTTTGTTACAAAACTATTGCTACATTATTACAAAGTTTAAGGAAAGATATTTCCTGACGGAACGGAGATAAGATGGGTACAACAAAAAAAAGAAAAAACAAGAAAAATAAGATTATTTTATTTGTAGTTGAAATCATTGTATTGGTGGCTTTACTGGTGGGTCTGTATGTATATTCCCTGATGAGTAAGGTAGAAACACCGGGGGTTACAAAGGAGGAAGAAGAAATTGCAGAACAGAGTATTGAGTTAAGCTCTGAAACCGCAGAGGTATTAGAAGGTTATACCAATATTGCATTGTTTGGTTTAGATAACCGTACAACAGGTAATTACGATGGCGGTAACAGTGACTGTATCATGATTGCAAGTATCAATAATGATACAAAAGAAGTAAAATTAGTATCTGTATACCGTGATACATTCTTAAATGTTAAAGAAGACACATATAATAAGATTAACTCCGCATATTCCTATGGCGGACCAAGTAATGCCATTGCAGCATTGAATAAAAACTTAAACTTAGACATTAAGGATTATGTGGCTGTAGACTTTGGAGCAGTTGTTGAAGCTGTAGATTTATTAGGCGGTATTGAGCTGACATTTACGGATGAAGAAGCTAAAATTATGAATGACAACTACATTGAAGAGATTAATGAAGTAACAGGTCATAATACTTCTTTATTACCGGGTGGCGGTACTTATCAGGCAGATGGTGTATATGCATTGGCATACTGTCGTATCCGTTATACAGCAGGTGATGATTTTAAACGTACAGAGCGTCAGAGAACGGTTCTTACACAGATGATTGAAAAAGCAAAAGGCTCTAGTATTGCGACAGTTGGTGAATTGATTGAAAGTATGATTGGCGATATCAAGACAAGTTATACCAGCAAGGAAATGCTTGCGCTTGCCAGTCAGGTTATGGACTACGAATTAGTAGGAACACATGGATGGCCATTTGAATTATGTACAGGTACTTTTGGTTCAAAAGGAAGTATCGTAGTACCTACAGATTTAGAGACAAACGTAGAAGAATTACATGAATATCTCTTTGGTGAAAAGACAGTTATTTCTAATACAGTACAGGGCATCAGTGATTATATTGTAAATTACACAGGATGTACAACAGAGGCAGCCAGCAGAAAAGACAATCCATTGACAGGTGATGATAATACAAGCACCACAGATACAGGATATGTGATGGATGAGGCAGCATCTACAGAGAAAAGTGAATAAAATTTTTTGAAAAGACTGTTTTTGGCAGTCTTTTCTTTTCGTTCACAGAAGCAACACAAATGTGATTTAAAATGTACAATGAAAAATGTCGAAAAAAGGAGATATATTGCATGGAGCAGTTTGAAAATAAAAATTATTATGATTATGGGCAGTCGGAAAATTATGGACAGACAGAAAGTTATGGACAGGCAGCCGGAAACGGTGACACGGGAAATGCGTGGTATCGTCCCTATGAAGAACCACAGCCACCGAAAAAGAAAAATGGCTTTGGGTTAAAGGTTGTAAAATATGTGGCATTAGGTCTGGTATTTGGTGTGGTTGCCGGAGCAGCTTTTGCCGGAACATCCACTTTTTTTGGTAAAATTACAGGAAATGAAAGTTCCGCTAAAGAGGAAGAATTGCAGGGGGATGATTTGCATATTGCGAAAGAAACGGAAATGGAAGAAACATTACAGGATGTACCATTGTCAGCAAGTGGGGCAGTTACGGATGTATCCGGTATCGTAGAACAGGTCATGCCATCCATTGTTTCCATTACAACTATTGCCAAAACGCAGGTGCCAAGCTTTTTTTACTGGGGCATGGAGGAGTATGAGAGTGAGGGCTGTGGTTCAGGAATAATCATTAGTCAGGATGAAGAAAATTTGTATATTGCCACAAATAATCATGTAGTTGCAGGAGCAGATACGTTGACGGTATTTTTTGCAGACGAAGCATCTGTAAATGCACAGATTAAAGGAACGGATGAGAGCACGGATTTAGCGGTTGTTGCCGTAGCATTGGATGAAATTGATGCAGAAACAAAGGCGAAGATTAAGACAGCTACATTCGGTGATTCTAAGGACATTCGAGTAGGACAGACAGCGGTTGCCATTGGAAATGCATTAGGTTATGGACAATCTGTGACAACCGGGGTTATCAGTGCCGTAGACAGAGAAGTGACAGTGACAAATGAAACGGATGGTAGTCTGATTACCAACGAGCTGTTGCAGACTGATGCAGCAATTAACCCGGGAAACAGTGGTGGAGCATTGTTGAATTTAAAGGGCGAGGTTATTGGCATCAACTCTGTAAAATATTCAGAAACCAGCGTAGAAGGAATGGGTTATGCAATTCCGGCGGATACAGCAATACCAATTATTAAGCAGCTGATTACCAGAGAAGTAGTAAACGGCATGGACAGTGCATATCTTGGTATTTCCGGTGTGGATGTTACCCAGAGTGTATCAGAAACTTACAATATGCCGCAGGGTGTCTATGTGGCGCAGGTGGTAGAAGGCAGCGGTGCTGCGCAGGCAGGACTGGTACAGGGAGATATCATTACACGTTTTGACGGAAGAAATATCACCTCCATGGAAGAAATTCAAAGTCTGCTGCAGTATTTATCCGCAGGAGATACAGTGGAAGTTACCATTGAACGTGCGCAGAATGGAGAGTATGTGGAAAGCACGTTGCAGGTGGTTTTAGGTAGAAAGCGTTAGTCTGTTATTTTGGTATAGATGTGTTTAATTTATGGCGGTCGAGATTGGACCGCCATAAGTTTTTGGTGGTAGAAAATATATACCATAACGAATGGTGCAATGACAATGTATTGAAATAAAATGGATGCTGTAATATTATTAAGAAGAACGAGCTGAGGCTGAAGGTTGGATTGATGCAGAGGATTTAGAGAGGGAATTGGGGGTAAGTACCGCATCACAGGAAACAATAGATTATTGGAATGAGTAGAACAAAAGATTATATTGAATTTCTTAAAGCAATTTCAGGTAGGTTAAAGGATGAAGATAATAGTGGATTGGAGTTGGGCTGGATATTGCTTTTTGGAGATAATGAGAAGTATATTTTGCAGCGGTTGATAAAAAAAGCAGTCGGGAGGTGTGCAATACACCATGAATGAGCTGGAAAATGTATTTCTGTCGAACCTATGCATTACCTGTAAAAATTGGCAATGGTTGTTGGATAGATGGCGGAGTTATTATTCTTCCGGGAGTAAACATAGGGGATGGAACTGTTATTGGTGCAGGAAGTGTCGTAACAAAGGATATACCTGCAAATTGTGTTGCGGTTGGCAATCCATGTAGAGTTATCAGAAAGATAAATGGAGAATAAAAAGCATGATGGAAATAAATATAAATCCAAGACAGCTATATAAAGGATGTATTCAAGCAGCAGTAACTCATGCAGTTGCTGCAGGTATGTATCCTGAATTGAATTACGAACATTCGTGGGATGGTATAAATTATTGTATGAATGACTCTCAAGGTTGCAGAGCCGCCATCACCTTTCACAATGAATACATTATTGCTGTTTTCCAAGACATTGATAAAGTAGATTGGAATACGGATGCGTTGACATTTTTTGACGGTGCGCCTAAAGAAATAATAGAAATTGCCAAAACTGAAGCCCTGCAATATGTATTAGACGATGTCGATGGGGTTGTAAAACCTGTTATTACAGCAGCTTTTTGGGGGACTTGGGATAAGCTGAATAGCGTGCAGTCTTTTGATGTTATTGTTGAAAATGGCGGTCATATAATTCGTTATCAATTACTCCCTTATAGTGACGCTATGGATGAATGGAGTGATTATTATAATTTAGATTCAAAACAGATTTCGCTGATTCAAAAGCTGTTTAATGCAAAGATGGATTCAAATGGTGAAGAATTTATTCTGCAGGATGAGGAAATGAAGTTATTATACGGAGATTTAGAAGAGTGTCTTGTTTCGTTGGGTGAGTTAAATATTTTCATGGCGAAATAAGTTCCAATTTGATGGAGAGAGGTAGATATAAATGAAGAATAAAATAGTTGAAATGATTAAGAATAATGATGAAGTTTTTGAAGATGCATTTTTAATGAGATTTCCAACAGACGAAGAATTGACTGATGCTGAAAAAGTGTTAGGATTTAAAATTCCAGAAGAATACATATGGTTTTTAAAAACATATGGACATGGTGGTTTTTTCTTTGAGTTTTTGGGGTATGGATTAAATGGAAGAGCTATTTTTGTTAGTAAAACTTTGCAGGAGCGTGAATTTGGATTGCCAAAGGAATTGTTGGTAATTGAAGATTGTGATGAATATGTTCGTTGTATTGATACCCTTTCGAAGGAAATTGTATCTTGGAGCAAGCATGATAATGGTGGAATTGTTAAAGTTGCAGATGATTTTTATAGTCATTTTCTGGATAACATAGATAATGCTATTGAAAATTTTGATTAGATAAATTTCATTGGTTTTCATATAAAGATAAAACATATTTTTGATGAACCGGAAGATATATTTCCAAGTGACATTGGAGTATTAAACGAATTTTTTCAGCAAAAATTTATTGTTGGTAATAACGGTGATTTAGTTACGGCTGCAAATTTATTAAAGATGGTTATTCTGCTTATTATTGCTGGTGGGACTAAATCCTAATTTTTCGAGGGGTTAAATGAGTAAATTTGAAGTGATTAAAAAGTATATTGATGAATATTCTTCAAACAGCTCAAAAGATAAGAAGTGCTTTGTATGAAGTCAATTTATAAATTTTAGATGCAGTGTTATGGCAATGATTGATTTCCTGTATTAAAATATAAAATAGAGATGTTAAGAAGTTTAGGAGAGATTCAATATGACAAAAATTTGGGGCTGGGATAAGAAACCGAGAACTATGCTGAGATATATTAAATTGGGAGACATTTTTTGCTTTCAATATGATGATTTTACATATTGTTTTGGGCAAATCATAGCTAAAGTAACATTTTATATTGCAAAGATTTATGCATATACATCGGACAAGCCAATAATATCCGAAGATATTATCCATAATGGTTCTCGATTAACAGAGTTAGTCGTATTAGATGCTTATAGTTTGTTTGATAGAAAAACAGAAGGAGAATGGAGAATAATTGGTCATCAGGAAAACTATACTACTTCGGATGCTGAGGGAATTTATTTTGCATGGGGTATAGGGTCAGGATGTAGAAAATCGGATATTTTTAATAATACAATAGATATAAGTGAAGAAGAATGGAAAGTATTACCGAAGCTTGCACCACACGGTGATTATAATGTAAAAAGTCATATTGTAGATGATATTTATGGAAAACATATGTCAGATCAGGAATTAGGTTTATTTATGGATTATATGAAACATTATGATACTTATGTATGGGAGCATAGATATATATGGATAAAGGCTTTTTTATATGCAAAATACAATAAAATGGAACAGGCAGAGAAAGTGATAAAGGATTATTTTAGAACGAATGAAGAATCACGGAAGAAAGTAATAGAAGAATTGAGGAAAATTAATGCTAATTTGTGGAAAGCATAAACGGTCAGTTTTTTGAAGAGATTGAAAATACATTTGTATGAATGGTGTGAGAATTTTGGATGAGCAATGGGAGGATAAGGGATATTTTAATTGCTTGTAAGACATAATTATGCTATAATTATGTTTGTGGAAAGGAGTGAATCATTATGCCACTTATTATGCCTATTAAGGATTTACGCAATACAACCGAGATTTCCAACATCGCACACAAGGAACAGGAACCTATTTTTATTACCCAAAACGGATATAGTGACTTGGTTGTAATGAGTAGTGAATTGTATGATAAATTTGCAAGAATGAACCGTATCGACCAAGCCATCTTCGAGTCGGAGCAGGAAATTGTCAACGGAGCAGAAGCAGTTGATGCAGAGATAGTTTTTGCAGAATTGGAGAAAAAACATTTTGGATAAATACAATGTAAAAGTCAACCCCAGAGCAATATGTGAGTTAGACCACATTTACGAATATATTGCAAATGAGAAATTGGCTTCTGAAAATGCAAAGGGACAAGTTGAACGAATTAAGAAATCTATTTTAAGCCTAGATACTTTTCCACAATCCCACCAAGAGCGAAACGAGGGCAGATATGCCGGGAAGGGCTATCGACAATTGCTAGTTGATAACTATATCGTCATTTTCCGCATTGATGAATCACATAAAACAGTTTATGTGGTAACAATACAGTATCAAGGACGAAATCTATAAGACAAACACCAAATGACAATGTAAATCATTTGGTGTTTTATTTGTTTATTAGGAAATTCCTCCATACGGAGGAACATGTATTAAAATAACCCGCCAGAGGCGGGCATACTGACAAGACGAATGCTTTTAGAAGATATAAAAACCTTCTTCAAATTCGTCACTATCAAGGTCATCATCCTCAGTAAGGAAGTAATGCATATCGAGCAAATCAGAATCAGT
>JAGAMY010000006.1 GCA_017624495.1 Lachnospiraceae bacterium | reverse complement strand
TTCTTTTTCTTCTTATCCTCTTTTGACTCTTCACCGCCAGAGCCGCCTTCTGCTGCCTGAAGCTCTTTTAAAATCTGAATCTCTTCTTCAGACATATTTTCATATTCAGGATTACTTTCATCCATTCCTGCAGCTTCTACAGCTTCAAGCTCACCGTTTTCTTCATCATCCTCTCCAAAAAGTGCAGCGGACAACCGCTTAAAGAAGCCCTTCTTTTTCTTTGGCTTTTCTTCTTTTTCAGAGTCTCCACCTAAATCCGATAATTCTATGGATTCACCTTCATCATTTGACGGTATTCCTGTCGCCTGCAAAGATTTGCCAATACCGGACAGCTCTTCATCACCGGAAATTTCCGCTAACATATCGATGATTTCTTTTGCCTCCGCCGGAATATCCGCATCTTCATTCTGTGTCTGCGCATCAGCCGCCTGTGAAGCTCCTTCTTCTGATGTCTCCCCATCAAAATTGTCATTTTCATCCCACGCTTCGTCTGATGCAAAATCCGCACCAAAACCATAAGCATCTCTTTTCTTTTTTGTTTCAGCCTTTTCTCTGGCATTTTTGATAATACCCTCAAGGTTGTCAAAGAAATGATCGCCATCACCTGCATCTATATCGTCGTCTTCTGAATTGTCCACCTCTGTCTCAAAATCACGGACAAATTCATCCATATCAGCATCATCTAACTGCTTTTCATATTCTTCAACATCTACATCCGTAATCTTATCCTCAAAGTCCTCAATAGATTCCATTCCCATTCTACGATGACTTCTGCTTTCTGACATCCCGGTTCTTCCCGAAGAAACACTATTGAGTAGGGAATCCAAATAATCTTCTGTTTTACTCACTTTAAGTACCTCCCTGTACTTTTTATATACTTATCGCAGCTATTATGTACTTCATAGCCGCTACTCACCAACACAACTTACGAAGGGATGTGATGATACATCACATCCCTTAATTACTGTTTATGCCCTTTTATGAGAATCAATCAGCTTGTCAATTGCTTCTACCAGATAACCAATTTCCGGTTTTGTCAACTGCGCATCTGCTCCAAGCAGCTCTCCTTTACGGCGCATTTCATCATTTACAAGAGATGAAAAGATAACTAATGGTATATCCTTTACGTCATCGTCTGTCTTTGCCAGTTTTGTGAGACGATGTCCATCCATAACCGGCATCTCAATATCGGTGATAATACAATGCACATTATCATGCAGATTACCTCTCCGCTTAAATTCACAAACCTTATCCCATGCTTCCTGTCCGTTTGTGGTAACAATCTGCTTTGTATAACCTGCTTTTTTCAAACAGTCTGTAATCAATTTACTAAGCAATGGTGAATCTTCCGCAATAAGAATTGGTGAATCACTTCTGTCTCTATTCTTAAAATCTTCAATATCAGAAACTTTCAAACCTGTTTCCGGGCTGATATCTGTTACAATCTTCTCAAAATCAAGAATAATAATCAGCTTGTCCTGTAACTTGATAACACCTGTGGAAACACCGTTATTGTCACTGTTAATCGTAGAATCCGGTTTAATAATATCTTCCCAGGATACACGATGAATACCAATGACTTCATCAACATGAAATGCAATATTTAATTTATTAAAGTTTGTAATGATAAACAAGCCCTGTTTGTCATTGTCTGCAATACCGATACAACGTTTCAGATTAATAACTGTAATCATCAAATCTCTCGGCATGAAAATTCCTTCTACACATGGATTTGCATTCGGTATCGGAGTCACCGGCTGATATGACAAGATTTCCCGAATCTTTGCTACATTAATTCCATAATGATTGTTCCCCAACGCAAACTCGAGTATTTCTAATTCGTTCGTTCCACTTTCTAAAAGTATGTTTGTATCCATAAACCTATTCCTCCCGATGCATGTATTTTCTCCGCAACTTATGCTTAAAGTTCTATATTAGTACTATTATAGCACAAATCTGCATATTGTATATTATTTTTTCATTTTTTTACAAATTAATCTCAAATGTCTTACCATTCATGGTAACTTCCAACTGTAATTGTGTAATTTCCTGTATTTCCTGTGGTATCTGGAATAACAAAACAGTCTCGTTTACAGCATTTGCACCGATATCTGCCTGATATGTAGACAAGTCGTTTAATAAAATTGTCGTCTGCGACGGTACATTTTCTGTTCCATTTACAATCGCATGAAATGTAGGTGCCATACTCAATATATCAATGTGCAATGCCTGATTTACCTGATTTTTCAAATTTACATTCAACACCAGAAGCTGTTTGCCGGCTCCGGCATCTACTGTATAGTATTCTGACTGGTCATATGTGGTACAAAGACTGTGTCCCACATATTCCGCCTCAATAACACCTAAGTCCAAAGCCTCTGTTATCATTGCTCCACTATTTAGCGGTTGTTCTTCTGAAACGGCAGCTTCTGTTGCTTCCGCTACTTCTGTTTGTTCTGCCTCGGTTTCTTCCTCTGCTGCCTCTGTTGCTTCTGCCTCGGTTTCTTCCTCTGCTGCCTCTGTTGCTTCTGCTTCGGTTTCTTCCGCTACTTCTGTTGCTTCTACTTCGGTTTCTTCTACCTCAGTCTCTTCCGTTTCCCCGACTTCTGCCCCTTCGCCGTCTAATACTTCCTGCATAACAAATACTTCCCCATCCTGCTGATAAGTATTATACTTTGCAACGGTATGCGCTGCATAGCTGACGATTGCTGCCTCTTCTTCCGGTGTAAGCGTATACAACTCTTCCCCACAACCGGAAAACATAAATGCGGCTGCCATAAGCACTGCGGTAATCTTCATCCTTGAACTTTTCATCCTGTGCCTCCACTGCATAAACTTTCTATTAAAAATTATGTTAATTTTAACATTTTTTTGTAAAATGAGCAACTATTAATTGTTTTTTGTATCCAGTTCAAACCAAAATTCTACTCCATTGGCATGATTCACCACACCACATTCCCTGTGATGGGAATCCATTATGGCTTTTACAATGGATAAACCTATCCCGCTTCCGCCATATTCTCTGGTCCTTGCTTTATCCACCTTATAAAATTTAATCCAGATATTTTCAATATCCTCCTGTGGAATGGCATTTCCCGTGTTAAACACACTGACACGGACATAATCTTCATGCTGCGTATATTTAATATCAATATGTTTTTCAAAAGCAGCATGATGAATGGCGTTGCTTAAATAATTGGTGATAACTTCTTCTATTTTAAACTCATCTGCCCATACATACATCGGCATATCTGTATTAAAAGTTAAGCTGATTTCATTCTGCTTTAACAAAATGGATGCGGACTGAATAACGCCCTGTATCAGCTCTGTTAAATCAAACCTCTCTAATGTCACCATGTCATTTCCAAATTCTAACTGGTTTAATGTCAGCAGTTTTTTTACCATGCGGTTCATTTTATCCGCCTCATCCACGATAACCTCACAATAAAAATTGCGGCTTTCCTCATCATCATGCACACACTCCTGCAAACCTTCTGCGTAGCCTTGAATCAGTGCCAGAGGAGTCTTTAATTCGTGGGATACATTCGAAAGAAATTCCTTTCGCATTTCATCAATCTGATTTTTCTTTTCAATATCAATCTGCAATTCATTGTTTGCACTTTTCAATTCAGAAATGGTCTTTTCTAATGCTTCTGAAAGCTGATTCATATGCTCTCCCAATAAATCAATTTCATTTGCCGCCTTGCCGGTATATTTTGCATTAAAATCCAATCCTGTCATTTTCTTAGAAATCTGTGTCAGTTCTAAAATCGGTCCTGCGATTTTTTTGGATACAAACATACTGATAATAGCACCAAACACAATGGCAACTCCTCCAACATAGGCAAGAAACCGATTGGATACCCACACATTTTCACGGATACTTTCTAAGGCTGTACGCATCAAAATTAAATTTCCATCTTCTAATGTCCCCCACAAAATCAGGTATTCAGCATCCAGACGACTGTCCACTCTTTTCTGTAAGACATAACGGTTATTTTCCTGCAAAACCTCCGTAGAAGCATCTGCGGAACTGCCAAATAAAACCTCCATAAACTCCCGTTTTAAGCGTTCTGTATCATTAACGGAGGAACGCACAATTGTACCGTCTGCACTGATAATCATAATGGAAATATTCCCATTTGCACAAATTCTTTCAAAATGAATATCAAAATCTTCACTCCAAAGACTTCCATTTGCGCTTTCTGCATTAATTGCTGAAAAGCCTTCCAGCATAACATTCTGCTTATTATATGTGTAGTAGGTTTCCAAAAAAGTCGTATTTAAAAACCAGCATAATAAAACTGTTATTGTCACAAGTCCAAGAATAGATCCTGTAAGCTGTAATGTAATCGAACGTTTTACCTTCATATCCGTCACCTTTCGCATTTTTCTGTCTTTTATTTTAGCACTTTTCCACAAACATCACAATGAATGACATAATTAATTCACAATCCACAGCCATCTTGCATTTTAGCTATATTTTTTGTATAATTTTATAAATATACCATTTTTTAAAGGATAACAATATGAAGAGAAAAACACCTGATACTTTTCGGTATATACTTCCGGTTTTCAGTCTTTTCTGCGGGCTATTCTGCGTGTCCGGCTGCGGCACCCCACAGACGGAAATGCAGACAAAAGAGCTTATCCGCTCTGCCGCACCTGCGTATGATGAGAATTTTGTTACTGTAGGTTTTGTCCAGACTGGAAAAGAATCCGACTGGCGTGATGCCAATACAAATGATTATTTACATACTTTTACCGAAGCAAACGGCTATAATCTGCTATATATTGACGGAAATTCCAACTCCGACCGGCAGATTAAGGCAGCTTACGATTTGATTGCCCAAAAGGTGGATTATATAATTATTGACCCCATTGTTGAAGATGGCTGGGAAGACGTTTTAAAGCTTGCCAAAGCGGAAGGTATTCCTGTCATCATAGCTGACCGTGGTGTCAGTGCCGACCCCTCACTTTATGCATGTTGGATTGGTTCTGATTTTAAAACCGAAGGCATCAATGCCGCCAAATGGCTTGATTCCTATTTAGAACAGCAAAATCGTGGGAATGAAGATATCGGTATCGTTATCTTAGAAGGTACAGAAGGTGCTTCTGCTGCCATCGGAAGAACAGAGGGTCTTATGGAAGAAATCTCTGCCCATGACAACTGGCATATCGTAACCAGTCAATGTGCGAACTTTACACAGGGTGAAGGTAAAAATGTCATGGAACAGATTTTAAAGGATTATGCAGACAGCGATATTGATGTGGTTATTTCTGAAAACGACAACATGATGTTTGGTGCCATGAAAGCCATGGAGCATGCCGGTATAAGCTATGGCGTCGATGGTGATGTCATTACCATTTCTTTTGATGCTTTATACGAAGCATTTGAACTCATGCAGGAAGGAAAGCTTATGGTATCCGTGGAATGTAATCCACTAATCGCCGGACTTTCCCACCAGGTTATACAGGATTTAGAAGCAGGTAAATCCGTTGCACCTATACACTATGTTGAAGAGTCCGTTTTTACTTACGAAAACGCTTCTTCCCATATTTCTGACAGAAAGTACTAAGGAAATGCCTATGAAAAAGTCATTAAAAAAACGTATTTTAATGCTTATGTTTATCTTTGTCATCACCTTAAATACCATAAGCATTATTATGAACTACCGAAATTTTATACATGTTACCCGGCAGGCAAGCCTTTCTACTGCAAATACTGTGGCAGAAACCTGTTCCCTGATTATTGATGGCGACTCTTTAGAAAAATATATCCAATCCGGCTTGCGTGACAATGAATATTATGTGACATGGAACAAATTAATTGATTACAGAAATACAAACAGCGACATTGTAAAACTTTCGGTTATCTGGTTTGATTCCGAATATGGCAACTATATTTTTGATACAGATTTGTCTTTATCCGGAGCATTTTTAGGCGATAAAATCCCGCTGGATGCAAAACAGGAAGAAAGACGCAGTGAATTAACCGAAGGAAATGAGTTGATTTCCATCACCTATGCTGACCGGATAGAGATTTATCGTCCTGTTTTATCCTCTTATAATATTCCTATGGGATACGTTATCGTTGGTATCGATACTTTAACGGCAGAAAAGGAGCAGCTATTCTATCTTCTTCAGTTAGTACTTGTTTCTTTTACATTAACATTAGTGGCTACATTCTTTTTTGTTACGATTATTAATAAAACAATTGTTTCTCCCATTAATACACTGTCTGCTGCAGTCGGCAGTTATGTGGATACCATGAATGAAAATTCGGCAGATTCTCCATTGTCTCACTTATCCATTCATACAGGAGACGAAATTGAGCAGTTATTCCACTCTATCCGCAAAATGGAATCGGATATTTTAAATTCTTCCAATAATCTTGCGGTTGCCATGTGGAACAGCCAGCATGACAGTATGACACAGCTCTATAACAAACGGTATTTGAACGAATGTACCCCTGCTTTTACAGCAAAGGATTCCATTGGTATTATTTATTTTGATGTGGATAACCTTAAGAAAATGAATGATACCTGTGGACACGAAGAAGGTGATGAGATCATTCAGAAAACGGCACGTTTTATTCAAAAATACCAGACGGATGAGCGGGTTGGTTTCCGCATGGGCGGTGATGAATTTATGATGGTTGTACCGGATACTTCTAACGAAAGCATGAAGACTTTAGTCGACACCATGAAAGCTGACCCGGATACACATTTATGCTGTCCCGAACATGAAATTCAGTGCCGGATTGCCATTGGTTATGCTTATGCAGATGGCAATATTGATTTGGATACATTGATAAAGGCGGCAGATGCGGATATGTATTTGGATAAGAAGAGTCATAGGTAAGATACAAAAAACACCCCTTCCTAATGAAAACGTGGAAGGGATGTTTTTTTACTTTTGTTTTATTTAACTTTTACACTTTTCGATTTTGACCATTCAGAATACAATTTTTTGGACTTTCCATCAATCTTTACTGTTTTATAAGTACGGATTCTTACATAGTATTTCTTCTTTGCTTTTAGCTTTTTAATGATCGTTGACGTTGTTTTTGCTTTCTTTACTGTAACTTTTTTCGCACCTTTAAACTTCTTGCTTGTAGAATATTGAATTTCATAGCCCGTTGTCTGTTTTGTCTGTTTTTTCCATTTTATGGTAAGGGCTTTTTTCTTTGCTGTTAGCTTAGAAAGTTTTGTGCCTTTTGGTAAAATTTTAAAGTTGGCTGTCAGTGTCCCTGTGTAGTTATTTTTTCCGGTAATGGTTACAGTTGCCTGTCCTACATTTTTATTACTTGTATAGGCTGCAGTGTAATTGGCTGCATCTACAGGCTGATTATTTGCATCAAACACTGTTATGGCAGGTGTTTGTGCTTTGCCTGTGTAGACCATTTCTGACTTGGACAAACTAACGCTTCCTAATGCTATTGTTACAGGAGCATCGTCAGTCTGATTCTTGTCTGGAACTGGTGCAATCTGTTCATCGCCCTGTATATCTTTATCCGGGGTTGGTATTGTCTGCTCTTTATCGCTTTCATTTTTACTATCCAATGTCGGCGTACTGTTATAATGTATTGTTACATTTGCCAAAACATCATTGCAATATTCTGAAACAATGATGTTTTTCCACTGTTCCTCTGTTCCGGTATAGTAAATGTCTTTTAAATTGTCACATAAATAGAATGCCCAGCCTTCAATATTTATTACAGAAGATGGGATTTCTATGCTTATCAAATTGCTGCAGGTATGAAATACAGACACATCAAGAACGGTTATTCCAGCCGGTATAATGATACTTGTCAGACCGCTGTTTTCCCGAAATGCCAATGCACAAATACTCTTTACAGTATCTGGCATATCCACATCACCCTGTACCATTTTTCCATCTATGACAATATTATTTACAATCACCAATGGATTCTCTGCTCTTTTAGCATCCAGCCATTTCGTACCGTCAAAGGCTCTTGTCCCAATTGCTGTAACCGCTTTAGGAATAGTGATATTTTCCAAACTGGTACAATTCTGGAATGCCCAGCCACCAATACTTGTCACTTTATCCGGAATTGTGATATCAGTCAGACTGCTGCAGCCATAAAATGCATACTCTTTTATACTTGTTATGGTTTCTGGCACATTTACTTTTTTCAAATTACTGCAATTTTGAAATAATGCGTATTCAATATTTGTAACCGTATCCGGAATCGCAATTTCTTCTAAACCTGTACAAGCAGAAAAAGCAAAACTGCCTATTTCTGTTACCGATTCCGGTATAGTGATTTCTGTTAGTCCCGAACACTGATTAAATGCACTTTCTCCTATACTGACTACCGTATTCGGAATCGTAATTTTAGTCATTTCTCCACAGTTCTGAAATGCACTTCCGCCAATTTTGCTTACGGAATCCGGAATAATAACTTCTCCCTTTGCGGTCTGCCCATCTAGAAGGATACCATTTATGATAACCAAAGGATTTTCTGTTCTTTGATTTGCAAGCCATGCAGTATCTATAAGTGCATATGTATCTATTTCCGTAACTGTTTCCGGTATTTCTATTTCTGCTAATTTTTCACTTCCTCCAAAGGCATAGAAACCTAAGCTTGTAACTGCTTTTGAAAGAACCACTCTTTCTAAATTCGGACACTGTTCAAATGCATAATCACAGATTTGCGTTATAGAATCCGGCATTTCTACGCTTATGAGTTCTTCATGATTGCTAAATGCACTTTCACCGATACTTGTCACTGTTTTTCCATCAATTTCTGATGGTATAATCAATTCTGTTACACCTTCTGATTCTAACAAACCGGTAACTTCAATTGTGCCATCATCTAAAACTCTATATCTAAATTCTCCCGGTTCAATTATTCCATCTGTACAACATATTTTCACATAATTTAGGTATTCATTATTACCAACAATCGAAATTGCTTCCCACCGTGAAATTGTTCCATCATAAATAACCTTTTCTAAACCTTCACAGTATGAAAATGCATTATTTTTTATATAGGTTACAGTATCCGGTATTCCAATACTTACCAAACCATCACTCTCTGTAAATGCACCTTCACCGATACCTGTTACTGTTTTTCCTTCTATTTTAGCCGGAATAATGACATTTGCTCTCTCGGATAAATCTTCAAGTCCTGTAATTTCTACCGTATTATTATCTAAGACTGTATAAGAAAAATCCGTCGATTTTTCCCCATCAATCGTGCCATCAGTGCAGTGAATTGTTGCATATTTCAAGCTTTTGTTTTCTAATTCTTCCACCAAAACAGATTTCCACTGCTCCGTGGTTCCACTATAATACACATCTGTTAAACTGTCGCACCCTGAAAAAGCATAGTTTTTTATACTTGTTATTTCTTTTGGAATTGTAATACTCTTCATCCATTTGCAATCATAAAGCATCCATTCTGTAATCTCTGTCATGCCACTTGGCAGCGTAATACTTTTCAAGCTTTCGCAATTACCAAATGCACTTGAACCGATGCTTGTCACGCTATCAGAAATAATGATTTCTTCCAAATTGTTACAATACCGGAAAACGCTCTCTCCCATGCTTATCACACTATTGGGAATGGTTATTGACTCCAAACTGCTGCAATTCATAAATGCACAGTCACCTATACTTGAAACATTATTCGGAATACTTATTGTTTTCAGCGCACTACAACCTTCAAACGCCCAAATTCCTATACTGGTTACATCCTCTGATAATTCTACATTCTTCAATGCATTACAATTCTGAAATGTTTCTTGAGATATTGTTGTTATTCCTTTGGGCAAAATTACAGTCTCTAAATTCTGACACTCCCTAAATGCTCTATTATAAATATTGGTTACACCTTCGGGTATCTCTATACTTTCTAGATTATTACAACCACCAAAAGCCTCCATGCCTATGCATGTCACACCCTCTGGAATACTAACTACACCGCTTTTTCCTGCCGGATAACATACTAATGTGTTTACCGTCAACATCTTCTGTATTAACGCACCATCCTCCACTGCATAATATATATTCCCTTCTTCAACAGTGATTTTCTCTAATCCGGTACAATAACTTAATGCACCATTTAGTATAGATGTAACATCTTTACCAATAACAACTTCACCTTTTACTCCACCCGGACAACGGAGCAATGTGGTTTTATCCTTGTTATACAAAATCCCATTCTCAGACATATAATTCTGATTATCCGCATCAACAATAATACGCTCTAAGTTGCTACAACTATGAAACATAGGAAATTGGATTGTTGTTACATTCTTAGGAATTGTAATTTCTGTCAGACTATTACAATAATCAAAAGCATATCCGGCAATACTTGTAACACTCTCCGGAATTGTAATACTTTTCAGACTATGACAATTTTGAAACAAGCCTGCTTCAATTTCAGTCAATCCCTCTGGGATATTTACACTCTCTAAATTCGTACAGCCACTAAATGCAAAATAGCCAATACTGGTAACACTATCTGGAATCGTAATACTTTTTATTTTGGTCTGACCATTAAAAAGATTATCCTTTATGCCTGTTACCGTCATTCCATCTATTTTATCAGGAATAGTAATAATTCCATCCGAGCCGGTATCATAGTAATAAGAAATTTCTATCGTACCATCTTCTAACACCGTATACTCGAAATAGTCTGCATATTCTTCAACATCCTCTTCTACAACATTATTTGTTTCTTCTGCATTAACTGTATTTGTGATTATCGGGGACAAAATTATTCCCGACACCATCGACACTGCTAATAAAAATGCTAATATTTTCTTTTTCATGTGTAATTCGTCTCCCTTTCTATTTAACTTTTATTGCTTTAGCATTTGACCAACTAGAATACATCTTCGTTGACTTACCATTAATCTTTACTATTTTGTAGGTACGGATTCTTACATAGTATTTCTTCTTTGCTTTTAGCTTTTTAATGGTCGTTGACGTTGTTTTTGCCTTCTTTACTGTAACTTTTTTCGCACCTTTAAACTTCTTGCTTGTAGAATATTGAATTTCATAGCCCGTTGTCTGTTTTGTCTGTTTTTTCCATTTTACGGTAAAGGACTTTTTCTTTGCTGCCAGCTTGGATATTTTTGTTGATTTTGGTAAAATTTTAAAAGTGGCTATCAATGTACCTGTGTAGTTATTTTTACCTGTTACTGTTACTGTTGCCTGTCCCACATTTTTGTTATTGGTATAGATTGCAGTGTAATTAACTGCATCTACAGGCTGACCGTTTGCATCGGTTACTGTTATGACAGGTGCTTGCGTTTTTCCGGTGTATACAGTTTCTGATTTGGACAAACTGACTTTTCCTAATGCCACTGGTGTTTGGTTATTATTATTCTGATTTTGTATAATCTGGTCATCTTTATTTCCAGCATCCGGCGTTGGCACAATCTGTTCATTGCCATTTTCTTTATCGGGTGTCAAAACATCTGCATAATGAATCGTTGCATTTGCTAACGCATCATTCCCGGATTCGATACTAATTTTTTGCCACTGTTCCTTTGTTCCATCATAATAAATATTTGTTAAAACACTTTCAGAAAATGCATTTTCACAAATCTTTGTTACTGTATTTGGAATTTCTATATCTCCAACTGCCATCATACCATCTAGCAACATATTATTAACAATAACTAACGGATGTAATTCTCTTTGCTGACTAAGCCACTGTGTACCCTCAAATGCACAACCGCCTATATCATCAACACTTTCCGGTATTTTCACATCATTTAATTTAAAACAATCAGAAAATGCCCCCCAGCCTATACTTTTTACACCTTCTGATATCGTTACACTTGTTAAAGATTCACAGCCCGAAAATGCACCCTCTGCAACTTGTGTTACTCCTGCTGGAATATTTACACTTCCTATCGGACAATCTGCAAATGCATAGATACCTATAGATATTAAATTTTCCGGTAATATGAGCTCTCTGGCAATAAATCCACCATCTGAATCATTAAATACATGATTTGCTATTCTAGTCACTGTGTCCGGTATTTTTATCATGCTGCCAGTCTGCGCTTCGTATATTTCCTCTATATCTGCTGATAATAATACACCGTTTGCAATATTAAATCCGTCAATCGTTTCCTGCGCTTCAAGCCACTTTGTTCCTGTAAATGCATTCTTATTTATACTTGTTACACTATTGGGGATATTAATCGTTTCCAAATTGCTGCAGTCAGAAAATACTCCATATTCTATACTTGTCACACCTTCCGGTATGGTAATACTTGTTAAACTGCTGCAACCAGAAAATGCTTCTTCTTCAATATAAGTCACCCCCTCCGGTATAGTAATATTTGTCAGATTACTACAATTAGAAAACATACCATATCCTATGGTTTCCATTGTTTTGGACCAGATTACACCTGTCAGACCACTGCAATCAGAAAATGCATAATCTATAATAGATGTTACCGTATCCGGTATAACTATTTCTCCGCTTGCTCCTGTTGCATCTATTAGTATACCATTAATAATGACTAATGGATTTTCCGCCTGTTTATTTGCAAGCCATTTCGTCCCTGCAAATGCATTTCTGCCTATACTTGTTATTGTAGATGGTATAATTATATTTTTCAAGGTACTGTAGCCGGAAAAAGCATTTTTACTTATAGATGACACTTCTCTTCCATTTATTTCTGATGGTATGACAATTTCAGTCACACCATCAGCATCTATCAACCCTCTGATGGTTATCGTATTATCATAATCTGCCACTTCATAATCAAATATAGAAGGTTCAATCGTTCCATCTGCACAATGTACATTTGCTTTTTTTAAGTTAAGATATGGACTGCCTTCACTTTCATCCAAATCCCCATCATATTCACCTGCAAGCAGAGCATACCATTGCTGACTTGTTCCATCATAATATATATCTGTTAAATTATCACAATTTTCAAATGCATAATAACCAATACTTTTTAACGTTGCCGGTATTGTTGCATTTTTTAAATTTTGACAATCTTCAAATGCATTCCTGCCTATATATTTTACTGTATCCGGTATGGTTACGCTTGTTAATTTTCCTTCGGCAAATGCTTTTGCTCTAATGCGAGCTATTCCTTCTGGTATAGCAACTGTTCCTTCTGCAATTTTACCATCTAACAATATTCCATTTACGCTTACCAAGGCATTTTCCACTTGTCTATCTGCAAGCCATGCGGTTCCTTCAAATGCTCCCGTACCGATATCTATCACACTCTCCGGAATACTTATATTTACCAGCTTTTCGCAATTCGCAAATGCACCATCCCCAATAAAGGTTACCGTATCCGGTATGGTTACACTAACCAGATTTTCATATGATTCAAATGCATGAAAACCAATGGATGTTACTTTATTTCCCTTTATTTCGGATGGAATTACCAGTTCTTCTGCTTTTTCATTATCACACCCTGTAATCCTAAGTACTTCAACCCAGTATTCTTCATCATCTTCTAAAATCTGATATGTAAAATCGATTTCATTCTCCTCTGCATAATGGATGGTTGCTGTTTTCAATATATCATTGGATGATGCTCCAGATGTCGAATCTTCCCACGAAATACCTACTTCATTATTCCACCGTTTTTCACTTCCACCATAATAAACATCTTTGATATTATCACAGTAACTAAATGCTCCCGTTCCAATATAAGTAATGGACTTTGGCAATTCCACACTTGTCAGACCACTACATCCACTAAACGTATACCATCCAATACCTGTTATGGAATCTGGTATTTTCAGACTTGTCAAACTGGTGCATCCACTAAATGTCCATCTGTTAAAACCTTCTAGTTTACTTGGCAATTCGATACTTTTCAAGCTGCTGCAATTATAAAATGCCATTGAACCTATCCCAGTTACGGATTCCGGTATTTCTATGCTTTCCAAATGGCTACAATCTTGAAAAACGGAATAGCCAATTCCCGTTACGGATTCCGGTATTACCACATTTTTCAAACCTGTACATCCTTCAAATGCTCCTCCTAAGATATAACCTGTTACTGTATCTGGTATTGTAATGCCTGTCAATTCTGTACAATCCTTAAATGCATCATATCCAATGGTTGTTACTGTATCCGGTATGGTTACAGCTCCCTGTGCTGTTGTTCCATCAATCAGTATACTGTTTACAATTACCAACGGATTTTCTGCCCTTTTATTTTCAATCCATTTTGTTCCAGAAAAAGCATTTGCACCAATTTCTGTTATGGTATTTGAAAATGCTATATTTTCCAAACTGCCGCAGTTTACAAATGCACCATCAGCTATGCTTGTCACCGTGTCTGGAATCGTTACACTCTCTAAACTACTTAATTCGCAAAATGCATCTTCACCAATGCCTGTCACTATACTGCCATTTATTTCACTCGGTATTGTAATTTCAGTTACACCTTCTGGTTTTGTCAGTCCCATTATTACACATTTACTATCATCCGTAATATCATACTTAAATTCATCAGGTTCAATAGTGACATCAGTACAATGAACCGTTGCATAATTTAATGCCTGATTTTCATAACCCATATCCACTGTATTCCACTGTACCTGTGTTCCATTATAATAAACATCCCTTAATGCATCACAATTATAAAATACACCGTTGGCTATTGTTATCTCCGCATTTGATATAGTTAAGCTTTCTAAACCTCTAGAACTGGTAAATGCATATACTCCAATATTTTTTACTGAAGCTGGTATCATAACATTTTTCAAGCTACCGCACCAGCCAAATGCATAAGATTTTATTTCTGTTATTGTATCTGCTATGTCTACACTTATAAAATCACAATCAGAAAATGCCCATTCACCAATACTTGTAACTGCTTTGCCATCTATTTCTGACGGTATTACCAATTCTGTTACTCCTTCTGTTTCTGTTAAACCTGTAATTTCCAATGTTCCATCTTCTAGGACTATACATTCGAAATTTACCGTATTTTCCATTGTTTCCTCTGCATTTACCACTGTTATGCCCACAGGTGATATTACAGTCCCTGACACCAGCGACACCGCTAGCAGAAATGCCAGTATTTTCTTTTTCATGCGTACTCTCCTTTTTCCTTTACAACTAAATGTAATTTTTTGCTAGTTTCAGTCACATTATACAACTTTAAGTTGCCCACAACAACCCATTGCCAGAATCTTTTTTATACTATAGTAAAAAACCGGAGGTAAAGCTATGTTTGAAAATTTAGGTGAAAAACTCAAAAATACCCGCATGAAAAATCATCTTTCACGAAAACAGGTAGCAGAATTAATCGGCATATCTGTAAGTATGGTAGGTTTCTATGAATGTGGAGAACGCCTGCCTTCCTTACCTATTCTCGTCAAACTGGCTACTTGCTATAAAGTTTCTATTGATTATTTACTCGACCATGATATTGCTGCAAAAAATACACTTTCTCTTGATGGGCTTACGGATGACGAAATTCAGGTCTTAAAATTTACAGCAGAACATTTCCGCAATTCAAATAAGACTTTACATTAGTTTTTGGCAAAAAAAAGAGGATAGTATTTCACTACCCTCTAAAATGGTGTTACTATTTTTTGATTTTTACTTTTTTGCCCTGACCTTTTCCCTTCAATAATTTCTTATAAGCAGCAAGTTTTTTCTTAGGTACTTTTATTGTGGCTTTGCTGTTAATACCTTTAAACGTATTTTTACCTACAGACTTTAATTTGGTGGATTTAATGGTAATCTTTTTGAGCTTAGACGCTTTTCTAAATGCTTCCTTTCCGATTTGTTCTACATTTTTACCAATAACCACGCTCGTCACTTTGCTTCCCTTTAAAGCCTTATTGTCAATTGTTTTGACTTTGAAGGTCTTTCCTCCAATATTTACAGTTGCCGGAATTGTAACTTTTTTTATCAGCTTACTGCTTAATCCGGTAAAAGCAACTGCATCACTGCTGATTACCCTGTATGTATTTACCCCAACAGTAGCTTTTGTTCCTTTTACAACATCAATCAGGAATGTATTTGAAATACTTCCTGTATAATTACCAATACCACTGATTGTCGCTGTTGCAGTTCCTGCATAAATATTGTTATGATAACTAATTTCATAATCTTTGTATGCTGACAGCACTTTTCCATCCACAGATACAGATGTTACCGGATAAATTGCTGTTCCATTATATGCATAAAGTCCTTTATCAAAACTTACTGTCGCATTCTGTAAAGATTTTGGCAAAATTTTAAATTTTGCGTTTGTAGAACCTGTATAATTGTTTTTTGCGCTGATATATACAGTCGCAGTTCCCACATTTGTATTTGAGCTGTATTCAATATTATAGTTCGAAGGGTCAATCACTGTTGTTCCATAAGAAACGGTTACTGCTGGTGTACATACATTTCCTGTATACTCAACATCACTAACTTTCACTTCCAGGTTTGGAATATCATACAAGCTCTTCGGTATAATGCGGTAGGTTATTTTATACTCTCCGACATAATTTCCTCTTCCTATTATCCTTGCTGTTTTTTCACCTACGGAAATCTGGTCACCTACATATTCCACATAATAATCCTGTCCTTCTACTAATGCAGAGCCAGTTTCGTATCCCTTTACACTAAATGTATTTTTAAGTGTTTCACCTGTATATACGAGATTAGTAGACGAAACTCTTGCTCTTGACATATCATATGCCACAATTACCTCAAAGGATGTTTCTGCTCCGCCATAAACTACCTTAATTTCCTGTTTTCCTACTTTTTTACCATCATATCCGGAAATAGTACAATCTGCAGCATCTATTACATCTGCGTCGGTTCCGTCCTCTGTCTCAAAAACTGCCTGTAAAGTCATCCCATCTAATAATAAATCTTCACCATACAAATATGTAGTTTTATCTGGTTCATTTGTTATAGTTAGTGCTGTTGCAGGACGCTGATAAGAACAATTATTATTTTGTGCAAATTCCTCTACTGCACCTCCGGCTTCGCTTGTGATGGTAATTTCTTTTAACGTGTTATTAGAAAATGCATTTTCTGCAATAGATGTGTCCGGATTAAGACAAATCATTTCTTTCAGCGCAGAACCATAAAATGCGCTATTTCCTATCACTATGCAACTTTTCGGAATCGTAATTGTTACAAGAGCCTGACACCAATAAAATGCACTCTGACCAATAGATTCACAATTTTCAGAAAGTTGAACAGATGTCAGTTGTGTACACTGGTAAAACATGTTTTCGGACACACTCTTCACCGTATTCGGTAATTTGATAGTGGCAAGCGATTTGCAGTTACTAAAAGCATTCTTACCTATAGAAAGTGTTGCATCCTCTATTTCACTCTCCATAAAACTAACATTTTTCAAACTTCCACAAGCTTGAAACGCATTCTCACCAATGCTGGTACAGGCAGCCGGAATCGTAATATCCGTTATTTTCGTTTTATAAAAGGCACTGTCGCCAATAGATGCACAATTCTCCGGTACACTAACCTTTGCTAATGCACTACAACCATAAAATGCACCTTCTCCTATAGATTCACATTTTTCTGATATTTTCACTTCTGTTAATGCTGTCGCATCATAGCAAAAGTCCACCGGGACAGAAGTCACCTGCTCCGGCAATTCAATTTTCTGCAATTTATCACAAGCGCTAAAAGAAGCATCCCCCAAAACCAATTCCTCTGTTCCTGTTCTCTCTTCAAAAATAACCGTCTTCAAGCTATTACAATTCTTAAATACCTTTTCACCTATCACCATACAAGATGCCGGTATCGTCACCTCTGTTAATGCCGTATTTTCAAATGCATGTTTTCCCAGCAAAGTCAGATTTGAAGGCAAATTACATTTTCTTAGTGTATTACAATATTGAAACGCATAATTTCCAATCATTTCCACTGTCTCCGGCAATACCACCTCTGTCAGATATCCCTTATTATAAAATGCATTCTCCCCAATTCCCAAAATTGTATATTCTGCAAACTCATCGGATGTAAAATCTACTTTTGTCGGATTTCCATTACACTTAGACACAATGTATCCATCACCGGATGGGGTCAGCGTATAATCTCCTACTGTAACATTTGCTGTAGCTTCTACCAGCTCTGTTTCCGGCAAAATCTCCTCCTTCACTTCTATCTCCGCTATCACATCTTCTTCTACGGATATTTCCGGGGAGGCTTCTGTCGTATTCTCTGCAGTGACTTCAACCTCTTCCAAGGAAGTAGTTGTCACTTCCGTCGCTGACACACTGATGCTGCTAATAAAAAGCATAGCCGCAAGTGTCAGACAACCCATTCTTGTTTTCTTTCTCATTTCTCTCTTGTTCCTTTCTACTTTATTGATGGTTGGTTTTAACACACATATTATACGACTGTAGGTTGTATTTTGCAACTTATTGTTTTTTTAATATTGCTTCGCTTTTGATTATCTATAAATAAAAAAATAAGGATATCAGCTCATGGTGAAATACTGATATCCTTATTTTTATGTTATTCTACTTTATCTTTATTATTTCGACTTACTAATGCCAATTATTTGACTTTTTTATCGAAATATATAATCTTTACACAAAACCAAACTTGTGTTCTACTACGATCTATGGTATAATGAAGAACCATTTCTCTTTTAGAGACTTAATTTGTCACTAAACATACCAAAAACCTTCCCTGTACTTTGACCGGTCTGGGAAGGCTTTTGTCTTTCCAATTGGTCAACCACTCTGTGGCGATTGCCTTTTATTAACTATATAATATCAAAAATCGGGAACATTACAAGAGTTATGTTTCAAATTTATATCCCATGCCCCAAATCGTCTTAATATACTCCCCACGCTTTCCAAGCTTATTTCTAAGCTTTTTCACATGAGTATCAATCGTTCTGGCATCGCCAAAATAGTCATAATTCCAAACATTATTCAATATGGTTTCCCTTGAAAGCGCAATGCCGGCATTTTCGATAAAATAGGCAAGCAGTTCAAACTCCTTGTAGCTTAAATCTACCCTTTCACCATCTACAGTCACTAAATGCGCAACCTTATCCATGCAGATACCACCAACTTCCACGCTATCTTCTTCTAAGGTCTTGTTGGCTCTGCGGAGGATGGCTTCTACTCTTGCCACCAAGATTTTAGGGCTGAAGGGTTTGGAAATATACTCATCCACACCTAAGTCAAAGCCTAACAATTCATCGGACTCATCACTTTTAGCTGTCAGCATAATAATCGGAACTTTCGATGTTTCACGGATTTCTTTGCAGACTTCCCAGCCGTTGATTTTAGGCATCATAATATCTAAGATAATTAAAGCAATATCTTTATCCCGGTAAAATATATCCAATGCCTCTTCGCCATCTGCCGCTTCTAAAACATCAAAATTATTTCTTATCAAAAAATCACGCACAAGTTTACGCATTCTGCTTTCATCATCAACAACAAGTATTTTTATTTTTTCCATACCATTGCCTCATTTCTTTATTTTTGCATAACTTTACCAAATATTTATGAAAAAAATATGAACACTACATTTCTTTTACTGCTTCACGAAGCTCTGCCTCACGTTGTTCAAGATTATCCTCGCGCTCTTCTAATTCGTTTTCCCACATTTCATATTTTTCGATTAATGCGTTTTCATAATTTAAAATGTTGACATTTTCACTTGTTGCTGCCACGGCAAACATGCCGATAATCATAAGCAGCATAATTATATTTATGAAAAAACTGGTATGAAACCGTCCCTTATAATTTACATTTACTATCTTTTTTTCACGGGCAGGTTTTTCTTTTTGTTTTTTCTCTCTTTTAACTTTTTCTAACTGCGCTTCTTCACTTTTATTCACCACCGGAATTGCCGGAATATATTCAGGCTCAATGGATGTGGACGTTTTTAGATATTCCTGTAATTCATATAAAAAAGCATAGCCTACAGGTGTTTCAAATAGCTGTCTTTCGATGGTCTGACGGTAAATCTGTAATACGGTTTCGGGATTTTTCATATCGATACGACTTCTTACAAATTCCACGCCTTCTGCTTCTTTTACTGCCTTTTCCATCATTTTTTCATCAGAGAATGCAAATCCTCCTGTTTCGTATGGTGTCTTCTTTCGCATATTCCCCTCCTGTTTTATGCTTTTATATAACGATGCAAAACCATATTCATTTGCTGAATCGTTACGCTTTTATTATATAAAAAATGCATATGGAGTGCAATCTTTTGTTCGTCTACTTTCCATGTATACGCTCTAACTGTTCTGAGCGTTTCATAATCTTAGCAGCATATTCTGTATAATCTGCTCTTTCGCCTCGCTCGAGTGCATCACTGCTGCCATTATACACCATAAGCACAGTGCCTATATCACCATATCTGCAAAACAATTCTGCCAAATAATCTGCTGCCACAAGAATATTCCCTCTGGCATCAAAAATATCCGTTACACCTAAGCGTTCCATTCGGTCTGTATGGTATTTTTCATAAATCTGCATCAATCCTTTACAACTGCCATTTTGCGCATGGGCATTGCCGGATGATTCCGCTTCCATAATTGCTTCTAGCAGTTCCGGGCAAATGCCATACTGCATACCAATTTCTTCACAATATGTCTGATATTCTGCTGCAATATAAGTATCTGCATTTTCTGCCTGTGGTTTTACCTGTACGGTAAAGCACAGCAGTACAATCACCAGACAAAACAATATTTTCCTGTTTCTTTTTTTATTCCACATAGTTATATCCTCCCAGAAATCATTTGCGCAAAAGAGGGTTATCCTTTCCGCTTTTATTATTCTGTGAGGATATCTCGAATTTTATACCAATTTTTTACATTAACGGTGCAAGTAACCGTAAAATACACTGTCCGATACGCAGAACAGCAGAGCTTTTACTCTTATATTTTTCCGTCACTTCCTTACATTGCAAGAATGTTTCTTCAAAATCTTTTTCTACTGCCAAAACAGCAGCATTTTTATACATAAGTACTCCATTTTCAAAATGGAAGTACAAGCTTCGATAATCTAAATTTATTGTGCCAACAACCGAAATTTCTCCATCACAAACACACTGTTTTGCATGGATAAAACCCGGCGTATATTCATATATGCGCACACCTGCGGCCGCTAATGGTGCATAGTAAGAACGAGTCACTCTATAAACGATTTTTTTATCCGGTATACCGGGGGTAATGATGCGGACATCTACTCCCCTTTTTGCTGCCATACAAAGCTCCCTGTTCATTTCATCACTGATAATCAGATATGGTGTCGTAAAATATATCCGGTGTTTTGCATGTTTTATCAGATTCATATAGACATTTTCGCCCACATACTCATTATCTAATGGTGTATCCGCATAGGGTTGTACAAATCCCTTCTCTGCTGCTTTATATACACAGTCCTTTAAATATGCATCATAGTTTTTATCTGTGTATTTAATGGAATTCCACATTTCCAAAAACATGACCGTAAGTGAACGCACGGCATCCCCCTGCAGCTTTATCCCTGTATCCTTCCAATGACCGTAGGGGTTAGTAATATTAAAATATTCATCCGCTAAATTATAGCCACCGGTAAAACCAATCTCTCCGTCAATGACCGTGATTTTACGGTGATCCCTGTTATTCATAAATACGTTAATAACCGGCAGCATCGGGTTGAACACCCTGCATTGTATACCATCCTGCTCCATGCGTTTGATAAATTCCTTATTAATAAACCCAACACTTCCGATATCATCATAAAAAATGCGGATTTCCACGCCTTCTGCTGCTTTTTCTTTTAAAATTTCACGAATACCGCCAAAGGAATCTGAATCTTCAATGGCATGGTATTCCATAAAAATAAAATGCTTTGCCTGCCGCATGGCTGCTTTTTGCGCTTCTAATCCCTTTAGGGCATCATCATAAAATTCCACATCCGTATTCTGATATACCGGATATTTTCCATAATTCATAATATAACGCATCTGGTTAGCCACAGAAAAATCCTGTTTTTCCAATGCTTCTAATAATTTAACATCCTGCTTCAACAAACCTTTCGACGTTTCCTCAATTTTTTCAAAATATTTTCGCACACTGCGGTTTGCTCTTGAATGTCCTAACAGAAAATACAAAGAAAGTCCAAATACAGGAAAACCCATAATCAGTATCATCCATGGTATTTTAAAAGCTGCATTCATATGCCTGCCATAAATATGAAGTACAACCACAGAGGCAATAAGACTGCTTGCCACGGATATCGCTGTAGAATACTGGCTTAATTCAAGTACCATGAGCACAAACCAGCCAAACTGCGTAAAAAGACTAAGCATTACAAAAATACAGCGGCCAATACTATTTTTTACAATTCTCTTTTGTTCTGTTCCCATCTGATTCATCCTTTCAAATACTGTTTTGACCGTAAATTTATGGCTATTATAATACTATTCCTGCTTTTTTGCAAAAGTATAAGCCATTTACAGACAAAAAAAGAAAGCAGCCGTCGATCTGCTGCTTCTTTTAGGAGAAGGTATTTTTACTATGGGGTATAGCAAAAACTATATATAATGTATTGGGGGGTTTTTACAAGAAGTATAATAGCATAAACCCCGCCGTAAGTGTTCACAAATGTTACAATTTTACAAAGCATTTTTTGTGCACTTTGCACTACTGTGTGGATGATGCAGCAACTGTCGCCATAAAAACAGTTGCAGTCAAAGCCATCTGCTGTGCAATAAGCATTGCTACCACGCTGGTTACGGCAGCATTCTCAATACCTTCAATCTTTTCCATATAACAACTTAATACCAGTAAAGCCGCACACATTAACCGCTGATTTTTCGGTGCACCAAAGAAACCGGAAAATCCTTTTTTTGTTTCCAGCAAATTATCTGTTTCTGCAATAAGTGCTGTCAGACTTTCCGCACTTTCCTCTACCAATGCAACCCCGCCTAGTACGGACAGTTCCATACCTACACCAAATTGCTTTTTCTGCCCTTTCAGCCCGTTATAAATTGCTTTTACTTTATCACATTTCTTTGCAGAATCCTCTGTACTTAATGCTAATATCTGACTTAAAGACTGTACTGCATTTTTGGAAAAAAAGTCTTTTTCTAATAATTTATAGCAACTCTCCATCTCCTCTTTCACGTTTTCCATATCTACATCTGCTGCTGCAAGCATAGCCGCATAGGCACAATCCTCATAAGAAGTCAATATTGGATGGTCTTCTTTCATTTTTTTGTAAATTTCCTCGGTTTTGGCTACAATTTCTTCTTTTCTGTCGTAGCCATCCATATTACAGATAGAAGCGGCTGCGATAACAATATATTCTGCTGCAAATTTATGTTTTACTTTTAACATATCATACACTTCCATTATCTGGCGCAAAAATCCTTCTGCATCTTCTTCCATTGCCATCATGGATGCTAATGCCATTTTCACATATCCCCGGAAATCAGACAATACGCCTGTGTTTTTCTTAATAATTTCTACACATTCTTTTACTCGTGCCACATCTGCTTTTTTGCCTTTTGTGGAAAAAATACTGCTGCACATAAGATGTATGTATGCTCCTTCAAATTTAAAATTCTTTTCAAATATCTCCTTATTTTCTACTAATAATTCACATTTTGCCTATAATTCTGCTTTCATTTCTTTTCTCTCCTTTTCTATTCCCAAAATAATTCGTCTAATGTTTTTCCTAATTCTTTGCAAATGGCTATGCAAAGATTAATCGTCGGGTTATAATCGCCCTTTTCTATGGCACTAATGGTCTGTCTGGATACACCAACCTTAGCTGCTAATTCCTGCTGGGACATGTCCATTCCTGCTCTTGCTGCTTTTAATTTTAAATTTTTCATACTATCCTACCTTTCATCCTCCTCTCTGTTGCAGATAGTTTTTATTGCCAAAACAATCAAAACAGAGAACATCAGCACTGCACAAAGCAGATTCATTGCTCTAAAAGATACTTTTCCATTTTCGATGATTTCTCCACTTACGATAGAACTGATACCACTTATCAGATTTATTACACCCACAACTCCAAAGATTATCATTACTCTCTTTGGATTCTCGTTTAACGAAAAATACCCTTCATTCCAGATAGCATAGGCAGCATATACGATAACACTCAGACAAATACCTATAAACATTATCATTTCTCTGTCCATATACATTTCCAAAACATTGCCAATCACAAGTATCAATGCATTGTAAATCAATAATGTGAAAAACGCATATTTATATCCTTTTCCCCGAATAATATTCTGCCTTTCGTCAAAACGGCATTTTATATTCCCGTCTTTTTTTGTGAATTTTAAGAAAACCAAAATAAATAACGCCGTTATCAATACACCTACACATGCACCTAAAATATAACCAACACTATACTCCATACTCATAATATTCTCTCCTTTTCAAAAAGTTGTTTGTTTTCTGTTCTGATTGTATATTAGCACTCTTTTTACATTATGTCAACTATATTTTACATTTTATTTGTTTTATTTTCCTTTTCGCTTTTTATTATGGAATTTTTCTACTTACGCATTATTTTTGCCACATTTCTATTTTTTCTAATTTGTAATTCATTTTATTTTCAAAAGTAATTTTTTAATGTTTTTCGTTAAATTATTGTTGACAAACAACAAAACATGCGGTATAGTTCATTTAACGATAAACATTAAAACATTTATCTTTTTCATTTACTTTTCTGCAGAGGTAGTGAATTATCTAAACAAAAAAGGAGAGATTTCATTATGAAAGAACAGGCAATTCAAAAGATTAACAAAATTGGAAAAATCAGTAACGTAATAACACTTATTGCAAAAATTTTAATAGGCATCGCCATGGTATTTACCATTATCGGTTCCCTTATCTGCTTTTTGCTGCCGGACTCATTTGTAAAAGTTACTACCGCAGGAACTATGGCTGTAGATGTAGACTTTTCTGCACTTGGCATTGAAATTCCTGCTGAAGAACTGGCAACGTTTAAGCAGGAAGCTATAGCAGATGCCGGCGAAGAAGGCTACGCAGAAGCTACTGCCGAATTCACAGAAACAGGTATGCAAATGACTGGCGAACTGGAACAATACACATTTACCATTCGTGATTTGGCATGGATTGCAGTTATGGGCGTTGTTGTTTTAGCATTGACATTTATTACCCTCTTTTTTGTTGGTGGGTTGTGCAAAGCTTTTCGTGACTGCCAATCCCCATTTGAGGATAACGTAATTAAAAAAATGCAGAATTTTGCTATTTCTTTAATTCCATGGAGTTTAGTTTCCATGATTACAAGCTCCATCACCAATACACTTATGTACAACAAAACAAGCATTATGTTTACTATCGATTTTAATATTTTATTAATTGTTTTGGTGGTACTGGTACTGGTTTATATTTTCAAATATGGTGCTGTACTTCAGCAGGAATCTGACGAAACTTTATAGAAAGACGAGGATTAGCTATGGGAAAAATTGTATTACGATTAGACCGGGTTATGGCTGACCGTAAAATGAGTTTAAATGAATTATCCGAAAAAGTCGGCGTATCCAATGTAAATTTATCTAAAATGAAGACCGGAAAAATTAGTGCTATCCGTTTTTCCACTTTAGAGGCGATTTGTGAAGTTCTGCATTGTCAGCCGGGAGATATTTTAGAATATAATCCGGATTTGGAATAGAGTTTGTATTGTTTGACAATTCATCGAATCTGTGCTAATATGAGCATGTAATTCTTGAACGGAGGTCGAATATTATGGCAACTTGCGAAAAACTTTCTAAATGTCCATTTTATCAGGGCGACATGGATATTAATTCCGGTCTCGGAGGTATGTATAAGAAAAAGTATTGTGAAGGTGATAAAACCCTTTGTGCCCGTTACACTATTGCAACAAAATTAGGACCGGAATATGTTACCAATAATATTTATCCTAATATGAATGATTTAGCAAACAGGATGCTTGCTCAACATAAGAAATAAAAGAAAAATGTATACCACTGGTGTTTTTGCCAATGGTATACATTTTTTATATCAGATTTTTGGTGCAATCCGAGCATTTGCCCTGTCTATTCATGACTTTTACTTTATTTTCACTGTTTTTGACTTAGACCAGCCAATACTTTAAAATCTGTTTACCGCCATGCGTTTCAAGATAAAAAGACGGAGATGCAGAAATTTGCGGCGCAGTATATAAATGAAATGATTGATAAATAACAAAAAACAGCATTGCATTTTGGCAGTGCTGCTTTTTATCTCTGTTCAATATATGAAGGATTTCTGAATACAACTTTTGTATTGCCGTTTTCTATTTTTTCAATCAATAACGTAGTTGTCTTAGCTGTTCCATTAGAATAATCATAATTATGTTTTGTGAACAAAGAGCATCCTTTACATTCATTTTCAAATTTGGGGTATAATTTTTGTATTACCAAAAATAAATATATTGTATTTATATCCTGTTTGTGTTCACACAAATAATCTGCTTTAATATCTGTATATTCTATATATTTTCTCGCATTGATTTTATAATAAAACGAATTACCTTCTATTATATCGCGTAAGACTTTGAAATTGCTTAACCGTTCTTCTATGAACCATTTTTCATAAAATTCAGACGTTTTAATATCGTTTATCGTAAGTTTTTGTTTTAAGATTTCTTTATAAATACGTTCCCTATTTGTTGATGGAAATGTAATGTCATTCAAATGCTACAATCCAGCCAAATGAAAGAATGATTCTGGCGGGAAATGTAAATTTATATTATACGACTGTTTTTTTCTCCCAACTACTATTTTATAGATAATACTTTTTAATTTTTGATATTCAACTGCGGCATCATATAGTAAATCCGGCATTTTTTTCTCCTTGCATAACAAAAGGCTTCGTATAACACGAAGCCTTTGGCACATTTTCTTTCGGTTACCCTAGTCAGACTGTGGAAACTGTGCAAACCCCATTAATGTCAATGTACACCACTCCTCTGACGAAACCGTGTACACTTAACGACCACAGACACTCAAGTTGCCTGCTTATTTCATAATATGCGAGGAATAAGAAATTCCTCATATATTATTATACAGATTTTTAAAATAAATACTACTGTAATAATTCACAAATTTTCACTGATTTTCATGACAAATTTCATGACAAAAAATGTGTTTTAAACTCAAAAACAACGTTTTTCTATGACAAATTTCATGACAAAAAACAGTGCCTAAACCCTTGATTTTTCTAACAAAACCTTGATTTTAGGCACTTTTCAAAGAGTGGACCAGACGGGAATCGAACCCGTGTCCAAAAACCAATCCCCTGTCCTTCTACGAGCGTAGTTTATTTTTTGACATTCCCTCTACAAGACTCGAACAAACACGATTCCTGCTTCAGTAGCTTCATGATACGCCCACATACGCAAAGCTTAGTATGTGTCGTTTCCTACATAGTCGAAGCCTGAGTCCTAAAGTGTAGGTGCTCTAGGTCAGACTGCTGCAACTAGGCAGCGTAAGCTAAATTATCGTTAGCGTTTAATTTTAATTTTGGCATTTAACGCATCCCATGCGACCCGCTTCTCCAGCTTCATAATCCCTGTCGAAACCTTTACTGGCCCTGATATGAAATTGTAGACTTAACAGATATAATATCCGGCAAGTCTTGAATACTAATTATATCCAAAATAGCTTTTTCGGTCAAGTAGTATATTTTGTATTTTTTAATACAAATTTTTCACCTTGAAATCTCTTTCATGCTCACGACGCTGATCTTTCTTTGCTATATCCTGACGTTTGTCATAAAGCTTTTTACCTTTGGCAAGGGCAATCTGTACTTTTACAAGACTACCTTTAAAATATACCTCAACCGGTACTAAAGTATACCCTTTTTCTGCAATTTTTTGCTGTAATTTTAAAATTTCTTTTTTGTGCATCAGCAATTTTTTGGGACGCAGAGGGTCTTTATTAAAAATATTTCCCTTTTCATAGGGAGAAATGTGCATCCCATAGATATACACTTCTCCCTTTTCAATGCGGATAAATGCCTCTTTGACACTGCATTTTCCCATACGCAGGGACTTTACTTCTGTTCCATGCAGACTGATTCCTGCTTCATAGAGCTCTTCTAAAAAATAATCATGTCTTGCCTTTTTATTATTTGCAATCAGTTTAATACTTTCTTTTCCCATTTAATCCTTATTCTCCAATCCATACTGCCTATCCAATATAGACAATGTCTATTCTATCTTTTATTCTTCTTCCTCCGGAAAATCATAATCAATTTCCTCTTCTTTGGCAAGTACAAAGTCTATGGTACGCAGAAGTTTATCCGTTGAATCACAGACCACCTTTATTTTCTGTCCCAGCTTATATCGGCGATTTGTCACTGTTCCCACCAGTTCATAGGTAGATTCATGATATTCATAAAAATCATCCTCTAAAGCGGTAATATGCACCAATCCTTCAATGGTATCCGGCAGTTCCACATACATCCCCCATGAAGTCACACCGGAAATCACACCTTCAAAGGTTTCTCCGATATGCTTAGACATATATTCTACCTTTTTCATTTTCTCAGTTTCACGCTCGGCTTCATCGGCACGACGCTCCATTTCGCTGGAATGTTTCGCAACCTCCGGCAGTATCTTATCATAATGCGCCATACGTTTATCATTCATCCTATTTCGCAGACATTCCTTAATAATACGGTGAATCTGCAAATCCGGATAACGACGGATAGGCGAAGTAAAATGACAATAATAGGATGTCGCCAGCCCAAAGTGTCCGGTACTCATGGTAGCATATTTTGCCTGTTTCATGGAACGCAGTGTTAAGCGACTGATTAAAGGCTCTTCCGGTGAACCCTCAATTTTCTGCAAAAGCTTCTGCAATTCCTTTGGATGTACTTCATCCTGTCCGATGTGGATGGAATACCCAAAATTATTAATAAAAGTTGATAGTTTGTGAATTTTTTCACTATCCGGATTGTCATGTGTCCGGTAGACAAATGGCATCTGCTGCCAGAAAAAGTCTTCTGCCACGGTTTCATTGGCAATCAGCATAAAATCTTCAATAATTTTTGTCGCAACATTTCGCTCATAAGGTTTAATCTCTATCGGATGTCCTTCTTTATCCAGAATAATCTTTGTTTCCGGGAAATCAAAATCGATAGAACCACGCTTCATACGTTTTTTACGAAGAATGGCTGCCAGCTCCTTCATGTCCTCAAACATAGGAACAAAATCTTGATATTCTGCAATAATCTCTTCGTCTTTATCTTCCAATATCTTTTTAACATTGGTATAACTCATCCGGCGGTCTACATTCACCACAGTTTCCGCAATTTTGTGGTCAACGACTGTTCCTTTGGCATCTATTGTCATTATACAGCTTAATGCCAGACGGTCTTCTCCCTGATTTAAGGAGCAGATACCATTGGATAATGTATGGGGCAGCATCGGTATAACCCTGTCTACCAGATATACACTGGTACCACGTTTTAATGCCTCCACATCTAAAGCACTGTGCTCCTGTACATAATTGGTAACATCTGCAATATGCACACCCAGACGATACATATCTCCTTCTTTTGTAATGGTAATGGCATCATCTAAGTCCTTTGCATCTTCGCCGTCAATGGTAACTGTCTGCCAGTCACGCAAATCCATACGACCTGCCATATCTGCCGCAGTTACGTCTTTTGCCACACGAACTGCCTGATTTAATACCTTTTCCGGAAATTCCACAGGCAAATCATAGGCTTTTATCAACGACATAATATCTGTTCCCGGATCATTGATATGACCGATGATTTCCACTACTTTTCCTTCCGGCTTGCGGTCTTTTTTGCCATAATCGGTAATTTCCACTACAACCTTATGTCCACTGACCGCTCCCTTTGAACGTTCCTTTGGAATAAAAATATCCTTTAGCATTTTCTGATCATCCGGCACTACAAAGCCAAAATTTTTACTCTGTTCATAAGTACCCACAATCTGCTCCATGCCCCGGGCAAGAACTTTAACAATCGTACCTTCTTTTCTCTTGCCGGTATTTACCGGGCTTACTGCCACCTGTACAGTATCTTTGTGCAATGCTCCGTTAATCTGGTCTGCCGGAATGAAAATATCTTCTTCCTCACCTTCTATGGTAACAAATCCAAATCCCCTTGGATGAGCGGTAAATATACCTGTAATAAATTTGCCTTCTGCCTTAGCATATTTTCCTTTTTGGGATAATTCGATTTTGCCTTCTAAAATCAATGCATTTAAAACCTCTTCCAAGTCATTGCGCTGTGTCTTTGGAACAGAAAGCAATATTGCTAATTCTTTAATTTTCATCGGAACATACAAATCACTGCAAATGAATTCGTATATCATTTTTTTCCTTGCTTCTAATTGTTCTCTATCCATAATTCTCCTATATGCAGCCTATGCTGCGTACCCTCAATAACCTTCTGCCTAAAATACAAAAAGACTGTCGAATGCACGACAGTCTCTCTTGTTCTTATACAAAACTTCCAATATTCAATACAGCAGCAATAATGATAAATAATGCTACTAATACTTTGGTAATCTTAACCAGCATACCTTCCATGGAACGACCTTTATTCTTTCCCCAATAGGTATCTGCTGCACCAGCAATAGCACCTAAACCTGCTGATTTACCTTCCTGTAATAAGATGATTACTGTTAATGCTAAACATATTAAAATAAATACTACTGTCAAAATTGTCTTTGCAACCGCCACGAATCACACCTCCTGCGACTTGTTCTATTCTCACAACTTATGATATTATAGCACAAGCCTTCAGTGATTTCAACTATTATTCGCAGATTTTTCTATTTACCATAGCATCCGACACATCCTAATTCTTCCTCTATTCGAAGCAGCTGATTGTATTTTGCCACACGCTCACTTCTGCATGGTGCACCGGTTTTTATCTGCCCTGCATTTACCGCAACAGATAAATCTGCAATAAATGTATCCTCCGTTTCACCGGAACGGTGGGATATAATTGTGCGATAACCGTTTTTATTGGCTTTTTCGATGGTTTCCATGGCTTCTGTTACCGTACCAATCTGATTAACCTTTACGAGCACTGCATTAGCTGCATGCATTTCAATCCCTTTATCTAAACGCTTTGCATTGGTTACAAATAAGTCATCTCCCACAAGCTGAACTCTTGCCCCTAGTCTGTCCGTCAACTGTTTCCAGCCTTCCCAGTCATCCTCAGCCAGTCCATCCTCAATGGAACAAATCGGAAATTCCTCTATTAATTCCTGATAGTAGCAAATCATTTCCGCTGCATTCCGATATACCTGTTCACCAAGCATTTTACTTTCTCCCGGAAAATAATATACCCCCTCTTTTTCCATATACAATTCACTTGCAGCCGCATCTAAGGCAATCTGTATATCCTCTCCGGGCTTATATCCGGCTTCTTTTACCGCATTTACAATATAGGTCAGCACTTCCTTTGCATTTTTCAAATCGGGGGCAAATCCGCCTTCATCGCCAACACCTGTAGACATGCCGTTTTTCTTCAACAAACCTTTTAAGCAATGGTATATTTCTGCGCAGATTTGTAAACCTTCTGCAAACGTAGCTGCACTGACCGGCATAATCATAAATTCCTGAAAATCCACGGTATTTTCGGCATGCTTTCCACCATTTAAAATATTCATCATCGGCACAGGCAGTTTATGGGCATAAACACCGCCAAGATACCTATATAAAGGCATATTTAACGCTTCTGCCGCTGCCTTTGCTACTGCCATGGATACACCAAGCATGGCATTAGCACCTAGCTTTTTCTTATTTTCTGTACCGTCTAATTCCAGTAAACGGGCATCAATTTTCTTCTGGTTTAATGCATTTTTTCCCACCAGCTCTTTCGCAATCTTCTCAATTATGTGGGAAACAGCTTTTTTTACACCATTACCGCCATATCGTTTATCACCATCCCGAAGCTCCACGGCTTCAAATTTTCCGGTGGATGCACCAGAAGGAACGGCAGCTCTGCCTGTAATATAGCTGCCGTTTCTACGATTTTTTACCACAACTTCTGCTTCAACGGTGGGATTTCCTCTCGAATCTAATATCTCACGACCATAAACTTCTACGATTTCAAGGTAACACTTCATGGACAAACTCCTTTAATTCTTTTTTATGAAGTTTACCCTTTCCGTTTTCAAATTATGCAGTTAGTATTCAAATCTGCCCACCATTTCTTTTAATATGGCTGCCTGTGAAGCCAGCTCTTCAGAGGTAGCTGAACACTCCTCTGCTGTAGCTGATGTATCCTGTACACTTTCGGATATTTCTTCAATACCAATCCTTATCTGATCCATATTGTATGCCTGATCAGAGGCATTGTCAGCAGTAACCTGTATCATTCCATTTACACGTTCCACAGCATCCACGGCATCCTTTAATGAGTTCATCACTTCTTCCGCCATTGCATTTCCATTTTCAATCTCTTCCATAGAAATATTAATCAGGCTTCTTGTATTATTTGCAGCCTTTGAACTTTCTTCTGCCAATTTACCAATTTCACCTGCCACAACAGCAAAGCCTTTTCCGGCTTCACCTACTCTGGCCGCTTCTATAGAAGCATTTAATGAAAGCAGATTCGTCTGATCTGCAATTTCTTCTATTGCCTGAATAATACCCACTACCTGATGGGATGTCTGCTGTATTTTTTCCATTGCCTGCATCATCGCCTGCATCTGCTCTCTGCTGTGCTCCATCATAAGTGTTACCTGCTGGGTTTCTTTTGCTGACTTTTCGGCACCATCCTTGCTTTCCTGTACCTGTTCGGCAATGGTAGCTGTTGTCGCTACCAGCTCCTGTACAGCAGCCGCCTGTGTACCTGAACCTTCTGCTAACATCTGTGCTGCTGATGCTAATTCATCCGCTCCTCCGGCTACCTGTCCTGCACTTTCATTGATACCCGAAAGTACTTCCGTCATAGAAGAGGAAATCAGCAATAATGCCTCTTTTAATTTTGAAAATTCACCTACATAATCGTTTTTCAGCTCTACAGCCAGTTTTCCATCGGCTATCTGTTTTAATACAGCCGATAATTCATCAATATATACAATATACTCTTTCAGACGTGCAACCGTTGCTTCTATAGAATGACCTAATTCTCCAATTTCATTTTCTACATTTACCACAAGTTCCACATCTAAATCGCCTTCTGCTAATTTCATTGCTGTTTCATTTAACTCCAGAATTGGTTTTGTAATTCTTGCTGCCACTTTTTTAATGCTTATGATAACGACAATTATACCAACGATAAAAAGTGCCACTATTGCCACTATCATTTGAATCAATGCAAAATAGTACTCCATAAATGGCATATTACTAAGCACCATGCAACCCGAATTTTCCATTACTGATGTAAAGCCATATTTTGTAGTTTTGCCTATTGTGTACTTCAAAAATGTTTCCTGCTGGCTGTTTACGGCATTTACCACATTCTCACTTAAACCAATTTCACCTACATTTTTCTGTATAATATTTTCATCCGGTGCATAGATAATATTTCCTTCTGTTGAAAACAGTACCACATATCCATGATTTCCAATCTTATGCTCCTGCATAATTTCCTGCACATGTGCTAAAGAAATATCTAGTCCTGCCACACCTAACACATCTCCACTTTCCGGGGAATATACCGGTGATACGGTACTGATAATCATACTTCCGGTACTCGCATCCACATAAGGCTCTGTTAAAATCACTTCGCCTGTTTTGGTACAATATGCCCAGGCACGGTCATAAAATTCCCAGCCTTCACCGGATGTAAATTTATCTGATTGCGTTACCATATTTGCATCAATATCTGCAATCCATGCCGCCATAATATTTTCTTTATCTGTATTTGCTATATTTAACATATTTGCAAATACTGTTTCATAATTTTCCATCTCAATAAGACTATCGCCCTCATGGGATGTTTCTAACAATTCCTGAATCTGTGGATTTACAGACATCTGTTCTGCCATACGCATGTAGGGATCAAAGAAGTCTGCAATTTCATTTGATGCCGCTTTTGATTGCAGCGTAAGTTCTGTCTGCTTTGCTGTCATGATGGAGGTTTTCATCATAAAAATTGAAAAAATCCCTAAAATAATCAATACTGCAAGCACACTCCGCCCTACATTAAACATAATTTCATTTGCTATTTTCTTTTTTGTGTTTTTTTGTTTTCCCTTTTTCATCCCCGCACGCTCCTTTGTCATTCTTTTTTTGTAATTCTTTATAATTTTAACACACTTTTCGTAAATTTCACAGCATTTTCTTGCACTTCTTATGCATTTTTATCCATTTCAGATAAATATACAAAAAACACTGAAAAAATTTAAAGAAATTTCGTATATCCTGCCACAATGCAAAAAAAGAAAAGACGTCTGCCACAAAACAAACGTCTTTTCAAGCTATATTATAAAATTAGGATAAGGAATTACCGTTATTATCTCTGTACACGACCGGAAGCATCTCCACCTGCAAGTTTCTTTACTTCATCAACGGATACCTGATTGAAGTCACCTTCGATAGAGTGTTTTAAGCAGCTTGCTGCTACCGCAAACTCGATAGTATCCTGTGGAGCGTAGTCATTTAAGCAAGCGTAAATCAATCCGCCACCGAAGGAATCTCCGCCACCTACACGGTCAACGATGTGCATTAAATATTCTTTACTGAAATAGCACTGTCCGTCTTCATAAAGCATTGCTGCCCATTTATTGTCATTTGCAGAAATAGAAGTTCTTAATGTAATAGCAACTTTCTTAAAACCAAATCTTTCTGTTAATTTTTCTGCTACTTCTTTGTAACCAGCTTTGTTTAATTCACCTGCAGTTACTTCTGTACCTTCGGATTTGATACCGAATACATCATTTGCATCTTCTTCATTGGAGATACATACATCTACATATTTGCAAAGCTCACCCATAACTTCTCCGGCTTTTGCTTTGGACCATAATTTATTTCTGTAGTTTAAGTCACAGCTAATTGTGATATTTCTTTCTTTTGCTGCTTTGCAGGCCTCCATACAGATTTCTGCTACGTTATCACCTAAAGCCGGTGTGATTCCTGTAAAGTGGAACCAGTCTGCACCATCAAAAATTTCATCCCAGTTAAAATCTGCTGTTGTAGCAGTTGCAATAGAAGAACCTGCACGGTCATAAACTACCTTAGAAGGTCTCTGGCTTGCACCTTTTTCTAAGAAGTAAATACCTACACGGTCTCCACCACGGGTAATACCCTTTGTATCTACACCAAACTGTCTTAAGGAATTTACTGCTGCCTGCCCGATTTCATGTGTCGGAAGCTTTGTAACAAATGCTGCATCCATGCCATAGTTTGCTAAAGATACAGCTACGTTTGCTTCTCCGCCACCAAAGGTAGCACCATAGGTACTTGCCTGAATGAAACGATAATATCCTTCCGGAGCAAGTCTTAACATAATTTCACCAAATGTAATAATTCTCTTTGCCATTTTCATTTCCTCCTAGTTCTGTACTAAGTGAATTGCAAATCCTGCAATTTCGTCTTTAAAATAAACTACTTTTAATGTACCATCTTCTGCATAAACCTTACTGTCTTCATCAAATGCAAAACCACGTTTTTTCAAATGGTATACCGCACGGTCCACATAGTTTACGCCAACAGCAATATGTCCGTGTGTTCCACGCCCCGGTGCTTTCATCATTTCAATTAATGGGCTGGCAAAAATAGAACTGTTGCCAACTTTTACATCTGCACCAAAAAGTGCTGCATATTTTGCACTTTCTGCCATGGCAGTTTCTTCATTTTCGTTATTGATACCGATATGTTTTAATGTAAATCCAAGCATGGTAGAAACCGCTTCTCTTGTCAATGCTGCGATGCCGTCCCAGTCCTTTGCTTTTACCATATCACCATTTACCATCCAGCTTCCGCCACAGGCAATGATTTTCTTGAAATCAAGGTAGCTCTTGATATTCTTTGCATTGATACCACCGGTTGGCATGAATTTCATCTTTGTATACGGAGCAGCCATGGCTTTGATAGCCGGAAGTCCGCCATTCGCTTCTGCCGGGAAGAATTTTACCACATCTAAACCTAATTCAATCGCCTGTTCAATATCACTTGGGTTTGCGCAGCCCGGTGTAACAGGAATATTTTTCTCGATACAATATTTTACAACCTTTGGATTTAAACCAGGGCTTACAATGAATTTCGCTCCGGCATTTACCGCACGGTCAACCTGTTCTGTAGTAAGAACAGTTCCTGCACCTACTAACATTTCCGGGAATTTGCTTGCCATAATGCGAATAGATTCTTCTGCTGCATCTGTACGGAATGTAACCTCTGCACATGGAAGTCCACCGTCGAGTAATGCCTTTGCTAATGGCTCTGCATCTGCCGCATCTTCTAATGCGATAACCGGAATAATACCAATTTTAGAAAACTCTTCTAATACCTTGTTCATCGTAATCTCCTTTTCCTTTTGGATTTATTTTTCTTGTATTTGCTTGAGTTTCATATTATGAAACCATGTTTCAAATTTCGTTTATATTTTGATTATAGCACGATTTATTCGATTGTCAACTGCTATTTTTTCAGTTTTCCAACCTTGCTTTTTCCTCTTTCCTGTGCTATATTTTTATCGTTCCACAATGTGAAATCATATTTTAATTACTATACGAAAGGTGAATACATCATGGAAGCAAAAAACCCTATTCAATCTGCGGAACGCATTTTTAACATTTTAGAACTTTTAGCCGACAAAGGCGAAATGGGACTTTTAGAGCTAAGCGAAGAATTATCCTTAAATAAAAGCACTGTTCACCGTATGCTGTCCTCCTTGATTTATATGGGCTATGCAAAACAAAACGAATCTACTCAAAAATATGCCCTTTCTTTTAAAATTGTAAACATGGCAGGAAAACTTTTAGAGCGTACAAATATTTTGCCGATTGCAAGACCTTATTTAGAAGCTCTCTCTGCGCTGTCCGGCGAAACGGTGCATTTAGTTCAGCGGGAGGGAAATCACATTCTTTATATTGATAAAGTAGAAGCTACCACAGGCTCTATCCGCATGGTATCCCATGTAGGCATGATTCACCCCATGTACTGCTCCGGTGTAGGCAAGGCAATTATGGCAACTATGAGCGAAGAGGCTGTTGCACAAATCTGGCACGAAAGTGTGATTGAGAAAAAGACGGAACATACGATTACGGATTTTGATGCAATGAAAAATGTTTTAGAATCTATTCGTAAGCAGGGTTATGCTTTGGATAATGAGGAAAATGAATTAGGTGTCCGGTGTATTGCCGCCTGTATTTATGATTACCACAGGGATGTGAAGTATGCCTTTAGTATTTCAGGCCCGGTAAGCCGAATGACGGAGGAACACATTCAGACACTTTCTAAGGATGTACTTAAGGTGCAAAAAGAATTGTCGGCAGAACTTGGCTATCGTTGGAATTAAAAAGAGGCCTCCGCTTACAAAAACGAAGACCTCTGATGCTTACATTATATACTCTGGAAAAATGCAATATTATTTTTTCCATTCCGTTTCACATGGTACATTGCCTCATCCGCTGCTGCAATCAGCTCCTTGGATGTGGCACCATCCATGGGATACATGGCTACTCCAATACTCGAATGTAACATGTACTCCTGATTTTCCAGTATAAAAGGCTTTTTAAAACACCTTTGCAGCTCTTTTGCATAGGCAGATGCAACATCCTTATCTCTTGCCGATACAATGGCCGTAAACTCATCCCCTGCTAAACGATATACACGGAAATTTTCATCCTCTAAACGTGCTGCACGGCTTGCCAGCTCTTTTAATACAACGTCACCGTTATTGTGACCTAAGGTATCATTAATCTGTTTAAAACCATCAATGTCAAATAAAATCAATCCCAGTTTATCTCCGGCATCTAATTTTACCTGTAATTCTTCACTAAACACCAGACGGTTTTTCAAACCTGTTAAGGTATCAAACCTTGCCGCATGCTCCATGCTGTCCTTTGCCTGCCGCATGGTTTCATTCAACTTCCTTCGCCGCACATTATCCCTTGCCAAAACAAACAGCATAATTATCATAAATGCACCAACAATAGATACAATTCGAATAAATTCTCCATTACGTTCTGCAAAGCTTTCTTTATGATTGACGATTTTACTGCCTTCCGGCAATTTTGACACTTTTATGCCATAACGTTTCATAACGTTTTCATCAAATATAAACTGTCGGGGTGGATTTTTCTGCATATGAAAGTCAATGAATGGCTTGCCGGAAAAATGCAGCTTCAACATATTCGCTGCTAAATATCCCATCTGCTTCTGTGAAACCACTTCACCGCCTAATACGCCTGACCCCATCCCTATAGATACAATCGTAAAAACCGGAATATTCGCACTTGCGCTAATCATTTCACAGGCATCCACACTTGTATAGGGCTGTCCGTCCTTATCCTTGCTAGACATAACATACAATAAAATTGTATCTTTATCTAACTCTGCCACCTTCGCCTGCAGTTCTTTTCTTGTATATTCCTCTGCATTAATTTCTCCAAACTCAAGTTTTGGAAAGTCCTTCTCATGGGCATAAAATGATTTTCTCTCACCTTCTCCGGTAACAGAATTATCCAATATCGCCACAATTTTTGTAGCTTTCGGACAGAGTTTTACTGCTAATTCTATAGTACTTTCATACGACAGACTCTCCAAAATCCCTGTCATCTGCATATTTTCTGCCGCATCTACTGCCTGTTCCACATCATTAATGCCCTCAAAGACAATGGGAATCCCCTTAAAAAGCTCTTCCCTGTATTTTTTAGCAAATAATAATGCAGCATCATCACCAACAATTACTCCATGGAAAGGAATCGTCTCTGCCAGATACTGCTTCATACTCTGATAAAACAATTCTTCCCCTTCTTTGGATGTAACATTTTTGGTATCCATAAATTTGTATTCAATTTCTACTTCATCACCAAAAGCTTCCTGTATACCTTCTATCTGCTCCGGGACAGTTTCCCATGCGTAGGAATAGGAACTGATATATAATACTCTTTTTCTATCAGACTCTCCCAAATTTTCTGCACAGACAAATTCCGTACCCACTACCAGACTCATTGCACAGAACAGAAAAAAGAGCATGAAGTGTTTTAATTTTACCCCTCTCATGGCTGCTCCCTTCTCATGCCAAATCTATCATGAACAGTAATTATTTTCTTTCTATTAGCATACCATAAAACCAGCTGCAAAAACAAGGCGAAATCAGCCGGAAACAATCCTTTTCGTTTCCGGCTAACCTAAACTCATTCTACACCATACTATACATGTTTAAAGCGTTTCACTTCGTTTTCCAAACCTTCAGAAATCTCCTGGCTGACTTGAGTTTCTGCCTGAATCTCTGACATAGCACCTACTAACATAGCTGTATCATTTGCCACCATAGTAACTGCATTGGCACTTTCGTCCACTGTGATGGAAATATTTCTTACACCATTTTCCATTTCTGTCATGGTCTTTGCAATAGAGGAAGCCTTATCTGCAAAATCAGTAAGAATCGCATTCATTTCATCTGCATCACTCTGGTACTGTGTTGCAATTTCCACAAAACCTTCATAATCTTTCATTACACTTTCGTTAATGAAAGCTATCATTTTCTCTGCATTGCTTGCTAAAGAATCCACTGCTGCTGTTACCATATTACTGATATTCTGAATATCATTCGCAGTCTTACTGCTGTTTTCTGCAAGGTTACGGATTTCGTCCGCTACAACTGCAAAGCCTCTTCCTGCCTCACCTGCACGGGCAGCTTCGATTGAGGCATTTAATGCAAGCAGGTTTGTCTGACTTGCAATTTCAAGGATATCTCCTGTAAGTTCATTAATTCTTTCTACATTTTTGCTTTCTTCTACAGAGGATGCCACTACTTCGCTAATCTCTCTGAAAATATCTGTGGTGCTGACTTTACTCTGCATTGCCTGTGCATGCATTTCACTGGCATGTCCCTTTATGGTGGATACCATTTCTGCTCCGCTGTCAGCTTTGTTACTTACGTCCTGAATACGCAAAAGCATATCTGTTGTGCCACCGGCAATGTGCTCTACCGTCGCTGAAATCTCTTCCATGCTGGCTGCAAGCTCCTCCATGGCAGAAGAAATGTTTAATGCATTCTGATTTGATTCGCCCACCTGACTAGAAACCGTATTTGCAGATGAAATCATACGATTTGATTCTTCCTGTAGCTTTAACATCAGTCTTTGCAGATTTTCAATAAATCCATTTAGTCCTGCGGCAAGCTGACCGATTTCATCCTTTGAATGTACTTTAATTCTCTGTGTCAAATCACCTTCATTATTTTCGATTCCTTTTACAATCTCTATCAGATGCGCATTTGTCTTTTGCGCCGGTTTACTGATTGTAAGATGTAAAAGTACTATATCTAACGTAAAAACCAACACACCCACTACGATTAAAATAATATTAAATATATATGTTCCGCTGATTTTTACGGATGTTTTCCTAAATAATTCCTGAACACTTGCATCTGCTGAAACACCTGTCGCATCAAACGCAGCCGATAACTCTTCAAAATATGTACTTGTGGTTGACCATGCAGCTAAGTTTAATGCACACATCAACACCATCAATATGCATACGCCTGTAATAAAGACTGTAACCTTTTTTCCTATACTATTTCCCATCTCTATTCCTCCCATGCTTTTGCTCATTATAAAAATGCATAAGCACAAATTGTTTCCGAAAGACACTGACAGGTTAAATACCTGCTTTTCTGCGTCTTTCGGAAACATATCATTTTTTGTAATCCGTATATTTTAGAAATCTACTTCTGTATCATAGTAACAGCATTTCAGTAATTTTTCCATTTCTTCCTGACTAGGCTGACGAGGATTAGAGCCTGTACATGCATCTAAAATAGCATTTGCCGCAATTTCCGGTAATCTCTCTAAGAATACTTCTTCCGGAACAAAGCCCTGTTCTGTTGGATAGCTGTCTGCTCCGTAATTCTTAATACAGTGTGGAATCTTCAAGTCATCGTTCATCTTTCTTAAGTAATCGATTAACAATTTCACTTTTTCATCGTCTGTATTGCCACCTAAGCCCATGAAATCTGCAATATCACCATAACGTTTCTTAGCAGTTTCATCCTTTGCATTAAATGCAATTACTTTTGGCAGATACATAGCATTTGCTGCACCATGAATGATATGTGCACCATAATCATCAAATGCTGCACCTGTCTTATGTGCCATAGAATGTACAATTCCTAATAATGCATTAGAGAATGCCATACCAGCTAAGCACTGTGCATTATGCATGGAGGATCTCTTTGCCATATCTCCATTAAAGGAATCTACTAAATCTCTCTGAATCATTTTAATTGCATGTAATGCAAGTGGATCTGTATAATCACAGTTTGCTGTGGAAACATATGCTTCTACCGCATGTGTCATAGCATCCATACCTGTATGTGCCACTAATTTTGGCGGCATGGTCTCTGCTAAATCAGGGTCAACAATCGCTACATCCGGTGTGATTTCAAAATCAGCGATTGGATATTTGATACCCTTTTCATAGTCTGTAATAATAGAGAATGCAGTTACTTCCGTAGCTGTTCCTGATGTGGAAGAAATCGCACAGAAATGCGCTTTCTTTCTTAAACTTGGAATACCAAATACTTTACACATATCTTCAAATGTGATATCCGGATATTCATATTTAATCCACATAGCTTTTGCTGCATCGATTGGTGAACCACCACCCATGGCGATAATCCAGTCAGGCTCAAATTTGAGCATGGCTTCTGCACCTTTCATAACAGTTTCAACGGATGGGTCCGGTTCGATACCTTCAATAATATCTACTTCCATTCCTGCTTCTTTTAAATATTCAATTGCTTTGTCTAAAAATCCAAAACGTTTCATGGAGCCGCCACCGACACAAATCATGGCCTTTTTACCCTGAAATGATTTTAACGCTTCTAATGAGCCCTTTCCATGATATAAGTCGCGCGGTAAAGTAAATCTTGCCATTGGTAAATACCTCCTATGTATATACATTATAATTTTATCCAGCATTCCCCACTGAATATAAACATACTATATCACAAATAGTCGCAAATAGTAACTATTTTTTGTAAATTTATCTAATTATTTTATAGATTTTTTTGTCATTTCGTGCAAAACGTTCATTTTCTGCGGTTTTTTATTATTTTTCATAAGTAAAAAAAGAAGTCTGTATTCCAGACTTCTTTAAGAGCGATAGACGGGGCTCGAACCCGCGGTCTCGACCTTGGCAAGGTCGCGCGTTACCAACTACGCCACTATCGCATGTATTAAGTTCTGTGCCCTAAGCACAAAACATATATTACAGCATAGTCTTTTATTTGTCAACAACTTTTTTCATAATTTTTCAAAAAAATCCCACTATGCCATTTTTCTCGGCATAATGGGATTTCTACATAAGCTATTTCACTTTTACAGTCAACTGTACTTTTTTACTGCCTGCTTTTATTGTCACCTTTGTGGTTCCTTTTTTCAACGCTTTTAACTTTCCTGACTGCGTAAATTTATCTTCGGATTTAATAGGATGGAGTTCACCCACGATACACTGATAAAGCATCAGGTAATGACTTGTGGCTTTACTTTACTCCCTATATTCAATTTTTGCAAGTTTTTTCTCAGGCGGAGTGTTTACG
>JAGAMY010000005.1 GCA_017624495.1 Lachnospiraceae bacterium | reverse complement strand
GAGCGTCAATCTTATCTACTCTGTTAGGAGACCATAATTTGGACTTAATAGCACGTCCGTTACCATTTCTGATATCTTCTGTTACTAACTGAACTTTTCCTTCAGAATCTAATGTTGCGGAACAGTTCTGAGCAGATAATAAGTACTGGTTATCAGCACATCCTGTTGGGTAATCTGCTGTTTTATCGAAGTATGTTGGCTCTAAAGCTACAGATGCACATGTATCAGAGTTGATAATGAAAGCATCATCATGTAAAACAGTGATAGGATATTTTCCACCATGTTTTGCATGTGTTAATGTAGATTTACCGGATCCTGATAAACCGAATACAGATGCAACATATTTAGAACCATCTGCTAATGTATATTCTTTCTGTCCACCGTGACAGGAAGCATATCCGTTTCTGTTAGCAATAGCCCAAGCCATTGTTAATGTACCTTTTTTGTGCTCTCCGAAGTATCTCATACCTAAGATACAAGCGCAGTTTTCGTTTGTATCGAAGTAGCATAATGTTAAAGGATCGCTTAAGCAGCTGTAATCAACGTCTGGTCTGTCCTGTGGTACCCACTGTGGATCAGAGAAGATATAGATATCTGCTTCTTTTCCATCTCCAACCATTTTGGAGTTTTTGTACATTTTTACATATTCATCAGACATGTACTGGAAGTTTAACATCCAGTTGTACATGATATTTTCTTCTCCTTCTGGAATAAGAAGGTGAGCTTTTACCATAAATTCTGGATCAAGACCTACGAATACTTCTGCATGATACATTGTTTTCCAACGTGATTCATAAACAGCATCCATAGCTACTTTATCAAGTTTTGCAGAATCAACACCTGGTTCGCCTTTGATACGACGAGCTGCTGCGTAACGTCCTGTTACTGCACCATCGTTGAATAAAAGAACTTTAGCGTCTTTATCAAGACCGAACTCTTCTCCTCTATATACAGGCATATCTGTTACGATAGTTCCTGGTGAATTCTTAGCTAATTCATAAGCTTCTCTTAAAGTGTTTACCTTTACTACGTTGTTGCCGTAGAAAGCTCCTTCAATGATTGAACGAGTTTTGGAAAAACCAACTTTTCCAGCACCAATTTCTTCGATTGGGTAATACGCTTTTGTTGCCATTAAAATTTCCTCCTTAAACTTATCTGACTAGTGTTATCAGGTTACATTAACGCCTTATAAAACACACTACTTAAACTATACACTATGTTATTTTTTTGTCAATCTGTTTTTGCAATTTTTTCAATTTTTTTAAAGATTTTTCACGGAAAATGCGCCGGGAAATAATGCTTCTAATGTATAGATTTTATAGTCTGTTTTCGTCCTTGCCGATACAATTTGAAAAGTTTTCTCATCGCAAAATTCCTGCATAACCTGACGGCATACTCCGCAGGGTGTCAAAAACTCTTCTTTGTCTCCCACAATGGCAATGGCACAAAAATCTTTTTCTCCTTCAGATACTGCTTTAAAAAACGCTGTTCGTTCTGCACAGTTCGTTGGAGAATATGCCGCATTTTCAATATTACATCCTTTGTATATCTTCCCTGAAGCAGTAAGTAATGCTGCACCTACATGAAACTTCGAATAGGGCGCATAGGAATACTTCTTTGCCTCATAAGCTTCTTCAATTAATTTTAATATATCCATATCTACTCCTCTTTTAACATGGAAATGGCTGAACTTGTACCAATCCGGCTGCATCCGGCTGTTATATACTGCTCCATCTCTTCTCTGCTGCGCACGCCCCCGGCAGCTTTTATTTTCACATCCGGTCCAATATGTTCTTTCATCAGACGTACATCTTCAATAGTTGCCCCACCTGTTCCGAAACCGGTAGATGTCTTAATGTAATCGGCCTTTGCATTTGTAACAGCCTTGCACATGGCTATTTTTTCTTCGTTATCCAGATAACAGGTCTCTATGATTACTTTTAACACCTTATCCGCTACTACATTCTTTAATGCAGCGATTTCTTTCTCTACTTTATCATATTCTTTATTTTTCACATCACAGATATTAATTACCATATCAATTTCTGATGCACCATCCTTAAGTGCCTGCTTCGTTTCTGCTATTTTTCCTTCTGTATTACTGTAGCCTAAAGGAAATCCCACCACCGTACAGATGTTTAACTCCGGAAACATTTCATGTGCTTTTTTTATATAGCAGCACGGAATACATACCGATGCCATGTTGTATTCTAATGCTTCCTGACACAATTTTTCTATTTCTTCCCATGTGGTAAATGCCTTTAATGCTGTATGGTCTACATAGGTATATAATTCTTCTGTTTTCATGCCTGCCTCCTATTTTTTTCTTTTATGATAACGTATAATTTTACATTTTTCCAGTATTTCATGCATGAATAAATTATAAACAAAATCTGAATTTTTTTAATTTTTCTTGTTTCTTCCCTAGGTTCTATGGTATGATAACGCAATAAACAGAAAAGGAGGGCGATTATGCATACAAATTCATACAGTGAAATCACACCAGAAATATTAAAACTTTCCAAACTCTGTGAAGAGACCGCCACCATCAATCCTGCTCTGTATTCAGAATATGATGTGAAAAGAGGTCTTCGTGATGTAAGCGGAAAAGGTGTACTTGTCGGTTTAACGCAGATATCCGATGTTTGTTCAACCAAACTTGAAAACGGAGAATTAGTTCCGGCTGACGGTAACCTTTATTATCGTGGATATAATGTCAAAGATCTTGTAAGTGGTATTGAAGAAACCAGTCATTTCGGTTTTGAAGAATGTACATATCTACTTTTATTCGGCAAACTTCCTACCGATTCAGAATTAAAGGAATTTACTGCATTATTAAGTGAATACCGTACCCTGCCCACCAGCTTTGTACGGGATATTATTATGAAAGCACCCAGCAAAGACATGATGAATACTTTAGCAAGAAGTGTTCTTACTTTGTATTCTTATGACGAAAAGGCCGATGATATTTCCCTGCCAAACGTGCTGCGTCAGTGTCTTCAGTTAATCAGCCTGTTCCCGCTTTTATCGGTATACGGTTATCAGGCATACAAACATTACCATGATGGCGCAAGTCTTTTTATTCATCCGCCAAAACCCGAATATTCCACAGCCGAGAATATTCTTCATATTTTAAGACCGGATTCTAAATTCTCTGCATTAGAAGCAAAGCTTTTAGATACTGCCTTAATTCTTCACATGGAGCACGGTGGTGGTAATAACTCTACATTTACTACCCATTTAGTATCTTCTTCCGGTACAGATACCTATTCTGTTATTGCTGCCTCTTTAGGTTCTCTGAAAGGACCAAAGCACGGTGGTGCAAACATTAAGGTTGTACAGATGTTTGAAGATATGAAAGCAACCATTAAAGACTGGACGGATGAAATTGAAGTCGGCAATTATTTACGCGCTTTATTAAATAAGCAGGCATTTGACCGTGCCGGACTGATTTATGGTATGGGGCATGCGGTTTATTCACTTTCCGATCCTCGTGCAGTTATTTTCCACTCTTTTGTGGAACGGCTTTCTAAAGAAAAGGGAAAAGAAAAGGAATTTGCACTGTATACATTAGTTGAACGTTTAGCACCTAAGATTATTGCCGATGAACGCAGAATTTACAAAGGCGTAAGTCCTAATGTAGACTTTTACAGTGGTTTTGCATATTCCATGTTAAATCTTCCATTAGAACTGTATACACCAATTTTTGCCATTGCGCGTATTTCCGGCTGGAGTGCCCATCGATTAGAGGAACTCTCCTACAATGGAAAAATTATGCGTCCGGCTTATAAATTTGTGGATACACACAAAGATTACATTTCAGCAAAAGACAGATAAAAAAGGAGCTGCTGCCAGCTCCTTTTTATCTTATTTATTTGTATTACACATTTCAAGTTCAAACCAGAATATGCTTCCTTTTCCTGTCTGGCTCTCTACACCATATACTGAATCATGCAGTTCTAAGATATTTTTTACAATGGAAAGTCCCAGTCCTGTGCCACTAACGGCACGTTTATGATTCTTATCTGTCTTGTAATAGCGTTCCCACACATAAGGAATATCCTCCGGTGCAATTCCTTCACCACTATCTTCTACTTCTATTCGCACATTTTTTGCCTTTACAATCTGGCGAACAAAGACTTTTTTATCCTCACCTGTATAATTAATCGCATTATTCACCAGATTATATATCACCTGACACAGCTTATACTCATCACCATCAACCATGACAGATGTATCTGAAGCAAAGATTATCCGGTATCCTTCCTGTTCAATAAGCTTATTATAACGCTGCAATACGGAATGTATACTGGCAGTAAAATCAAAGCAGCGGCTTTCTTTTGTCATCACACCCGATTGCAGTTTCGACAAATCCAACAGATCATTTACCAGATTTGCCAAATGATTCGCCTCATCAATAACCACTTGAATATTTTCCGGTGTATTTTCCCCCGGTAGATCCTGCATAGCCTGCGCATAAGCAATAATCATCGTTAACGGTGTCCGTAAATCATGGGATACATTTGCAATCAGCTCCCGACGCAGCTTCTCCGTCTGCCCTAACTCCTTTGCAGCATGATTTAATATTTCTGAAAGTTCTGCGATTTCTTTATAATCTTTCCCTTCAAAAACTACATCAAAATTTCCTTTTGCCAATTCCTTTGCCGATGTATTCACACGAATCATCGACCTTGAAATATGCTTGGAAATAATAAATGCAAGCACTAATGCCAGCCCAAGCATCAAAATGCTTATACAAACCAGTTCGATTTTCAATGTACCAACGGTGGCATCCACCGGAGTTAAAAGGCAATTTAAAAACAACACCTGTTCCTTGCCCTCTACCTCAAGAATATCAATAAAAATCACACTTTCGGCAGTTTCCTGTCCATGATTTTGAACAAATTCAGGCGGCATATCCATTCTGGGCTTTTTTCGAAAAAAAAATGCTTCTTTTCCTTTTATGGATATTTCTGTGCTGCCACCATTTTCTTTTGCTTCTTTATAAAAACGGTCAAATGCTTCCTTCGGCAGGGTATTTAATCTTGATGTTGCAATATATTCTGCATTGTACAAAGGCTCACCACGATAATCTGTAACATAAACTGCTAAATTATTTTTCGCTGCAAGTAAGTCTAATTCGCTTTCGATTCCTTCATCTCCTGTCAAAACAAGCCCAATCGCCTGTTCTCTTACCCGTTCTGCTGTCTTTGTGCTGATAAATTTGTAAAACGAATCCAGATAACAAATCTGTAAGAGCCACAAAACAACTAACAATATAACAACAAACACACATAAAAACAGAAAAATTTTCCATTTTATACTGATTTTCTCATGCTTCAAAGCGATATCCCACTCCTCTTAACGTAACCAGAAATTTCCGGTATTTTCCAAGACTGTTGCGCAAAAGCTTGACATGGGTATCTAATGTCCGGTCATCTCCGTAATAGTCATATCCCCACACTTCTGTAATCAGTTTACTGCGTTCTAATGCGATATTTCTATTTTTTACCATATAAAACAATAAATCATATTCCTTGGGTGAAAGATTTATCCTCTCCCCATCAACAGAAACAGTTCTTCCTGTAAAATCTACACAAAGACCTTCTTTCGCAAAAATTTCATGCCTATTTTCCTGTGTACTTTTCTGTGTTCTGCCGGCAACCACCTTTATACGCATCATCAGCTCCTTTGGAGAAAAGGGTTTTACCACATAATCATCCACACCGGTTTCAAAGCCATGGATTCTATCGTATTCTTCGCCTCTGGCAGACAACATAATCACCGGTATCTGTTTGTGCTTTCGAATCAGGCTGCATGCTGTAAAACCATCCATCTTCGGCATCATCACATCCAGAACAATCACATCAAAGTCCTGCATCTTACAGATTTCTACCGCTTCCTGTCCATCTTCTGCTTCTACAATTTCATGCCCTTCATATTCTGCATACTTACGGATGATTGTACGAATTTTTTCTTCGTCATCCACAACCAGTATTCTGCTCATTTAGCTTCTCCTTTAGTAAAAGAACTTGTCTTTTCCTTTTTTCACCTGTGCATTGTACCATATCCAGATACCAAGAAAAACGACAACCCCTGCTACATTAAAAAATTTTCCTAAGAACATCACACCGGTGTCATTTACCAAAGCCAGTAAACCATAAATCAGACAAACTGCACCAAAAATCAGTGTCTGGCTATAGACATGTCCAATAAATCCATTTTTGTCTTTGCAGCGTGTAATTTCAGCCGGATTAACTATAAAAGAACTGATTTCCCCTTTCCGCTTCATTTGAAATGCAGAAAACATAACATATGCTCCTAAAATTGTAATGATGACATCAAAAATTAATATGTAGTCCATTTTTTTACCTCTTTCTATTTTTTATTTGCATTATATACATAATAAACCAAAGTAAATCTCTATGCAATGTAGAAAAATGCTACTTTTATTAATTTTTTGTAAACTATTAGCATAATTCATATTGAAACTTTAAAAAGTATGGTATAAAATAGAAAGTAATCTAACTACAAAAAGGAGCAGGTATTATGAAACTAGAAGATGCAAAAATTTTAATTGGTGATGACTCCATTCTTGCCAGAAAGCAGTTAAAAGATATCATTTCTGCCCTTGGTGGCAATAATTTTTTAGAAGCTTCTAACGGACAGGAAGCTATCAATCTTTATAAAGAAAACTCTCCGGAAATTGTTTTTCTGGATATTGTAATGCCAGTCAAAGATGGTAATTCTGCCATTTCCGAAATTATGCAGTTAAATCCGGAAGCAGATATTGTTGTTGTATCTTCAGTAGGTACACAGATGCAGTTGAAACAGGCTATTCAGCTTGGTGCAAAAGATTTCGTCCAGAAACCACTGAACAGCAAACAAATAGAGTCCATTTTAAAAAGCCGTTTTGAAGGGAGATAATGAATGTTTTCACAATTTTTTGGAAATTTTCTGCTAAGTAAAGGGGTAGTCACAACAGAACAGCTGCTTCATGCTATCAAAGAACAGCACTCCAGACATTTAAAAGTCGGAACTCTTGCTATCCACAGTGGATATATGACTGCCAGCGAAGTGGATACGATTGTCATTCGACAGACACATGAAGACAAACGTTTCGGTGAAATTGCCATTGAAGAAGGCTATTTAACAGAAGAACAGCTTATGGCACTTCTACAGGCACAGACCCCTGACTATTTATTAATTGGTCAGATATTAGTGGATGAAGGAGTTCTGAACAATACCCAGTTAGAGGAGCTGATTGCTGCTTACCAGCGTGAAAATCAGTTATCCGAATTAGAAGGCGAACAAAAAGACAATTTAGATTATCTTGTTCGCAATCTTATGTTGCTTAGTACTTCTGAGCTGCCTGAATACCTAATAAAATATTTAACCTTATTATTTAATAATCTGGTTCGTTTTGTTGGGGAGGATTTTACACCATTAAATCCTACACTTTATTCTGAGTATGTAACAGATCACTGTTCTGCCCAGACAATTGATGGTGATTTCCAGATAGTTTCTTATATTGATGTAACTGAAGAGACTGCTATTGCTTTTGCTTCCAGATATGTTGGCGAAGATTTTACAGAATTTGACGAATATGTACAGGCTTCCAGTGAGGACTTTTTAAATCTTCATAATGGTTTGTTCAATGTAAATGTTTCCAATGAAGATTCTGTTGAATTACACCTCAATGCTCCGGTAAGCATGGCAAATACCATGATTAGCAGTACAGAAAAATTAGTTCATTTGCCAATACTTTATCCATTTGGTATATTGAATTTCTTATTCAAAGTTTAATTTGTTTCTTACATAAGAAAGGTTCTTTTGAGCCTTTCTTTTTTTTGCTTTGCACACTAATGCAACGCAGTGTTTCCTACAAAAAACGACAGAGCTTTTACACCCTGTCGTTTAAAACTATCATTTTCTATTATACCTGTAAAAATTTCTTTACTACTGCTTCCATTTCATCCACTTCACAAACCGTATCATGAAGTACTTCTGCGCTGCGGATATCTTCAATTGCCTGTGGAACTGTTACATTGGCAATTCTGCTTAATTCATCAACTAATTCAAAATCTGACATTGCATCATATTTTTCTTTGTCAATGGCATCCATTACGCTTCTTGTAAATTTGAATGGACTTGCTGTGGATGCAATAACTGTTTTTACTTCTGTATCCTTTGTTTCCTCTTTGTATTTTGCATATACACCAGCGGCAACTGCTGTATGTGTATCAATAACATAGCCCGTTTTCTTATATAAATCAGAGATTACTTTTGCTGTTTCTTCTTCTGTGGTGTAATTACCATAGAAATCTGCAAGCTGCTCTTTCATTTCTGCAGTAATCTCATATTTACCATTTACAGTTAATGCTTTCATGAAATCAGCATTTTTCTGCGCATCATTTCCGGCAATACGATAAATTAAACGCTCTAAGTTGCTGGAAATAAGAATATCCATGGATGGGGATGTTGTTAAAATAAAATCCCTGTTCTTATCATATGTACCTGTAGAAAAGAAATCATATAATACTTTATTTTCATTGGATGCACAAATCAATTTTGCAATTGGAAGTCCCATATTTTTTGCATAAAATGCTGCAAGAATATTACCAAAGTTACCGGTTGGAACTACAACATTGATTTTTTCGCCTTTTTCAATTTCACCATTTGCATATAATTTTGCATATGCATATACATAATATACAATCTGTGGTACAAGACGACCAATATTAATAGAGTTTGCAGAAGAAAACTGATAGCCTGCATCATTCATGACTTTTGCTAATGCCGCATCAGAGAACATATTCTTCACACCTGTCTGCGCCTGGTCGAAATTACCGTTAATTCCTACAACAAATGTATTATCGCCCTTCTGGGTAACCATCTGCTTTTCCTGAATCGGGCTTACACCGTTCTTTGGATAGAATACAATAATTTTCGTACCTTCTACATCTGCAAAACCTGCTAAAGCAGCTTTTCCTGTATCGCCGGATGTAGCTGTTAAAATTACAATGTCATTTTTTACATTATTTTTGCGTGCTGCTGTGATTAATAAGTGTGGAAGAATGGATAACGCCATATCCTTAAAAGCAATGGTAGAACCATGAAATAATTCTAAATAATATGCTCCATCTGCACTTACTAATGGTGCAATCTCTTCTGTATCAAATTTGCTGTCATATGCAGAATTGATACACTTCTTTAACTCTTCCTCTGTAAAATCTGTAAGAAATTTGCTCATAACCGCATAGGCTGTTTCCTGATAGGTCATTTTCGCAAGTTCATCAAAATCAACATCTAATGCAGGAATCTCTGTTGGTACAAATAATCCCCCTTCACCGGCAAGACCTTTTAAAATTGCCTGTGATGCTGTAACCTTCTCTTCTGCATTTCTTGTGCTTGCATAAATTAATTCCATTTTCTTCATCCTCTTCTTTTCTCTGTCCGAATGTTTTATCTTATTCAACAGATGTTATTATATAAGAAACAAAATAAAAATGTCAATGTATTTGCTAAATTTATGGTATAATATTATTTGTAGTCTGTTTCACGCCCTTCCATGGGTGTGTGACAAACCATTTAGGAGGACATTTTTATGCTACCGGGTGTATATCAGGCAAAAAAGAAAAACGGTACAATTTATTATCGTTCTAACATTACATATCAAAACAAACACATTAGTCTGGGCAGTTTTGAAACGGAACAAGAGGCACATGAAGCTTATCTGGAAGCTGAAAAGGTTTTGAAAAATCCGGACATTTCTCTTGAACACAAAATGTTCCATCCCAGAACATTAAATTTTGAAAAAGTTGTATCTTTGATAAATTTTCGGGATAACCGTATTTATATAAAAACCCCTATTTATCTGCATGCAAAATATTTTTCCTATTATTTCTCTGCCAGTGAGGAATATAAATTTGACATTGATGATTTATTCTACTATTCCAGTCATAAAATTATCCGTCGGGGCGGACATCTTTTTGTAAATGAATATGGTATGCAGACAAATATTCTCTCCCGCTACGGTATACGAAATTTTGCTGTGGCCGGACGGGACTACACCTTTGTCAACGGAGATTCTACTGATTACCGATATTCCAATATTATTGTAATCAACCGCTATTATGGTGTAACTGCATCCGTAAGAAACGGAAAAAGCTGCTATGAAGTGCGGCTGCATATAAATGGGAATTATTTGATTGGTGTATATGATTCGGAGGTTACAGCGGCTATTGCGTATAATAAGGCCGTGGACTGTGCTATTTCGCATGGAATTGTGAAAAATTATGCAGAGAATTATATTGTGGATTTGTCGGCTAAGGAATATGCAGAGATTTATTCGGAATTGAAGTTGTCTAAGAAGTTTTTGCAGTATTTGGATGAGGTTGGGGCTGTGGGGTAAATTCTTCAATGCTAGAAACAGACGGCAGATGTGCGTTGTATGGCTAAATTTCCGTCCGGTATTTATATCCACGAAGTCCGTAAAACAGGCAGGGGGAGCTGCTCTGTGGAAGTCCGTGAAAAGAGAGTTTCTATACATTTTCATTTATGTAGTGGTAACGTTCGTTACCGAATCCGACACGGCGTCCATGCCGTGGCGGATTCTTGCGCAAACGTCCGTGTTTGCGCATAACTATGTTACTTAGAAAATGTAAGAAACACTACTTTTCACTACCAATTCCACAGAGCAGCTCCCCCTGCCTATTTTACTGATTTACGTTGTGATACCGGACTAATGTACGGGAAACTCCAAAATCAAGTTGTTAAATTTTTATATAACTTAATTAATTCTGCTACACACTCCTGCTCTGATAACCAATGCTTCTTTCCTTTACAATCAGTTTTTGTGAAGTTATATGCCATCATAACGGCTTTATTATTTAATTGATGTGCTTTACGCAATTCTGGTGGCATTAAAACCTCATCATATAAATTGGCTAATGTGCTATTAGGATACAATTTTCTAGCATCTAATATTGCTTGAGCAGTTTCTTCTATCTTATTTCTCTGTTCAGGCGTTGGATTACACCAAGGAAACGTATTATAAACAATATCTTTAGCATATCTATAGTCACTCTTTAAACGTCCTGCTACCAACCGCATCCATGAGTTATGTATATTAGACATAAGAATTCCAAATTCATATAATCCTGCATCAGGTATCAAAAATACTAAATCACTTGCAATAGTATTTTTATCCATAAATCCTAATGGAATGTATCACTGTTTGATATGAAAGTAAAGTTTTTATTCTGTTTCATTACTACTTGATTTTATAACTTCCTCTAAAATATAAGCATATTTTTCATTATGTTCAATATGTGTAAGATATAAATCTGACTTTTTAACATTTTCTCTCGTTTTTCCAATTAAAGTATTTTCTATTTTGGTAATGTTACAAGTTCCAAAAATGTAACACGCATTACCAAATTCAAACGACTCTAATAAAGTTAAATTATATTGTGGATACACAAAAATAATATATCCTTTAAAAGGTCTTATGTCTCGTTTGTTTTTTAATGTACGTTCATCAATTTTTGCTGGTTGATAACTCATTAATAGGTCATATCTTTCTCTTTCTTCTGGTATAGTTATTTTTCTTCTCAAAGAATCATTTTTATTTTTTCCAATTTCATCAATATTCATGTTTCTAGGAAATAAATTTGAGTCTAATCTATCAAACATAATGCATTTCTTTTTAAATCCAATATACCAATCAACAAAGGATTTCTCTAATTCACTCATCACACCATCTTTTCTTTCAAACCGATACAACATATCTAACTCATAATTACTACAATATGCTGACTCTGTAATATTTGATGAACCTGTTATGACATAACTTAATTCTCCATTACTAATATAGTAAAACTTACCATGATAAAAAGCATTTGGATATGTATACACCCCATCTATATATCCTTTATCTATCATATTATTTATTCTTTCAGCAGTAGCATAATTCAATTCATTCATTTTCTTTATACCATTATAATTTTGAAGAGCACCAATCGTCAGTTCAATTTTTGAGTATCCTTTTCCTGCAAAACATTGCCACATCAATGCTTGATATACAGGTTCAAGCATTGATAATCCACTTTCATATACATAACCTGTTGCAGCATAGAACTCTAGTGAATTTGCGTTTAATTCTAAAATGATATTAAAAATAATATCAGAAATCTTATCATTTTTATTAACTATTGAAACATCTTTAGAAATATCTGTTTCTATTTTTATAGCTTCCTTAAACTGCGTTTGAAATCCAACCCCATATAATCTATCTGTTGTTAAATTTATAATCTGTATAACAGAGGTATTAATAGGCATAGTTCTATTCTTAAACACTTCTTCTTCTGCTTTAATCAATCTCGCAAAATATTGCGTATATACATAGGTTTCATTATCTTCTTCAGCTTTTTTTAAGGAATTTATAAACTTACTATCCAATAATAATCCTAGTGCAGTAAAATCATTAACACCATTTTCTATCATCTCTTGACTTAAATTAACTTTATTAACATCATATTTCTTTGCACGAATATTAAATGAGTTATCTATGTACTTATGCAGTTCAGCAATTGAATTTATTGATGCCTGTTCTAAAAAATCCAAAATAATTAGATTTCTAATTTCCTCAATTCCAACTTCTTTAGACTTTTTAATATATATATATCCACCCCATACATTATCTTTATGTCTTGCAGTATATCCATATAAATGTTCTGGATGTGCACACATTTTGTTTACAAATGAAATATATTTATCAAAATCTTCATCACGATACTCATCATCAATCAATTCAGGTGCAAATACCATATAAGTACTATTTTTTGAAGATAATAAACTATATTGTTTTTTCCCCCCACAAAAACTCATTAATCCATTTTCTTTAATTATTGTTGGATATAGTACTGGCATAAAACAAAAACCGATATCATTAAACATAACCATGTTCATAGCTTGATATTCTAATCCATTTTTTACAATATATTCTAATAATTCGTGTCTCATTGAATCAAACCCCTTTAAAAATAATATTTCATTTTACAAACATAGTTTCTGCATATCATTAATTCCATTTAAATTATACCATACTGAATTTTTTAGACTATTATCTCAAACCACGATAATTATTGAAAGGTACGCACTATGGAGCGTTTACAAATATATCGTTTATACTATAACACATCAATAAAACTTTTTCAGCTGCTTTTTAATCCTTGACACCTGTTCGCCTCGTCCTACGCTCTCTAGTCCGGTATCACAACGTAAATCAGTAAAACAGGCAGAGGGAGTAGCGCTGTGGAATTGGTAGTGAAAAGTAGTGTTTCTTACATTTTCTAAAAAACATAGTTATGCGCAAACACGGACGTTTGCGCAAGAATCCGCCACGGCATGGATGCCGTGTCGGATTCGGTAACGAACGTTACCACTGCATAAATGAAAATGTTTAGAAACTCTCTTTTCACGAACTTCCACAGAGCTACTCTCTCTGCCTGTTTTACGGACTTCGTACTCTATTAATACCGGACGGAAACTTAGCCACACAATACACTTTACTCCACAGGTGCCGCCTCTACAATACTCCCATCTTCCGCAATCACCTGCCCCGGTGCTAACTGCGTCGTCTGCTGCTGTTTCCTTTTCTGTGCCTCAATCTCCTTTAATTCTTCAGGGTCAATATAGGAATATGCATTCGAAATCCTTGTATTTTCTGCTGTCAGATTCACCTTTTCCCGATAATAGGCAATTACCGGTGTACCCGTAGCCACACACTCATACAATTCTGTTGCCGCTTCTTTTGGCACATTAATACAGCCATGAGAACCTGAACGTTTATAAATATCTCCGCCAAATTTACCATTTCTCCAGCTTGCGTCATGAATTCCCACATTATACGCAAATGGCATAAAATAGGTTACATCTGATTCATAATCTTCTCCTTTTAACACTGCCGGACTTTTTTTATAAACGATTTTAAAAATTCCATCCGGCGAACCATTTCCATTATTGATATTGCCGGATACAATATCTGTTTCTATTTTTAAATTTCCGTTTTCATAATACCACAAATGCTGGTTTGTATAATCAATTTCGATATAGGTATCTCCAATATCATTTACACCGGTCACCAATGCCCTCTGGGAATACATTGGCTCTCTGGTCTTAACCTCACCATTTCGTAATTCTTCAATCAAAGCATTTTTTTCTGCCTCTTTATCAATTACCCAGCCATAATCTCCACCGCCTATGGATACTGTATTACCTTTAGACGTCTTAAACTCCCGGACATCACCATATGTATTATATTTTGTTGCCAATCCCTGTACATAAACACCTACTGCTTCTTCATCGAAAGTTACATTATAGGCTTCATCCACCGTAATCCACTGGGAAATAACACTTTTATCTACCACTTCTGTCACATCTGTGCCAATATCATAGGTGATTTCTGCTCCAAAATAAGCATTTATCTGGTTCATACATGCGGATAACACCGGGTCTTCTTTCGTTACTTCCGGCTTTTTGTAGACTTCATCCGAAAAAACGATTTCTGTTTCTCCTGCATCTACAGCAGATTTTACGAAATCATATACTTTATCTTTCAATAAATAACTTCCCTGCGTTTCTTCTACCAGTTCATAACCGCTTTCCACCATACGGATTTCCGCATTTACAGGCTCTATCATGTTTTCTGCCTGAAAACACGCTAATGCATAAACATTTTCTTTTAACAGCTCTTCATCATAGGTGATGCTCTTATTCATATCTAGCTGCTTAGGCTTTGCGATTTCTTTTGGCCACATAAACGGCGACTGCTCTTCTAAGAGCTTTTCTTCTTCTCCCTTAGGCTGATAATCATATCCTATGTCCACTCCTAGAATCTGATATTTATTGCCATTTCTGTCATAAATCGTCAGTAAATAATCCTTAACCTCTGAACGTACCTCTTCTGCCGCCTCGTCTGCTGTCATTCCACTGACATCAATTTCTGCCAGTTGTGTCTGAAAGAAAAAATGCGACTGAAAATAAAATCCAAAAAACAGATAAACAGCAAGAATCAAAAATCCCATCGTGCCAAATGCCCATGTAAAAGCCTTGCGCATCACTGCTGCTCTTTTCTTTTTTCTGCGACTCATATCCACACTCCTTTTTTCATTTATATGTAACTATGCAGTTACATCAATACAAAATATTATACTCTATATTTTGAAAAAATGGACAATATACATGAAAAATTAATAATATTGTAATTTCTATTAACTTTCCTCTATTTAATATGCTATAATACGCAGGAAAATGTAACCCCGAAAATTTTGGATAAAGGAGCAGAATATGGATACAAGAAAAATAGATTTGCATGTACATTCCACAGAATCTGATGGCACATTTACCCCGGAAGAATTAATCCTTGAAGCAAAAAAAGCCGGACTGGCTGCCATGGCACTTACAGACCACGATACGGTAAACGGAATAGCTGCTGCAAGAGAAGCTGCAAAAGATACAGAAATCGAATTGATTTCCGGTGTAGAACTTTCTACCGAATATAAAGGGAAAGAAGTGCACATGGTAGGACTTTTCTTAGACGAAACAAATCCGGCTCTCTTAAAACACCTTGCACATTTTCGTGAAAAACGTGATGGACGTAATGAAGCTATGTGTGCGCTTTTACGCAAAGAAGGTTTTGATATTACTGAAGCTGCTTTACATGAGATGTTCCCGGATGCCGCTGTTTTAACCCGTGCCCATGTGGCTAACTATTTAGTAAACAAGGGATATATCCCTTCCATTTCTGTGGCATTTGAAAAATATATCGGTGATGGCTGCCGCTGTCAGGTACCACGCGACATGATTACCCCTATGGAGGGCATTGATTTGATTCATAATGCCGGTGGAAAAGCCATCCTTGCGCACCCTATTCTTTACAAAATGAGCGACCAGCGTCTTCGTGAATTGTTTTCCGATTGTAAGGCTAAGGGATTAGAGGGTGTGGAAGCTATTTATTCTACCTACCAGCCAGGAGATGAACGCTATATCCGTAAGTTAGCTTCCGAATATGATTTAAAAATCTCCGGTGGTTCTGATTTTCATGGAGCTAATAAGCCAAAAATCAAATTAGGCACCGGTATGGGAAATATGTTTGTACCGTATGAACTTTTAGAAGAACTTCGATAATCATGGAAAAGAGCAGAAATCCTTAACCAAAAGACTTCTGCTCTTTCCTATTTTTATTCTAAGATAAATTTTTCAATTACTTCTGCAATCGCATCATGGTTATTGTCATTTTCTGTCACATAATCTGCTGCAGCTTTTGCTTCATCAACAGCATTTTTCACTGCTACACCGATATGTGCCGCCCGTATCATGGAAATATCATTCTTTTCATCCCCGACAGCAATGGTATGCTCTATGGGAATATTTAAAAAACGACTTAAATATTCTATGGCTGCGCCTTTGCTGACACCAAGGGGACAATATTCTAAATACTGGTCGCAGGAAAAGAAACTCGTCAGCTTACCTTCTGCCCATGCGGCATTAGCCTGCTGAAATTCCTCTAACACCTTTCTGTCCTCTAAATTTATCAAAAGCACCTTATAGGGTTCTTCGTTTAATGACATGGTGACATCCTGCTGCAATTTATACTTCATTTTGGTACGGGTTATGTAAAAATCCAATTCCTGACTATGCTTTTCGGTCAATATTTCTGTCTGATTATAGGTCTGAATATAAATCCCTGCCCGGTGCGCTTTATCAAAAAGCTGATACACATACTGTACGGGAATTGTCTTCTGGCACAACACACGGTCTGCCGAACAATCATATAATACAGAACCATTGAAAGCGATCATATAACAGCCCGGCATAGTAAGACCAAGTTCTTTTATCACAATCCTTCCACTCTCTACAGGTCTGCCTGTGGCTGCTACCACATAATTTCCTGCATCTAAAGCCCGCTGGATTGCCTGTCGATTTCCTGCAGATATGGTCTTGTCATCCGATAACAATGTCGCATCCAAATCTACAAAAAGTATCTTACTGTCTTTCATAAAATCGCCCTCCCTTGCTGCTTAAACCGGTTCTGCCGGAACAAAAACCCTCTCCTGATAAATATTTTGCTCCTTAGGAACATTCACTTTTGCTTCTTTACAAAACTGCTCCTGTGAGTTCACAAGAACCTTTCCTCTTTTATCTATTTTCTCATATTCTCCATTTTTATTCAAGAGGTGGGCTTTCGTATTATCAGCTAATTCCACTTCTAAAATGTGATATACCTTCTTTTTAATCTCTTCATCCTCTACCGGAAATAGTATTTCTACACGTCGGTCAAGATTTCTAGGCATCCAGTCCGCACTTCCCATATAAATTTCCGGCTGGCCGTTATTATAAAAATAGAAAATTCTGCTATGCTCCAAAAAATTGCCCACGATGGAACGAACACGAATATTCTCGCTGACTCCCGGAATACCCACACGCAGACAACAGATTCCCCGCACGACTAAATCAATCTGTACACCTGCTGCCGAAGCCTCATACAAGGCAGTAATTACCTCTCTATCGCAAAGTGAATTCATTTTTGCAACAATTTTTGCCTCTTTGCCCTCTTTTGCATGCTTTGTTTCCCGGTTAATTAGTTTTAAAAACTTCTTTCTAAGCCAGAGTGGTGCAACAATCAAACGATTCCATGACAATGGCTCTGAATAACCGGAAAGCATATTAAATACGGCTGTTGCATCTTCTCCGATAGCTTCTGAACAGGTAAAAATACCACAGTCTGTATACAGTTTTGCCGTAGAATCATTATAATTTCCGGTTCCCAAATGCACATATCTGCGAATACCATCTTCTTCACGCCTTACCACCAGCGAAATCTTACTATGTGTCTTTAATCCCACCAAACCATAAATAACGTGACATCCTGCCTGCTCTAATTTCTTTGCCCATACAATATTATTTTCTTCATCAAAACGAGCTTTTAATTCCACAAGAACCGACACCTGCTTACCATTTTCAGCCGCTTGGGCTAAAGAGGCGATAATCGGTGAATTACCGCTGACACGGTATAAAGTCTGCTTAATTGCCAGTACATCCGGGTCTTTTGCTGCCTGACGGATAAAATCCACCACCGGATCAAAGGTCTGGTACGGATGATGCATCAGGATATCTCCTTTTCGGATAGCTGCAAAAATATCCTCTCCCGGCTCAATTTGCGGTATTCTCTGTGGGATATGCTTTTTGTAACGCAAATCATCACATCCATCCAAACCATATAATTTCATCAAAAAGGTCAAATCAATCGGTCCGTTAATGCGATAAATGGCTTCATCTTGAATATGCAGTTCTGCTTTTAAGATGGCTAACAAATTTTTATCCATTTTATCTTCAACCTCTAAACGGATAACCTCGCCCCATTGCCGCATTTTTAACTGCTTCTGGATTTCCTTTAACAAATCTGCTGCTTCATCCTCATCGATGGACAAATCCGCATTTCGCATAATACGATATGGGTATGCACACACTACCTTACAGTTTAAAAAGAGCTTGGATATATTTCTTTCAATCATCTGCTCTAAGAGGATAAAGGTCCTTCCGCCTTCCTTTACGGATGGAATCTCAATAAGCCTTGGCAGAACAGATGGTACCTGAACCGTAGCAAATTCGTTTTCCTCTGCGGATTTTCTCTTGATTAGTGCTGCTATATTTAAAGTTTTATTCCGAATCAAAGGAAATGGTCTTGAAGCATCTAATGCCATGGGGGTTAATACCGGATAAACATTTTCTTCAAAATAGACATCCACAAACTTTGCCTGCTCTTCACTTAAATCTTCAAATGCATCAATAATTTCTATATCTCTTGCTTTTAAAAGCGGTAATAACGAACGGTTATACGTTGAATACTGGGTATCCACTAACTCTCTTGTCGCCTTATTGATAGCTTCTAACTGCTCTGTGGCAGTCATCCCTGCAATATCTTTTTTCTTATATCCTGCATGCACCATATCCTTTAAAGAAGCCACACGCACCATAAAAAATTCATCTAAATTCGAAGACGTAATGCTGATAAATTTAAACCGCTCCAACAAAGGAATCGACTTATCTCTTGCCTCATTTAAAACCCTGCCATTAAATTTGAGCCAGCTTAGTTCCCTGTTTTCAAAATTCGCAGGATTTGTAAAAACCTTGTCTTTTTCCATATTCCACCTCTAACTGTATATACGTTTTTCACGAATCACCGGCTTAATGCCAAATACACGCTCAAAATACTCTGCCTTTGCCATTAACAGCCCTTTTTCCAAAATAATATCATCCTGTGTTTCTATGGTAATCACTAACTGTCTGTCACGGATAACTGCCTTTACATTCTGAAACTTCTGCTTATGACTTCTGTCCATGGCATTTGCCACCCGAAGAATTGCAGAGAGCTTTGCCACTTTCATATAGCTGTTTTTGTCCATACGGTCTGCCAGTTCTTCATAATCTGCCAGCGGATATGTATTGTAAAGCACCGTACAGGCAATCACTTCACGTTCTAAATGACTTAATCCAATAATTTCTGTGGACTTAATAATCTCATAGGCACATGCCGGTCCATTTGCAAGACTTACATATTTACCGCAATCATGCAAAATAGCAGCCACCTGCAGCAAAAGCTTTTCTCTTTTTCCCATACCATGCTGCTTTTTCATGGTATCAAAAATCAGTGCCGACATTTCTGTTAAGGCATCTATGTGCGGTGAAAAGCTCTCATATCGCAAAGACAACTGCTTTGCAGCTGCAATAATATCTGCATCAAAATCATGCATGGACTTAACCATTTTATGCCGCTGCGCATAATCATTCGCAATTCCATCACTGACATTTACGCCGGGTGCCCAGATTTCTTCTGCATTTAATTCCTCTGTAATACGGGTATAAAGCACAATATAGGGAACTAATAACGGGTCATTTTCATTGGATAAGTTTAATTCTGCGGCAATCTGCTCTACATTCTTGCGATAAAATTTCCGCATGGATTTAACAAATTTTTCAGAACTGACAAGTTTCTTATCTGCTTTCTTTTCCGTTTTTTTCATCAGCTCCATGATATAATCACCGATAAAAATAATGGTTTTAATCTTTAAATCTTTCATATAAAGAGACTTAAAGACTTCTAAATCTTTATTTACCATTTCTTCTATCTGCTTTTCATAGTGGACAGCGGAATTGCCAATGGCAGACAACTGCTCCCGAAGGCGCATGGCTCCTAACATAATGTGCTGGGTAGTGACTACTTTTCCTTCTGCAAACAATGTCACCTGTAAGCTGTCACCGCCTAAATCCACAACTGCTGCTCCATGTTTTGTAATTTCATCAAATTCCTCATGAAATGCCACGGATTTATAACCGATAAAACGCTGCTCTGAATTGCTAAGCACTCGTACTTTAATACCTGTGCGGATATACAACTGATCTAAAACAAACACATCATTTTTGCTGTCCCGAAATACACCACCGGCATAGGCTTCATAAGCATCAACCTTATACCCTTCCATAATTTTCTTAAATTCAGATAAAACATTTCCTAATTCTTCCATAAGCTCATAGCCGATATAGCCCTTCTGGTAAGAATCTTTTCCCAATTCTACCCTTGCCCGGATATGATCAATTTCACGAATAGGCTTTTTGGCTCCAAATTCAAATATTTTTAAACTTACTTCATACGACCCAATATAAATGGCTGCGAATGTTGTAATTTTCATCAAACATCACCCTTTCAAATCTGCTGTCCCAACAAATAATCAATAAACTGCTGTGCAGTTCTGCCGGAAAGTCCACCATGACTGATTTCCCATTTATTTGCTTCTAAAAGCAGTTCTTCTTCCTTCATTTTGATTCCATGCCTATCCGCTAAAGTTTTTACGATTTGCTGGAATTCCTTTTTTTCCGGTGAACCAAAATAAATCTGTACACCAAATCTTGCCACTAAAGAAAGCTTCTCCTGCACAGTATCATTATTGTGTAAATCATCCGCCAATTCCGCCTTATCCGAGAACTTTTCACGCACTAAATGTCTGCGGTTAGAGGTAGCATAAATCAGTACATTCTCCGGTTTTTTCTCCAATCCGCCTTCAATAACTGCCTTTAGATATTTATATTCAATTTCAAATTCTTCGAAGGATAAATCATCCATATAGATAATAAACTTATAATTCCTGTTTTTTATCTGGGCAATTACTGAATTTAAATCCTGAAACTGATGCTTATACACCTCAATCATACGAAGTCCTTGTTCATAGTACTGATTCACAATAGCTTTGATACTGGAGGATTTTCCCGTTCCGGCATCGCCAAACAACAGACAGTTATTCGCTTTTCTGCCCTTTACAAAGGCTTCTGTATTATCGATTAACTTCTTCTTTGCAATATCATATCCCACTAAATCCTCTAACTTCACATGGGCAATGTTGGTAATTGGCACAATCTGCGCTTCATTCTCTGTATGCTCGATACGAAATGCCTTATGAAGTCCTAATTTGCCCACACCAAAATCCTGATAAAACTTTGTTACGGCAGCTTTAAAGCCTTCTACATCCTCTGCTTTATCTAAATGCACACTTAATTCGCAAATTCTGTCCCGTATACGCTGGTTAAACATCTTGCTGCTGCCATCCATACTGGTATAATCAGTCAAAATATCTATACCCGTCACGCCCAAGGCATCCTCTAATCTATGTAAATCAAAATCAAATAATTCCTTAAAGATGGTAAAATCATGCATGACAATGGCATTTACAGAGCCTTCTACTGCACCACGAATTTCACAGGCTTTACTGTAGGCATTTTCATTATTTATTAAGATAAATGCCAGAAAATTGTGCCAAAGATTGCCTTCAAATCCATGACTGGCAGATATCTCTAACAGTTCATGAAAACATTCATAATATAAGGCTGCCATATCTTCTTTATTGTAAAAATCATTTTCATAATTCTCCATCAGCCATGTAAAATTATAAAACAGCTTTCCATTTTCAAAATTTTTATATAAAATCAGTTCTTTCGTGCTATGCATAACCTATTCTCCATTCTAATAATTGCCAAGTATTTTGAGTCCTTCCGTTTCTGCCTGTAATTCCTGCAATGCATTCTGTACAGCACCATCCATCAGACTGCCATCAATATCAATAAAGAAACGATATTCCCAATTTTTTCCCTGTATCGGGCGGGATTCAATTTTTGTCATATTCAGATTATTATAAATCAGATGTGACAGTGCCTGATATAAAGAACCACTTTTATGCGGGGTTTCAAAACACAGGCTGATTTTTTTTGCATCCTTTTGAAATACCTTTTTGCCTGTTACAATAATAAACTTTGTAGCATTTGACGTATTATTCTGAATAGCTTCTGCTAAAACCTCAAGATTATATAATTCTGCATTGATTTTTGCTGCTATTGCCGCCTGATTTTTCCTGTTATCTTTTTGTACACGAAGCGCAGAACCTGCGGTATTTTTCATGCTGTGCTTTTCCCAGTCATTATGGCTGCTTAAAAATTTAGAACACTGCATCAATGCCTGTGGATGGGAATAAACATCTGTAATATCTGTAATATCTGCTCCCTTTACCCCTAACAGGCAATGGTCTATTTTGATAATCTGCTCACCAATTATGCAATTATCATATTCTACCAGCAAATCAAAATTCTCAGATACAATTCCGGCGGAAGAATTTTCGATAGGAAGTACCGCATAATCCGCTTCTCCATTGGCAATTGCCTCCATGGCATCTCGCCATGTTTCCACATTATAACTCTTCGTATCCGTACCAAAAAACTCCTGTAATGCCTGCTGGCTGTAAGCTCCCTCTACACCCTGAAAAACTACTTTTGCATGCTGAAAATCAAATTTATCTGTCGGGATAAAGCCAAAAAGCGTTCCACCTGTTTCTAAACGGTATTGAACTTCTTTTTCTGTAAGCCGTAACCGCTCTTCGTATAATTCTACAATTTCTTTATCTATTGCAGAAATTCTGCCACGAACTTCCTCTAATTCTTTCATTTTCGCCTCCAAAATATGTCATCTTCTTATATATTTATAATATAACAATCGCCTTTAGATAGCAAGCCGCCCCGCATATTCCTGCCTAAAAATCAAATAAGGATAACTGATTAGATTCCGGTAAATCACCTAAAATACCTAAATCACTCATTAAATCGATAACGGTTTTACTTACTTTTGTCCGTTGACGGAAATCGTCCTTGGATAAAAATTTACCATCCTTTGCTGCTTCTTCAACGGCTTCTGCCGCCTTTTCTCCCAAGCCTTCAATAGTACTTAATGCAGGCATTAATTTGCCATCAATAATCTGAAAATGGTTCGCTTTGGCACGGTAAATGTCCATTGTCCAAAACGAAAATCCCCTTGCATACATTTCCTGTACAATTCGCATATCACGATATACATCCTGTTCCTTTTTGCTGGGCTTTTCTTTGTTTTTGTATTCTTTCATGTAATGCAGCAGGCGTTCTTCCCCCTGACACATCAGTTCATAGTTAAACCCTGTCGCACGGATACTAAAATATGCTGCATAGTATGCCAACGGATAAAAAACCTTACAATAGGCTATACGCCATGCCATCATAACATAAGCTGCCGCGTGGGCTTTTGGGAACATGTACTTAATTTTCTTGCAGGACCAGATATACCAATCCGGTACATCATGAGCTAACATTTCATCCTCCCATTCCTGCTTTAATCCTTTTCCCTTTCGCACGGATTCCATAATGGTAAATGCCAGCTCGCTTTCTAAGCCCATATGAATCAGATACACCATGATATCGTCACGGGTACAGATTGCTGTGGAAATGGTCGCTTTTCCTTCTTCAATTAAAGTCTGTGCATTTCCAAGCCACACATCCGTTCCATGGGAAAGCCCGGAAATACGAATTAAATCGGAAAATTCCTGCGGTTTTGCATCAATAACCATCTGCATGGCAAAATCTGTACCAAACTCCGGTATACCAAGACAGCCTAAGGCACAACCATTTAAATCCTCCGGTGTCACACCTAGGGCACTGGTATTTTTAAACAGGGACATTACTGTTGCATCATCTAATGGAATAGTCTGAGGGTCAAGTCCTGTTAAATCCTGCAGCATACGAATCATGGTGGGATCGTCATGTCCAAGTATATCTAATTTTAATAAATTATGGTCGATGGAATGGTAATCAAAATGGGTGGTTACTGTGCTGGTTGTCATATCGTTTGCGGGATGCTGTACCGGTGTAAAGGAATCAATTTCCTCTCCCACAGGCAAAACGATAATACCACCCGGATGCTGTCCCGTGGTTCTTCGTACCCCTACACAGCCTTGTACGATACGGTCAATTTCGCAGTTTCGCTTTGTGACACCACGCTCCTCGTAATAATGCTTAATATAGCCAAATGCCGTCTTATCGGCTAATGTACCGATTGTACCGGCACGATAGGTCTGTCCATGCCCAAAAATAACTTCCGTATAGGCATGTGCTTTACTCTGGTACTCTCCGGAGAAGTTTAAGTCAATATCCGGCTCTTTATTTCCTTTAAATCCAAGGAAAGTTTCAAAGGGGATATCAAAGCCTTCTTTGGCTAAAGGTTTGCCGCACTGTGGACAAATTTTATCCGGCATATCACAACCGCCCCGACCGGAAAATGCCTTTACCTCCGGTGAATCAAAATCACTGTAATGACAGTTTGGACACAAATAATGCGCCTGCAATGGATTTACCTCGGTAATACCGGACATGGTCGCTGCAAAGGACGAGCCTACGGAGCCTCGTGAACCTACCAGATATCCGTCTTCGTTGGATTTCCACACCAGCTTCTGGGCAATGATGTACATAACGGCATAACCATTGCTGATAATGGAGTTTAATTCACGATTTAAGCGTTCTTCCACAATAGGCGGTAATACTTCTCCATACATTTCATGGGCTTTGTTTTCGCAGATGGTACGCAAAAGCTGATCTGAGTTTTCAATCACCGGAGGACATTTATCCGGGCGCACAGGTGAAATTTTTTCACACATATCTGCAATTTTATTCGGATTGGTAATAACAATTTCTTCTGCTTTTTCACTGCCAAGATAGTCAAATTCTGCTAACATTTCTTCGGTGGTACGAAGATATAACGGTGCCTGATCGTCTGCATCCTTAAAGCCTTTTCCTGCCATGATAATACGGCGGTATACCTCATCCTCCGGGTCTAGGAAATGTACATCACAGGTACCAACTACCAGTTTATGAAACTGCTCGCCAAGTTTTACGATTTTGCGGTTGATTTCTATTAATTCTTCCATGCTTTCAATCTGTATTTTTTCGCTGTTTATCATAAACTTATTATTTCCCAGCGGTTGTATTTCCAGATAATCATAAAACTCCACTAACCGTGCAATTTCCAATTCAGACCGCTTATTTAAAATCGCCTGATACAACTCTCCCGCTTCACAGGCTGACCCAATAATTAACCCCTCACGGTGTTTTACAAATTCCGATTTTGGTATTCTAGGTTTCCTTCTAAAATAAGTCAAATGCGACATAGAAACCAGACGATACAGATTGATTCGACCAATATCATTCGTGGCTAAAATTATTGCATGATAGTGATGCATTTTTTTAATCTGCTCAGGATCTGTTGTCCGCAATTCCTCCAACTGATTTACATTTGAAACTTTTCTTTCTTTCAGCATTTGAATAAAATGAATAAAAATCCCTGCTGTACATTCTGCATCGTCAACTGCCCGATGATGATTTTTTAATTCAACACCTACTGCATCTGCCACAACATTCAACTTATAACGCCCTAATGTCGGCAGCAATACCCTTGAAAGAACCAATGTATCTATGATTGTAAAGTCTTTTTCTATCCCTTGCTGTTCACAATTATGTTTAATGAAACTCATATCAAATTCTGCATTATGTGCTACCATAACTGCATTACCACAAAACTCTATAAACTGCGGTAATACTACTTCGATGAGTTCTGCATGCATTACCATATCATCATTGATGCCGGTCAATTGTTCTATTTCATACGGAATGGGTATCTGTGGATTAATAAAAGACGAAAATCTATCTACAATTTCCCCTTTACTCACTTTAACTGCACCAATTTCAATGATTTTATCCTGAAGTGGGCTAAGCCCTGTGGTTTCTATGTCAAATACCACATAGGTATCCTCTAATGATTGTCCTTTTGGATTTTCTACTATAAATTTCAAATCATCCACTAAATAGGCTTCTACCCCATAAATGATTTTAAAATCATCATCCTTAGAAATAGCATGGTTCGCCTCCGGGAAAGCCTGTACATCTCCATGGTCGGTAATGGCAATGGCTTTATGCCCCCATTTCATGGCACGTTTGATAATATCCTTTACGTCAGATACCCCATCCATATCACTCATTTTGGTATGACAATGTAACTCCACACGCTTAACCGGACTATTATCCATACGGATTGTACGAAATTCCTGCGCTTTCTTGATTCCCTCCGGAAATGAAATCACCAAGTCCTTGTCAAAGCTATCCATTTTTGGCTCACCTTTAACTTTTATAAAAGAACCTTTTCCTATATTATCCAACAGCTCCGGAAGATTATCATTTCCTACAAATACTTTTACATTGATGGTATCTGTAAAATCCGTGATGGTGATTATCACAATGGTTCTTTCATTTCGTATTTCATTGGTCTCTACCTTTAATACCTGTCCTCGCACAGCTATTTTTCCAATTTCACCAATAATTGTATCAATAGATACAATTTCATCCTCAAAATCCCTTCCATAAATAACATCCGGATTGTCGGATTTTTTGAAAAAGTCTCTTCTAGGCTTTTTCTCCACTGTCTTCTCCGGTATTTTTTCCGGTGTTTTCTCTGTATTCTGTGGCTGTTCTTCGGCTGTCTGTTCATCTGCTTTCCCAATAGCAGCCATGCGGACAACATTTTGAATTTCCTGTTGAATAATTAAATCTGCATTTTTTATCCGGCTACTGCCTTTTGGTTTTTCATAAGACAAATTTACAATAAAATCCAGTCCACATCGTTCACATACGATTTTTTCTAAAATGCAAATCAATTCATCGGCACGTTCTCTTGCTAACATGGTATCCGGGAGGGTAAGCTTTACTCGTTTACCATCCTCAAACTCTATTTTTGCGCTTCGGAAAATATTGTATAAAAGTAAACTGTACACACGCAGCTCCTCTTCAATACTCCCCTTATATATATCCATTAACGTTTCTGCTGTATACTGGGCAGAAAGCTGGTATTTTTCAATAATATTGATTTCCATCCGCTGATTTGGAAATAACTGTTTTTCAATTTCTTTTTCTAAATGAAATATATTTGCTTTATGTATCAGATGGCTGCCTAAAAGATAAATGCGAATCGCAGTCTTTGAACGATTCGCACTTACCTTTGTGATTTCCATCTCAGACAACAATTTTTTCAATTCTTCATTTACAACTAATGTTGGAAATACCTCGAAAAAAAGTTTTGACATGTTACTCACTCCAATGTAATAATTCTTCACGAAGAGTAGATAATAATTCCTCTTCCGGTACTTTTTTTACAATTTCACCATGCTTTATTAAAAGTCCTTCTTTTATGCCTCCGGCAATTCCGATATCCGCTTCTTTTGCTTCTCCCGGACCATTTACCACGCAGCCCATAACAGCTACTTTGATATCCAAAGGAATATCTGCCACCATGTTTTCTACCTGATTGGCAAGACCAATTAAATCTATCTGGGTTCTGCCACAGGTCGGACAGGAAACTACTTCTATGCCACCTTTGCGGAGTCCTAATGTACGCAGAATTAATTTTGCAGATTTAATTTCTTCTAATGGGTCACCGGTTAAGGATACCCGGATAGTGTCACCAATTCCCTGATGCAAAATCAAGCCTAAACCTATGGAGGACTTAATATTTCCACTGATTAATGTACCTGCTTCGGTTATACCTACATGCAACGGATGTGTCGTTTCTTTAGCAATTAATTCATGGGCTTTTACACACATCAACACATCCGAGGATTTGATGCTGATAACCAGATTATCATATCCCATATCCTCAATCATTTTTGCTTTATCCAATGCACTTTCTACAATCCCCTCTGCGGTAACACCATTGTATTTTGCCACAAGCTCCTTTTCCAGCGAACCACTGTTTACGCCTACACGGATAGGAATATTGCGCTCCTTTGCCACCTCGACCACCGCACGAAGACGGTCTGTGCTGCCGATATTGCCCGGATTAATACGAATTTTATCCGCTCCATTTTCCATGGCTGCAATGGCTAAACGATAATCAAAATGAATGTCTGCCACTAGTGGAATTTCAATCTGTTTTTTTATCTCTGCAATAGCTTTTGCTGCTTCCATGGTCGGTGCTGCACAGCGGATAATATCACAACCGGCTGCTGTCAGCTTCTTTATCTGCGCAACGGTTGCTGCCACATCTTCTGTCTTTGTATTTGTCATCGACTGAATCAAAATCGGATTGCCGCCTCCAATGATGCGATTTCCAATTTTTACGGTTTTCGTATTCTTTCTATCCATTTCATCCTCCGTTTTGTTTTATATAAACAACTTACGAATATCATTAAACATCACAAATACCATTAAGCCCATCAAAAGTACAATACCCACAAAATGTACCATACCTTCTTTTTCCGGGTTAATTTTCTTGCGACGTATAGCTTCAATGATTAAAAATACCAGACGGCCACCATCTAATGCCGGCAATGGCAGAAGATTCATCACACCTAAGTTTGCTGTCAGTAAAATTGCAAAATTAAGCATATTGATAAATACAGAAAAATATCCATCGCTTACGCTGGCATCATAGGTATCTCCTATAGATTTAACAATCCCCACCGGACCGGACATTTCATTTACACCAACCTGACCTGTCACTAACATCTTTAGACTTTCTAATGTTGTCCAAATCCAATACCCGACTTCGTGAACACCATATTTCACATTCGAAAGAAAGCTTCCTTTTTCACGAACATTATTGGTGATAATACCCATAAGATATCTGCCACTTTCCTCGTCATACATCGGCTTTAGTACTGTTTCGTAACGTTCACCATCTCTCTCATATACAACTTCTACATTCTCACCTTCATGGAAATAAGTATACATGCTGACTTCCCGATAAAAATGAATATTTTTACCATTCATTTCTACAATCCTATCTCCTGCCTGCATACCTGCTGCTTCTGCAGAATAGCCTTCCATGACACCGGAAATCACCGGTTTATCTACACCAATACAACTGATTAAAATAACAGCCAAAAAGAATGCCATAATAAAATTGAAAATCGGACCGGCTGCAACCACACTGATTCTTGCCCAGACAGATTTTTTATTAAATGCACCATCATCCTCACTGTCTGCATCTTCACCTTCCATCATGCACGCTCCGCCAAAAGGCAAAAGCTTAATAGAATATGTGGTTTCTCCCTTTGTAATACCAAGGATAGTTGGTCCAAGTCCTAGTGAAAACTCATTTACACGAATACCATTTGCTTTCGCAAGCAGGAAATGTCCTAACTCATGAAATAAAATGATAATGCTAAACATCAATATTGCTATAATAATATTCAAGTTACCACCTGCTCTCTATAAAGTCATACGTTGCTGCTTCTGTGGCTAAAATCTGTGCCACATCAGGATTTTCGATAAATACTGTCTGTTCCATACTTGCCTCAATAATTTCAGCAATCTGTAAATAAGAAATCTTTCTATCTAAAAACATGGCTACTGCTTTTTCATTGGCTGCATTGAAAGCTGTTGGAATATTTCCTCCCTGCTCCATTGCTTCATAAGCAAGGGCTAGCCCACGGAAATTCTTTGTATCCGGTCTTTCAAAGGTCAGACTGCCAAGTTCAAATAAATCTAATCGTTTTCCACTTAAACTTCTCCTCTCCGGATAATACAGCGCATATTGAATTGGCAGACGCATATCCGGTGTACCTAATTGTGCAATGACTGCCCCATCTTCATATTCTACTGCAGAATGAATAACACTTTGCGGATGAACCGTTACCTGAATCTGTTCTAACTCCACATCAAACAGCCATTTTGCCTCCATAACTTCCAATCCTTTATTGACTAAAGTAGAGGAATCTATGGTGATTTTTCTTCCCATTGCCCAGTTTGGATGCTTTAGTGCATCTTCTACCTGAATATTTTTTAATTCATCCATGGTTTTCCCACGGAATGGACCACCGGAAGCAGTTAATATAATCTTATGAATCCGGTTATTTCTTTCCCCATTCAGGGATTGGAAAATAGCACTATGTTCACTATCTACCGGTAAAATGGGAACATTATATTCTTTTGCTAACGGCATAATAATATGCCCTGCTGTTACTAATGTTTCTTTATTTGCCAGCGCAATCGCTTTTCCGGCTTTTATGGCTGCAATGGTAGGTCGAATACCAAGCATCCCTACAATGGCAGTCACTAGCACCTCTGCCTGTGGCTCTGTTGCTACTTCCAAGAGCCCTTCCATACCAGAAACCACTTTTACCTGCATATCCTTTAAAGCAGTTCTTAACTGTGAAGCCTTTTTTTCATCCCATACAGATACTAATGATGGCTGAAATTCTCTTACCTGTTTTTCTAACAATTCAATATTACTGCCCGCAGCAATGGCTGTAACCTTTAAATCCTTCTGCTCGCGAACAATTTCTAATGTCTGCGTACCAATAGAACCTGTAGAGCCTAATATCGCTATTTTTTTCATATGAAACCTCTTTTACATGAGTATAGTTGCCAGATAATATACAATTGGTGCTGTAAAAATCACACTGTCAAAACGGTCTAAAATACCGCCATGACCGGGAATCAAATGCCCATAATCCTTAATATCATAATTCCGCTTTATGGCTGAAGCTGTCAAGTCACCCACCATGGAAATTAATGCACCTACGCCACTGATAACAGCCAGCATAAGCATCTGCTCTGCCTGTATATCCATTGCTGTTTTAAAAATATTTGCATAGATAAATGTCAAAAGCATACTGCCTAAAACACCACCAACTGCACCTTCTATGGACTTTTTCGGACTTAACTTAGGCGCCATTTTATGTTTTCCAATTAGTACTCCAACACAATATGCGCAGGTATCACTACCCCATGAACACAGGAAAATCAGCCAGACGATATACATACCGCTTTCTAACATTCTGGTCTGGTAGACAAAGGAAAGCATAACCGCTACATAAAATACACCAAAAAAAGCAGCTAAAATCTGTTCTGTTTTATATTTTGGATAAGTAAATACATATACAAACATCATTATTACCAATGTTCCTAACACAAACAGCATGGCATCCGAAAATATTGGTATAATCAATGTTATATAATATAGCAACGCCATCAAATATCCGGTAATACCAAGGACACTTTTTTCCATCCCAAATACTCTGTATAATTCATACATTCCGATAAGGGATATGACTGCTAATGCACCCCACAGCACATTTCCTCCGGTAATAATTAGAAATAATGCCAGAATTACCAGAACAATTCCACTTAATAATCTTGTCTTAAACATATTATTCCTCTTCTTTTTTGATTCCGCCATATCTTCTGTCTCTGGCACTATATGCTTCAATCGCCTGTCTTAATTCCTCTTCATGGAAATCCGGCCATGGCACATCTGTAAAATAAAATTCGCTATACGCTAACTGCCACAAAAGATAGTTGGATAATCTCTGCTCTCCACTGGTACGAATCAGTAAATCCGGGTCTGGAATATCTGCTGTATCTAAGTAGGAAGCAAATTTTGCTTCATCAATGTCGTCCATACTTAAATTACCTGCCTCATAATCCTTGAGCATTTTCCGAACACCACGAAGCATCTCATCACGACTGCCATAATTTATCGCTATCTGAAGTGTCAATCCATCATACTCTGCTGAAGCTTTTTCAAGTTCTAATATATTCTGCTGAAATTTTTCATCCAGACGGCTGATATCTCCAATCACACGCACACGCATATTGTTCTTTTTGGCTATTTTCAGACAGTTTTTCAAATAAGAATCTAACAGTTTCATCAGTGCACTGACTTCGCTTTCCGGTCTGTTCCAGTTTTCTGTAGAAAATGCATAAAAGGTCAGATAACGCACACCCATCTCATAAGCTGCACGACAAATTGGCTCAACGTTTTTTGCCCCCATGGTGTGTCCATAATTTCTAGGCATGCCTTTTGCCTTTGCCCATCTTCCGTTTCCATCTAAAATGATAGCTATATGTTTTGGTATCTTCAATACTTAAATCCTCTCTTTTTATTTCTTATGTCATAAAATGGGGACACGCCATTTCGACCATGTCCCCACGTTTCTTCTCATTATACAGTAAGGATTTCTTTTGTCTTAGCCTCAACTGCTTTATCAATCTGCGCAATATACTTATCTGTCATTTTCTGCGCCTTATCTTCTAAATCCTTGATTTCATCCTCTGAAACATCTTCTTTTGCAAGCTTTTTAAAGGTATCATTTGCATCTCGACGAATGTTACGGATAGCAACTTTTGCACCTTCACCTTTTTTCTTGATATCCTTTGCAAGTTCTTTTCTGCGTTCCTCTGTAAGTTCAGGGAATACAAGACGAATAATCTTACCGTCATTAGAAGGATTAATGCCTAAATCAGAGGTCATAATTGCTTTTTCAATTTCTTTTACCATAGATGCTTCCCAAGGCTGAATCTGAATCATTCTTGGTTCTGGTACATTTACATTTGCTACAGACTGAATCGGTGTAGGTGTACCATAATAATCTACTTTAAGTTTATCGAGAACATGTGGATTTGCACGTCCTGCACGAATTGCAGCAAATTCTTCCTCTAAGTTATTTAATGATTTCTGCATTTTGCTATCAAATACTTCTAATCTTGCGTCCATTTTATTATCCTCCATCTACTTTATACTGTAACTATCGTTCCGTTAAATTCACCGGAAATCGCTTTTACAATACTATTTTCTTCATTCAATGCAAATACATACATTGGCATTTTATTTTCCATACACATAATGGATGCTGTCATATCCACAACCGCAAGCTTCTGTGCAATTACATCATCGATTGAGATACGCTCATAACGCTTTGCTGCCGGATTAATCTTTGGATCACTGTCATATACACCATCGATGGCTTTTGCTAACAATATTCCCTCCGCTTCAATCTCAACTGCACGAAGAACTGTTGCTGTATCTGTTGAGAAATATGGGTGACCCGTTCCACCTGCAAAGAATACAACCATATTTTTTTCAAAATACTTATTTGCACGATCTTTGGAAAAAAGCTTTGTCATAGAACCACATGCAAATGGTGTCAATACCTGTGTCTTCATCCCTACAGAACGGAAAATTTCAGATACATAAATGCAGTTCATCACCGTTGCTAACATACCAATCTGATCTGCTTTTGTACGGTCAATGGTCTCACTGGTACGACCACGCCAGAAATTACCACCACCAATAACGATACCCACCTGAATATCCTTATCTACAAGCTGTTTTACCTGTTTAGCCACTTCTGTTACTGTAGGTTCATCAAAACCGGTCTTTTTATCTCCAGCTAATGCTTCTCCGCTTAATTTTAATAAAACCCGTTTCATATACTAAATTCCTTTCCCTTCATCAAATACACTTTCGATATCTACTTCTGCATAGCACTGTGAACAGAAACCTTCCACAATTGCACCATTATTAATCTGTACGGAGCTAGACTTAATATTTCCTGCAATTACAGCAGATGCATCGACAATAACAGGTCCTTTTACGTCAATATCCCCTTTTACCGCACCTGCAATTACCGCAGATGTCGCAGAAATATTGCCAATGATAATTGAACCAACACCAATTTTCACAATACCGGAGCAGGTAATCTCACCTTCTAATTTTGCTCCATCAGCAAAAAATTCAGCGGATTCACTGTCACCCTTTAATGTACCTGCAACAGTTAATTTACCATCACATTTTACTTCACCTGTTAAAACTCCACGGATATCAATAGAACCTCCGGAAGTAATATCTCCTGCAATATTTGTGCTCTCTGAAATCACAGTCACTTCATCATAAGCCATTTCTGAATTTCCCCCCATCATTTCTTTCGTGTTTACTGACATTGTATCTTCCATTACTTATGTCCTCCCTTGCGGATACGCTTATGTATATTTTATCATACTTTTTTATGATTTGAAAGACTTTTTACTCTTCTGTTTCAAGCATCTCCATATCTTCTTCGTCCCCATAGTATTCATCCTCGGATACTTCCTCTACATCCGCAGATTCATACAGGAAATTCAATGTTTTATCACGAAGCAAGGTACTGATAACAGCAAATTTTCCATAATCTGCTTCTAATTCTTCTAAGGTTTCATATTCATAATCAGCAACCATGGTTTCTGCTTCATTTGCATAGTTTTCTTCTGTAAGCATAAATCCTTCTGCTTCTGCAATTGCCTGTGTAACAAGAAGTTCCTGAATTGTTTTTTCTGTAAGGGATTCAATTGTTTCCCCACCCATAAAATCTGTCATAAAGTCATCAAATTCCATACCAAACATTTCTGCATAGGATTCATATGTTACTACATTATCCTGATAAGCTACGTCATATAATTCCTGTGGATAGCCATTTACTGTGGCATTTTCTACAGCCTTAAGCAATACATCCTCTGCCGTCATCAGTGCCGCATCTTCCTGCGCTGTAATCATAAGCTCTTCACGAATAGAATCCTCATATGCTTCTATGGAATCATATTCTGTCACTTCTGCTACAAAAGCATCGGTATACTCCGGTGTAACTACTTCACTTACGTTATTAACAGTAATGGTAAATTCCACTTCTTTTCCAGCCATATCGTCATAATAATCTTCCGGGAAGGTAGTTTTAAATGTTACGCTTTCTCCGGCTTTTTTACCGACAATATTATTTTCAAAATCTTCAAGAAATTCTCCATCACCAAGAATCAAATCATAATTTGTATCGCTGCCGCCTTCAAATTCTTCTCCGTTCATAGTTCCTGTATAATCAATATTTACACAGTCACCATTTTCTGCTGCACGTTCTACATCCTTATATTCTGTATTTTCATCCACTAAATAACTTGCTTCCATCTCCACGTCTTCATCAGAAACTACAGGAACAGGATACTGTACGCTAAGATTTTTGTAATCACCTAATGTTACATATTCCTTCACATCATAATCAAATACTTCAAATCCCACTGTACTCACATCCACATCTGCCACTTCTTCTGTGCCGCTCTCTTCCTCTTTGGTCACCTCTGTTTTTGCTTCTTCTTTTGCTTCTTTAGAATCTTTTCCACATCCTGCCATTGTGAATACTCCAATAGCTAATGCCATTACCATAATAAGTGTTTTCTTTTTCATTATTAATTCCTTTCTTCTATCCGTTATAATATGTCCTACTTTTCATAACCCTCTGATTTTTTTATATAGTCCGTAGTCGTAAGACTATACATTAGGCATAATAGCATACTTAGGAAATGAAAATCAATGGTTAATGCACATTTTTCCATCCTATGCATACCATAATACTATATTTTGAAAGGAGAAATATTATGCACAATTGTAATCAAACCAGATATAACAAATGTAACTCCGGCATGAAACCGTCCTGTATGGAATCTTCCATGGATACTTTTCCGCTTGCCATGGCATATGTTCCTATGCAGCGTTTTACATCTGTTTATGAATTGAATGAGGCTCTTAAGTACGGTACGATATTTCCTGAATTAAATAAACCTTTTATGGGTTCGAAGGGAGGATGCCGCTGTTGAAACAAAATATGAACCAGAAGCAGTTACTGCAATGGATTAATGAAGTGAGCTTTGCTGTTGACGATATTCTGCTTTACCTGGATACACATCCGGATGATACTGAAGCACTGGCTTTTTTTGATTACTACAACAATGAACGGAAAAAGGCTTTGGAAATGTATTCCGCTGAGTTTACACCATTGACTTTAGATTACGTTCATGAAAACTGTCACTGGTACTGGGTTACAGATCCATGGCCTTGGGAAGGGGGTATGTGCTGATGTGGAATTATGAAAAAAGATTGCAGTATCCGGTGAATATTAAAGAAACGAATCCTAAGATGGCGAAATTTATTATGAGTCAGTATGGTGGTCCTGACGGTGAAATCGCCGCCAGTCTGCGTTACCTTTCACAGCGATATTCCATGCCATACCGTGAAGTGGCCGGTCTTTTAACTGACCTTGGCACAGAAGAAATGGCTCATTTTGAAATAGTTGCTACCATCATTCACCAGCTAACCCGAAATCTTACACCTGAAGAGATTAAAGAATCCGGTTTTGGTGATTATTACATAGACCATACATTAGGCATCTGGCCACAGGCTGCTGGCGGCGTTCCTTTCAATGCCTGTGAATTTCAGGTAAAAGGCGACCCTATTACAGAACTTGTTGAAGACCTTGCCGCTGAACAGAAAGCAAGAAGCACCTATGACAATATTCTTCGGGTAGTTAAAGACCCGGATGTAGCAGATCCTATTCGTTTCCTTCGTGCAAGAGAAGTCGTACATTTCCAGCGTTTTGGCGAAGCGCTGCGACTTGTACAGGAGCGTTTAGATTCTAAAAACTTTTATATGTGCAACCCTTCAATTGATAAAAACTGTGGCAGTAAATAGTATTTCCCATATTACATAAAGGACTGGCAAACAATGCCAGCCCTTTATAAAATTATTCTTTGTAATTTTGTTCTACATACTCGTAGATATCTTTATTGTCTTCAAGCATACGACAACCTACAATAAATTCTCCATCATTGTTGGTAACTCGTATAACATGTCCTTTTATATCTGCATTTTTTAATACTGGAAAATCTGTTACACGAATAGTAAGCGCTTTTCCTTTTGCCCCCATAAGAAGTTCATTTCTGGCTGAAAATGCAAAACCATTTGCACTGATATTTACCATTTTACCGGTGAATGTCTGCTGTTCTGCAGTTAATGTTATGCTACAGGAATTTTCAAGTGGCATACGTCTATACTTTCTTCGATTATATACTGTCGGTTTGGTTTCAACAGTAATACTATAAGTTCCATCTTTTGTCTGAACCACTGTTGCATCTTCCCATTTATATAACTGGTTGTCTACAATAATCTGTAACTGATACACATCCCCTTTTGCTGCTTTTATTACTTCACCATCACATGTTAAATTCTCAACAACAATTCCATCTTCAACAACATCTGTTACTTCTGATGTATATTCTTTGCCATTTTTACCTGTAAGAATCAGGCGCATACCCGGATGAATATCTTCCATACTCATAAAACCACCAACACCTAATTCTTCTATTAGTTTTCCAACAACATTTTCAATATTTATAACATTATGGGAAGTTTCTTCATACTTACTACGCATAGTTTTTGTGGTAAAATCCGCATTTGCAATACTCTCTGTCATCAATTCCATAACATCACAAATTTGCTTCATATTATCCACCATGTTTTCATTGGATGCTTCCACTTCACGCATAGCAGAATCTACTACCTGAATATTCTCTCCCATCTGCGTAGAATCATCAGCAATACGATTAACACTATCATTTACCTGTGTTACTTTTTCCAATGTCTGATTTATCAGCTCTAGGGTCATTGTGATAGACCTTGTCATACGTTCAGAAGTATCTTCTAAATGACTTAACGCATCCATGATACGGGTAGATGAATTTTGAGTACCCATACTAAGATTACGAATTTCATCAGCTACAACTGCAAATCCTTTTCCGGCTTCACCAGCTCTTGCTGCCTCAATGGAGGCATTTAATGCAAGAAGATTCGTCTGACTCGTAATCCCTTCAATTGTACCGGTTTCTTCTTTTACCATATTAAATTCATTTTTAAACTCTTTTAATATCTCATCCACTTCTACAGAAAGCTTTGCCATCGTATTCGTAGAATTAACCACATCCGCCAACTGTTCAGAACTAATTTTCGAATGTGACATGGATTCCTCTGTAAGGCGAACCATTTCCTGTACCATGCCTGCTACATTTTCTACCTGCGTACTAATATCTCTTGTCAACTCTAAAGAAGAATCTGTTTTATTCTGCAATACTTCATTGTTAGAAGACAAATCCTCCATGCTATGTACAACATTATTTGCACCATCACGATTTTCATCCGCAAGCTCGCGTACAACTGTGACCCCATCTACAACTGCTGTACTTGCTTCTTTTACCTGCTCAATGGTCAGCACTACTCTATCTAAATTTCCCTGTACGGAATCTAATAAAGCTCCATCCGACTGACTCATATGATTTATTGCCAATGCATAACTGATATAACAAATTAATGTAACTGCTATCTGAATTTCAAAGTTCTCAATAGCTTCTGCATTCATTGTATTCGTAACAATCTTTATCACAAGAGAGGTAATAAGTGCCAGCATATTTAATATACCGCAACGAATAATTAATCCTCTGTCCTTATAAAGAATCAACATACTTACTACAGGAAATATATATGCAAAGGTCATAGGTGAATCTGCCGTAAGCAACACAAATAGAAAAAAAAGTCCATAACCAATACCAATCACTTCTCTAAACAATGGAAATGCCATACCTTTTATTTTTAGAAAAATTAATCCAGCTGCCACCGGTATCCAGCACATAAAAATAAACAGCACTACGAAATCCAGCGTCTTTTTCCCTAGCTTAAGTTCTAACAAATATGCTATAGTAAGCGCACTACATACCAATATCCAGATAAGCAGCGCTTTCATATTTGCACTTCTTCTAAACTGTTTCTCATTATACTCCATACACACTCTCTCCTTTAAATCTTTATGATATTTTAGTATACCATAATTCGACAGAATTTTCTACATTTTCATAAAAATTCTTCTACTTACTCTAACGTGATACGTCCCTCTTTTACAGCAGTTTCATAATTACTCTGTGCAAGCATTTTAAATTCTTCATCATGCTGTTTCTCTGGTGGAATATATGCTTTTCCAGGTTCACGTTTACGAAGATTGAATTTGCCCATGGCAGCTCTTAAATTCTCTGCATTTTCATTCAATACATCACAGGCTGCTGCTGTTTCCTGGCTCACAGCGGCATTTGCATCCACTGCATCTGAGATTGCCTGAATATCTGCTCCTATCATATTCAATTGCTCTTTCTGATGCTGTCCTATATCGCCCATTTCATCATTACACTTGTAAATGGCATCTACACTCTTAATAATCATTTTAAATGTTTCAGATGTATCATTTGTTATATCATTACCGATATTTGCCTTTTGAATAGTATCTTCAATCAGCTTTCTGCTTTCTACTACAGCATTAGCACTTTGCGTCGCAAGACTTCCTACTTCACCAGCAACAACTGCAAATCCTCTTCCTGCTTCACCAGCTCTTGCTGCCTCAATAGCTGCATTTAATGCCAGTAAGTTTGTCTGGTCTGCAATATCTTCTATCGTTGAGATAACAGCAAAAATTTTCTCTGAAGATTCTAAAATATCTCCCATAGCAGTAATCAAATGCTGCATTTTTTCGTTACTAAGTGCAATCTCGCCTTTGATAGTATCTGAAAGAGATTTTGACTCGTTAATTTTCTCTACACTCATATTCAAAAGTGTGGCAGTTTCTTCAACGGCTTCTCTGAAATCTGTGATACTATGTACCTGTTGTGTACAGCTACTTGCTAAAGAATTACTTGCATTTGCAATATCATCCGCACTAGCTGCAACTCCCTGAGCAATCTGCGTAATCTCATTAAACATTAAATCGTTTGTCTGTACCATTTTATAAAGATTTTTCGCAAGACTGTCTTTCGATGAACGAATATTTACAAAAGCAGTCATGTCTCCTTCTGCTACACGTTGTACAACATGAACATTTTCCTGTATGCTTTGCGCCATAACCCGAAAAGCCTCAATCATTTGATTGATTTCTGTCAAATTCGTCTGCGCATCATCAAATGCAAGCTCGTCCGAGCCCATAGACAAATCCGTTGCCCATTTTGCAACTGCATTAATCGGTTCTGCAATTGTATTTGAAAGCGTCTTAGATGCTTTACGAATATAACGTGGCGTTGTAATTGCTAAAAGAATATTTACTATAAGGGAAAAATTAATTACTAATACAAATATGCTATAGGTACTTTTTTCTTTTTCTGCATGATAGGCAGAAACAACGTTCATATTATCATGAATTTCCTTCTGTTTACTTATCATTTTATCTATCACTGCACCTGTCGACTCCGCATTGGCATCTACAGCTTCTTTAGCTATAGAATGAAGCTCTGTATGATTTTGAATTGCTGTATCAAATGCAGCTTGTACAGAACTGTCACCTATAGATGCTCCTGCATAATTCGCATACCAATCTGCAAATTCACACTTCGCAGAATCTAATTCCACACTTAAAGGAGTTCCATTTGTTACCGAGCGAATCACATCATATGTCCATTCACTTTGGATACCATTTGCTCCCTCAACACTAATTGCACTTTCTGCATTACTCTTAACCTGTAAAGCCAATGTTCCTAATGTTAATAAACTCACCGCTGTAAAAGCAACTAATGCAGTCATAACCTTTGTCATAATTTTGTTATTCTTTTTAATACCATCTTCAATCGTTGTAACCATAATGTTATCTTTTGTCTTCTTTTTCATGTAGAACTCTCCCTTTCACACTATACTTATATCTTATATTATAATTTGTACAAACAATTTATACAAGCATAAAGTAAAAAAACACCACTACCTATATTGCTATAAGTAATGGTGTATAACATACTTTACCTAGTTTCCAGCCATCTGAGCTGCAACTTCTGCTGCAAAGTCTTCATTTTTCTTTTCAAGACCTTCACCTGTTTCAAAACGGATGAATTTCTTAACAGATACAGTTGTACCAACTTCTTTAGAAACAGCTTCTAAATATTTTGCTACAGTCTGTTTTCCATCTTCTGCTTTAACGTAAACCTGATCTACTAAGCAGATTTCTTTTAATTCTTTGCTGATACGACCTTCGATCATTCCATTGATAACCTTTTCCGGTTTCTGGGATTCTTTTGGATCGTTCATAATCTGTGCTTTTAAAATTTCTTTTTCATGCTCGATAAATTCAGCACTAACTTCACTTCTATCCACATATTTTGGATTTAAAGCTGCAATCTGCATAGCGATATTTTTCATTGCTTCTGTTACAGTATCGTTTACTGTAGCTGTTTCAGCAACTACAACAACACCGATACGTCCACCACCATGGATGTAATCTACAACACAACCATTTTCAGCAGTAACTTTTTCAAATCTTCTGATTTTTAAGTTCTCACCGATAACTGCAACCTGTTCTACTAATACGTCTTTTACAGTTTTAGCGTTGTCTTCTACCCATGCTTCTTCCATAAATGCATCCATATCTGCTGCATTTGTAGCCAAAGCCTGATTTGCAACTTTTTCTACATATGTCTGGAATTTTTCGTTTTTAGCAACGAAGTCTGTTTCAGAGTTTACTTCAACGATTGCTGCTGTAGCACCGTCAACTGCAACTTTAACAATACCTTCTGCTGCAATACGGGAAGCTTTTTTCTCAGCTTTTGCCTGTCCGTTCTTTCTTAAGAACTCCATAGCTTCATCCATATTTCCATTTGTTTCATTTAATGCTTTTTTACAATCCATCATACCTGCGCCGGATAATTCACGCAGTTCTTTTACCATTGCTGCTGTAATAGCCATTTTATTGTCCTCCAATTAATCTTATGCTTCTACTGCTTCTTCAGCGATTTCTGTTTCATCAACTTCAATATTTCCCTGATTTGCTTCGATTACTGCATCTGCCATTTTGGAAACGATTAATTTAACTGCACGAATAGCATCATCGTTACCTGGGATTACATAATCTAATTCTTCAGGATCACAGTTTGTATCAGCAATACCGATTAATGGAATACCTAATGTATGCGCTTCCTGAATACAAATTCTTTCCTTCTTAGGATCTACTACAAAAATTGCATCCGGAAGTTTCTTCATATCCTTGATACCACCAAGGTTTTTCTCTAATTTATCCCATTCTTTTTTGAGAGCAATAACTTCTTTCTTAGGTAATACTTCAAATGTACCATCTTCTGCCATTGCTTCAATTTCTTTTAATCTTGCAATACGACTCTGGATAGTTTTGAAGTTTGTTAACATACCACCTAACCATCTCTCATTTACATAGTACATTCCACAACGCTCTGCTTCAACTTTGATAGCATCCTGCGCCTGTTTCTTTGTACCAACAAAAAGAATTGTACCGCCTTCTGCTGCGATATCTGCTACTGCTTTGTAAGCTTCATCTACTTTACCTACAGACTTCTGTAAGTCAATGATATAAATACCATTTCTTTCTGTGTAGATGTATGGAGCCATTTTAGGATTCCATCTTCTTGTCTGATGTCCAAAGTGAACACCTGCTTCGAGTAACTGTTTCATTGTAATAACGCTCATTTTCTTACCTCCATGTGGTTGTTTTCTTCCATATACTTCCTTTCATGAAACACCGTTTCCGGCACCTGTTTCATCATCCGCATATGTGTTTGATGATTTTGCTTACACAAAACCTTAGAAAGTATATCATACTGTTTCTTCGTTTGCAAGCATTTTTTGCATATCTTCACGTTCTTCTTCTGTAAGTAAGTTTCCTACATCCAATGTTACTATCAGATTTTTATTACTGCTCGCTACTTCTGAAAAACAATTCTGGCTATGCTTGATAATCGCCGGCATCACATGTACATCCTTATCAGAAACATTTAATATTTCCTGCACCTTACATACTTCAAAGCCAATCCGCATGCCATTCTCTTCAACAACAATAATATTTTCTACTTTAACATTTTCATATCCAAATTTTACAGGCAAACTATACACCGGTATAACATTTCCATGTAAATTCATGATACCTCTTATATAAGGTCGAACATTGGGAACACTTACTATCTGCATTTTCTGCTCAATCGACTTTACCTGTTCTAGCTCAATCCCAAACTTTACATCCCCCAGCATAAATGTTAGTAATTGCATAGTATTTACCTCCTTATTCTACTCTGATGTCTCCGCTGCTTTCTTCCATGGTACAAGTACATCTGCAATTTCTTCATAGCTTGCGCCCACAGGAATATCATAAGTTCCCGGACGAATAAGATTATCATAGTCAATGCCCATAAGATAAACATTAAAATCCCATGCATCTTCTACCAAACCTGCCTCACGCAGCTTCACACAAACCTGATCCGAAAACTCACCTGCTTCAACCTGAATAGTAACACTCCCTGTATTACTATCTTCTGACTCCTCCAGTTCTTTTTCCGTTTCTCCCTCTGTTTCTAAAGCTTCTGTTTCTGTGCTTTCTGTGCTGACATTTTCTATTTCTGTATCTTCTATATTCTCACTATCTGCACTTTCCGTTTCTGTATTTTCCAATATTTCTTTGGAAGTTTCTGTTTCTGGCACCTCTTCTTCCAAAATACTTTCCTGCAAATCAGCCACAGTACCAGCAGCCACCTCTTCAGTTTCCGGCACTGTCTGTACAAACTCTTCTTTATGCATGGAAATAGAAATCATAAATATAATTGTAGTAAAAAAAACACCTATTCCTATTCCCCGCAAATAATATTTCAATCTCACTTTTTGTTTCCCTCATACAGGTTAATCACTAAACGAACTTCTCCAATACCAAGTCCTAATTTTTTAGCAATTTCCATCCCTGTTTTTCCTTCTTTATGTAACGCAAGAATTGCATCATTATGATTATTATCATCTTTTGCAGTATTCCATGTATTGCTGCGTCCATTCGGCTGACTGCCAACATAAAGTGCCTCACGTTCTTCCTGCAAAAATGTCTGTTCATCAATTTCTTCCTGCACAGTCTCCATGGCAAAGGTGTTCTGCACAATCCTCTTTTCGTTTTCTTCTTCGATTTTATTATGCAATTCACCTGCCACACCCTGTAATTCCGAGGAGAACTGGGTAAGCTCTGTATGTTTGTCATTTAACATACTGTAAAGAAACATTATTTCATTATGCGTCTTATTCATAGACTCCATAACGGTATCTGAATATTCACTAATAGCCATAATTTTTTCATTTGACTCTTTTTCCATGGAACGTTCAGCTCTAAGCATAACCTCTTCTGCTTTTTCTTCCACACGTTTTTCCAGTTCACCGGAAACATTTTTCACTTCACGCTCCATAATTTTATGAATATCCGCTTTACTTAATTCACCGATTTTATTTAATTCTCCAGGCGTTAATTTTTCTGTGATAAAAAAACTTGCAACAAAGAATACCACACCAATAATCAATAATAAAATTTCTGTTACTGTCATTACTTTTAATCTCCTCTAAATTTTCATATCGAAATGTGTACTTTGTTGTTTCAATACAACAGAACTTCCATTTTGATTCTTTTTCTTTTTTTTCTGCTGCTGTCCCTGATACTCATTACTGCCTTTTTCTTTTGCATCATAACGCTTTTCATGCTGATTCGTATCATCTGCATGATTTACCTGTTTCATCTGTCGATGTTCCTGCGTCTTCATATGTGCCTGAATATTCTGCTGTTCAACAAAAGGCTTACTATCTTCCTGCTGTTTTATCACACCAATATCCTGTGTCCGTTGTATGACACCACTTAATGTCACTGGTCCAACCGCCATATTATTAAACCCTCATATTCCTATAAATTTTTAGCTTTGATTTCACCATCTTCTTTAACATAGAAACAATATCTTCTCTGATCTTTAATAATTAAAGATAAATCCGATATTTTTACAGTAACTCCCGCATTAATAACGTTTTGCACTTCTATTTTTGCTCTGCCTGCATTCATAAAGTCAGTTCTTAAAATATTAATTTCCTCATTTACCGGTGCAAGCTGTTCCTGTAAAGCTTTTAATGAAATAACCTGCTGTTTCATAAAATCAACTTTATCCTGTGGGATAGTTACTCCTGCTTTTAATTTTTCGCTATAATTAAGCAGGATAGGACGAATCACTTCTATTTTCTTTGCAAGCCCTTTTGCTGTCTGCTGTAATGTGTTGTATCGTTCTAATTTCTCCGGTTCTACACCAACCTGCACCATAGTAGCAGTTCCCATTTCAGAACCTATTGTCCTTGCTGAAATACGATTACATGCCTGAACATTTCCACCAATGATAAGTCCCTTTCCACCACTAACAATAATTTCTGTGCTGGCAGACACTTTACTCTGGATAATTGATTCTGTATCCACATAGCCACCACATTCAACGGTAGCACTTTCAATAAACTTAATAACTACGTTACCCTTTGCTTTCAGCAAGCCTTTACCCATTCCATGAATACCACGTTTTACGATAATCTGACCGCCTGCATATAACCGTGCGCCCTCTACGACACCTTCAACTTCAATATTGCCTTCTGCGCGGATAACAAAGCCACTCTTTACATTACCACGAACCAAAACATTTCCCGGATATTCAATATCACCAATGGAATTGTCTACATCAGCCGGAACTTCGTATACACCTGATACGAATACTTTTCCCTGTACTAATGAAGCGTGACCTGTTACTTCAGAATATAATTCCATTCCATCTTCTGATACACGAATATTGTTCGCATATGATAAATGTAAATTCTGTACATCACGAGGTTTTACATCTTCGCCACAAACGGTTTTCCCCGGCTGTCCCGGCACTGCTGGAATCAGACGTGCTAATAACTGATCTTTTTCTACTTTACTAATAATATTCAGTTCATGATAATTTACAGAACCATCCTCATTACGTTTTGGTTTCAAACTACGGTTAGTAGAAAAGAAATATTCAATTTTTGCATCTTTTCCTAAAGTTGGCGGTGTTCCTTTTGCTACTAAATACTCCGTACAATACTGATGCTCCTGTGCAAGTTCTTTAATCTTCGCCTCATCTATACCACATATTACTCCTTCATGCGTCAGTGCATCAAGAATATCTTCTTCTGTGGCTTTTTTTCCATTATTTCCTTCCGGATAAAATGTACAACGAACCAGCATCTTATCTAATGAAAGAGATATATCCACTTTTTCATTGTAAGGAAGTCCCATATCATTACCAATGCATACTGTTGATGGGCTGGCAGAACCGATTGCATTATTCAACTCTTTAATATCGTACTCATTATGTCCATGTGCTGCAAGATAACGCGTCACTTCTTTTATATCAAGATTTTTTCCGCCTTCCTGCGCCGGAAAAAATCTCAAATACAACATCCCTGATTCTATACTTGGCTTAAAATAGCTATTCCTATTCTCCATCGTTCATCTCCCCCCTCAATCCACCAAGATATCCATGTAACTTCCCATCTTCTTACGCATCTTCAACAACGCTTTCGTATGTAACTGGGAAATTCTCGACTCTGATACTTCAAGTACTTTACTGATTTCTTTTAAGGTTAATTCTTCAAAATAATATAATTCAATAACTTTTCTTTCTTTTTCTGTTAAATGTTCTAGGGTTTCCTGTAAAACCTGCTTCAATTCATTTTCCTGAATCCTTTCTTCCGGCTGCACGAAATGAGAATTATTTCTTGCATCCATTACAGGCTCACTACCTTGTTCAACATATTCATTTAGCGAAACAATATTTGTCACCTTTAACTGTGACTGCCAGTTAAGTAGTTCATCATCGGAAATTCCAATTTCCTTTGCTACTTCTTCATCTGTAGCAGTTTTCCCTGTCCGCATCTCAATCTGTTTTATAGCTTCATCTAATTTTTTTTGTTTTTGTCTGACTGTTCTTGGAATCCAATCCATTTTTCGAATCTGATCCAATATCGAACCCCGTATTCTGAGACTTGCATATGTTTCAAACTTTACATCTTTTGCTGCATCAAATTTATCTATTGCATCTATCAGACCAAAAATACCATAACCAACCAAATCATCGTACTCGACGTTATAGCCCAAATACATACTCAGTCGTCCTGCCACTACTTTTACTAAAGATGCATACTCTAAGATAATCTGTTCGCGTATTTCAGGTGTAGGATTCTTTCTATACGATTCCCACAATTTTTCTTTCTCTGTTGTCTTCATTTCAAGCCCCCAATACAAATACTGAACTAGTCTGTATCACCCTCGTCTGCTTCTTCAATTTCTTCGTTTTCTTCTGTTTCCGTTTCTTCCATCTGTAAATCTTCTGAAACTTCTTCCTCATTCTTTTCTTTAAAATTCATATCAATAACAATACGAATCACCATGCCAATAACAAAGAAAACTATACAGACTACTATAAATCTTTTTGCAAAAATAACTAAATCGACATTCTGTACAAATGACATAATGCATGTCAAAAAACCGGCAACAAGTGCTAAAATTGCCGGTAACGGCTTTGTATTCATTTTCATTCCTCCATTGCCAGAGGCTTACATAATTTTTAACGGCTTACCGACAGATTTAATATAAAACTCCCCTGTCTCACAATGCAACTCTACCGTACGACCATAATTAAGCCCCGTATCTTCTGCCACCAGTCGTATATTTAATGCTTTCAACTTTTCTCTGGCAGCAATTGCATTTCTTTCACCTATATTTCCAACATTAGACATTCCACTTACCTCGAACATCTTTGCTCCGCCTGCAATTTTTGCCACCAAACGACTTTTGCTGGCTCCTGCAGCCAAAACCCTCTTCAGAAGTTCATCAATTCCTGTATCTGCAAACTTTGCAATATTACTGTTATTTCTCATTTGCGTACTATCCGGCAGCATATAATGCACCATACCACCGACTTTTGCCACAGGATCGTAAAAGGTCAGACCTATACAGGAACCAAGTCCTAACGTTGTTATAATATCAGGTGATTTGCATATATTCAAATCTGCCATGCCTACTCTTATAACCTGACTCATCTATTTTGCTCCTTATACTGAAAGACCAAGTGCAGTTAATATTTTACCATAAGAATCCTGTTCAGGCATCAAAATAAAATAACCATTAATCATAATGTCATCCCCGAATTCAGTTTCAATCAAAAGTGCATTATCTCCATACTGTCCAAACTGAATAGCAGGAACACTCAAAATCGATGCCGCCATGTCCACTGAAATATGTGGAATAGACGGGGTAATCACCAAATTAGTCATCATAGATAAAGCAGAAAGATACGATGCTGCAATAATATTACCAATTTCTTTTAAAGCAGACAAATCCATCTCATCAAACTCTTTTTTTGTTTCAATGTCCCTACCCATCAACTTATTTACAAGATATTGCGCCGAATTCATTTTCAGCAAAAACATCATACTGCCATCGATATCTGTCATTACTTCCAAGAAAATTCCTACAATAATTTCATCCTCTGGGCAAATACATGAGCCTAATTTAGAAGCTTCTAACAACTCTACTTTTGGCACATTCATATCGATTCTATCACCTAACATCGAAGATATCGCTGTTGTTGCATTACCTGCACCAATATTTCCGAGTTCTCTTAAAACGTCAACATACATATCGTTGACTTCTTCCAATGTAAATTTACTCATTCTTTCCTCCGTATTCCGATAGGAATATATAGAATATAGTGAGACCACCAAACATAGTCTCACTACTATTCTTAAACGTTTTCTGATTCATCAACAACTGCGCTGATATCAAATAAAGAAATCAATTCATCACCATGCTTACCAACGCCACTGATAAAACTATTCTTATCATTTTTAGCAGTCTTTGTTGAATGATCGATATCCTCCGCTGCCAGTTCGACAACTTCTTTCACTTCGTCAACAATAATACCAATAATTCCCTGCTCTTCAATTTTTAAAATGATAATTCTTGATGCATCTGTAAATTCATCATCTGCCAATCCCATTTTTAAACGAATACTCATAACAGGAACAATTTCACCACGCAGATTAATGATTCCTTTAAAATAGGTCTGTGCCTTTGGAACTCTGGTAATACTCTGCATACGAACGATATTATCTACATAACTGATATCCAGACCATACTGCTCATTTCCAATTTTTACAACAATATACTGTTTTGTATATCTTTCAGAAACTTCAATCGCATTTTCCATCTAAGACACCTCCTTAAATCAACGCATTTACATCTAAGATTAATGCCACTTCACCATCACCAAGAATGGTTGCGCCACTGATAATCTTGTTATTCTTAATAAATTTGCCCAAAGATTTAATAACGATTTCCTGTTGTCCCATTAAGTTATCAACTACAAGACCTGCAAATTTATCTCCTTTTTTCACAATAACTACTGTTAAGCTTTCCGGTTCTTCCTCTAATGGGTCGATATCTAAAATCTTATCCATACGAATCAACGGAATAACCATATCTCTTAAGTGGATTACTTCTTTTGCTTCTACATAACGAATATCCTTAACAGGAATATCTTCAATTGTCTGAATAGAGCCTAAAGCAATCGCATATTTTTCATCACGGATTTCTACCATCAATGCCTGAATAATTGCAAGAGTAAGTGGCAGTCTGACTGTAAATTTAGAACCTTCACCAAGTACGCTTGAAACTTCCACATCTCCGCCAAGGGCTTCAATATTTGAACGAACAACATCAAGTCCAACACCACGTCCGGAAACGTCCGTAATCTTCTTTGCCATTGAAAAACTCGGCATAAACAACAGATTAATAATTTCTTTCTGTGTCATCACTTCAGCCTGTTCCTGAGTAATCACGCCACGTTCAATCGCTTTTTCTTTAACTTTTTCTGTATCAATACCGTTACCATCATCGCTAACTTCAATAATAACGTTATTACCTTCCTGAAATGCATTTAAGTAAATTGCACCTTTCGCCGGCTTTCCTCTCATGCGACGAATTTCTGCGCTTTCCAAACCATGATCTGCAGAATTACGAAGCAAGTGCTGCAACGGATCACCAATCTGGTCTACTACCGTACGATCTAATTCTGTATCTTCACCACTCATGTATAATTCCATGCTCTTATTCAGTTTTCTGGAAAGATCACGAACCATACGCGGGAATTTATTTACAACACTTTCAATTGGCACCATTCGAACCTTCATAACTGATTCATGAAGATTTGTTGTAATACGCTCTAAGTATTCAATCTGTTCATGGAATGCCTGATTCTGGAAATTACCACCTTCTGTCGTGCTAATAGAAACAAGACTATTCTTTGCAATAATCAACTCACTGACCTGATTCATCAATGCGTCTAATTTTTCAATATCCACACGAACTGTACGGCTGGTTACCGGTTTATTGGTTGTTGTCTTTTTCGCTGATGGCTGATTTTTCTTTGCAGCATCTGCTGATGGCACACTTACTTCCGCCTGTTCAACCACCTCTGGTAATTCCTCAGCAGCATTTTCTTCTGCTTTATCATAAATATCTAATTTTACTTCTTCTGCGATTACCGCATCAATTTCAGACACAGCATTTGCTGCTGCAATAATCTTGTCTAAGCTTTCTGCTGAAGATACAAAAAAAGTAAAATCTAAATCAAATTTCTCATCCTCAATGTCCTGTGAACTTGGACGATAAATAATGATCTCACCATAATCCTCTACTGCTTTAAATACAAGAAAAGCTCTTGCTGCTTTCAGCAGACAATCCGGATGAATATATACTGTAAAACCATATACGCGATTATCTGTATTTACAGCATTTTTAATAGCTTCTTTTTCTGCATTTGTAAGTTCTGCTTCTAAGAACTTCTTCTCTCTTGCAACAATTTCCGCTTTTGCCGGTTCTTCCTTATCAGGTGCCGCTTCCTCTACAGCTTTTCCTTCTGCAGCAGCAATAAAGTCATTCAGTTCTTTAATAATTGCTTCGTTATCTTCTGAACCCTCTTCTGAAGTTTCTTTTACATTTTCCAAATACTTGTCCAATGCATCTAAACACTCAAAGAGAATATCAATCATTTTACTGGTAACTTTTATCTTTTCACCACGAACTTCCTGAAACATATCTTCCATATCATGGGTCAGATGCTGCATACGCTTAAATCCCATGGTACCTGCCATACCTTTTAATGAATGTGCAGCACGAAAGATTTCATTAATTGTATCTTTGTTGTCCGGCTCTTTCTCCAGGGTCATAATACAGTCGCTTAAATTCTGTAAATGCTCACTGGTTTCATCGATAAAAATCTCAAGATATTGACTTACATCCATTCTACTGTACCCCCACTCTCTTGGTAATTGTTGTTGCAACTTCTTTTAAAGGAACCACTTCGTCTACCACACCAGCCTCATAAATTGCTTTTGGCATACCATATACTACACAGGTCTCTGCACTTTGCGAAATCACATGAATCGGTTTGGATTTTTCTAAAGATAGAATACCCTTTGTACCATCTGCACCCATTCCGGTAAGTACAACACATACAACCTCATCAAAACCACTCTTTCGCAAAGAATCATATGTAATATCTGCACATGGCCTTAATCCACCGATAGCCGGCATAGTATTTAAGCTGATTTTATGCTTGCCATCTGCCATCTTTACTACTTCCATATGCTTGCCACCAGGTGCCACATATACCCAGCCTTTTTGCAGGATATCACCATCCTCTGCTTCTTTTACCGAAACACTGCTTAATTCATTAAGCCTGTCTGCCATAGACTTTGTAAAGCCAACTGGCATATGCTGAACCAATACAATTGGCGCATTTAACTTTTCCGGCAAAAGTGGTATGACACTTTGAAGCGATTTCGGTCCGCCGGTCGAACATGCCAGCGCAACCACTTTGTTTCCTTTACCTGTAGGTAACGGTGTCTGAAAATTCATTGTTCTTTCTACTTTTCCAGACTGCCTTAACATTGGTTTTACCTCTCTTGCTATTGTCTGTGTTCTTAAAACTGCTGTAAGAACTGACAATAAGTCCTTTTTAAAGGTCTCACCCTTCGCTTCTATAATATTGGTTGGTTTGGTTACAAAATCAACGGCTCCAAGTTCCATTGCCAGCATAGTAACTTCTGCATCCTTAACCGTTACCGTACTGACCATAATAATTGTTGCTTTTATTCCTTCTTTTTGTAACTTTTCAAGTAATTCCAGGCCGCTCATACGAGGCATATTCACATCAAGAATCACACCATCATACCGTGTTGTTTTCAGCTTTTCGTATGCTTCCATACCATCTTTACAAACATCTGTCACCTGAAATGTACTATCTGTATTGATTATATCACAGATAACCCTTCTCATGAGTGCAGAGTCATCAGCAACCAAAATATTTTTCTTCATACGACCTTCCTTTCCTTACATGTACGATTTTCTCCATACACACAGGTAAGCCAACCCCTCTTCCATCAGTTCAACTGTCTGTCTTTTCTCTCTTCCTCAAAAATAAAACGTATAATTTCTTCTCTCATTTGGTCATTCCGGAAAATAAACTGCACTCTGGATTCAAATTTCCCTTCATGATTCTCTATTTTCTCTGAATCTAAAACATGACCTGCCAAAAAAAACTGTTTATCCGTATTTTCATTACACAAGTGAATAATCAACAGAATATAACTGTTAGCTGCAATTTTCTCTTCACTAACCATCCGCACACCGCCTCCACTCAAATCATGGATAGACACATGCTTTTGTTTTTCAAAAAAATGTTCATCTCGTAAATCTTCAAATATCTGTTCAGTTGTTTTTGTATCTATATCATCCTTCGATATATGATAAAACTGTGCCTTCATCAGACACGGATAACGATAATATTCTCTTCGCTGATATTTTTTTAACTGGGAATGTAATTCCACCAAAATCATATGAATATTATCTTTCTTATAACGCTCTTTAATCTGTCCGATACTATGGTACAGACCTTTTGATGTATAAAATACAAACTCAAACCGTATACCTAACGGAAGAAGAACCAGCCTGCCATTTTCAATGGGCATGGTAATCTCCAGCTCACCCTCTTCTGTAATATCCGTCAGCTGACTTTTATATACATGTGGTGATTCTTCATTCCGTTCAATCTGCTGAACAAACCGAATATCAATTTTATCACCTAAGTGCACTATCTCCCTAAACATTATATCTTCCTCACCTGTTTATTTTTTCCTTGACAGAAAATTGGAAAACAACTGTGCAATGCCTTTGTGTAAAACAATCTGCTTATTCTCTCCATTTACAAAATTTCCGGTCAAAACCTCATACGCTTTTGAAGAACTTGCATTTGGGCGTTCCAAAGATACTATTTTTTGACTTCTTACTGCCATATCCATCTCTGAATCCTGCGGAATCATACCAATAAAATTTACTTCCCCATTTAAAAATCGCGAAACAACAGAATTCAATTTTGCAAATATAGCTTCTCCCTCTTCCACGCTATGAACTTTATTTACAACCACATGAATTTTTGTCTTATCTCTTGAAAACATCGGATTACGATACATTATCTTTAAAAGAGAATATGAATCTGTTAAAGAACTTGGGTCCGGTGTAGTTACAACAAGAACCTCCGGGCTAGCCAATACAAATTCAAGAACATAATCCGATATTCCTGCACCTGTGTCAACAATGATGACATCTGCCATTTCATTTAATTCTGTGAGGCTATGTACCAGATAAGATATCTGGTTTTTAGAAAGGTTATTCAAACTGGCAATACCTGAACCACCAGAAATAAAACCTATATCCATAGGTCCCCATGTTACTATTTCACGAATACTTCTACCCTTATAAATCAAATCTGTAAGGTTATACTTTGGAATTGCTCCCAGCATAACCTCTACATTGGCAAGACCAATATCTGCATCAAAAATTATGACGTTTTTTCCCATTTTCCGAAGCCATATTGCCATATTTACCGCTGTATTTGATTTTCCAACACCACCCTTTCCGCTTGTAATTGTCACTACTCTTGCGCATTTTGGTGTTGCTGCACGATTTTTCTGTTTTATTACATTTCTAAGCTGTTCTGCCTGATCCATAGGCTAGCGTCCTCCTAGTAACCGCTTAACAATCTTCTGTGAATTTAAAATTTCAATATCATCCGGAACACTCTGTCCTGCCGTGATATATGCAACATCTGCACCTGAATACAATTTGATATTTAAAACATTACCATACGTTGTCGTTTCATCCAACTTCGTAAAAATCAGTTTATATTCTGCAATTTCCTTGTATACATCACAAATCTCGATTAAATCCTTATATTTTGTAGTAGCACTTAAAACAAGATAAACTTCACTGTCATATCGTTCATCTATACTTTGAATCAGTTTTTTTGTATCCTCTTTCTGTGCGACACTCTTATGAGAAAAACCGGTTGTATCAATCATAATCACATCATGATCTTCTAATTTTTCTACCGCAGCATTTAATTCCTCCGAAGAATATATGACATTTATCGATGTATCTAAAATATTCGCATAGGTACGAAGCTGCTCTGCCGCCGCAATACGATAGGTATCTGCTGTTAAAAACGCCACCTTTTTTTCCTGCTCAACTTTTAACTTTGAAGCAATTTTGGCAATAGTTGTTGTTTTACCCACTCCGGTTGGTCCAACGAAGAAAACAACTTTTGGTTTCTTTCCATCAACTTCTATGCCATGGGATTCACCAAATTTTAGAATCATTTTCTGATATACATTGGAAAGAATGGAATCCACACTACTGCTGTTCCAATTCACTTTTTCCAATTCATCCATAATCTGATTCACATATTTCTCATTTACTTCATTATCAATTAATGTTTCATACAAAACTTTTACAAATGCAAGGCTTTCATTTTTCTTCGGGTCCTCTTTTATCACTTCCGGTTCTTTAGGACTCTCTTTTTTCTCTGTAGAAAGTTGTTTTTCTAATATACTTTGCAGATTTTCAAGTTTTTCCTCTATGCGTTCTGCATTACCCACCTCTTCTTTTTTCAGAAGATCTGCATTTCTGCGCAAAAACTCAATTGCACTCTGCTCAGCTTTTACCTGCTCCATTTCTTTACTTGTCGTCTGCGGTATATGTATAGGCTCGTCCGCAGCCATATTAATCGTTTCATGCATTTTATGCATATTTTTTAATGCTGTAGAAGAATCCATATAACTTTCTTTTTCTTCAACTGCCGCAGTCACTTCATAGGTTGCTTTTTTGAATACAGAAAACAAACCCTTCGGTTTTATTTCCCGCACATTCATAATCACAACATTTTCTCCTAACTCTGCTTTTGCCCGCTCAGTTGCCTCTTCTTTCGTTCTGCCTAGAAACTTCTGTATAGTCATTTACCCTGTCACCATCCCAACTGACTGTAATTCTACATTAGATTCAACTTCGTTATAAGATATAACAATCAAATCTCTGAAATAATCGGCGGTAAGCTTTTTGAAGTACATTCTTACTATCGGAGAAGTAATGATAATTGCATTTTTTCCCAGATTTTCCAATTTTGCTACTTCTGCTTCTACCGATTTAATAATTGCCTTTGTGCGTTCCGGATCTAAAGTTAAGTATGCGCCCTGTTCTGTCTGTTTAACAGATGCCATAATATCCTGTTCTAACTTTGGGTCCAGAGTAATCACACTTGTCACCTCATTTGGTGCAAAATACTTGCTTGAAATAGCTCTTTTCAAATTCTGTCTTACATATTCTGTCAGCACATCTGTATCACGCATTGAAGAAGCATGATCTGCAAGTGTTTCAAATATACTAAGCAAGTCGCGGATAGAAACACCTTCACGCAGCAGATTCTGCAATACCTTCTGGATTTCTCCAAGCCCAAGTAACTTTGGTACAAGCTCGTCCACCAGTACCGGATTGCTTTCTTTTAAATTATTAACAAGATTCTGTACATCCTGTCTGGTAAGTAACTCGTCAATATGTGTACGAATAATCTCTGTTAAATGTGTAGCAATAATAGAAGGTGGATCAACAACGGTATAGCCTAAGCTCTCCGCACGCTCACGCTGTCCCTCTGTAATCCAGATTGCCGGCAAGTGGAAAGATGGTTCAAAGGTTGGAATACCTGTAATCTCTTCTTCTACATATCCCGGATTCATTGCCATATAATGGTCAAAAAGAATCTCCCCTTCAGTGACCTGAATACCTTTAATTTTAATAATATACTGATTTGGATTTAACTGAATATTATCACGCAAACGGATAATCGGTACAACAGTCCCCAGCTCCAATGCTATCTGACGACGAATCATGACTACACGGTCTAATAAATCACCGCCCTGATTCACATCTGCCAATGGAATAATACCATATCCAAACTCTAACTCAATTGGATCAACCTGTAATAAGGATACAACATTTTCCGGTTTACGCACTTCTTCTGCTTCTGTTTCTTCCATGCTTGCTTCTTCTTCAATCTGCTCAATACCAAGATTTTTGGAAATACTATAACCAGCTATGATAAATGCTGCACCAAGTCCAACAAATAAATACCACTGGAATGGCGTTGTTACTCCAAGAAAAACCATGGTTGCACCAACGAGATACAGTACTTTAGGCATACCAAAAAGCTGCTTAACAAGAACTGTACCAAAATCTGCCTCTTTAGAAGCTTTTGTTACCAAAATACCTGTTGCAAGAGAAATCAATAGAGAAGGAATCTGGCTGCAAAGTCCATCACCAATAGTAAGAATCCCATATTCCTGAATGGCCTCTCCAAACTCTAACCCCTGTCTGGTCATTCCCATTGCCGTTCCGCCAATAATATTGATAAAGGTAATAATGAGACCTGCTGTAGCATCTCCTTTAACGTATTTTGTCGCACCATCCATGTTACCAAAGAAGCTAGACTCTGCCTGAATCTTTTCTCGTCGTGCTCTAGCCTCCTTTTCTGTAATCGTACCTGTATTCAGATCTGCATCAATTGCCATCTGTTTACCCGGCATTGCATCTAATGTAAATCGTGCAGTTACTTCTGCAACACGCTCTGAACCTTTGTTAATAACGACAAACTGAATAATTATCAAAACAATAAATACAATCACACCGATAATTAAATCACCGCCGCCCACGAAAGTACCAAATGTTTCTACTACATTACCCGGATTTCCGGTAGTAAGAATTAAACGTGTAGATGACACGTTCAAAGAAATACGGAAAATTGTAGTAAACAACAGTAATGTCGGGAAAAACGACATATCCAACACTTCTTTTGCAAACAATGCATTAAACATAATTATCAATGCTATTGAAATATTAATTGCCAGCATCAAATCCAGAAGTATGGAAGGAATCGGTACAATGAAAAAAATTACAGCTGCCAACAGATATAACGCTATACCAATATCCGCTTTTTTCATTTCATTTCCTCCTTCTAGTTATTCTTTAAGTTATATACCATTGCCAGAACTTCTGCTACCGCCTGATACAATTCGGGGGGGATTTCCTGCCCAATATCCACATTTGCATATAACATACGGGCTAATGGTTTATTTTCAACAATTTCAATGTTATTTTCTTTCGCTACTTCTCTAATCTTCATAGCCAGATGATCTTCACCCTTAGCTAATACAATTGGCGCCCTTGACTCATTTGCATCATACTTTAAAGCTACTGATAAATGCGTCGGGTTTGTAATAATCACATCTGCCTTCGGAACATCCTGCATCATACGACGTCTGGAAGCTTCGCGCATTGCCTGCCTCTGACGCCCTTTTGTTTCCGGACTTCCCTCTGTATTTTTCATTTCATCCTTTATTTCCTGCTTGGTCATCTTCATTTCTTCGTGGAATTTATGTTTCTGATATATAAAATCTGCAATTCCAACCACGAGATAAACAATACCTATTTTTAATCCCGCATCTAAAATCACTTCACCCACAAGAATAACCGCCTGCATTAAAGGAATATCATATAACACAAATAAATCTTCTGCATTCGCTTTCACTGATGTATAGGCAACATATGCAATTACACCAATTTTAACAATAGATTTTAACAATTCAAATAGTGAATCTTTGGAAAAAATTCTTTTAAACCCATTAATTGGATTAAATTTATCCAATTTAGGCTCCATAGGCTTTGCTGTAACCTTCCAGCCAACCTGCAAAATACTTATCAGCACACAAACCGCAAAACCCAATAGAAAGAACGGCAGAACAATCTTTCCCATATCTAAAATGACAGGAAACAAAAATGAAGCTATACTTCGTCCACTTACATATTGCGAATTATTTTCCAGAAAATCCGGTATGCGAACATATACAAATGAGAAAACACCCAAGAACCCATCATATACAGACGACATAAAAATTTTCAAAACCAAAAATAATACAATCAAATCAAACGCTGCTGTTAATTCTTTGCTTTTTGCAACCTTACCATCTTTTCTGGCATCATCCAGCCTTTTGGATGTAGGTTCTTCCGTCTTCTCTCCACCCGGTCCATCCTTTGCAAACCACTGGAGATTATATACAAGTAGTTTTCTATCCCATTCTGTCAACTTTCATACATTCCTTTTATCATGGATACGATAGTTCTCTTCATTTCTTCAAAAATAAAATCTGAAACATTTACCATCAATCCAACTGTTATAAGCATAATTACAAGTCCAACTAAAACTTTTAGCTGCATACCCACGGCAAACATATTCATCTGCGGCGAAACCTTCGCCATAATGCCCAAAATACAGTTTAATATCATAATACAGGCAAAAATCGGAAGTGTAATCCGAAATGCAATAACAAATGAATCCAATATATACGTCAACATTCCCTGCAAAAGATAATCCATCTGAAAAATCTGCCCATTTACAGGAATCAACTGATATGCATCCGTTAAAGCACGCAATATGTAATGATGCATATTTGTAATAATAAGCAGCATCAACACCAAATAATAATAGAAATTACCACTGACACTCGCCTGTGTCTGCGTCTGTGGATTGTATTCCTGTGCCATAGATAAGCCAATATTCATATCAATCAAATTACCGGCTAATAAAATAATGGAATTACATATGTTTGCTCCATAACCAATAAGCAATCCTGTAATTCCTTCTTTAATAACGATTATGGAATAACCGACAATCCCTGTATATTCTAAACTTTCTTTTGGAAGAACATGATATAAAATCAGGGAAACAAAGAAAGAAAAACCAATTTTCACTCGACCTGGCGTATTTTTCATACCAAAAAAAGGAGCGATGAAAACAAAACAGGATATGCGGACCAAAATCAATAAAAAATATTCAAATGTAATTAATGAAAAGCTATAATCAACCATAATCTACCTAACTCAAGTATATACTAAAGTCTGTCCATAAACGTATCATATAGTCTGACATCTCATTTAACATCCATGAACCAAATACCATAATCCCCACAAAAACAGCTACAATCTTAGGAACAAACGTCAATGTCTGCTCCTGAATAGATGTAACAGTCTGAAATATACTGATAACTAATCCAACTATCAAAGAAATCAGTAATAACGGAGCAGCTGCCATTATGATTGTGTAGATAGCCTCTTTTGCTATAACTATCACATCACCTTCTGAAATCATCTGCTCCACCTCCAACTCTCTTTACTGCCCATTAATATGCTTCATCAATAGAAAGTTTTTACCAAACTTCCTATTACCAAATTCCATCCATCTGCCAATATAAATAGTAAAATCTTAAACGGCAAAGAAATCGTTGTTGGCGGCAACATCATCATACCCATGGACATAAGTATCGATGCCACTACCATATCAATAACAATAAATGGAATATAAATCAAAAATCCAATAATGAATGCTGCCCGAAGTTCACTAATAATAAATGCCGGAATTAAAATTGAAAACGGAACTTCTTCATAACTTTCATAAGTCTGTCCGGAAATTTCAATAAACAAATCAATATCCTTAATCTGCACCTGACCATTCATGAATTCCCGCAACGGCTGACTGCCGATTTCGATTGCTTCTTCCTGTGTAATTTCATTTGCATCAAAAGGCTTTATAGCTTTTTCATTAATCTCTGTAAATACAGGATTCATAATAAAAAAGGTTAAAAACAGTGCTAACCCTATCAGTACTTGATTAGGCGGAGCTGTCTGCGTACCAATCGCCGAACGCAAAAAATGAAATACAATAATAATTCGTGTATAGGATGTCAGCATAATAAGAAGTGATGGTGCTAAAGCTATAACCGTAAGCACCAGCAATATTCTTAATGAGCCAGACAAAGTGCCCTCATCATTATTATAAATAATACTAACACCATTTACTTCGTCTGATGTCGCACTTTCTAAATCACCACCGCTAATCACATCCGGTTCAGCAATATCAGCACCTGTAGGCACATCTATTTCATCTTCTGCAGTACCATTTTCAGACACAGTTCCTTCCGGAATTGTACTATTGGCTGTCCCTGTCGCATAAACATCCTGTCCTTTTGCAAACACAAGTGTAATAAGCATTACAAATATCGCAAAAACCACAGACAATTTACAATATGACTTTTTATATTTACTCATAATTCATCCTGGTCTATTTCTTTGGTAAGCGTTTTTTTATACTTTCCAAAACATCTTTAAAACTATCAGCAGATACACCCATGGTATTCACAGGCACTGGTACTTCTGCCAATTGTTCTTTTGTCAATCGGGTCAGTAACTGTACTTCATCTTTGCCAATTGCAATCACAAGGTACTCTTCCCCTGCTCTAACAATCTGTATATATTTATTTGGTGTAATCTTTAAAGTTTCTACCACTTCAAGATTTCTATTAAAACTATGTTCTTTCTGATAATTTGCAATCCAGCGTGTAGTAATATAAGTAAGAAAAAGTACAAAAACAAATATTACTAACACACTTATCAATCGCAAAATATTCTCAAAAGAAGAAGTCAGCACTACTGCCATTTTATATTAACCTACTACCTTCTTAACTGCTTCTAATACACGCTCAGCCTGGAACGGTTTAACGATAAAGTCCTTTGCACCTGACTGAATAGCTTCAATAACCATTGCCTGCTGTCCCATAGCAGAACACATAATAACGCATGCGTTCGGGTCTGCTGCTTTGATATTCTTTAATGCCTGAATTCCATCCATCTCTGGCATAGTAATATCCATAAGCACAAGATCCGGCTTTGTTTCATTATATTTTTCCACAGCCTTCGCACCATTTTCTGCTTCTCCTGCGATATTATAACCATTTTTTGTTAAAATATCTTTAATCATCATACGCATAAACGCTGCATCATCACAAATTAAAATATTTTTTGCCATCTTCTTTTTCTCCTATCTTTTATTTAACAATTTCTGTAATTCTAACACCAAAGTTTTCTTCAATAACAACAACTTCACCCTTGGCTACATATTTTCCATTTACAAGTATATCTATTGGTTCACCTGCAATCTTATTTAATTCTATGATTGTTCCTGGTGTAAAATCCAATATTTCCTGAATAGATTTACTTGTTCTTCCCAATTCTACAGTTACATCCATTGGAACATCCATAATTAAATCGATGTTCTCCGACTGTAACGCAGGGCTTATACCCTGACTAAACGCCTGAAACTGTGCCGGCTGTACATTTACCGGTTGCATCATTGGCTGCATCATCGGTTGCATCATTGGCTGCATCATCGGCTGTCCCATCATCATAGACGGATCCATCATTGGTTGTGCCATCTGCTGTGGTGCTGCCATAGGCTGCTCCTGTCCCGGTGCTGCCATCTGCTGTGGTGCTGCAGCTGGTGCCGCACTTTCTGCTTTCGCAGATGCCGAATTTGTATCTGCATCCATTTCCATATTCTTAGATATACTAGAATACATCTCTCTTGCAAAGGAAAATGGGTATAACTGCATCAACTGGCTATCTACCAAATCACCTATCTGCATTCTGAAAGAAATCTTCACAAACTGACCTGCAAGGAATTTATCAATTTCTCTTTCATCCACAGTATCTGCTAAATCAATAATATCTGCTTCTGGCGGACTTATGTCAATCATTTTATTTAACATAGATGACATAGATGTTGCCGCAGAACCCATCATCTGATTCATCGCTTCGCTAATCGCACTTAGATGTAATTCCGTCAATTCGGTTTCATCTACATTTGTGCCATCGCCACCCATCATCAAATCAGTGATTACCTTCACATCATGTTCTTTTAAAACTAAAATATTGCTTCCATCCAAACCAACTGTGTATGCAATCCGAATAAATACACACGGTTTCTCATACGCAGCAACAATATCGTCCCATGTAGCGAAAGAAACTACTGGTGTGGAAATCTCCACTTTTCTATTTACAAGCGAAAACAATGTAGTTGCTGCTGTTCCCATACTGATATTCGCAATCTCACCGACCGCATCTTTTTCAGAATCAGAAAGCGGTTGTTCACTAACACTATCCAGAGAACCTCCCGATTCATTCAGCAGGGCATTAATCTCTTCCTGTGATAACATTCCATCCATTACTCTATTGCTCCTCTCTGATTACTGATGTAACTCTTACTGCATATTTATCACCTGATGCCCCAGGCAACGCAGAAAACTTATGAATATTACCAACATATATATCCAACTCCTGGTCTACTTTCGTATCCAGTCGGATAATATCCCCAACCTGAAGATTTGTAAAGTCCTGTACAGAAACAGTACTTCTTCCCAAATACGCCTTGATTGGTACAGTCGCTCTTGAAATCAAACTCTCAATCACTTCTGTATACTCAATTTCATCACTCTTCTTGATATTTGAATACCAGAACTTCGTATTCAATTTATCCATAACCGGTTCTAATGTCATAAACGGAAGACAAACATTCATCAATCCTTCAACATCACCGATTCTTACATTAATCGTCACAATCGCAATCATTTCATTTGGAGAAATAATCTGTGCAAACTGTGAATTTGTTTCAATTCTTTCCAACCTTGGATTTATCTCGACTACATTTTGCCATGGATCGCTCAACAACTCAACACATATTGTTAAAATACGTTCTATAATAAGCAACTCAATCTCCGAAAAATCTCTTGTTTTGTCCAACGGTTGCCCTACTCCACCCAGCATACGATCCACAATTGAATAACCAAGATTAGATGCAACCTCAAGAATAATATTGCCACTTAATGGCTCCATATCTACTACTCCCAGTAAAACCGGATTGGAAAGGGCATTTGAAAACTCTGAATAAGTAACAGCTTCAGAGTTCATCACCTCAACCTGAACACTTTTCCTCAAATATACCGGAAGATTTGTAGAAAGAAGTCTTCCATAATGTTCAAATATAATTTCCAAAGTTCTTAAATGTTCCTTTGAGAATTTAGATGGTCGTTTAAAATCGTAATTCTTCACCTGTTTATCAGACTCATCCTTCATCTCATCAACATCTAATTCACCGTCGCTGTATGCTTTCAGCAACCGGTCTATCTCGTTCTGGGATAACACTTCACCCATGAATTTTCACCACCCGCCTAATGCGTTTTCTCTTCTACAATTTTTTATTATTGACAAGTAAATTTCGGGAATCCAATACTTACAATAAAATCAGAATTAAATAATTTTTGTAAATCTGCTAATATTTCATTCTGAACACCCTGCTGATCTGTTATCAACTCTTCATATGTATAACCGGATACAATCGAATTAATTTCACTCTTAATTAAACTTTCTTTTTCCGCCATAGTTTCACCATACTCTTCATAGCCTTCACTTTCTGTATTCATAGAAAGCGAAACACTAAGTACTGCATAGTGCTGTGTACCATCTTCATCTGTTTTTAAATTAATTGTCATCTCACCGATATCATGTGTAGCCAGTTTATCAATCGGAACACTCATCGCATCAGATGTAACCGAACCACTCTTTAATTCAAGATTAATAGCTGTACACACTTGCGTGATTAACTCATTCGCTTTTTTTGTTTCTGGTAAAATTGTAATTGTCATAACAGCAGTTAAAATCAAATTCACCAGAACTAACGCAAGTATAACCACTGTCATAAGATTCTTTTTCATATACTTATTCCTTTCTTTATTTTATTTTTTGGAACTATACGAGTTATAAACTTTAATTTCTACTCTTCGATTTCGAGCCCTGCCTTCCGGTGTTGCATTATCCGCAACCGGCACATACTCTCCTCGTCCCGAAGACTTGAGCAATCCCGGATTCAACTCTGTTTTACTGCGTATATAATCCGCCACATTTAACGCTCTATACATCGAAAGCACATCATTATTCTTATACTTTTCATTCGAAATCGGAACATTATCGGTATGTCCTTCAATTTCTATAATATTGCTGGTGTAAGTATTCAGTATTGCACCAATTTTATCCACCAAAGGATATGCATCCTGTCGAATTTCTGACTTACCAGAATCGAACAACAGTGCACCATTCAAAGTAAGTAATACATATTGTGCATTAAAATCAACCTCTACCTGATCCTGAATACCATATTGCACCACCTGCTCGCTGATTTCTTCTGCCATTTCTTCAGACTCTTTCAGCATTTCTTCTTCAAATTCTTCCAGCACATCTTTTTCAGCTTCTTCTTCCACCTCTTCTACTTCTTCGCTTTCAGAATTGTTTTGTTCAAAAAACAAACTAAAATTCTCCAGCTGACTGATTCCTGATGATATCAATCTGCCTTCACCTATCGAAGAACCGCCCGACGGCAAAACGCTGAAACTGCTTTGCAAAGACGCAACTACCATTTCAAACTTTTCTGCATCAACAGTTGACATCGAAAAAAGCAATACGAAGAAACATAACAACAAGTTCATCAAATCACTGAACGTTGTCATCCACGCTGGCGAACCTTTTGGCGGGTCTTCTTTTCTCTTTTTTGCCACTATGCCTCACCTCCGCCAGCATCCATACCAACACCGTCACGAACGGATGGTGATAAGAATGACTTAAGCTTTTCTTCAATAACACGAGGATTTTCTCCCGCCTGAATAGACAAAAGACCTTCTACCATAATATCTTTCATCATCATTTCCATATCATTATTGACATTCAATTTATTTGCTGTCGGTCCACACAGCCAGTTTGCAATCAATGAACCATACAATGTTGTAAGGATAGCTACCGCCATAGCCGGTCCAATTGTAGAGGCATCATCTAAGTTGTTTAACATATTTACCAGACCAACCAATGTACCAATCATACCCCATGCAGGACCTAATTCAGCCCATTTTTCCCAAACAGCAATTACTTTTTTGTGACGGCTTTCCAAGCATGTCAATTCTGTTTCAAGAATTCCCCTTACCAGCTCGGGGTCGGTACCATCTACTACCAACATAATTCCTTTTTTCAAAAAAGGATCTTCTATATCATTCGAAGCTTCTTCCAAAGCAAGAAGCCCTTCTTTTCTTGCTATATTAGATAAATCAATAATACTTGTGATTACTTTTCCCGGATCTTCTACTTTATCCTTAAAAGCAATCGTAAAACCTTTAAATCCTGTAATAAGGTCTTGTAACTTAAACGAAGCAATTACACCCGCAATTGAACCTCCGAAAGTAATGATTAATGAAGGAATATCGACATAGTCCATAAAGCTTGCGCCACTTGATAAAATACCAAATACGAACATGCCAAATCCTAAAATTATTCCCACCAATGATGCTATATCCAATACTCTCACCTGCCCATTATTTTTTTCGCTGACTATTTCAGCATTCTTTTTTGGTATCGATAATCAAAAACCTCTTAAATTAGTTTACTAAATTTTCACACTCTTGTCTACAAACTTCTTAAAATATTTTTCATAAACGACAAGTTTTTTTGTCTTTTCTTCCAAAAATGTGCATGATTTAGTGCTTTATTCCTAAATCATGCACAATAAACACCATATCTTGTGCTAATATGGAATATACACACCCTAAAATTTATTAACGTTTCAAGTTAATCAATTCCTCTAACAGTGTATCAGAAGTTGTAATCACTCGTGAATTAGACTGGAAACCTCTCTGTGTAATAATCATCTGTGTAAACTCTGTTGAAAGGTCTACGTTTGACATTTCTAATTCACCGGTTGTCATGCTGCTTCCGTCTGCGGCAATTTCTACACCAATTCCATCAAAATCACCAGAGTTTAGTGTAGTTGTATAGCAGTTTTCGCCTACTTTTTCAAGACCTGATGCATTTGCAAACTGTGCAACAGCAATCTGTCCAAGCAATACTGTGTTACCGTTGTCATAGGAGCCATAAATTTTACCATTATTATTAATAGTAATTCCCGTCATTGCTCCTAACGCTTTACCTTTTCCGATTGAACCATTTTCAATACCAGGGTCAGCACCTAATGTGGTTTTACCTGCATTATCTGCTGCTTTACAGGTAGAGAAATCAATTTCGATATCTTCAAAATTACCACCTAAAGTATCGGAAAGATTTAAAGTAACCGTATCAGCACCTTCTGCTCCAATATAGGAGAACGTTCCATCATCTGCATTAAATTTTAATGTATAATTTACAGCCGGTTCCTGATATACATATGCACCTGTTGTTGTATTAATAGAACCTGTTACATCACCGGTTGCACCATATGCACCTAACTGTGATCTTGTGATTCCAAACAACTCTGTAACTTCTCCAGTCTGCTCCGGAACAGTTTTTGCCACACCGTCTACTGCATCCTGTGCAGTTTCATAGACAGTATGCTGTGCAATTGTATATGTATTCTGCTGGAAATTTGGTGTTACAATTGCATAATCTGTAAACTCAATACCCGTTCCAGGTGTATAGTTCTGGAATGAGTAGTAGTAGCTTCCGGCTGGAACAGACTGTCCAATACCTGTAGATGTGTAATAAATTCCCTCTTCTGCAATCGGATAAGTCTTTTTAGCAGTTGTATCTTTACCAAACACATCAGATGTTGTTCCACCAGTGCTAAGATACTGATTTAATACAGATTTATTTTCTGAATCTAAAATATCTGTAAGTTCTACCGTATAGGTTTCTGTATCAGCGTCCTCTAATTTTACTGCAAATTTTGCTGTATAAGAATAGCCTAACTTATCAAAGAAGTTTAAGTTCATGGCATATCCATCATCGCCGCCAATGTTGCTGTCATTTTTATCCATTACACCGGCTACTGTTGCCATTGTTGTAGCTTCCGGTGCAGATGTCATATTCTTTTCAGACATAATCTGCAATGCAGATACGGTATCCTTTTTAATATCGCCGGTAGCTTCATCCACCTGCCAGCCCATAACTGTATATCCTGTAGATGTCATACAAAGATTTCCTGCTCCATCCACATAGAAAGAACCTGCTCTGGTAAAGAGATTCTCTGTACCTGTACTTACAACAAAGAAGTTTGTAGAATTCGCATCCGTTAAACGAATATCAAAAGGATCTCCTGTTGTTTCAGCTGCACCGGAAGAATTGATTGTAATTTTGGTAGCACCCATGGTAACACCAAGACCAATCTGCTTTGCATTCACACCACCTTTTCCTGTGGCTGCATTTGCACCGGATGCATTTGAAATTGTCTGGTACATAAGTTCACTAAATGTTGTTGTTGAAGATTTGAATGCAACTGTATTTACATTCGCTACGTTATTACCGATAACGTCCATCTTTGTCTGATGTGTCTTAAGACCTGACACAGCAGAGAATAATGATCTCATCATAATGAAATGACCTCCTATTTTTCTTTTGGCCTGTCCGCCTTATCTGTCAGTCAAAGGCTTTCGCTCCCTTAAGGTCCAGCTACATAATGACAGCGCCATCAATATTTGTAAATATATTATCCTGTGTTTCTGTCTGATCCATTGCGGTTACAACGGTTTTACTTGGAACATTCACAATAAAGGCTAACGAATCTACCATTACAAGGGATTCTCTGATACCTTTTTCATCCGCTTTTTCAACACCATTTTGCAGACGTTTATTTTGTTCCTCTGTCAGGCTGATGTTTCTTTCTTCTAAGCGCATGGATGCATGCTTGGAAAATTTCAACCCGGATGACTGTTCTGCTCGTTTTCCCTTTAATATATCTTCAAAGGATACCGTACTTTCTGTCTTTGCAGAATGTACCTTGGCAGTATTCAGATATTGCCCGGCAACCTGCTCAATGGATAAACGGTTAGTAATTTTATCCATACCTACCTCTTTATTTTTTAGCCATCCGTTGTTTCTGATGAACCACCGCCTGTAAGTGTCGCAATCTTCTCTTCTAAAGCTTTTAATTTTTCGTAATCTGCCACACTAACAAAACTCTGCTGATATGATGACATTGCATCAAATACCGCTCTTGCATTTTTAATATCTTCTGCATTTGCAGCTGTAACATCACCGACAGCCGGAAGTTTCGCAACCATGGTTGAAAACATATTCGCCATTTCAACGGCTTCATAATAGTCTGGATCTGCAACTGTATCTAAATCTGCTAATGAATACAAACCATCATTAACTGCGATAAATGCTTCACCATTTTCATACATAACATAATCCACTTTTCCGCTGACATTCACACCATCTACATCTAAAATAACGTATTTTCCTACGATATTATTTCCCATGTCCTGCGTAATTGTATCCGCAAGATTCTGTGTCGCTTCTAACTGTGAGAAAGTTGCTAACTGGGCAATATATTCTGTATTATCTGTCGGTTCAAGCGGGTCCTGATACTGCATCTGTGCTACTAAAAGCTGTAAAAACGCTTCTTTATCCAAACCGGATGTTGCACTTGAAGCAGCTTTCGTTGAACTTGTAGAGGATGAAGTTGCTGATGCACTACTGTCTACAATCTTACCATTCTGTACAATTGCTGTTGCCATATTTTCTCCTTTCCTAAGCTGTCAAATCAACCTGATTTCCATTGTCCTTCATGATTTTTGCCACAAGTGCTTCCTCTTCAGACATTAAACCTGTCAATCCATCCAGCTCATTCATGTTTATATTTCTTCTTGTCTGCTTTTTCGCTTCTTCCATCTGATCCTGTAACTGTTCTTCCTGCTTTGCATTTCCTTCTAAATTCTGCTCAAATTCATGCGTTGCCACAGTTACCTCAATAGCTTCAACTCTCACACCCTGCTGATGCAGTGTCTGTCTTAATTCTACAAGCTGTGTTTCTAATGCTTCTTTAACCACTTCATTCTGTGCTGTAATCTGCGCACGAATAACGCCTTCTGATTCAGAAACCTGTAAATACAGTTTTCCTAAATGCTCTGGATTTAACTGCATTTCCATTGAAGTCATCTGAGATGAAATATGTACGCGGACATTTCTTGCCACCTGGTCAATCAAATCTGCCACATTTACCTGTGTATATGGCTGAAGATTTTCCTGTGGAACAACAAATTCACCATTTTGTATCATCTGTTGGTTTGTTGCTGCAAAACCTGCATTTGCGCCATTATTCTGTGAATTTCCCGCAAATGACTGGTCGCTTCCCTGTGAGAAACTCTCTGTTTTTGACGTTGTCATTTCAACAGTTTCTGTAATTTCTGCTTCCGCTGTTTCCATTTCGCCTTCTGTCAAAACATTCTTCTTGCCATCAACAGTTTCCTCTAGAATTTCTGTATTCTGTGCTACATTTTCTTCTGTCAGATATTCCTCTGCATTTACGTTTTGTGCCTGTTTAGATTCTGACTTTTCTCCCTCAGAAATCATAGCTTCAGAAGCATCTTCTGCAAGACTATTTTTTTCATCAACACCTGACATCTGTTTCCATTCTTCACACAGCGCAAGCAATTCTTCTTTTGTCATACCTAATTCTGTGCAAAGTGAATCCGTCAATGCAGACACCTCACTCATAATGTTACGAAATGCATCACTTAAAAACAGAGTACCAATATCCTCTCCTGTAAGTGCCTGAACCAATGATGTGAGATTTTTGGTATTAACCAAATCATAAAATTCCAATCCAAGGCTATGCATTGCCTGATCGATTTCCTCATCGGTCACACCAAGTTCTTCCTTCAATACTTCACGAACCTCTTCTTCATATGCATCCAAAGATTCTGATGCTTCATCACGTTTTTCTGTAACACTTGTTTCTTTCTTTACAGACACTTCTTTTTTAGAAGAAGCTGCGGAGTCATAAGCACTTTTCACATCATCAGATGTAACCGAAGAAATTTCCATATCAGCAGATTCTGAAGCCACCTGCACGTTTCCGGAAAAATTGTTCTGATTCATAAGCTCCATAAAACTTACAGTCATACTTTCTTCCATTTCTTTTGATACATCTTCTGTTGTCATTCCTGACCGCATCTGAAGCATTGATTTTGCAATTCCTGAAATACTGTTCATTTCCTTCGCCTCCTTTCATTTTTTATAAAAAAATTTATTTATTCAGAGGGCTCCATGATTTTTGTCAGCTTTGCTGCTGTTTCTGTATTCATTGCCCCCAGAATATCGGAACTTGAATCGGCATCCATTGCCAATAATATTTCTGCCACAAGTTTTAAGTCATCTGTCATTGTATCAAAAATAGCTGCTGCCTGTTTTGGTTTCATAGAAGAATATATATTTACATATTCTACCAATTCCTCATCATACTCCTGCTGTTCCACCACTCGTTTGTAGATTGCTTCCGCATTAGCAGGGTCGATACTCTCATAATAAGCCTTATATTCTTCAATATCCGGTGCCTGCTCTGCAAACACAACCTCTTCATCGAATTTTTGCTTCATTTCTTCAAATGCAGCTTCATTTGCCTTATAAGCCTCTAACTGTACCGCTAATTCCTGCAGCTCTGATATTTTATTCTGACCTTCAGCAACTGCATTTTTTTCATTTTGAAGTGCAACCTCTAATTCTTTTATTCTGGCTACTGCCTCTTCTATTGTAGCATATGGATACTCCGTATTCACTACTTCAGGCGTAATTTCTTCTTCCACTTCCGGAAGAATTCGATTAATATAAGGAACATCTTTTAGCAATGGATGAAGCACGGTAGAACCAAAGCCTCCTACATCCATTTTTATTACCAACGCAAGTATCGCAAGCCAGACAGCTATAATAACTACCGTCACAAAAAAAACTGCCAGACGACTGCCGCCTTCCTCTTCATATTCAGAATTATAACTCATCGCCTTATCAATTTCTTCAGGTGTTGCTCCTGCCTGTTCTAATTTCATACGGCGTTTTTCTTCCTGTTTTCTTAATTTTTCTTCTTTCTTTGCCAGTTTTGCCGCACGTTTTGCTGCTTTTTTATCCATTTCCTCTTCTGGCATATTACCATTAAATTCTGCCATGTTGCCACCACCTATTAACTTTCTTTATTCTCACCGTAAGTATAACTTACAAGTTCATCTACTTCCTTTTTCTCCTCATACAGCAATTCCTGTTTAAATTCATCAAACTTCTTCTCCCGCAGCTTTTCGTAGGTTTTTCGTTCTATCATCACCTGATTTAAACGTTTTCTTACGATATCTAATTGCTGTTCCGCCTTATGTACCTCAATCATCTGCGTACGAATATGCGTTTTCATCGTTTCAATAGCTTTTCGACAGGTATTTATTTCCAAAATATCTATACTGCCCTCCACAAGTTTCCTTGCTTTTTTATCATATCCGGCTTTCTGAATCATCAGTTTCTGCAATTTTTCCTGTTCTTCTAAAAGCTTCGCCGCAGCCTGTCCATATGCAATTTTCTCCTGACTTTCCAATTTCTCTTTTATATCCAGAATACTTTGCAGTTTATATTGGAATTTTGCCATATCTTTCACCCTGCCTTGAAACTATTCTGCAAAAAGTGCTTTTAACATTTTTTCTTCTTCTTCTAGTTCAAACTTCTCCATTACACCTTGCATCAAAAATGCATTCACAGCATTTATCTTCGATACAGCATAATCAATATTCGGGTTAGAACCTTTTTTATAAGCACCTATATTTATCAAATCTTCTGCTTCCTGATAAGTAGCAAGTACATTTCGTAATTTTCCCGCCGCCATTTTATGCTCGGCATCTGCAATGGAACTCATAACTCGGGAAATACTCTGTAACACATCAATTGCCGGATAATGATTCTTATGTCCCAATTTTCTAGAAAGCATAATGTGTCCATCCAAAATACTTCTCGCAGTATCTGTAATCGGTTCATTCATATCATCACCATCTACAAGTACTGTATATAATCCGGTAATAGAACCCTTTTCTTTTGTTCCAGCTCTTTCTAATAATTTCGGCATTTCTGAATATACACTTGGCGGATATCCCCTTGTAACCGGCGGCTCACCGGATGCCAAACCAATTTCTCGCTGTGCCATGGAAAAACGTGTCAATGAATCCATCATCAACAATACATCTTTTCCCTGATCACGGAAATATTCTGCTATAGCAGTTGCGGTTTTCGCTGCTTTATTTCGAATCAATGCCGGCTTATCAGATGTTGCAACTACTACAACCGAACGCTTCATACCTTCTTCGCCCAAGTCACGCTCAATAAATTCACGCACTTCTCGACCTCGCTCGCCTATCAACGCAATCACATTGATATCTGCTCTGGTATTTCTGGCAAACATACCCATCAAAGTACTTTTACCAACACCAGAACCGGCAAATATACCAATTCTCTGTCCTTTACCAACTGTAATTAGTCCATCCACCGCTTTTACACCAAGCGGTAATATTTCATCAATAATTTTTCGCTCCATCGGATCTGGCGGCATCGCTTCAACCGGGTATTCTTTTCCCCATTCCAGCGAAGTTCCATCTGTAATTCTACCAATACCATCCACCATATGTCCTAAGAGTTCATCACCTACTAAAACAGATAAAGGATGCCCTGTATTTTCTACAGTACATCCAACTCCTAAGCCTTCCACACTTTCGTAAGGCATTAGCAGTAGACGATTATCACGGAAACCAACCACTTCTGCCATTACGGAAATGTCCTTATTTTTATCAATGATAATGCGGCACAAATCGTTAAGTTTTGCTTCCGGCCCTACTGATTCAATTGTCAGTCCCACGATTTTAACCACCTTACCCAGGCGGTTAAAATAGGTACGTTCTGCAAGTTGTAAATATTTATCAAAATTATATGCCACGTTTCTCATCCTCACGAACTTAGTGATCTTAAATCTTTTATCAGATTCTCCAACTGTACACCAAGACTACAGTCAAACACTCCTGAATCTGTTTCGATCACACACTGGTTATTATCCAGTGCCGGGTCAGAGAGAATTTCTAAGGTAATATCATGTCCAACACGATCCAAAATAGTCTCTTTATGTTTTTCAATAAAAGCCCTTTGCTCTTCCCCTACCCGTATATGAAAGTTCTTACTTCCTTCAATATTTTTTATTGCATTTTCAACTAAATACAACAAAATTTCTTTCTTATCGTCAAACTGAATATGAAACACTTTTTGCACTACGGCAAGAATCACATCCAATAATTTCGGTTCAAGCTGATGCATCTCCCGATTATAATCTTCCTGCAATTCTATTCGAAATCGTTCAAGCTCTTCCCTTTTCTGCTGATACTCATTTTCTAAGGTTTCCCTTGCCTGTCTTTCGCCCTCTTCATATCCTTCACGCAGACCTTCTGCCTGCGCCTGTTGCAGGACTTCATCCGCTCTTTCTTGTGCAGAACTCACCAGTACATCTGCCTGTTCTGTAGCTTCACGCAAAATTTGTTCTGCCTCTTCTTCAGCTTCACGAATAATTTCTTCCGGATCTCTTAAAGTCACTTCCTCTGTAATAGAATTCAGACTTCGAAACTCATCCGGTTCTACACCACCATTTTGTTCTTTTGCCAATTCAACAAGCTTCTGTTCTATCCGACTGTTATAATCAATCATACGAACTTTTTCCTGCTGTTGTACAACGTTGTACTGTTTCACAAGATTAGACAACGATTTCGTCACCTCCGCCTCTGGAGATTACAATCTCTGCAGAATCCTCTAACTTACGAATAACACCAACAATCTTCTGCTGTGCCTCTTCTACATCCTTCATACGAACAGGACCCATAAATTCCATATCTTCCTTGATCATTGCAGCCAAACGCTTGGAGAGGTTCTTGAAAATTGTATTCTGAACTTCTTCGTTTGCACCTTTTAGTGCAATAGCAAGATCATTATTATCTACATCACGCAATACACGCTGGATTGCACGGTCATCAAGCAGCATGATATCCTCGAATACAAACATCTTCTTGCGGATTTCGTCTGCCAATTCCGGTTCTTCGATTTCCAAAGATTCCATAATATGTTTTTCTGTAGAACGATCTACAGTATTCAAAATACCAACAATCGCATCTACACCACCGACAATTGTGTAATCCTGATTGATAAGTGATGATAACTTTCTTTCAAGCACTCGCTCCACCTCTTTAATAACATCCGGTGATGTTCTATCCATAGTAGCAATTCTTTTTGCAACATCTGCCTGTACTTCAGGTGATAAAGCACTCATAATCATTGCCGCCTGTGCAGATGTTAAATATGAAAGAATCATTGCAATTGTCTGCGGATGTTCATCCTGAATAAAGTTCAATACCTGACTTGGATCTGTCTTACGCACAAACTCGAAAGGACGTACCTGCAATGATGCAGTAAGTTTTGAAATAACTTCCTGCGCTTTTTCGCCACCCAAAGCCTTGTCCAAAAGCTCTTTTGCATAGCCAATGCCACCTTCTGCAAGATACTGCTGTGCCAGACAAACCTGGTAAAACTCTTCCAACACACGTTCTTTCATTTGTGGAGAAACGCTTCTGGTATTGGCAATTTCCAATGTCAGCTCTTCAATTTCATCCTCTTTTAAATGTTTAAATATGTCCGCTGATTTTTCCGGACCTAACGCAATCAATAATACGGCCGCCTTCTGGACGCCAGTCATATCCTCATTATTAGCCATTTTAATCCCACTCCTCATTCAGCCAGTTACGCAGTAATGCAGCTGCTGCTTCCGGATTTTCTTCTATAAAACGCTCTATCAGAACACGAGTCTCAGATTTTTCAACAAATCCAATATCTTCTAAGTTCTCCTGCGCCAAATCTCTGGTAGACTCAAGCAATCCTTCCACAGAAAGTTCCGGTTCCATTGTTTGTTCTTCCGGTTTTCTGGTACTCATAAATACCACAAGACCAAGTAACGCAAAAATCAGCAATGCTAATGCTAACTGCAAATAATCTGTCCAATCTCTTCCACTTGCTGATGCATATTTAAAAAACGGAACATCATAAGCAACAATTGTAATATTTTCAGCCGATATACCCGTAGCATTTGCTACCATTGCATAAAACTCTTCATCCACTGTAGTTTTTACACGTTCACTATTTTGTGCAACAAACTCATCAAAAGTCATATTATCCAATGTACCATCAGCTTTTAACGCCTTCTCATCATAAACCACATACGAAGTCGCCACTACAGAAATAGAAGAATTTGTTAAATCTACTTTTCCGCCCTCGCTATTCTTTCTTGTAATCTCCTCACTTGGAAGAAAATCCTCTTTCACTTCCGAAACAGAAGAAGATGTCACTTCTGAATCCGGAAGCATATAAGTAGTATCATCATCATTAGAATCCGTTCCCGGAACACCTGCTTCACCACCGGTTGATTCTGCTTCATATGTACTTCTGCTATCCAGATACCCCTGTTCCTGACCTTCATCAACATAATAATGATGATTTGTATATTCCTCTGTATCAAAATCCATAGCCAGATTCAGACCAACTTCCACGTTATCATATACATCTGTGCCAAGAACAACATCCTTCACTTCGCTTTTTACCATATTTTCTGTTTTCTCTTTAACAGAAAGCTGCGAACTCGCCATTCCAATTGCACTGGAAGTATCTCCACCTGAAAAAAGCACATTTCCATTCGAATCCAAAATCAGAATATTATCTGTAGAATCATTTCCAACTTCAGTCGCCACAAACTTAGCAATTCCTGCTGCCTGTTCTTCTGTCATCTCTCCATTGAGCGTTAAAATAACACTTGCATAAGTCTCTTCATTCATACTTATAATCGTGCCATCATCCTCCGGAATAGATAAAGATACAGATGCATTTTCAATATTTGAGATAGTAGCAAGCTGATCCTCAAATTTCCCTTCTAAATACAACTGATATTTTTTGCTCTTATCTGATTCTGTTGTACTAAAACTTCCATCAAATACATCTTCAATCCCATACCCTTCTGTCGGAATCTCATTAGAACCCAACAAAATAGATGCATTTGCTTCATCCTCCTGATTTACTTGAAATGTCAGCCCATCATCAGACACTTCGTAATAAATCCCTTCATCTTCTAAAAGTTTTTTAACCTCACCCGACTGTGTAGTATTTTCACAAGAAATAATCGTCACCAATTTCGGCTGTGTCATAACCGCAGTCAAAATCACCAGCGCCAGAACAACCACTGCCGTAATACTAATCACCAGTGTTTTCTGTTTCGTGGAGAACTTCAACCACCACTCTTTTACTTTATCAACTATTTTTTGCACATTCTCTGGCATTTCATTTACCTACCCACTAAATAGACATATTCATGATTTCTTTGTACGCTTCTAACAGCTTATCTCTTACTGCAACCGTATACTGTAATGCAATATTCGCTTTCTGCTGCGCCACTGCCAGCTCATGTGTACTGGTAGACTCACCAAGAGCAAACTGAATTTCTGCTGATTCAGCCGCATTCTGATAGTCATTCGTTTCATTAATCACATTCATTGCCGCATTTAGTACAGAACCAAAATCTTCATTTCCCTCTGTAACCTGCGTATTTGCCCTGTTCTGTTCATACACCTGTGTAATATAATCAGAGCTTATATTTGTCAATGAAGATATATCCATCATTGATCATCCTCCCATTTCCCTATTTATTTTATTGTTTACCCACTTGCAAACCAGCCTGCGCAATCGCTTTCATAGAATTAAAAGCCGTAACATTCGCTTCATATCCCCTGCTGGCATCTATCAAATTCGTCATTTCTGTCACAATATTTACATTTGGATAAGAAACATATCCATTCTCATCCGCATCGGGATGCGACGGATCATATTCCATGTTATAATCCGTTTCTTCATCTTCTAATACTTTTGTCACCTTGACACCATTCCCACCATAATACTTAGATGTCCTTGCCAACGTATCTTTAAAAGAAGCTGTATCATCCTTTTCCGCAAATGTAACAATCTTTCTGCGGTAAGGTGAACCATCTTCCGTTCTTGTTGTATTTACATTCGCTACGTTCTCCGCAATAATATCTGTACGAAAACGCTCTGCCGTCATTCCTGATGCGCTGATATTAAACGCCTGAAACAAAGCCATACTTTCTCCTCCTCAATACCTACTATTTAATCACAGATTTCAATCTGGAAAATTCCTGTGTTATACTGTCTGTCAACGCACTATAACGAATCTGCTCTGATGCAAGTTCTACATTTTCCGTATCAATATCTACATTATTCTTATCAATACGATAAGAGTAATTCGAAGCATCCACATAAGTAGATACATTCAGACGACTCAAACTCACATTATCCACTTTACTGTCTAATGTATTGTATTTCATATTCCCAAGCTCTGTCCTTAACGCACTTTCAAAGTTAACATCTTTCCTTTTATAACCAGGCGTATCGGCATTCGCAATATTATTGGCTATAGTTTCTTCTCTCAACCAACTGGCATCTGCTGCCTTATTCAGGACATTAATATAATTATATACATTTGTTGAAAACATGCCCTTTCCCCTTTCTGACACACTCTTCACAATTTACTCTTATTTTATTATAAATCATATCGAAAAAAACTCAAGGTTTTTTTTCTCATTTTTTACATTATCTTGTACTTTTTTGTCATTTTTAGTACTAAATATACAGAAAAAAAGGACTTACACACCCAAAATTTGTAAGTCCTTTTACCATTCAAAATCCATTAGTATTCATTTTGTCGTTTTATTTTTTCAAGTTCATCAAAAACAACATCATTCAAAACTTTTATATAGGTACCTTTCATCCCAGAGGAACGTGACTCGATTACGCCTGCACTTTCAAACTTACGCAACGCATTTACAATTACCGAACGTGTAATTCCTACACGGTCAGCAATTTTACTCGCCACAAGAATACCTTCATTTCCATCTAATTCATCAAAAATATGTGTAATGGCTTCTAATTCCGAAAATGACAGTGTATTAATTGCGGATTTTACAATTTGAATCTTACGATTCTCTTCCGCACTTTCCTCATTTACGGAGCGCATCATTTCAAGTCCTACAACCGTTGTGCCGTATTCACTCAAAATAATATCATCTATATCATACTGCGAATCACAACGGTATACAAATAATGTTCCCAAACGTTCACCCGCAATATCTATAGGAGTAATAATTGCACAATATTTCTTCACATCTGCCACAAAGCCAAGTGTCTCTAAGTTTACATTTTCTTTTGTGGAAAGAATCCCTAACAGCCTTTCATTCAGAACCGGATCAATAAATCCGCCCACTTCATCTACAATCATCTCACGAATCTCATCAATTCCATGACTAACGCTGCTGCCTAAAACCTTCCCCTTTTTACTGATGACCAAAATATTTGACTTTAATATTTCAGTCAAAACGTCACAAATATCATTGAAAACCACTTTTGAAGAATTATTATTGTGCAAGAGCTTATTAATCTTTCTGGTCTTATCCAACAGTTGTACACTCATAAAAAATACCCCCTTATGAATTTTCCGAACTTTCTTTAACTAAGACGTATTCTAACACATTTTTTTCTGAATTGCAAGAATATTCCAACATTTCAGTTCACTCACCGTATACAAAAAACACATTTGTGCTCGCACAAAAATGTGCTTTCTGTATACGGTGAAGGGAGCGCCCGCTTATGAGCAAAAAATGAGCCGCCCAGCGGCGTCCCTGCGAAGCAGGGCTTTGCGAATGGCGCGAAGTGAACGTTCGTCCCCAAAACTCCTACTCCCTATACCCACACTTTTCATCCGCACATGCCAGTTTATTACCCTTTTCAACCATATAACCGCCACATTTTGGACATTTTTTCTCTGATGGTTTCTGCCAGGACATAAATTCACATTCAGGATTATTCTCACATCCATAATATTTTCTGCCCTTTTTCGTCTTCTTAATAACAACTTCTTTCTGACAATTCGGACATTTTATACCTGTTTTTTCCAGATAAGGCTTTGTATTGCGGCAATCCGGAAATCCCGGACAGGCAAGGAATTTTCCATGCGGACCATACTTAACCACCATATTTCTTCCACATTCCTCACAAATCACATCTGTGACTTCATCCTCAATCTGTACTTTTTCCAGTTCCTTTTCTGCAATTTCTACCGCCTCCTGCAAATCAGGGTAAAAATTGCTGACAACCGTCTTCCAGTTTATAGCACCTTCTTCTACCTTATCTAACAAAGATTCCATATTTGCTGTAAAGTGCTCATCTACAATGGATGGAAAAGATTCTTTCATAATAGAATTGACAACTTCTCCTAATTCGGTAACATATAGATTTTTACTTTCTTTTACTACATAACGTCGACCCAAAAGTGTTGTAATTGTCGGTGAATAAGTACTTGGTCTTCCAATTCCCAATTCCTCTAACGTTTTTACCAATGATGCCTCTGTATAATGCGCAGGTGGCTGGGTAAAATGCTGTTTTTCATCATATTCTAAAAGCGTAAGAACTGTGTTCTCATCAATAGATTTCAATAAAACATTGTTTTCTGCTTTTTCATCCTCATCATTGGTGTACACAGACATAAAACCATCAAAGGATATTCTTGATGCAGATACATGAAAGCGATAATCCCCGGCTGCAATTTTTACAGAGGTTGTTTCATACACAGCATTACTCATTCTGCTGGCTGCAAAACGCTTCCATATCAACTGGTATAAACGAAACTGGTCTCTGCTTAGAGAATCTTTTACTAATGCCGGTGTTCTGGTAATATCAGATGGACGAATAGCTTCATGCGCATCCTGTATCTTGCCTGAATTTTTCTTTTCCCCTGTGCTTTCAGCTACATAGTTTTCACCATAAGCACCTGTAATATATTCTCTTGCTGCTGCATCTGCCTCTTCCGAAATACGAACAGAGTCTGTTCTTAAATAAGTAATCAGACCGACAGTTCCCTGTCCTTTTACATCCACACCTTCATATAACTGCTGGGCAAGACGCATGGTTTTCTGAATAGAGAAATTTAGTACTTTTGATGCTTCCTGCTGTAATGTACTTGTGGTAAATGGAAGCGGTGCCTTTTTTACACGTTCCCCTTTTTTAACTTCTGCCACTTTATACTCTGCTGCTTTTAGTTCGTCTTTTATTTTATCAACTTCCTGTTTTGAAGATATACTCATTTTACCATTGGTATTTCCATGGAATTTTGCCAATAAAGGACGCTTTTCTCTCGGAATATTTAATTTCGCATCTAATGTCCAGTATTCTTCCGGGATAAAAGCATTGATTTCTTCTTCCCTGTCACAAATCAGACGAAGTGTTACGGACTGCACACGACCAGCACTCAAGCCACGCTTTACTTTTGCCCAGAGCAGCGGGCTGATTTTATATCCCACCATACGGTCTAACATACGTCTTGCCTGCTGCGCATCAACCAAATCCATATCCACTTCTCTTGGCTGTTTCAGGGATGCCTTTACTGCATTCTGAGTAATCTCATTAAAACTGATTCTGTATACTTTCTTATCCTCTAATTTTAACGCTTTGGATAAATGCCAGGAAATAGCTTCTCCTTCACGGTCCGGGTCAGTTGCAAGATAAATTTTTTCTGCTTTTTTAACTTCCTTTCGAAGTTTTGCTAAAATATCACCTTTTCCACGAATGGTAATATATTTTGGTTCAAAATTATTTTCGGCATCAAATCCTAACTGACTTTTTGGCATGTCACGCACATGTCCGTTTGAAGCTGTAACTTCATAATTTTTCCCCAAAAACTTTTTGATTGTCTTCACTTTTGCCGGTGATTCCACAATTACCAGATATTTTGCCATTTCCCAAAACTCCTTTATGCTTGTTTCATTTTTTCCTATAATGATTTTTGAAGGGTTCTTCTAAGAATCCCTTCATTTGCAGACGTACAATAACATCTGACAGTTCAGATGCAGAAAGTCCTGTCATCTGCACCAAATCTTCCAAATTTTTGGTATGTAAACCGAAACAACTATACACCATCAATTCTTCTTTTTCAAGTAATTTTTTTCTTTTTTCTTTTTCAACGGATGTTTTATCCATATCCAAATTCAAATCGGAAATCAGTTCTTTTACAGATAAAATTATGCCTGCCCCCTGATGAATCAACGCATTACAGCCGTAACTCGGCACATCATCCACCCGCCCCGGCACTGCATAAATATCTTTCCCCTGCTCTAATGCAAAATCTGCGGTTATCAGTGAACCGCTTTTTTCTTTCGCTTCTATTACAATGACTACATCGGAAAAAGCACTAATCAAACGATTCCTTGCCGGAAACTGCCACTTTACCGGTGCTGTTCCCGGTAAATATTCAGAAATAATTCCACCTTTTTCTAAAATACGCTCATACAACTGCCTGCCACCTCTTGGATAGCAGACATCTGCTCCACAACCTAACACTGCATAGGTTTTTCCGTCTCCCTTTATGGCACCCCAATGTCCAAAAGAATCTATACCGGATGCCATACCGCTAATAACACTCACACCACAGGCTGAAAGTGCTTCTCCTATCTCTAGTGCCATTGCTCGACCATAAGAAGAACAGGCTCTCGCCCCTACAATGGCGACTGTTCTTTCTGTGTTCTTTGGATAGTTTCCTTTATAAAACAATGCATATGGACAATCGGTAAGATACCTAAGCCTTTCCGGGAACGCTTCCTCTTCTATAGTAACCATGGATATACCACTTTCTAAAAAGATTTCTGTCTGTTTCTGAAAATCCCATATTTTCCGACTTTCTGCTATAGCCTGTACTTCTTCCGGCAAAATCCCATATATGGAAGCTAACTGTTTTTCTTTTATGAAAAAAACCTCCTCTGCACCTCCACAATATTCTACTAATTTTTGTTTTGTTTTATTCTTTATTCCGGTTACTGATTGTAACCAGTACTGATACTGCCATTTATACATTCCATTTACTCCCAGTATTTTTTATCTATCATCCGGTAACAAACTGCTTCATTTAAGTGTTTCTGCTGAATTTCCTCACTATTTTCCAAATCAGCAATTGTGCGTGCGGTTTTTAATATTTTGTAATACCCTCTGGCGGACAACTCCATGGACTGAAAAATTTTTTTCATGAATTTTTTCTGTTTTGTATCCAATTTACAATATTTTTCTATACTGCCGGAAGGAATCTGACTGTTATAACGGATATTTGTACCACAAAACCGCTGCTTTTGACGCTCAAACGCCTTCATGATACGCTCTCTGATTTCTGCGGAGCTTTCATTTTTTTCCTTTCCTGTCAATTCTTCATAGCAAATTACCGGTGTTTCCACGCAAATATCTATTCTATCCATAAGTGGTCTGCTGATTTTTCCTAAATAAGCTTCTATCTGTGTATCTCTGCAGTTACAACGACTTCTGTCCGGAAAATAGCCACATTTACATGGATTCATCGCTGCCACTAACATAAAATCTGAAGGATAACAATATGTTCCGGACTGACGTACAAGGCAAATCTGCTTATCCTCCATGGGCTGACGCAGAATTTCCAACGTAGTCTTTTTAAACTCCGGTAATTCATCCAAAAACAATACCCCAAGATGTGCCAGACTGATTTCTCCCGGTTTTGGAATACTTCCGCCACCGGATAAACCATTCGGACTGATGGTATGATGCGGACTGCGGAAAGGCCGCTCCTGTACTAAACCGCCATTTTTAGGTAACATTCCGCATATACTGTATATCTTAGACACCTCTAATTGTTCTTTTTCTGTCATAGGCGGCAAAATTCCGGGAATTCTTTTGGCAATCATGGTCTTGCCGCTCCCCGGCGGACCAATCATCAAAAAATTGTGCATACCCGCCACCGCCACCTCGCATGCCCGTCGTACGGTGCGATGTCCATTGATTTCTGCAAAATCCGGCGTTATATTTTTTATCTGTGTTTCTTCTATATTAATATCTGCTTTTCTTTCGTAATTTTTTCCATTCAGATAACTTATAAGCTCTTTAATATTTTCCACTGCCCATATGGTAATTCCCGGTATCAATGCCGCCTCATTTTCGTTTTGTTTGGGAATAATGCACTTTGTCATCCCCTCTTCTAATGCTTTAGCTGTCATTGGCAGTACGCCTTTCATCGGCAGTATGCTGCCATCTAAACTAATTTCTCCTAAAACTAACGTGTTATGAAGCATTTTTATATCTACTACTTCAAGTGCTGCTAATATGGCAACTGCTATGGGCAAATCAAAACCGGAACCGGACTTTCGTACATCTGCCGGTGACAGATTTATGGTAATTCGTTTTGCCGGCAATTGATAACCACAGTTTCGTAACGCAGTACGCACCCGTTCCTTTGCTTCTTTTACTTCTGCGGATAGGAAACCCACCATTTCAAACATCGGCAGTCCGTTACTGACATCTGCCTCCACAGAAACCGACAGGCTTTCTAAACCACAGATAACTGCTGTTGTTACTTTACTATACAATTTACACTCCTTTATTTTAAAAGGGATTATTCAGCGAAAAACTGTTGTGATTTTCAGATATAATAAAAAGATGGAATTATTCTATCATAATTTCCATCTTTTTAAAATAGCTTTTAAAAATTATTTTTCAATTTTTCCAGTGCTTTTTTCTCAATGCGTGAAACATAAGACCTTGATATGTGCATCTGATTGGCGATTTCCCGCTGGGTTACAGGTTTATGATTATTTAGTCCATAACGCAAAGACAGTACGGTTTTCTCTCTCTCGTCTAAAACCTTTGGCAACAACTCATATAATCGCAGAATCTGCCGCTTGATTTCCAACATTTCCACCACATCCGTTTCTTCTGCTTCCACCACATCTACCAGTTGAATCTGATTACCCTCTTTATCCGTGCCAATGGGTTCATATAAAGAAATTTCCCGTGAAGTTTTTTTCTTTGCCCGAAAATACATCAATAGCTCATTTTCGATACATCTTGCTGCATATGTGCCTAATTTGCTCCCGTGATTTTCTTCAAACGTGGAAACTGCTTTTATCAGCCCTATTGTACCTATGGAAATCAAATCCTCCATATCTTCTTCAGCATTCTGGTACTTCTTGGAAATATGTGCTACCAGCCGCATATTTCGCTCAATCAATGTTTTTTTTGCTTCCTGACTTCCCTCTTTGTATTTTTTTAAACACTCTTTTTCTTCCACTTCATTCAGAGGGGATAAAAAAGTTTTCAAGCCAACACCTCAAAAACTTACTTGATATATCCTATGAAAAGTCCATGTTCTTCGTGCCTTTCCATCTTTTCCTTTTCATATTTTATTTTTTCCGTTATAATCGTAGGCAGAATATAATTTTGCCCCATTGGGCTTCGGAGGTTACTGTGAAACGGGAATTCACCTATACAATTACAGATAAAGAGGACGGAATATCCATTCTTCGCTTTCTAAAAAACAATGGATATTCCAAAAATGTGATAAAGGAATTAAAAAAGACCCCGGAAGGGATTCACCGAAACGGTGTGTGGACCTATGTAAATGGCATTTTGCATACAGGAGACACTCTGCATCTATGCCTTATTGAAGATGCGGGTTCGGAAAATATTGTGCCAAACGCCGCACCTTTAGACATCCTTTACGAAGATGATGATATTTTTGTCATTAACAAAGCTGCCGGGATGCCTACGCATCCTTCTATCAGCCACTACGAGAATACACTGGCAAACGCTTTAGCTGCCTATAATGAAGAAAGAAATACCCCTATGGTATTCCGCTGCATCAATCGACTGGATATGGATACCAGCGGACTTACCGTTGTGGCAAAACACATGTTAAGCAGCGGACATTTAGGTGATGATATGAAAGCCCGGAAAATCCATCGGGAATACCTTGGCATTGCTGAAGGTCTTGTGGAGGATTCCGGTACAATCTGCGCTCCAATCGGGCGTGCCGAAGGTTCTGTCATTGAACGGAAAGTCGATTTTGCTAATGGCGAACATGCTGTTACACACTTTAAACGTTTAAAATATCTGCCAGCAGATTCACCGGAATGTTCCGGCAGTAAAAATGGGCTCTCCTTAGTTTCCTTTTTGTTAGAAACCGGAAGAACCCATCAGATTCGTGTTCATATGAAACATATCGGTCATCCACTGATTGGGGATTTTCTTTATAACCCAGCCAATCAGCTTATGACCCGTCAGGCACTGCATGCATGGCACTTAACCTTTTCCCATCCGATTAACGGAGAAAAAATGACGTTTGAAGCACCGGTACCTGATGATTTTATTCTTTTGCCGGATTAACGGATACGTTCTGTTAATCCGACTTTTTTCTGTACCTTACGCAATGTCTTATTAGCAAGATACTGTGCTTTTTCATCATTCATTTTAATCATGGCATCCAAGTATGCTTTGTCTGCCATTAATTCTTCATAACGTTTCTGCAGTGGAGCTAATTCATCCGCCACAGCTTCACCAACTGCCAATTTAAAATCGCCATATCCTTTACCGGCAAATTCCTTTTCAATTTCATCGTTACTCTTGCCTGTTACGCAGCTATAAATATCCATCAGATTGCTGATACCCGGCTTTTCTTCCGCATAACGCACAACTGTATCGGAATCTGTCACTGCACGTTTAAATTTACGGATAATCGTATCTCTGTCATCTAAGAGTTTTATGGTCGCATTGGCATTCTCATCCGACTTAGACATCTTCTTTTCCGGTTCCTGCAAGCTCATGATTTTCGCACCTGCTTTTGGGATATATGGTTCAGGAATCGTAAACACATCACCGTAAATGCTGTTAAAACGCTGTGCAATATCTCTGGTAATCTCTAAATGCTGTTTCTGGTCAGCGCCTACCGGCACCAAATCCGCCTGATATAATAAAATATCTGCTGCCATAAGTACAGGATAAGTATAAAGCCCTGCATTGATATTATCTGCATGTTTTGCCGCTTTATCCTTAAACTGGGTCATACGATTTAACTCACCCATATAAGTAAAACAGCTTAAAATCCAGCTCAATTCCGCATGGCCGGATACATGGGACTGATAGTAAATACAGTTTTTTTCCGGGTCTAAACCTGCTGCCACATATAAAGCATACAAAGAGCGGGCATTTTTACGAAAATCCGCCGGAACCTGTCGAACGGTTAAGGAATGTAAATCCATAACTCCATACAGACATTCATACTCTTCATTTAGAGTCACCCAGTTTTTTAATGCTCCAAGATAATTCCCAAGGGTTAATGTTCCTGTTGCCTGCATTCCGCTGTATAATAATTTTTTATCGTTACTCATGTTTTAATCCTTCTTTCTCTTATTTTTTAATATATCTGTACGAATATAGGAAAACACTGCTTCTTCACCTTCTTCAGCCAGCATATTCAACAGCTTTTCCAATAAAGCACGGGTTTCTTTATGCATCATATAATGCTCTTTTCCATGCTCATAATATTCCAAAGGACTTCTATTGGTGTATAGCTCCTTCTGATAATTCTTTGAAGCAGAAATCCTGTCAATAAACATTTCCACCACATACTTTTCCGGCATACGCATACCAGCCATTAAGCCGTTATTTTCTGCCGAATAATCTATCCAGTACTCTAAATGATGTTTATTTCTGCCCTTATGATGCAGCCATGCAGCAGAATATCCTTTTTCTTCACGTTCTGCATTATTCGGACTTTTGTTTCCCTGAAAATATTTGCATCCCACAAGAAACTCTATCGGGTTATATTTTGACATATCATGAAATAATCCCTGTCTGTATAAGCCCACTTTAAAACATCCTTTTCGTACCAGATTTTTATGACGTAGTATCGTCTTTAAATGCTGCCACGCTTTCATGTCAATTCATCTCCTGCTTTTATTTCCCTATGATAATACATACACTGTGCGCTTCTAATACATAGCCATTTTCTTCAATCTCTTCCGGCTCTGCTAAAAATGCATTTTTACTGCCGGTATCCATATACACATACCATTTCTTTTTATTTTTTGCTTTCGGCAGTGCAAGTTTTTTCTCAAAATCAGAAAAATTAAAGCCTATATAAATATCTTCCTCTTCTCCGGCATATCTGCCACAATATAAAACTCCCAAGGCTCTGCGATTAATATGCGAAGACGAAATCCATGCATTTTCTTCATGATAGGACAAATCCGGACAGCCACATCCCTTTGTATCAGCCATCTGCATCGGATGCTCCATACGCAAAACGGGATGTTCTTTTCGAAACTCTGCCATTTTTTTCACAAACTTTAAAAATTCTTTGGAAACTTTTGTCTGTTTCCAGTCTTTCCAGCCAATGGCATTATCCTGACAATACGCATTATTATTTCCCTGCTGGGAGTTACAATCCTCATCCCCTGCCATTAACATTGGTACACCTTGAGATAAAAACAGCATGGCAATGGCATTTTTCATCCGGCGTTCACGGGCTTTTTGCACATTACGGCTGGTGGTTTCACCTTCCACACCACAGTTACTGCTAAAATTCCACTCCGGTCCATCGCAGTTATTTTCACCATTTGCCTCATTATGCTTATATTCATAAGTAAACAAATCTGCAAGGGTAAAACCATTGTTATCTGCCAGATAATTCACATATCCAATCCGGTCATTCTGCTTTTTCATCTGGTCGGCAAGCTCCCATACATTTCCATTGATGCTGTTTAAAAGCTTCCTTGCCGGATATAAAAACTCATCCGTATCCACAAATGCTCTTGGATAATTTTTTTCCTCTTCTGCCACAATATCTTCATGAAAACCTTTATAAAAAAGCTTTGTCCTGCCCAAATAGGGGTCATTTACCAGCATTTCCACCGGAATATTCTCTCCCTGCAAATGGAATCCATCCACATGATACTCATTTACCCAGTAATGCAGAATATCCAAAATCTGCTCCTGACGGACTTCTTTTGAAAAATACATTTCCAAAATACATTCCATACCCTTTTTGTGCATCTGCAAAATACATTCTTTTAATTCCAGTGCTGCATTTTCTCCTGCGGCATAGGATTTCTTTGGTGCATAATACATCCCAGAACCATATCCCCAGTAATTTGTCTTATACACTGTTTTTCTTTCCGGTTTCTTAATTTTATCCTTCTTTTTACTTTTCCACTTCGTATATTCCGGCACTTCCTGCACAACTTTGGCGTTAAGCTCTTCAAACTCATATACCGGCATGAGCTCCACAGATGTAATACCCAATGCTTTTAAATATGGGATTTTTTTCATCAATGCTTTAAATGTCCCTCTATCCGGTGTACTCTCCGGCAGACCTTTGGTAAATCCACGCACATGCAGTTTATATAAAACCATATCTTTTCGTGCTATCTCTATATCCTCTTCTCCGCGCCATGAAAAATTGCTTTCCTCATATCGACAGGTAAGATGATTCTCTAATGGCAGTTCTCTGGCCTTATCTGCCCATATATCTCTTCCTACAATTCTTTTTGCATAAAAATCCTGAACAATTTTTCCATCAATTTCAAAATTGTAGTCATATACTCCCATGTCCAGTTCATATACCCGTATCGCCCGGAAATTTCCTCTGCTATATTCAGCAGATACCGGTATTTCAACTGCTTTGGTCTGATTTTCCCTGTTGTACAGTACGATTTTACAAACGGACTCTTTTCTGCCTTCAAAACAGAAATTTATCCATCCTTTGCCCTTTGTCACTCCCATCTGGGAAAAATCACCTTTTTTTACATTCCATTCCATGGTTTATCCACCTTTTCATCCTAAACTAAGCAAGTACTTTTCCTATTATACCATTGTTTTTGTTCATTTGTATATCTTTTTCTTCGCTTATTGACGAACCTGTCCAAATTATTATATAATGAACCAATAATTTTAGTTGCGAAAGGAGATTCTTATGGGCAATCAGGAAATTTTACCGGAAGATGCAGACATCTGCGTAACCTTAGACATGGACGACGGCACACAGGTTGAATGTGAGATTTTAACCATTTTTGATGTTGATGATCAGGATTATATCGCTTTACTTCCTTTAGACGAAAACGGTGAAGAAAACGAAGAAGGTACAGTTTATATTTACCGCTATTTCGAAGACGAAGAAGGCAATCCTTCTTTGCAAAACATCGAAAGTGACGAGGAATACGAAGCTGTTGAAGAAAGATTTGACGAGCTTTTAGACGAAGCAGAATTTGATTTAGACTAAAATTTAGGGCTGGCATCTTACTTTTTGATAAGTGCCAGCCCTTTTCTTTATACTGTTCCTGAAAATACTTTTTCGATAGTATCAATCAATCTTTGCTGTTCTATTGGCTTTAACAGATAACCCGCCGGTTTTAAATCAAGTACGGCAATAATATGCTCCTTATCAGCAACACCTGTCAGAAAAACCACCGGAATATCCTTTAATTCTGCATCATTTCGTATTTCTTCTAACGTTTTCTTTCCATCCCATTCCGGCATTTCATAATCTAACAAAATCAAATCCGGTTTATTTTTCTTTGCCTGTTTTAGTGCCAGTTTCCCATCTGTAGCAACGGAAATATCATACTTTTTATCTAACATAGCCTTTACGCTGCGAAGAAGGATTCCACTGTCATCCACTACAAGAATACGCTTTCTTTCCTGCTCACTGGTATCCGGCTCAGTTTCTACTATCTGTTCTACCTCTATCATCTGCAGCATTTCTAAACATTTCTTCATCAACTTAGATAATGTCGTTGGTCTGACGATATATTCAAACTGTCCGCTTTCATAATATTTCTGATAACATCCGCACTCATCCGCTGTGCCAATAAGAAGCACCGGGATTTCAGGATACTGTTTCCAGAAAAATTCTAAAATTTTGTTATTTAAATCATTGACACCAACCAGGCAAACAACCACCATCTCCGGCTCAAAAACCTTAGTCATTCCCTTTACCAGTTCAAAGGAATCTACACACACCTGTGTCTGAAATTTCATGGATAAATGTCTGTTTACACTGCTAAGTGTCTGATTTAATTCCCCTATTAAAAGTATTTTTTTCATGTGTCTTCTCTCCAATCTTTATTTACGTTTATCTGTTCTATAAGTTGTTGTATCTGTACAGCCCCTTGTGCACAATCCAGATTTATGACATATGCACTCAGCCGTTCCATACCTGCCTGTATATCCTGCGGATAACAAAAACCATTCAACTGCTCCATAATTGTATCCATCACATCCATATCCAGTTCTTCCATGGCATCCATAAGCTTTTGCAGACAATCACACAACATCTGTTTATCTGTTACTTCTGCTTTTATCACATTATCACCTACAATTTCTCTTAGTGCATCCTTACTTTTCCGCCATTCCTTTAAAAATATGGTATGCAAAGCATCTATAACAGTTATATCGGCATCCTTTGCCGCATTCTCAAGTACCTTTGCCATTCCGCCAAGCACAGTTGCACCTATCATATTCGCAGAACTTTTCATGGAATGTACTTTTATTTTATACTGTCTTAAACTTTCTGCATCATTTTTACAATCCACATAAAACTTGTCTAATGTATCCGCTTCTGCTTCAACCGCCTTATAAAAATCCTTTATGGTATCTAAAAGCAGCTCTTTATCTGGCAGATGCATAAATCCATAACTCCAGTCAATACCATCCACTAATGGAAGTTCATTATCTTCTGCCTGTGGTATAATGGTCTGTACCGGCACTTTTGCTTCCTCTTCTTCTATCGCAAACTGCAGTAAATCCCTTGGCAGTAATCGCAGAATGAGTTGTTCTAACTTCTCCGGATTAATCGGTTTTGGTAAAAATGCATCAAACCCTTCCGCTAAATACATCTCCTTTGCACCTGTTATGGCATTTGCCGTCAATGCAATGACCGGAGTACCGATACACTGGCTGTTTTCCAACCCCAGCAACCGATGCAGGGTTTCTATGCCGTCCATTTCCGGCATCATATGGTCTAAGAAAATCAAATCATAATGTTTTTCCGCCGCCATCTTCAACGCATCTTTTCCGCCATCTACCACATCCACATTTACCTTTGTACGCTTTAACAAACTTACAAATACCTTCAAATTGGTAATATTATCATCCACCACCAGAATTTTTGCCTCAGGTGCTGTAAAAGCAGCCATATAGTCATATTCCGACGTCTGTTTTCTGATACGCTCCTCCAAATTACCTATCGGTTCAGAATCCACAATCTGCTGCTCTAAGGTAAAATAAAAGCGTGAACCTTCGCCGTAGACACTTTCCACTTGCATTTTACTTCCCATCAAAAGCAAGAGCTGTGTAGTGATATTGATGCCAAGTCCGGTTCCTTCAATACTTCGGTTTCGTTTTTCTTCAATACGCTCAAACTCTTCAAACAGCTTGGAAATATCCTCTTTTTTTATGCCAATTCCTGTATCCTCCACAGAAAAATCCAAAATAGCTTTTCTTCCTTCGATTTTACCATCTATTTTTAGAGTTACTGTACCTTTTGGGGTATATTTTACCGCATTATTCAAAAGATTCACCAGTACCTGCCGTATACGAACATCATCTCCTAAAAGCCGTGACGGAATTTTTTCATCTACATGAATATGTAATTGCAGCTTTTTCGCTTCTGCTTTTGCCTTTATCATGTTAGAAATATCATGTATCATACTGCTAAGATCATATTCTACCTGAATAATCTCCATTTTACCGGATTCAATCTTAGAAAAATCCAAAATGTCATTAATCAGTGCCAGCAAAGTCTGCCCGGCATTTTGAATATCCAATGCATACTCTTTAATCTGCATATCTGTCGTTTCCCGCAAAATCATGGTATCCATGCCAAGCACTGCATTAATCGGTGTACGAATTTCATGGGACATATGTGCCAGAAACTTTCCCTTTGAAGCATTTGCTGCCAACGCTTCCTGTCTTGCTTCTTCCGCAAGGGTATTCGCACGTTCCAACTGGGCATTTTTCTTTTCCATATATTCCATTTCATGCTGCAAAAGCCTTGCATTTTCTTCTATATTATTGGTATACCCTCTGATAATCTGGTTCATATGCTGGTATAACATAAGCAGACTAAAACAGGTCGTGCCCAAACGGCTGAACTTACCCATATCTCCAACAGCCACCATGTACATACGCACAATATCGATTGCGCCACCGCCACCCATAAACAAAAGAGCTGCCATGCCAAGGCGAATCTGCAAATCCTTCTTTTTCTTTAAAATATCCAAATAGGATTTCATACCCACTAACACAGTAAACATAATCAAGGCGTGGGAAATACATGCCATATTCATAAAATCCACAAGACCTGATAACTGCAGCAGCATCTGTAGAACAATATTTGCATAAATAAGTCCCAGCAGAATCTTCCAGCGTTTTTTATAAATGCCAAGCACACCATTTGCATAATACAAACTTACAAACAGCGGAATCATCATAATGCATACAAAAACCAATACGGAATAAAAAGTCTGGTTTCCATAAAATATGTGCATCATTTTAGTTTCCACAAAATAATACAGGGATGTTACAATACAATATCCACACAAATACTGTACACCTGCAGTTTTTTGCTTTGAAACCTTTTGAATAATAAACAGCAGAAAAAACATGACCGCACAAATTAAAATCAACATATTACAGCCAATATTAAAAAGATTTTTCTGCAAAAGCTGTAATATCAGCACATCTCTTCTGCCTATCGTAACAGCACTGATTCTTGACGCATAGTCATCATAGGGCGAACACATTTCCATGCGAACTTTTCCCTCGGTCAGATTATATGGAATATCCACAAAATTTACTACACTTCCCGGTGTATGTCCAAAACTTCTTTTATCTTCCATACCAAAAGTATAGACACATTCTCCATCAAAAAAGACTTTTAATGTCTTATCCGCAGATAAAAAAGACATTGTCATACCAAAATATTCTTTAGGAATGGTATTTTCCACAATAATCCTGTCTCCTGCACTGCTTTCACCCAGATACGGCAATTCTTCAATGGCTGTGCTTTCACCATTTTCCCTGTACAGTACCCAGTTTTGATTAAAATCATAGATTTCTCCCTTAGACAAAGTCATATCATCCACCTGAAATGCCAGTGCCACAAAGGCAAGAAGCCCTATATTAAATGCTAATACTGCCCATACAAACTTTTTTAAATATTTCATTCATTCCCCCATATACAGGCTATTCCTAAAGAATATACCATGTATTTTTACTTCTGTTTTTTGCCACATATAAAGCTTTATCCGCATTACTATACAATTTTTCAAACACTCTGTCAGATGTTTCAATTACCCTTGCAATTCCAAAGGATACGGTTGTAATACCTGCATATTTTTCCGTAGAAAGTTTCTTCTGAAATTCTGTTGAAACATTTTCTGCAATAGCTCCTAATTCCTTTGCATCAATGATTCCCTTAGAAAACAAACAGAATTCATCACCACCGATACGGCAGGCAAACATATCTTTCCCAAACGCACCGAGCACCTCACCAAATTTCTCTAAAACTTCGTCGCCCGCCTGATGTCCAAAACGGTCATTCACCTGCTTGAAATTATCTAAATCCATCATGAAAAGACTTCCACCGCCGCCTTCAGACAAATATTTTTCTAAAAGAGTTACAAAATAACTTCTGTTATATAATCTTGTCAGCGAATCCATGTGAGCAAGGTCACTAATCTTTTGGAGCATACGATGATGTTCTGTAATATCTAACATCCAAAGCATATAACATTGTATATAACCGCCTTCATTTAGCGGTTCTATGCGCATCTCATATATCTTATCTTTAATTTCTAAAGTCTTTTTCTTTCCTTCAAACACTTCTGCAAGCACAGGATTTTTATATACATCCTGTTTTAATGCCAACTGCCCAAAAGCCTCTTCCATCCGTTTATTAAAATATGTAATAATATGACGGTTATCAATTACCATAATGCCTTCCTGCCCATGGCTTAAGGCATTTTCACCGGCTAAAGCAATAGAATCAAAATATCCATATCTTGTCAGTGCCATCCCCACCAGAATCGCAGCCAGAATAATCCCCAGACACGGAATCTCATATCCACCGGTAATTCCGGTAGCTCTGATAAAATTAGGAAACCACAGACACATAATAGCAACCGCTGTACATATACATCTCTTTTTGTCTATACCGCCACTTCTTTTCGCACTCCATACACATGTACTGAAACATCCTACACTAATCAGTCCCACATATGCCAAAAACAAACCAAATCCCCAGCCATACACTAACACCTGTCTTGGAAAAGGACCTTCTTCATTTATACCAATATATGTATAAAATAAATGATTCTCTCTTGTGGTGAGCAGCATCCACATGATTACTATTCCAAATACACCCTCTATGGCATACACAAATGCAGGAACTTCCTTATGACACATTTCTGCCACAAACAGCGTAAATCCAAACATCAACAGCGTTTCCCCAAAATACTGTGTAACCGTAGCCGCATAAAAACCACCTATATTTCCCGATGTAATTTCTAACAAAAAACCAAAGGTATAAATACAGCCCGATGCTACTAGAAGCAATGTACCACTCTGTCCTCTAGATGGCTTCGCCCATAAAACCATAAACAAAATCCCTATACATACCAATAAGGCAATCACATGACATCCCACATAAATCTCGTACGCACTGCAACCTGCCACCAGCACTCTTATACCCGCCAGCACCAGAAAATGTGCGGGATAAAACAGGTAAAAGAAATATTTTCCAATAATATCTTTCCCTTTTTCGCCATTATACCGTTTAATAAAAAACAATGGGAGCATAAAGCCAAGAAAATATAACTTGTCATACCAAGGCCAGTCATACTTTGAAAAATGCCATATACGGTTTAATTCCACTGCCGTAATCAAAAACACCTGTAATGCCACCGTCAGTCCGCATACCCAGACTGCCTGCCGTTTAAAACTTTTTACATAATAAAATACAAGAATATACAGAATAGGCATAATTACCCAGCCGCCAATCGTCGCTGAAATAAAAAATATAATAGCTGCGAACAATACCTTCTGCCATTTTTGAAATTTCTTATGCTCTAAAACCGCTAACATAAGCAAGCCCAACAGTAAATCGAAAATAATATTCTGACGATACTCATACAATTCTCCGAAAAAAAGATAAAATGGCAGCATCGCTACGATTGCAAAGAATGTCATTCTTTGTATATAGTTCTTTACACTTGCAGTTTTGCGAAAACCCTCTGCCACAAAAAAACACATAATCGGTATAGTCAGCCTTCCTATCACATGCATAATCTGTCCCAGCGGAGTCCAGAATTCTACAAATCCCCATGCAACATGGTCGCATACCATGGCACATATGGCAATGAATTTCAACTGTGTACGATTCAATGTTTTCACCTGCACCGCCCCCTTAACTGATATACTTTATTATACAAAAATGCAGGTGTTTATTCAACCGAAAAACCACATTCCATCAAAAACCGGGACATCTCCGCTTCATGATTATTAATGTGTTTTGCAAAATAGATATGCAGTTTTTTCTTCGCCCGGGTAAGTGCCACATAAAACATCCGTCGTTCTTCTTCCATTTCCGGCAAAAGAACTGCCTTTTTGTAAGGTGTAATCCCTTCATTAGCATCAAGGATATGTACCACATCAAATTCCAGCCCCTTTGCACTATGGAAGGTTGCCAGCGTTACTGCTTCTTTTTCTCCTTTTCCCTTCTCCCATAGCTTTTCCATTTCAATTTTGTATTTTTCCATATGCGCAAACCAGCTTTCAAAATCTGTATACCCCCTGCTGCTTTCCTGTAACTCTTCTAGTACATCAAATAACTCCTCGGCAGAAATCTTGCGATATTCGGCGTATTCTTTTATAAACTCATCATATCCTATGGCTTTTCTTATATAATTTATGGCAGCAAAAGGACGCATTTTCCCAATTTCACGGATATCCCGCTGTAATTTTTCTATCCGCTCTTCTATCCAGGGTTGTTCCATATAAAATGCCTGCCATACATCAAAGGCTACCGTTTCCTCCTCAAGACTTTCTCTGCTTAAATACCGTTTCGGACGATTCATAATCATTAAAAAATCCCGTCTTTGTCTGCTTCCCTTTGCGATTCGGATATACGCAAATAAATCCTTCGCTATCCAGTGCTCATAAAGATTGGGCACACGGTCTTTTGCCGTAAATGGGATATTATACTCTAAAAGCTGCTCCATAAGTCCTCTCGCCTGCATATTGGTGCGGAACAATACAGCAATCTGGGAATAAGAAATATTTTCCTCCCGGATACGTTCAAGAATCATTTTATTTTCTTCCCGCTGATTTTCGAATTTTTCAACAGTTACCGGAAAACCATCTTTTTTTGCCGCACATATTTCTTTCTCAAACCGTTCCCTATTATGGGATATGACTTTGGATGCTATATCCACCACTGCCGGCGGACAACGGTAATTATACGATAAATTTACCATGGAAAGTTCTTTATAATCCTTTGGCATATGCAGCATAATTTCCGGCTTTGCGCCACGAAAACGATAGATAGACTGGTCATCATCTCCCACCACAAAAAGGTTGTTCCTTGGTTCTGCAAGCATTTTTACAATATCATACTGTATCTGATTTACATCCTGAAATTCATCCACTAAAATATATTGGTACTTTTTCTGCCATGCAGACAAAATATCCTTTCTCTGTGAAAACAATTCATAGGTGTAGACTAACATATCATCAAAATCGATTTTCCTGTGCCTGTGCAGAAATGCTTCGTATTCTTTATAAATCCGGCGGAACACATCCTGTCCGCAGGTGGTGGAATAATAATGCGTTAATTGTATTCTGCTGTTTTTTACCAGACCCATCTCTGCAATAAGCCCCTGTATAAAATCATTTTCATCCTCAAAGTCTAAGTGCATGGAATGTATCAATTCCCGCATAAACTGCTGCTTTTCTTCTTCTCTTATAATATTCTCCGCCTGATATCCATAAGCATATTTTAATATCATAAAAAATACTGCATGGAACGTTCCAAAGGTCACACGCCTTCCCTCTGTGGACATTCTTCGCAGAAAACGTTCTTTCATTTCCATTGCTGCTGCTTTTGTAAAAGTAATGACAAGAATACTTGACGGGTCTGCCTTTACATTTTTTATTAAGTTTTCGATTCTGCGGGTAATCACAAGAGTCTTGCCGGACCCCGGTCCGGCAAGTACCATCATGGGACCCTCACGATGCAAAACTGCCTGCATCTGAGCGTCATTAAGATTTTTATTCATAGAATTTGAAATTCCTTAGATACTATATTTTATGAAAGTTTTTCAATACCTTTTTTAATTCTGGCAATGGATTCCTCTTTGCCGATAATTTCCATAATTTCAGTTGCTCCACCCGGTGTCATTTGTTTACCGGATACAGCTGTACGGATTGGCCAGAGCACATATCCACTCTTATATCCTTTTTCCTGAACAAATGCAGAAATTGCTGCATATAAAGCATCATTTGTGTAATCTTCATGTGCTTCTAACATTGGTAAAATCTCCTGTAATACGGCAAGAGAGGTTTCTGCATTGGTTTTCATCTTCTTATGTGTATACATAGCGATATCATAATCCGGCAACGCTTCAAAGAAATCAATATGTCCTGCAATATCCGGGAAAACCTCAATACGGGTCTGTACCATTTTTGCAATTTTCTTTAAATCGTAGTCTTTTGTCACCACTTCTTTGATGTATGGCTCTGCCATTTCATAGAACTTATCGGCATCCATGGCTTTCATATATTCACCATTCATCCATTTTAATTTGGTAACATCAAAAACTGCCGGGGACTTGCTCATATGCTTATAATCAAAGGCTTCTACCAGCTCCTCCAAAGAGAATATTTCCCGATTATCTGAAGGACTCCAACCTAATAAAGCTACAAAGTTTACTACGGCTTCTGTTAAAAATCCCTGTTCAATCAAATCCTCATAGGAAGAATGTCCGCTTCGTTTACTTAATTTCTGATGCTCCTCATTAGTAATTAACGGACAATGCACATAAACAGGCACTTCCCAGCCAAAGGCTTCATATAAGCGATTATATTTTGGAGAAGAAGAAAGATATTCATTTCCTCTGACTACATGAGTAATTCCCATCAAATGGTCATCTACAACATTGGCAAAATTGTATGTTGGATAACCATCGGATTTAATTAAAATCATATCGTCTAATTCTGCATTATCTACAGTGATATCTCCATAAATTTCATCACAAAATGTAGTTGTACCGGTCTGTGGATTATTCTGACGGATAACATATGGCTCACCTGCTGCTAATTTAGCTTCTACTTCTTCTTTGCTTAAGCTAAGACAGTGTTTATCATAAATATTGATTTCTTTTCCTGCAACCGTCTGTTTTAAACTTTCTAAACGCTCTTTATCACAGAAACAGTAATACGCTTCACCTTTTTCCACTAACTGCTTTGCATATTCTAAATAAATACCCTTTTCCTGACGTTCACTCTGTACATAAGGACCTACACCACCATCTTTGTCCGGACCTTCGTCATGAATAAGACCTGTTTTTGCCAAAGTACGGTAAATAATATCCACTGCACCTTCCACATAACGTTCCTGATCGGTATCTTCTATTCTTAAAATGAAATCTCCGCCTTCATGCTTTGAAATCAAATAGGCATATAATGCTGTTCTTAAATTGCCGACATGCATACGTCCGGTTGGACTTGGTGCAAATCTTGTTCTTACCTTGCTCATGTTTTATCCTCCATTTTCTTAACACTTTTTATAATCTAGCACAGAAATGCTTTATTGACAAGCCAGATATTCTTCTAAAATTTCTGCTGCAATACCCACCATCTCTACGCAGGGACGTTTTTTGTAATATTCCTTTGTCCGGGCACTTGGCGTTGGCGTATTGTCTTTTCCTTCAAGTCCTAACAGTTCACGACAGATAATACTGCCTGTCTGTTCTTTAAACTTTCCTGCCAGATATTGTATTCTTTCATAATGCATTTTCTTACTTTCCGTATCTTTCGGGTCATCGTATCCAAAAAGTGCACCAGCCACAAAAAACATTCCACTGACCGCACCACAGACCTCACGCATCCTTCCCATGCCACCGCCAAAGGAAGATACCATTTTTACCACCATTTTTAAGTCCATTCCCATTTCTTCTGCATACGCTCCTGCCACTGCCTGCGCACAGTTATAACCTTCTAAAAATAATGCCTGCGCCTGTTCCTTTTTTGTCATTTCCATCCTCTTTTCCGTATTATCCTATTTCATACAACTCATATTATCTATAGAATCTATAATCTGACGTATCTCCGGTGTATAAATATTTTTACGTTTTAACAACCTGTCTACTTCTGTGCGGTGTGCACGAATTGCCTGTGTATTATACTCAATCCTTGAACGCAATTTCTGTCTGCGGACAATCAGATTATGCTTAACCTCTACCATTTCCTTTTTATCGACTAAAGCGGAGGACTGATGCAGCCATACTCTGACATCATACAAGCGATATTTTTTCAAAAGGCGGATAAGCTTGCCGTTAAAGTATTCCAAATCATCATTTGTCTGCTGAAATTTTTCTCTTTCCTTAACTTCATTCAAATACTGCTCCCATAGATAATTCAATTCATAGGCATTATTTACATGAAATTTTTCTCTTGCATAATCTACCGCATTTGTCACATTCACATACTTAAATTTTACTTTATTTAACAAAACAATGGCATGATTCATATTAATTTCAGAACGTGCAATTTCCTTCTGGTTTGCAGACATTTTCATGAAAATTCCCACTGCCCCTAAGGCTGCTGCAAAAAAGACTGCCATCCAGATATATGTCGTATCCAAATACAAGACAAACTGCGCCACCATAAGTACTGCCATAATCACAATAAATACACCAAACAGCACAAAAGAAAGACTTTTTAACAACTTCTGCTGTCTTACTAATTCTAGTTTATTGTAATACCATTCCGTTTTCTCACCTTCGAGATAATTCATATCTCTTTTTACCGTATTTTGATACGTTTCATTGGTCTGTAAACGCCTGATGGCATCCGGAATTCGTTCTTCCTCCTGCTGTATCTGTGCAAACTGTACATCCGATATTCTTTTTTCCGAATTCTTATATTCGTCCCGTAATCTGTCTAACTTCGATACATTTTCTGCCGCAGCCCGTATTTCTGCCATGGCATTTTCCGGCAGTTCCTCTAATGTCTGAATATCATTGAGATATTCTGTTACAATTTTATATTCTGTCTTTTCTTCCTCTAACTCTTTTGCAGCCTCAATTATCTGTTCACAACGATCCAAAATATAGTGCTGCACTTTATTTCCATCGTTCAAATCTACATCCGATATTCCTTCTATCGTCTGCTGCATGGATTCCTGCAAATCCATCTCGATTTCCTGTGGCTTTCTTCTTTTTCTTTTGAACAATCCCATATGTCATCCCTTCCTATCTGCTGCCTCTTTTGTATTCCTGAATCCACTTTTCTAAAAGCAGCTTCTGCTCATTTACACTTTCTTCTAACCCTTTCATATCCGGCAGATTTTCATCATCGGCAAGTCTTTTTGCTTCATTTGCCTGTTGCAAGGATATCTCATTACCGTTTTTCAAAAATGCCTTCTCATAACATTCTGCCGCCCTGTCAAATAAAAACTGTCCTGCATAAGCCGTACCTAAATTGTGCCAGATATTTCCGGCTAAAAGCCCACTTCCCTCTGCCACTTCTAACAACGCTAAAAGTCTTTGATATTCCTGTACACATAGGGAATAACGCCCCTGCGCCAAAAAACGGTCTGCACGAATTTTCGCACATTCGATTTCACTTTTATCCTGAAATACGCTAAGACTCGTCTGCATGTTTTGTATTTCTTCTGCGGTACAATAATTACAGCCCATTGCTAATGTACGGACAAACTCTGCAAGGCTTCTTCCTTCCCGAATCAGCTTTAACAGGCGCTCCGCAAGAGCCGTCATTTTCAATTCTTTTTTTATCCACTGACAAAGTTCTTCATCCATAAAGCCCGGCTCTATCAGTTCAATATTGTGCATAAGATAATAACACACTTCTTCTAAAGAGTAGACATTTAACGCTGTGGTTTCTATATAGTAAGGAACTGATGCAAGCTCTTTGCTGCACAATAGTAATTCTCCCATTCCATCCTCCGTTACAATGACAGGGTATATTCCCATATTTTATCGGAACTTTTCACAATCTCACCAAATCCCAAATCTTTAATCGTAAAGCGGATTTTCTCTGCTGATTCCGGCTTTGCCGATATTCTAAGCCTTGTGGTACGTCCCTTCCGCTGTGGCATATCTGTAAGCTCCAACGTCTGTATGGATGCCTCTCTGCTTTTCGGTGGCTGTATCCAGAAATCTATCGACGGTGAATCCTTTAATATCACTTCATATTCCTTTCCGGCTTCATACCAGTTTTCTCCTGCCGTTATCAGGGAAATCCATTCACTTTTCCCTCCATTTTGCACCTTTAAACTGATATTCATTTTGATTTCATTATCGCCCATATAGACATACTGCCAGTTTTCCTCACCGGACTTTACAGAAGCTCCATAACAGGCACCTTTACAAAATAAATTTTTGCCTACAAATGCCCGTCTTCCCCGGCATATGGCTGTTAAAGACTTTTTCATCCAACCGCCATCAAATCCATCCCCTATCAGATAAACGGAGGAAATCACACTTCCTGCCATGGAATCTGCCACAATACGGCAAAAATCCTCATCCCTGTTTTCAAGCAATGTATCGTAACCTGTTTCTTCAATAGTTACCACCTGTGGTATCGTGCGCTTATCATGATTTAACTGCCAGTAACGTAGTTTGCCGGACGAAAAATAGTATAAAGCCACCTGATTCTGGCAAAGCTCCGGCGACTGACTTAATGCATAATAATAAAAACTCTCCCGATAATCGAGCAGCATTAATTTTTCTGTCGGAAACTGTATTTTTTCTGCAAACAAACCTAAAAGCTGTCTGGTTTCTAAATTCATATATTCTGTTGTAACTACCAGCTTATCCGGCATTGTCCCGCCAACATGCATAGGAAGGGCAAGCAGCTTTTTTAAATAGACAAAAAGTAAGTCTTTCACATCATAAATTTCATTTTCAATTTCTGTCTGCTCACCGGATAAAGCCTTTTTAAACAGCCCCTCCACGCAGGATACACTTTCGTCTTTTGCGTATTTTCTTGCTTCTTCACCAATAAGCCATTGACTTGCGCCCTTTTTTTTCGCCACACATACAGGAATCTGATATACTTCGCTTCCGGTAACCATGCTGAATGTCCCCGGCTCGGACATCCCTCTTGTATAATAGCTTATCATTGCATGTTTTTCACTTAAATCAATCCCTATATATCTTTCTGCCTGCATGTTTCCCTCTTCTTTATTTTAATATAGTAAATACACGTGTTGTTTCTTCACGCAAATATCTGTATCGGCTCATTTCTGCCGCAAGTTCTTCATTTGCTTTTGTTACAACTGCCAAACGCATGTCATTTAAACTTTCATAACGGTTCTTATTTTTTCCTTCATACATCTCACTACAGCGAATCATACCGCTTTCCGTGGTTTCTGTTTCGCTTCCATCTTCTTCTGAAATATAATATTGCACTGCTTCATCAAAAAATAGTACCATTTCCTTTACAAAAATGCCTGTCTGCATTTCTGTCATTTCCTCTTCGATATATGCAGTATCCTTATCCCGCATCTTGTAATGCAGCACGACATTTTTTCCGGTTTTCGTATGATATTCTATATAATATTTATCGTACAACTGGTATTTTTTTACCAGATAACTGCCTAAATTTTTGTAAAAAGCAAAGTATATTCCATCTAACAGATACTTTTTCAGCAATTCCTCTGCCACTGCCATATCTGCATTTCGCATATCCTTATTTTCCGCATAAAATTTAAGCAATGTGAGTTCACAAATACTGTTTAGCTGCTTTTTCTCCTGTTTCCATTTACGCAGATGCACAAAGAAATGCTTTGGTGCAACCTCCTGTCTGCAAAAAGACTGATACGAAAAATACGTCAGATAGGCTTCTTTTAAAACCACATTTCCCTCTGCTGCATAGCTCTCATATATTTCTCCTGCTAATGTGGAAAACTCTTCCGTATAAAGCATCTGTTCTAAAATACGTTCCTCTAACTCTAAGGTATCTAAGTCCTGTTTTTTGCTGCTTTTCCACACTGCTGTCATATGCTTTAAAGAGCCCCTGTAATAACGGCACAAATATTCTAGCAGTACATTATCATATTTTCCCATAAAAAAGGCTTCTTCACAATATTGCAGCAAAGTCTCATCCTCAGCAAAATCCACTTTTCGGATATGGTTCGAAAGCACCGGAACTCTGTTTGAAGCAGCAACCATTTCCATGCCATATTCTTCTATCCATGTATAGGCTTTATCATAAATCTGCTGCTCAATTAAAACATTTAACAGATATCCACGTTCCTTTGGCAAAAGCATTGCCACATCAATACGTTCTGCTTCTAATTCCATCTCCGCTGACATTCCTAACTGTCTAAGCAGCCGGAAATATTTCGGGCAAAGCATCGTCCGGTAAATACGGCTTACCGCAGAATCTGCCATTACCTTTTTAAAGTATTCTAAATCCTTTTCTTCGAAGTATTCCTGCGCTTCACGACTTGCAAAATAGTATAAAAGACAGGATAATTTCCACGGGGAATACTGCATACATGCCCGGATATATTTTCCCGGATACATCAGTTTTTCTAATTGATATGGCACACTTCCGCCATAACGGTTGCCATGATTATCCTCAATAAAAATGCAATAATCATTGGAGTACAGGGAAAAATATGCCTGTCCATTTACCAACGGCACAATCTGTGGACGATTTAACTGCTTTTGAATAACTATTACCCTCGCTGCATCCTCTGCAAAACAGGTCAGTTTATGTACAAACAATATATTTGACAAAGCATCTGCCAGTTCGGCAGAATAAATCCCCCTAGAGATTACTTCCTCATAGATTACTGCCAGATTATCGTCTATTCTGCCCCGTTCCATCTGCTCATAAGCAAAGCTTTCCATAGACTCTCTATACTGTTCATAAACCTCCGGTGAACGTTCTTTGGCTGCAATAATATTTACATAAAGCAGTGCTTTCTGTTTATACCCTAATTGACTGTTATATTTAAAGTACATGAGTATTATTTTTGGTATTTCCTGCACACTTCTTGCATCCATAGACATCAGATACGCTTCATACAAGCCTGTAATCCGCAATTTCTCTTCTATTCCCTTTTCATACCATGCAAAAAAACGTCTGCCATATTTCTGATTTTTTATCAGATAACCACAAATGCTGCCTAATACCTGTTCACTGCTGCACTGCTCATAGCAGGCTTCAAGTAAAAGCAGTACATTCCTCTGGTATTCCAAACGCTCAGAAAATACAGAAAAAACCTGTTCTGCTATTTCTCCATTTAGTAATTTCTGCTTTCTCGCCCAATTTAAAACCTTTAACTCAAATTCACTCAGTTTTCCCAAAAGGTACGGATGCTGCAGATACAGGCAATATGCCTCCACATATAAGAGGGGACTTTCTGCTCCCCAGTCTGTACGTTTTTCTATTGCTTTTAACTTTTTATACTTGTCCTGTATGTATTCTTCCCGTAAAAACAGCATACACCAGAACAACATATTACTTTCTCTGTGCTCCATGTATATCTGTTCTACTTCCGCCACCATACGATCAATGCAGATTTGTTCCTTTTCCATCAAACTGCATATATACAAATAATATCCCCACTCCGGACATTTCTTGTCCTTGCATTTGCGCTTGAAATCATTGAGTATCCATTCTGCTTCCTGTCGTTCTCCATTCAGCCAGAAAGCCTGTGCTTTTATCAGTCTGTACCAGAAAATATCCGGATGAAGAATGGACAATTCTTCTAAAATACGGCAGCTCTCCGCTGCCCATTTACCGGTTACAATCTTTTTCAAACGATATTGTACATATAGATTTAGTAATTCAATATGCATTTTCTTTGTTTTAAAACGGGTATCATCCTTTATCGCATCCTTTTTTTCACTTGTGGCACATATGCGAATCACAATCTCCTGATGAATATTTTTTATCACCAGACAGCCAAAATTCCTGCCTCCATGCATTTTTTCCGGATGAATCCTATAGCCCACTTCCGCTTTACTGCCCAAAAAGTCCTCTGTGGTAAGCACATGCTTTTCCGGTTCAATAAAGGAGTTGTCACTGCTAATCTCCATCTGCACATGTCCCCATGTACTTTTTTCTAAAACAACGGTCTTTCGTACAGCTTCTTTTATCTGATAAAAACTATAGTTTTCCTCCTTAGCACAAATCTCTACTTCCGTTTTTTCCCTGACAGCAAGCAGAAACTCTTCCATATTCTGATCTGTAGGTGCTCCCTTGGCAATGCCTTGGTACAAAAGGCGGGCTGTCATTTCATTCCGATTTAACAGATGCAAAAAACGCGGCGAATAGAATATCCGCTTTGCTTCCATCCAGTTCGTCTGCGCCAGTCGGGTAAATTCATGCAGACTGGTAATCTTTCCAATGGAAGACATCACATGAGAGCCGGAAATAACCGCAACAAAAGAAAGGTTATATTCACCCTGGTTACAAATAATTACCATCTCACCCTTTTGAATATCCCCTTCTGTCAGACCATTGCTATGAAATTCAAACTCTATCTGAACTTCATCTCCCTCAAACTCCGGTGTAAGGCATTCCATTCTTGGATTTGCAGAATACACAATTCCCTTTATGGGAATCTGATTTTTGCTGGTAATTGAAAACTCCCCTGCATAATCTTCTCCTGCTATAATCTCCATTTCAATCCGGTCTGTAGAAAACTCCAATACCGGACAATTGCTGTCACACATGCCCTTTGCCAATTCTTCTATACGCTTACGCACAATTCCACCTGCTTCTTTATTGTTGCTTTTCATTAAATTTTATTATAAACTATTTATTATGCAAATTCAACATTATAGAAACTATAGAATTGAATCGGAGGTATTTGATAATGATTAAAGCCAAAGATCATTTTCACGGCAGTGATCTTGAAAAAATAGAACAGGTATATGGCATCAAAAAAGAAGACATCATCAGTTTTTCTGCGAATGTCAATCCCTTAGGCATCTCGCCGAATATGCGAAAAACTTTATCCGAACATTTAGATGTCATCACGACATATCCTGACAGGGAGTATTCCACATTAAAAAACTGTATTGCAGAATATGCCCATACTGAACCGGAAAATATTATTGTAGGAAATGGCTCTACCGAACTGATTTCTCTTTTTATCCAGATAGAAAAGCCAAAAAAAGCCATGATTATCGGTCCTACCTATTCCGAATATGAAAGAGAAATCTTTTTAGGCGGTGGAACAACCCATTATTATCCGCTAAAGGAAAAAGACGATTTCCGGCTGAATTTAGAAGATTTCACAAATCATTTAAACGAAAGCATTGACTTATTAGTGATTTGTAATCCAAACAATCCAACCTCTTCCGCTATTACCAGACGTGAAATGCGTCAGATTTTAGATATTTGCAAACAATATGATATCTTTGTGATGGTGGATGAAACCTATGTGGAATTTGCGGAAAACATGGACGAAATCACTTCCGTTCCGCTGACACACTACTACAACAATATCATTATTTTACGGGGAACTTCCAAGTTTTTTGCAGCACCGGGACTTCGTTTAGGCTATGCAGTTACGGGAAACCACGATTTGATTAAACTTATCAATACCCGGAAAAATCCATGGACGATTAATTCCTTAGCTGTCATCGCAGGACAGCTTATGTTTACGGATGAAGACTATATTCAAAAAACAAGAAATCTGATTTCTGCAGAACGTACCAGAGTTTATGAAAAAATGCAGGAAAGTAACGATTTTAAAGTATATCCTGCCAGCGGAAACTTCTTACTGGCTAAGATTTTGCGGGATGATGTGACTTCTTATGATTTATTTGAGCGGGCAATTATGCAGGGACTTATGATTCGTGACTGCTCTACATTTCCGTTTTTAGACCAGCGATATATTCGTTTCTGCTTTATGATGCCGGAGGATAATACAAGATTGTTAGAATGTTTGCTGGGATAGCCCCACCTGATTATACAAAGCTTCTTTGCCAAAATATTTGCAAAGAAGCTTTTTTTCATTTACCTCTTGACAATATTGTACTTTTATATTACTGTATTAGTAACTTAATACAGTAACACAGAGAAAACGAGGTGATAAAATGCCATGGAACTTAAATTCCGACCGACCGATTTTCATTCAGATTATCGAAGTCATTCAGCTTGATATCGTATCAGGCAAATATGCTCCCGGTGATAAGCTCCCATCTGTAAGAGATTTAGCACAGGAAGCCGCAGTCAATCCAAATACCATGCAGAAAGCATTAGCAGAATTAGAACGCAGCGGACTTGTCTTCTCCCAGAGAACAAGCGGACGATTTATTACGGAGGACACCAAAATGATTGAAGATTTAAAATCATCTCTCGCCAAAGAAAAAATCGAAGAATTTTTAGAGAACATGCAAAAATTAGGGTTTAAGAAAGAGGAAACTATTACACTTATGACAGAAACATTAAAGGGGGAGAAATCATGAGTACTATCTTAGAGTGTAAAAATCTAAGCAAATCCTATGATAAAAAAATGGCCTTAAATAAAATTAACCTTTCTTTAGAAGGCGGTCATATCATCGGTCTGCTTGGACCTAATGGAAGTGGAAAAACTACCTTAATCAAATTAATCAACGGTCTGCTTCAGCCTACAGAAGGCGAGTTATATATTAACGAAAATCCGGTAGGCGTAGAAAGCAAAAAAGTCGTATCCTATCTTCCGGATCAGACGTATTTAGAAGCTAATTTGAAGGTTCGTGAAGTTATTGATTATTTCAAAGATTTTTACGAAGACTTTGACGAAACAAGAGCCTATGACATGTTAGCAAAGCTTCACATCAACCCAAGTGATAAGCTAAAAACCATGTCAAAGGGTACAAAGGAAAAGGTGCAGCTCATTTTAGTTATGAGCAGACGTGCCAAATTGTATATCCTAGATGAACCGATTGCCGGAGTAGACCCGGCTGCAAGGGACTATATTTTAGAAGTGATTTTAAGCAACTATGATGAAGATGCTACTATTTTAATTTCCACACATCTGATTGCAGATGTTGAAAACATTTTAGACGAAGTCATTTTCTTAAAAAATGGGGAAATTGTTATGACCTCTTCTGTTGACGATATTCGTGAAAAACAGGGTACATCCATTGATTCTTTATTCCGGGAGGTATTCAAATGTTAGGAAAATTATATAAGCATGAATTTAAGGAAACCGCAAAACCACTGATTCCATTGAATCTGGTTCTTATCGTATTTACTGTAATTGGTGCTATTATGTTAAATACCAACCTTTTACAAAATGAAAACTTTGAAATCCTTGCCGTAACCTGCATGATGCTTTATATGATGAGCATTTTCACCGTATTTATTGTTACCATGGTTTATCTGACAATACGTTTTTATAAAACCATGTATTCAAGACAGGGATACTTAACCCATACCCTGCCGGTATCCACAAGCTCCATTATTAATACCAAGATTGTAGTATCTTCCATCTGGATGTTTGTTGCCACGGTGATTACCGTTCTATCTGTAATTATCTTAATTCGTGTCTTAGCAGGCAATGAATGGGACTCGGCAGTATGGCAGGAAGCCTCTGTAGAATTCCCGGAAGCTTTTGGTATGCAGCTTTCTGAATTTATTATCTGGATGGTTGTCTTATGTGTAGTTTCCTGCGTGGCTTCTATCCTGATGCTTTTTGTCAGCCTTGCCATTGGACAGTTATTTAACCAGCACCGTGTACTGGCATCTATCATTACATACATTGTTATATACATTATTCAGCAGATTGTAGGTACGATTTCTGTACTGATTATGGGTATAGGCAGTCTTGATAATATCACCATTGATGCCGCATCTTCAACCTTCGATGTGGGGGCTTTCTACCGGGGAATCTTCTGGATGGGATTGATTCAGAGTTTGATTTTTGGTATTATTTTCTATGTATTATGTCATTATTTTACTCGTAAGAAATTAAATCTGGAATAATTAATTTTATCCATTTTAAAAGGGGCTGTCGGGAAATACTAATTTCTGACTCTCTGATTCAAAAAAAGAATACCCTTGATAGAATCAATGTTTTTTAAGGCATTTGAATTTCTATCAAGGGTATTCTTTTTTTGTATTTTCCCTTTTTGAGCGCATAAAT
>JAGAMY010000039.1 GCA_017624495.1 Lachnospiraceae bacterium | reverse complement strand
ATGTCTTATAAATAAGGGTGCGAAGCGCCGCATTTTTCGATGGATTTGTCAAGTGTTTTTGATAAAAAAGTGGGGGATTTTAATAAAAAAGGAATCTGAAAGCCTTATATTTACTGGCTTAAAGATTCCGAGAGATTATAATTATAAATGGAGGAAAAAACAATGCAGGAACCAATATATTATGCAAAAGAAGCAGTAGATATGATGATGCGCAAATTTGCAGCAGCGGATTTGCCACCGAAGGGACAGTTTCATTATCATCAGGGAGTATTTTTATCCGGTGTATATCAGACATATCTGTTATGTAAAGAAGAGAAATATATACAATATATCAAAGACTGGGTAGATGCCATGATGGATGAACATGGAAATATCTATAAATACGACAAGGGGCAAATGGATGATATTCAGCCGGGAATTTTATTATATCCACTTTACCGGATATATGGTGAAGAAAAATATAAAAATGCATTAAAGGAATTGCTGGCAGTGATGAAAGCGTATCCAACCAATAAAGAAGGTGGATTCTGGCATAAAGAGGAGTTTGCAGACCAGATGTGGTTAGATGGCTTGTATATGGGTGGACCAATCTGTGCAGAATATGCCAAAACCTTTGATGCGCCGGAATTTTTCGATTTAGTGACAAAACAGGTATGCTTAATGGAAGAAAAGACAAAGGATGGGAAAACAGGACTTTTCTATCATGCTTACGACAGCAGAAAAGAGGCAGAATGGGCAGATAAAGAAACAGGATGTTCCAAAGAGTTCTGGGGACGTTCCCTAGGCTGGGTTCCGGTGGCAATATTAGATGATTTGGACTTTTTACCAAAAGAACATGAAGGTTATGAGGAACTTTGCAGAATAGTAACAGAACTTTTAAAAGCAATATGTAACTACCAGTCAGAAGAAGGCAGATGGTATCAAGTCGTAGATAAGGGAGGAGAGCCGGGAAACTGGCTTGAAAATTCCTGTACATGCCTGTTTGTGGCAGCAATCTGCAAAGCAGTACAAAAAGGTATACTTGAAGAGGAATATTTAGAAAATGCAAAAAAAGCCTATGCAGCAGTAATTCGCAGTCTGACATGGCAGGGAGAAGATATACAAATCGGGAATATCTGCATTGGAACAGCAGTAGGTGATTATGCCTATTACTGTGAAAGAGAAAAATGTACCAATGATTTACATGGTGTGGGCGCATTTTTACTGATGTGTGCGCAGCTACAGAGGATACAGGAAAGGAAATAGAGGAGAACGTAGTGTACGAATGTATGAAACATGCATCCGTACACTATTTTTTTTAAAATTCAATAAAAATATATGATAAAATGGAAGAAAGTCGGATTTTTTCAAGTTATAGGTAGGAAAAATTCATATATAGAATGGGAAAATCTTACTATAATAGAAAAAATAAGGAGGGATACTATGCGAGAAAAATGGAAAAGGCGATTTCGAAATACAAAATTAGCAGGAAAAATGTTGGTGGTATACGTTCTGATTATGGGTATGACATGCGGAATATCTTTCCTTGCACTGCAGGCAGGATTTTCAGTCTACGATAAACAGTTATATGAAAAATCCCTACAGGAACTGGAGTTTTTTGCCGGAAAGGTAAATGATCAGTTGACAGAAATTGAGAATTTAAGCTACTCATTAGCGTTAGATTCTGAAGTACAGGAAATCCTGGCACAGATGGCAGATACAAAATATCTTTCGAATGAATATTATTATGAATTATCGAAAATAAGAAAGATTTTTTTTGATGAAATAAACATACAAAAAGCTACGAAAAATGCCATGTATCTTGACCGGAAGAACATTCGTATCACCATTGGCACAGATTGCGGAAAAATAGAAGAAGCTATGTATAAAAATCTTTTGCAGCAGTGTGAAGCGGCAAGAGGTGCATATGTTGTGATACCGCCTACAAAGGATTTTCCCTATCAGTTGTCCGGAAGAGATATTCTTGAAACGAAATATGCAAGCTTACGGTATCTTGGAACCGTTATATTAACCTGTGATATTGGAAGTATTATTAAACAGGAAAAGAAAAGTTTAAAATATGCAAATTCCACGTTGTTCGTATTTCATAATGGCAATGTGATTTATGGTGAGGAAGAGTTACAACTGGATGATGAATCACAGTTTAAGCCAAAGCTGGAAGGAAATCAGGGATATAAAGTAGAAAAAAGAGGCGGAAAACTCTACTTTATGAGCTATTTAAAGGATGAAAAAAGTGACTGGATGTATATAAATTACATACCCTATGATGAGATATTTGGACGTGTAAAAATGGTTCGTTCTTTGATGCTAGGCGCAATGTCTGCGATTTTTGTACTGGCATTATTTTTACTAAATCGCGTGGCAAAAGCAATTACTTCTCCACTAAACCAGTTGACAGAAACCATGTACTTAGTGCAAAAAGGAGATTTTAAAAGTGCACGGGAAATGCTGGTATTAGAGGAATGGACAGACGAAGCCGGATTATTAGCAAGAGATTTTAAGGTGATGTTAGAAGAAATTGAGAACCTGATTCATGAAAATTATGAGAAGCAGCTTCTTTTACAGGATACAAAGTACAGAATGTTGCAGGCACAGATAAATCCCCACTTTTTATACAACACCTTAAATGCCTTAAACTGGATGGTAAAAGCAGGAAAAAACAAAGAAGCCGGGAAAATGATTATTGAGCTGGGCAGTTTAATGCGGGCTTCGTTTTCTAAGGAGCCGGATGCGACGGTTGCAGAGGAAATAGCAACAGTAAAGAGCTATATAACCATTCAGCAGTTCCGCTATAAGGATAGAGTGGAATTCTTTGTAGAAACAGGTGAGAATCTGGAAAGCTACCGTGTACCAAGGATGATACTACAGCCATTGGTGGAAAATGCTATTTACTATGGTGTGGAAGAGTCACTGACCTGCTGTAGAATCTGGATAGAAGCAAAGGTAGATGAAAACAATATCCTGTTAAGGGTAAAAGACGAAGGTATAGGTATATCGGAAGAGGATTTAGAAGCAGTCCGTAATGGAACGATTCAGCCAAAGGGAAACGGTATCGGTTTAAAAAATATCCGGGAGAGGATTCTGATGGCACATGCGGATAGTGAATTTATGATTGAAAGTACATTAGGTGAAGGCACACAGATAACCATAAAAATACCAATAGAGAAAAGGGAGAATGTAGATGTATCGGTTGTTAATCGTGGATGATGAAGAGTTTGAAAGAGAAGGAATGGCAGAATTTATTCCATGGCAGGACTATGATGTGGAAATGGTGGGAACTGCATGGAATGGCGTGGATGGTTTTGAAAAGATTGGGAAACTTCTGCCGGATATTGTACTGACAGATATCAAAATGCCGGTGATGAATGGTATTGAACTGATTCGTAAGACAAAAGAAATTTACCCGGATATTGAATTTATCGTACTTTCCGGTTATGGCGAGTATGAATTTACCAGTCAGGCTATGGAGGAAGGGATAAGACATTATATTTTAAAGCCCTGTGATGAGGATAAAATAGCGGAGGTTATAGAAAAAGTAAAGAAGATTATAGAAGAAAAACGTCGGCAAAAAGAAGAAACCAGCCGTTATAGTACAACGATTCAAAAACTTCTGCCAAGAGCAAGGGAGCAGGTGTTTTTAAATATGCTCTTAGGCAGGGAACAGATACAGGCAGATTACCGTTTGTTTCTGCATGAATTAGAGCCGGAAAATGATACATGCAGACTATTAATTCTTGGTTTTGAAGAAAATAACGATTATTTAGAACAATTTATTTCCGGCAATATTTTAGGCGAATTATTAGGCGAAAATAACGTCGTGCTTTCTGCGGCGGTAGATAAGCGAATCTGTTTTTTGATACGGGAAAAGAATATAGAAAAAATAGAAGAGGCTGTTTCGAAAACCAGACAGGAGTTTATGCGGACCGGCAATAAGTCTGTGTATGCAGCAGTTAGTAAGGAAGGTGGCATTGAAAAAATACGGGAACAGTATTTGCAGGTGGAAGAGCTTTTGCGTATCAGTGAACTAGAAAAGTGGAAAGGACTTTTATGTTATGAAAATATCAAAGAAGGGAAGGGCGATGCGTTAAGACTTGTAGACTACAATGCGCTGCACAATGCCAAGGCGTTAGAAGAGATTTTATTTGAAGTATATCTGCTGTTTTGCAAAATGCAGTATGAGCAGTATGCCATCGGGCAGAAGCGTGAAGTATGTGGATGGATACTAAAGGTCTTAGAGGATGATAATACAGTAGTGCTGCCGGAGGAACTACGGGATAATGAAGAGTTATTCCGTTATCTTGCGCTTTGGATTGTAGAAAAGAAGGGAACAGCAAAGCAGGGAGATAAAGAAATGCTGCGTTTTCAGAATATTCTTATGGAAATCTTTCTGCATTTATCCAGTCAGGAATTGAGTATTCGCTATCTGGCAAAAGAGATACTGTTTATGAACGAGGATTATTTTGGCAGATTGTTTTCTAAGCACCAGAATGTGAAATTCTCTGCGTTTGTATTAGAACAGAGGATTTCTATAGCCAAAAGGATGATGGAGTACAGCAGTGATATAAAAATCGGACAGGTGGTAGAGCTTATTGGTTTTCCGGAGGATGGACAGTACTTTTCCAAGGTGTTTAAAAAGACCGTGGGTATATCACCTTCGGAGTATAGAGAAAAGTTAGAAAAGTAGGATTTTTTCAAAAGTCGGTTTTTTTCAAGTGACAACTCTTATATTTCCATTCAAGAAAATGCGGATAGAGATTACAATAAGACCATCAAATAACAAACACACAAACATGTGTGACAAAAGAAGGAGAAAGGAAGAAAATCATGAAAAAGAGAATTTTATCCGCTATTTTAGCAGGCGTGATGGCATTATCCATGACAGCTTGTGGAAGCAAAGAAGCGACAGACACAGCTGCAACCGAAGCAGCAGATGCAGCAGCTGCAACAGAAGCAGCAGATGCAGAGTCAGAAGAAGCAGCAGAAGAAGAAGCCACCGGAGAAGATGTTGTTATTAAAATGACATGGTGGGGTGGTCAGACAAGACATGACCAGACACAGCAGATTTGTGACCTTTACACAGAAAGTCATCCAAATGTAACATTTGAATTATCCCCATCCGGCTGGGACGGATATTTTGAAAAATTATCCACACAGGCAGCATCAGGAGCAATGCCTGATATCGTACAGATGGATTACTTATATTTAACTACATATGCAAAGAACAACTCTCTTGCAGATTTACAGCAGTTCATTGATGACGGCACAATTGATGTATCCGGTATTGATCAGAATCTTTTAAATACAGGTTCTGTAGATGGAAAAATGCCTGCGGTAGTACTTACCACTTCTATGATTAATGTGGGTTATAACACAGAAGTTTTAGCAGAAGCTGGTGTGGAAGAACCTACAGGTGACTGGACATGGAGCGATTTTGTTGAAATGAACCAGAAGGTTTATGATGCAACCGGAAAATATGGTGTATCCATGAACGCTGTAGCAGATACCAATATTTTCAATTATTGGGTAAGACAGCATGGCGCATCCTTATTCAGCGAAGATAATAAATCCCTTGGATATGAGGATGATCAGATTTGTGCAGATTTCTTTGCTATGTGGAAAGGCTTAATGGATGCTGATGTAATGCCAAACCCGGATGAGTTTGCGCAGATTGAAACATTAGGACAGGAAGCAGGTCCTGTAGTAACTGGTGATGGTGCAATGACAATGGAATGGAACAACTATGCATCTAAATTAAGTACTGTAAGCAGTTCTATCAAAATGGTAACACCTCCATTATCCGATGATTCTGACAATCTTGGACTTTGGATGAAACCGGGTATGTTTATGTCAATTGCAGAAACATCTACAGTGAAAAAAGAAGCAGCAGAATTTATCAACTGGATGCTTAATTCAGAAGAAGCAAATGATATTATGTTAGGCGAAAGAGGAACACCAGCGCCCGCTTCTGTTCGTGAGCATTTAGTTGCCAGTGGAAAATTAGGTGAGCAGCAGATTGCTATGTTTGAAGGTGTTGATACAGCAGCAGCTCTTTGTGGTGCAACTCCGGCTCCAGACCCAGTTGGCATGGCAGAAGTAAACGAAGTATTTAAAAATGCCGGTACAGCAGTATTTTATGGACAGATGACTCCAGAAGAGGCAGCAAAAGACTTCAGAGAGAAAGCAATTGCAGTATTGAGCGTAAGTAACTAATAACAGATAAATTCTAAGAGGGGATGGAAAACATCCTCTCTTTTAAAAAAGAGGTAAATTATCGTGAAGAAAAAACCATTTAAGAAAAAAGATAATATAGCCGGCTATCTGATGCTTTCCCCATGGTTGTTTGGATTTGTGCTGATGTGGCTGATACCTATGTTTATTTCTATTTATTATTCTTTTACAGATTTTAATCTGTTAAATACACCATCCTTTGTGGGCGTGGATAACTATGTAAGAGCATTTACACAGGATGATACATTTTATCAGGCATTAAAAGTAACCTTTATCTACGTTTTAGTATTAGTTCCATGTCGTCTGGCATTTGCCTTATTCGTAGCGATGATTTTGAATAAAAATCATAAGGGACTTGGACTTTACCGTACATTGTATTACATTCCTTCCATTATCGGTGGAAGTATTGCCGTATCCGTAGTTTGGAAACAGATTTTTGGTAATCAGGGTGTGGCATTTGCATTATTAAAACTCATTGGTATTGAACAGGAAATATCTTTCCTTGGAAATACAAAAACATCACTTGGCGTAATCATCCTTATGGGTGTATGGCAGTTCGGTTCTTCCATGCTGATTTTCTTATCTGCATTAAAACAGATTCCACAGTCTTTATATGAATCAGCAATGGTAGATGGTGCAAAGCCATGGCAGATGTTTTTAAAGATTACATTACCACAGTTGACACCAACCATTTTCTTTAACCTGATTTTACAGATTATTAATGGTTTCCGTGTGTTCACAGAAAGTTATGTTATTACAGATGGTGGTCCGTTAGACAGCACATTATCTTATGTACTTTACATGTACCGCAGAGCATTTACATACTTTGATATGGGTTACAGTTGTGCGCTTGCATGGATTTTAGTAGCGATTGTCGGTGTGTTTACCGTTGTATTATTCAAGACTCAGGGAAGCTGGGTACATTATGAAGCAGGGAGGGAATAAAAATGAGTGTATACAAGAAAAAGAAATTAAACTCCGTATTGTTTCATATCGGTGCCTGCGCATTGGGATTTATCATGATTTATCCGCTGCTCTGGCTTGTGGCAAGTTCTTTTAAAAGTAATGAAACCATGTTTTTAGACTGTTACTCTCTGATTCCACAGGTATGGGATGCAGCAAAAAACTATGCCAGCGGTTTTGAAGGTATCGGTGGAGTGCCATTTATGACATTCTTTGGAAACTCCATGATTGTAACGGTTGTGGGAATGGTTGGTTGTGTGGCAACCTCTTTATTTGCAGCCTATGCATTTTCCAGAATCCGTTTCAAATTTGGTAATTTCTGGTTTGGCTGTGTAATGATGACTATGATGATTCCGGCACAGGTAATGGTTGTACCACAGTACATCATTTTGAAAAAATTAAACTTAATTGATACAAGAGTTGCATTAATTTTACCTTGGTTCTTTGGAGGAGCATTCCTCATTTTCTTAATGGTACAGTTCTTCCAGGGTATTCCAAAGGAATTAGATGAAGCGGCAGAAATCGACGGTTGCGGCAGAGTAGCTACATTATTCCGTATTTTAGTACCGGTAGTAAGTCCATCCATTATTACATCATCCATCTTTGCATTTTACTGGATTTGGCAGGACTTCTTCCAGCCGTTAATCTTTATGAGCACAACCACAAAGTTTACCGTGCCATTGGCATTAAATATGTACTTAGATCCAAACTCATACAACAACTACGGTGGATTATTTGCGATGTCCGTAATATCCATCTTACCAATTATCATATTCTTTATCATTTTCCAGCGTTACTTAGTAGATGGTATCGCTATGGATGGTATTAAAGGTTAATTTTTAGGAGGAAAAGACAATGGAAGGAATTTTTTCAGTAGATGGAAAAGCAGCAGGTGCGATTCGTACAGCAACAGATTTGGTGAAATTAAATCTGGTATGGTTATTGTGTTGTATTCCTCTAGTTACTATCGGGGCATCTACAACAGCTCTTTATTCCGTAGTGATTAAAATGGTAAAAAATGAAGATTCCTATGTGGTAAGGAGTTTCTTTTCCTCCTTCCGTGAAAATTTTAAGCAAGCAACAGCAGTATGGCTGATTATCTGCATGATAGCTGCAATTCTCTCCTTTGATTTTTATTTCAGCAGTCATGCACAAATCGAGAGCGCCCCTCTTATGCTTATCCCTTTTTTAATAGCAGCCATATTGCTGATTATGCTGATATTGTATGTTTTTCCGGTAATGGCAGTATTTCAAAACAGCTTAAAAAAAGTGTTTAAAAACTCCCTGCTACTGGCATGGGCACATCTGCCACAGACCATTTTGGCACTGATTATTGCATTAGGACCGGCAGCCATCTGCTTTCTGTTTTCCGGTAAAATCAGTTTGATGATATATATTAATCTTGTATTTGGCGTAGCATTTTTTACATGGGTAAATGCCCATATATTTGTGAAACTGTTTCAGCCATATATGCCCAAAGAAGACATTTAGTGTCTTGCTGTGTGAGAAAAGGAGAATATTTATGGGATTACAGGAAAAATATGAATCTGACCTTAGCCGGAAGGAAAAATGGCAGTTAGAGTGTCAGAAATTGAGAAAAATGCGAGGAAAACAAAAGATAGAATATCTCTTTACATACTACAAGGCAGTACTGCTCATTTTTGTTGCGGTGCTGCTGATTGTCTATACAGGGGCAACAATGATAGAAAATGGAAGTAAGCATGCGGTACTTTCCATTGTGATTTCTGATGTAAAAACGGAGAAAGAACCGGAAATCAGAGCATGGGGAGATGGTTTGTTATCTGTATTAGAAGCAGAGGAAGAAAACGCATCCGTGGCGATAGATACCGCAGTGACTTCTAAGGAGGACGAGGCATCCGTGGTAAAAGCTGCCATTGCATTGTCTGGTGAATTAGAAAACAATGATGTGGTTTTCTGTGGTGAAGAAATTTATCAGAAATTTGCAGCAGAAAATGCATTTTTAGATATAACAGAAATTCTTGGAGAGAATGCCTGTGAGAATCTTCCGGTTAAAAATGGTGTTTTATTATTAGCTGATTGTGATAAATGGGAAGAATTAGGCTTTTGCGGATATAGCAATGGATATCTGTGTGTGTTAAAAAATGCCCGGAATACAGAAAATGTACATAAATTAGTAGACTACCTTTGGGAAGAATAAGGAGAACAAAAATGCAATATTTTTCAACAGAATCAAGTATTACGCTCTATTGGGAGAAAACAGATAATCTGCCATCCGATTACAGTTACAGGATATATGCAAATGAAAAACAGATAGCAGAAACAAAGAAAACACACATCACGTTGAACAATTTAGAAGAAAATACAAGGTACTTTGTACAGGTACAGGTTTGGAATAAGGATGTGCTTTTTGAAAGCTATGAAACCATGCAGATTTGGACGACTGCAAAAAAACGTATCTTAGATGTATCAAAAGCTCCGTATAATGCCGTTGGTGATGGAATGACCTTAAACACAAAAATATTGCAACAGGCAATCAATGACTGTGGCATAAAGGATGTGGTCTATATTCCGGCAGGTGTGTATTTGACAGGCGCATTAAAGCTGCATAGTGACATGGAAATCTACATAGAAAAAGATGGTGTATTACAGGGAACGGATGTGCCTACAGACTATTTACCAAGAATTCACAGCCGTTTTGAAGGGATTGAAATGGAGTGTTATAGTAGCCTGCTAAATCTTGGGGAATTAGATTCTAAAGCCGGATATACCAGCGGAAATGTAGTCATTCATGGAGAAGGTACGATTGCCAGCGGTGGAAGAAATTTAGCTGAAAATATTATCGAATCTGAAAAGATGCTGTTAAAGGAATATATGGACAGCCTTGGTGACTGCCTGCAGGAATATGAGTGTTTAGATACCATTCCCGGTCGTGTAAGACCAAGACTTATCAATATCAGTAATGCAAAGGATGTGCGTATCAGTGGTTTGACCTTAAAAAATGGTGCAAGCTGGAATGTACATATGATTTATTCAAAGGACATTGTGACAAATCATTGTACCTTTTATTCGGAAGATGTCTGGAATGGAGATGGCTGGGACCCGGATTCTTCTACGGATTGTACAATTTTTGACTGCAAATTTTATACAGGGGATGATTCCATTGCCATCAAATCAGGAAAAAACCCGGAGGGAAATATCATCAATCGTCCAAGTGAACATATCCGCATTTTTGACTGTGTAAGCTATTTTGGGCATGGAATAACTATAGGAAGTGAAATGTCCGGTGGCATCAAGGATATAAAAATTTGGGACTGTGATTTTGGAAAATCCATGTATGGGCTGGAAATCAAAGGAACAAAGAAGCGTGGTGGTTATGTAAAAAACATACATATGCAGGATTGTACTGTACCTAGAATTATGCTGCATTCTGTAGGCTATAATGATGATGGTATCAGCGCAGGAGCTGCACCTGAATTTTTGGACTGTGTATTTGAAAATATAGAGATTACAGGCAGTTATTTAGATGCGGATAATATCAGCAGACCATGTCAGGCAATCGAGTTATGTGGATTTGACGAGGAAGGACATGAAATTAAAAATATTGCTTTTCGAAATATCCATATAAATACAAAAGAGGATATGCCGGCAATATTTTCTGTATGCCGGTGTGAGGGTCTTTCCTTTGAAAATATCCGTCATACAGTAAAAAAGACATCTGATAACATAGAAAAATAGGAGAAATAAGAAGATGCGTACATTTATATTAAGTAAAAATACAAAAATAAACTGTGAGAGTTTACAGGGAATAAAAAGAATCCTTCCGGTGGAAAAAGCTGTTTTGCGTTTTGAGCGGGATATGGATATGACATTGACAGATACAGAGCAGGCAGAAGAAAATGAAATTGTACTGGTATATAAAAATATGCCGGAGGAAACATATAAAATTCATGTGCAGGAAAAGAAAATCGAGATTTTTGCCGGCGAGGAATTGGGATTTATTTATGCACTTTTGGAAATCAGCAGACAGTATTTAGACATACATCCATTCTGGTTCTGGAATGATTGGAAATTTGAAAAAAAGGCTTTTGTTGTTATTCCGGAGGGTGAAATTTGTTCTACACCGTATAGAGTGCGTTTTCGTGGCTGGTTTATCAATGATGAAGTGCTGATTAGTCATTGGGATGCAGGTGTCGATACAGTATTTCCATGGGAAATGGCATTTGAAGCATTGCTTCGTCTGGGGGGAAATATGGTTATTCCCGGTACAGATAAAAATTCCAAAATTTATGCCGGATTAGCGTCAGATATGGGACTTTGGATTACCCACCATCATGCAGAGCCGTTAGGGGCAGAAATGTTTGCAAGAGCATATCCGGAAATTGAGCCTTCTTTCCAGAAATATCCGCAGTTATTCCGTAAATTGTGGCAGGAAGGAATAGAAAAACAAAAAGGGCAGAAAATAATTTGGAATATTGGCTTTCGAGGACAGGGAGACTGCCCATTTTGGAATACAGACCCGACATATGATACGGCAGAGAAGCGTGGAGAATTAATCAGCAGTATTTTAAAGGAACAGTATAACATGGTAAAGGAAAGCGATGCAGATGCCGTATTTTGTACGAATCTGTATGGTGAGATTATGGAACTTTACCAGCAGGGTGTCATTGATGTGCCGGATGATATCATTATGATTTGGGCAGATAACGGCTATGGAAAGATGGTATCACGAAGACAGGAAAATCATAATCCAAGAATTTCAGCAATACCACCTGAAGCATTAAAGGATAAAAATCATGGTACCTATTATCATGTATCCTTTTATGATTTACAGGCAGCAAATCACATTACCATGCTGCCAAATGCTATGGAATTTGTGGAAAAAGAGTTAAATTATGCCTACGATTGTGGAATACAGCAGTTCTGGCTTATCAACTCTTCCAATGTAAAACCGCATGCTTATCCATTGGATTTTATTGCAAATCTGTGGAAAGAAAATGCTGTATCCGCAAAAGAGCATAGAAAAGCTTATGTAGAAGAATATTATACAGATAATGAAAATCTGGTAGAAAAACGCTGCAAATGTATAGAGGATTATCCAAAATGTACGGCAGTATTTGGTAAACACGAGGATGAACATGCCGGAGAACAGTTTTATAATTATCTGACTAGATATTTTGCACATACATGGATGAAAACGGGAATGGAAACACCTTGTGAAGCCTTAAACTGGTGTGCGACAATGAAAACCTTAAAAGAGCAGATTTTGTGGTATAAAGAAGTCTGCATGGAAAGTGAAGAGAAGTTTTCCGTCCTTTTCAAAGACTGTATGGATGCAGCAGGTGATTCTGTTCTGTGGGAGGATTCCGTACTGCTGCAGACGAAAATACATATGCTTTGTCTACAGGGTGCTGTGGCATTTTGCACGGCTTATGAAAAGGCAGCAGAAGGAAATCTTTTAAATACATTCTATTTTCTGGGAAAGGCAGCTGATAATTATGAAAAGGCAGATTGTGCTATGCGTGAAAGAGAACATGATAAGTGGAAGGATTTTTATGCAAATGACTGTCTGACAGATATCAAAGAAACTGCGCATCTGCTTCGGATTCTTATGGGATATGTCAGAAATATCGGTGATGGACCAGACTTCTATCTCTGGCAGAGAGAAGTGACATATTCCGAAGAAGACAAACGGGTAGTTTTAATCACAAATATGGAAAATCATATGACGGATACAGCGTTATATGCATATATGAAAGAAAATTGTGTAGATAGATTTGAAAAATAAGCATGAAATGGAGGCGCACATGGAAAAAAAGGCGTTTGATTTACTGGCACTTGGAGAATTATTACTTCGTTTATCCCCACCACATAATGAACGGATTGTCCGGGGAGATATTTTTGAAAAACATATCGGCGGAGCAGAGTTAAATGTGGTATCCGGTGTTTCCCTGCTTGGGCTTCGTACGGGAATGATTTCTAAGCTGCCGGCAAATGCCGTGGGCACTTATGCGAAGAATACCATTCGTTATTCCGGTGTCAGTGATGACTATTTGGTCTATGATAAAAGTAAGGATGCAAGACTGGGCATCTATTATTATGAAAATGGAACATATCCAAGAAAACCGGGAATTGTGTATGACAGAAAATACACCTCCATCAATAAGATTTCTGTGGAGGATTTTGAAGATTCCCTATATACTTCTGCCCGTTGTTTTCATATATCAGGCATTACATTGGCATTGAGTGAGCAGACGAGAAAAACCGGAATGGAAATGATTCGCCGTTTTAAAGAGGCTGGAGCTGTGATTTCCTTTGATGTGAATTTCCGTGGAAACCTTTGGAGCGGAGAAGAGGCAAAAAAATGTATCGAGCAGATTTTACCCTATGTGGATATCTTTTTCTGTTCAGAGGATACGGCAAGACTGACCTTTTTAAAAGAGGGAAATTTAAAGGAAATTATGCAAAGCTTTACAAAAGAGTATCCGATTTCCATTGTGGCATCCACCCAGCGGATTGTGCATAGTCCTAAAGTGCATACCTTTGGTTCTGTTATCTATGATGCAAAGGCAGATAAATATTATGAAGAAGAACCTTATCGGAATATTGATGTGGTGGATCGTATCGGAAGTGGTGATGCTTATGTTGCCGGTGTACTGTATGGGTTATTGGCACATGAAAAAAATGGTGCTTGGGACTGTAAACGTGCCATGGAGTATGGAAATGCCTGCAGCGCAGTAAAAAATACTATACCGGGAGATTTGCCGTCATCGGATTTGGCTGAAGTGGAGCGGGTGATTTTCGAACACCAGAATCTTGGAAGGCAGATGGAGATGGACAGATAATTGAAAATTCGCTATACTATCGTTAATGATGAGTATGGCGAATTTTTTATAATGAAAGGAAGTGAAGTGCTATGCAAAAAAAAGGAAGAACGGTTGGTATCGGGATACAGGATTTTGAAGATATTATAAAAGAAAATTATTTCTATGTGGATAAGACAGATTTTATCAGAGAATGGTGGGAGAGTGGTGATAATGTAACGTTGATTGCCCGTCCACGCCGTTTTGGGAAGACGTTGAATATGAGTATGCTAAATCACTTTTTTTCTATAGAATATGCTGGAAAAGGAGAGATTTTTGAAGGACTTTCTATTTGGAAAGAGGAAAAATACAGGACATTGCAAGGAACCTGCCCGGTGATAAATCTTTCCTTTGCGAATATAAAGGAGAAGAACTTTGAAGATACAAAGCAGAAAATTTATCAGATTTTGGTAGATTTATATGCCCAAAACAGCTTTTTATTAGAAGGTAATTTATTATATGATACCGAAAAACAGTATTTTAGAGGTATTACTATGGATATGAAAGAGACAGATGCTACTTCGGCATTGCACAATCTTTCAAAGTTTCTTTGCCGTTATTATGGGCAAAAAGTGATTATTCTTTTGGATGAATATGACACACCGATGCAGGAAGCTTATGTGAAAGGATTTTGGGAGGATTTGGTTTCTTTTACAAGGAGTATGTTTAATGCTGCATTTAAGACAAATCCGTATCTTGCAAGAGCTGTCATGACAGGAATTACAAGAGTAAGTAAGGAATCTATTTTTTCCGATTTAAACAATTTGAAGGTAGTTACGACTACTTCGGATGAATATGCGACTGCTTTTGGATTTACGGAAGAAGAAGTATTTGCTGCATTAGAGGAATGTGGATTTGGAGAAGAAAAAGTAAGAGTAAAAGAATGGTATGACGGATTTATTTTTGGAAGTCACGCAGATATTTATAATCCATGGTCGATTATAAATTTTCTGGATACAGGTGTTATTACAACCTATTGGGCGAATACCAGCTCAAATAGTCTGGTGGGCAAGCTGATTCGAGAAGGAAATGATTCCATGAAGATACAATTTGGGGAATTGCTGCAGGGGAATCATTTACATGTTCCGATGGATGAGCAGATTGTGTACAATCAACTGGATGATAATGAAGAGGCGATATGGAGTCTTTTGCTTGCCAGCGGTTACCTGAAGGTATTAGCTTATGATAATCCGGCAGACTTGGAATATGAAGATGAAGCCTGCTATGAACTTGCCATTACGAACCGGGAAGTACGTCTGATGTTCAAAGGGATGGTGAGGTCATGGTTTAAGAAGACGAATAAGGACTATAATGCATTTATTAAAGCGATGCTTATCGGTAATCAAAAGGCTATGAATGTATATATGAATCGTGTAGCATTAACGATATTTAGTTATTTTGATACGGGAAAGAGACCTACAGGTGCAGAACCAGAGCGTTTCTATCATGGCTTTGTATTAGGACTGATGGTAGAATTGCAGCGTGACTATATCGTGACATCTAATCGGGAAAGCGGTTTTGGAAGATATGATGTAATGTTAGAACCTAAAAATCCTAAGGAAAATCCGGGTGTGCTTATTGAATTTAAGGTTTATGATGAAGAAGAAGAGCAGACTTTACAGGATACCGCAAAGTCTGCTCTTGCCCAGATAGAAGAAAAGCAATATGCCGCAAATCTGCTGGCAAAGGGAGTTGCAGAGGAGAAGATATATAAATATGGTTTTGCCTTTGAGGGCAAAAAGGTATGGATTGAGAAAGCATAGATAAGTGACGGGCTATGCCATATTTTGGCAGCAGCTCTTCATCACTGCATAAGCCCCATGCTGCTCTATTTCATCCAGATAATCAGCCACAGCATCCACAAAATCCGGTATTGCGGATAAATCCTCGCCCCAGAAATCCGTGTTTTTACAAACTGCCTGTGCAAGACGATAGTTATCATCATCCTTATGTACTAAGAAGAAGTCTAAAATGAAATCATCATCCTTAATGGTATAGGTATCTCCCTTAGCTCTTGTACTCAAAAGTCCATCCTCTGTCTTTTCCTTACCCTTATAAAAGGCAATATAAAATGCAAAGGAAGCCGTAATGCATGCCGGAAGCTTTCCGAATTTATCTACATAACCCTTAAAGGACGGTAAAACCCTTGCTTTCCATTTAGAGGTGGAATTTAAGGAAATGGAGAGCAGTGCATGGTCAATAAATGGATTTTTAAAGCGTTCCGTAACGGCTGCCGCAAAGCTTTTTAATTCTTCTTCCGGCAAAGTTAAGGTAGGAATGATTTCTTTATAAATGGTGTCGTTCATAAAATTAGAAATCACTTCATCCTCCATACAATTACGGACAATGTCTTCTCCCGCAAGGAAAGCACCTAATACCATAGAAGTGTGTGCACCGTTTAATATGCGGACTTTTCGCTGTTTGTATGGTTTGTGGTCATCGGTAATAAGCACAGGAAGTCCTGCCTCTTCAAAAGGCAGTTCCTTCTTTAAACTTTCCGGTCCTTCAATTACCCAGAAACCAAAGATTTCACCTGTATTGAGGAGATTATCGATATAACCGTTTTCTTCGCAAAGAGTTTTAGCTTCAGTTCTTGGATAACCGGTAACAATACGGTCAACCAAAGTAGAGCAGAAAATATTTTCTTCCGTTATCCAATGGATGAAATCTTCACCCAGATTCCAGAGTTTTGCATACTGCAATACGCATTTTTCCAGCTCTTTTCCATTATTATCAATTAATTCACAGGATAAAATAACAAAGCCTTTTCCGTTTTCTTTACCAAAATGCAGGAAACGCTCATACATAAACTGTGTCAGTTTGCCCGGATAGCTGTCCGCCGGAGTATCGGTAAATTTGCATTTGTCATCAAACACAATACCGGCTTCCGTGGTATTACAGGCAATAAAGCGTAAATCCGGATTTTTTGCACAATCTAAGAGGGTACGATAATCCTGATAGGGATTTATACAGCGGCTGACACAGGAAATAATGCGTTTGTTGTTTACCTGTTGTCCATTTTCAAAGCCTCTAAGATATAAAGTATACAGTCCTTCCTGCTCATTTATCATGTCGGCAAGACCCGGTGCGATAGGCTGGCAAAGGACCACCTTAGAGTTAAAGCCTGTCTTTTCATTCATGACATCAATAAAATAGTCTACAAAGGCACGAAGGAAGTTTCCTTCACCAAACTGGAGCACACGTTCCGGTGCATCCTTTAAGAGATAGCCATTGTATTGCAATTCTTCTAAAGTTTTATAAGATAATTTTTTCATAATCATGGAATACCTTCTTTCTTCATGGATTGGATAGAGTTACAGTGTGACACCCTGCTTAAAAATTGCCATATCGTGAAATCCTGCTTTTTCTGCCTTTACCTTTTCACCGGAGGCAACAGCAATGACATAGTCAAATAAATTCTGCTTTAGTGTATCTAAAGACGTCCCTTCTGTCATTACACCGCAGTTAAAATCAATCCAGTTGTTTTTCTTTGCATGTAAGGCTGAATTGGTGGATATTTTTATGGTCGGTACGGGAGAAGCGAAAGGAGTTCCCCGTCCGGTGGTAAACAACACAATATGAGCACCACTGGCAGCAAGGGCTGTGGAAGCAACTAAATCATTTCCCGGTGCACTTAGCAGGTTTAAGCCTTTGGTATGTACTGCTTCGCCATAGGATAAAACGCCTTTCACAGCAGATTTACCGGATTTCTGGGTACAGCCTAAGGATTTATCTTCTAAAGTGGAGATACCGCCACATTTATTTCCCGGAGATGGGTTCTCATAAATGGTCTGATTATGGGAGGTAAAATAGTTTTTAAAATCATTAATTAAATCTACGGTTTTTTCAAATACTGCTTCATTTTCACAGCGGTTCATAAGCAAAGTTTCTGCACCAAACATTTCAGGCACTTCCGTTAAAATGGTTGTGCCTCCTTTGGAAATCAAAAGGTCAGAAAATGCGCCCACCGTCGGATTCGCAGTAATACCGGACAGACCGTCAGAACCACCGCACTTCATGCCAATGATTAATTCACTACAGCTTATGGGTTCACGCTTAAAGCTGCCGGCATATGTTGATAAATCTTCTATAATATGTAAAGCCTCTGCGATTTCGTCGTCACATTCCTGTGCAACTAAAAAGCGTACCCGTTTTTCGTCATATTCACCGATATATTTTTTTAATTCTGAAATATTGCTGTTTTCACAGCCTAAACCTAAGACTAAAACACCACCTGCATTTGGATGGTTAATTAAATCTGCAAGAATCTGCCTTGTATTTTCCTGATCATCCCCCATCTGGGAGCAGCCGTAAGGATGTGGAAATGCTACAACATCATTCACGGTGTCCTGAATATACGGTTTTGCCTGTTCGGCGATGGCAGTGGCAACATTGTTGACGCAGCCTACAGTAGGAATTATCCATATTTCATTACGGACACCGACTTTTCCGTCAGTTCTGCGAAATCCCATAAAAGAGACGTCTTCTGATGGCGGAAGTGTGGTATCCGTTTTGTTATAGGTATAGGTCAAAAGGTCACCAAGTCCTGTTTTTATATTATGGGTATGTACCCAGCTCCCTTTTTTGATATTTTCTACAGCAATACCAATGGGATTGCCGTATTTAATGACAGAGTCACCACAGGAGATATGGCATAAAGAAAACTTGTGACCCTGTGGAATATCTTCTGTTAAAGTCAGTGTGCAGTCTGATAGTGTGACAGAAGTGCCTTTTTCTAAGGGGGCTAAGGCAACGGCAACACTATCCTCCGGGTGGATTTTTATATAATCGGACATAGTATAAATGATTCTCCTTCTCATAAATTGTAAAAAAATGTAAGCGCTTACATTTTATATAAACCAAAAAAAGGAAAATGTCAACAGGTTTTTCTTGCAAAAACAGAATGTCTAAAGTATAATGTTTGTGAAAGAAAATGTAAGTGCTTACACAATGAGCGTTTGAAAAGAAGACAGGGAATGATGCGGATGAATATTTATGATGTTTCTAAACGGGCAGGCGTATCCATTGCGACGGTTTCCCGTGTATTAAATGGAAATGAAAAGGTAAGTGAAAAGACCAGACAAAAGGTGCTTGCCGTTATGGAAGAAACCGGCTACACACCTAATGCATTTGCCAGAGGTCTAGGCTTAGATACGATGAAAACCATCGGTATTTTATGTGCTGATTCGTCGGATAGCTTTTTAGCATCAGCGGTGTACTATATTGAGAGAGAGCTGCGTGGTTACAATTATGATGTACTGTTATGCTGTACCGGTTATGAATTAGAAACCAAGCAGAAATATTTAGAATTGTTATTGTCTAAGCGTGTAGATGCTGTTATCTTAGTGGGTTCAAATTTTGTAGAAACCACAAAGGAGAAAAACAGCTATATCGCAGATGCCGCAAAACGTGTGCCTGTGATTATTTTAAATGGTTTTTTTGAAGCGGAAAATGTCTATTGTGCCCTTTGTGATGATGCAGAAACCATGTGTCGTGTTACAAAGTCATATTTAAAAGCAGAAAAAACGGACATTCTTTATATAGGAAGAAGTTTTTCCTATAGCGGTATACGCAAAAAGGAAGGTTTTATGCGGGCATATCAAGAAATGGGTATAAAACTTCGTGAAAATCAGATGATTATGTTAAATGGAACTATTCAGGATACAAGGGATTTTCTAATTGAACGGGCGAAACAGGGAATTCGTGAAAGTGTAATTCTTACGTCCGATGATGAATTGGCAATCGGTGCAATAAAATATGCAGGTGCGCTGGGAATAAAAATACCGGACGAGCTTGAGATTGTAGGTTATAACAATTCCAAGCTGGGGATTTGTTGTGAGCCCGAGTTATCCACCGTGGATAACAAGCTGGAGTTTTCCTGCATGAATGCGGTGACGGTTTTAATGAAGGTGTTAGAGGGCAGTCAGGTGCCGGCAAAGACCATGGTTTCCGCTGATGTTATCGTTAGAAATACAACAAAAATATGTTTTTAGGAGGACTTTATAATGAAACAGTTTATGGACAAGGATTTTCTTCTTTCCACAGAAACAGCAAAAAAATTATATCATGAATATGCAGCAGTGATGCCTGTGTTAGATTATCACTGTCATATCAATCCAAGAGAAATTGCAGAAGACAGAAGGTTTGAAAATATTACACAGGTATGGCTAGGTGGCGACCACTATAAATGGCGGCAGATGCGTTCAAATGGCGTGGATGAGTACTATATTACAGGAGAAGCTTCTGACCGTGAAAAATTTCAGAAGTGGGCAGAAACTTTAGAAAAAGCCATTGGAAACCCATTGTATCATTGGAGTCATTTGGAGCTGCAGAGATATTTTGGCTATACAGGATACTTAAATGGTGAAAACGCAGAAGAAGTATGGAATATCTGTAACGAAAAATTACAGCAGGAAAGTATGTCCGTAAGAAATATTATTAAACAGTCCGGGGTAACATTACTTTGTACGACGGATGACCCTGTTGACAGCCTGGAATGGCATAAAAAAATTGCAGAGGATGAAACCTTTACTGTCCAGGTGCTTCCTGCATGGCGGCCGGATAAAGCGATGAATTTGGAGAAACCGGACTACGCAGAATATGTTGCAAAATTAAGCGAAGTCAGCGGGATAAAAATTACTTCTTTTGCAACCCTTATGGAAGCCTTAAAAAACAGAATGGACTTTTTTGCCTCTATGGGTTGTCTGGTGTCCGACCATGGTTTGGAATATGTGATGTACCATCCGACAGCAGAAGATAGAGTAGAGCAGATTTTTGCAAAGAGAATGTCTGGAAGTGCAGTCACAAGAGAAGAAGAATTACAGTTTAAAACCGCATTTATGGTGGCAATGGGAAGAGAATGTCATGCAAAGAACTGGGCAATGCAGTTACATTATGGATGTAAGCGTGACAACAACAAATTGCTGTATGCAAAGTTAGGACCGGATACAGGTTTTGACTGTATCAGCAATTACACACCGGCCGCAGAGTTAGCGGATTTCTTAAATGCATTAAATGAAACAGACCAGCTGCCAAGGACGATTCTTTATTCCTTAAATCCGGTGGATGATGCAGCTATTGACACGATACTTGGCTGCTTCCAGAATTCTTCTGCCATCGGTAAAATCCAGCAGGGTTCAGCGTGGTGGTTTAATGATAATAAAACGGGTATGATAAACCAGATGACATCCCTTGCCAACCTTGGCTTATTGGGAAATTTTATCGGTATGCTTACGGATTCAAGAAGCTTTTTATCCTACACAAGACACGAATATTTCCGCAGAATTATGTGTAATCTTATCGGTGGATGGGTAGAAAATGGAGAATATCCAGCGGATTATACAGCTTTAGAAAAGATGGTAAAAGGCATTTCTTATAACAATGCTGTGAGATATTTTCAGTTTGCACTGGAAACAAAATAGTTGAAAGATTGCGTACAATGTGTTATCCTATATACAAGTTTGTGCGTTAATTTAGTAAAATGTGTGCATGGGGGATATTCAGTGAGTACGCAGGAGAACAGCCAGCAGCTCTTAGAGCTGCTGGAAGAAGTAAGACAACAGAGTGATTGTAGTGTAGAGCAGAGATTGCATTTATGCAGAGAATTTTTCCAGAAAGCAGAGATGCACAAAGAGTCCTATATGCTTGGAATGGCATGCTTTTATTTAGGAGAATGTTGTTACAAGCAGAGGATGGCAGAGAGCAGTGTTTCGTATCTGAATCGTGCAAATCAATATTTGAAAAAACATGAAGAATGGGAATTATTGAGCCGTAGCTGTGATATGATAGGGCTCTTACTTCAGTTTCAGGGAAATTTTATGCATGCGGTAGACTATTTTATGGAAGGGATAAAAGTAGCGCAGGAGCATGGTCTTAACGGCAGGGCGGCAGCCTTATGCCAGAACTTTTCAGCCCTTTGTGAAAGTGTAAAGGATTATGAGCAGGCGTTATCCTATCGTGAAATGGCATTGGTGCTTATGCAGAGCTGTTGTGATGAAGAGGATAAAGATATAAAGGCAATTGCCATTCGTGCCATGTTAGCCCGTCTGTATATGAAAATTGGTCAGGTCAAAAATGCAGCGGTGGAAATGAAGCGTTTACAGGCAGAGATTGAAAAAGTTCCACAGGCAGCAGAGACTTTTGAAGTTCTTATCGTACAGTTAGAATATGCCAGAAAAACACAGAAGAAAGCAAAGGCAGATGCCTTAAAAGCAAAGGTGCTAGAGGCTTTTTATCAGTATCCGTATGTGATGGAGTATTTTGATGCGTTTAATATTATTGCAAAATATTTGTTAGATACAAAGGATTTTGCCACCTTAGAAGAGCTTTTAGATTTCATGGAAACAGCAGTAGGAAAGGGTGTTTATGCAGAATTATATCTGCAGGTCATCCAGTACAGAATAGAAATGTATGAGCAGCAGAACCGTATGACGGAGTTAGCAGATGCCACCCGTTTATATTTCCGCTTATCCTGTACACAGCGTAACGAAATGCAAAAATCCTATTGTTCGGTTTTAAAGCTTAGAAGTGAGCTTCGACAGGAGGAAGTGAATAATATTTTCCTTACGTTAAAGGCAGGTACAGATGAGTTGTCCGGTATTTCCAATCGCAGAAGGCTCAATGAAGAAGCTGACCGTTTATTTGAAAAGGCGTATAAGGAAAGAAAGACATTAGGTGTGGAAATGTTAGATATTGATTTCTTTAAGGAATGTAATGATAACTATGGACACCAGATGGGAGATAAATGTATCCGCAGAATAGCCGATGCATTAAACAGTATTAAAAACAGAAATGTATTTTGTGCCCGTTATGGTGGGGACGAATTCGTGGTTTTATATTATGATATGAAAGACGAGGATATTATGGAATGTTGCCGTTATTTACAGAAGTGTACCTGTAAAATAGGGCAGGAGTTAGGTCTTTCAAGCTTTACCATATCGCAGGGCGTAGTAAACCGCATACCGTTGGCAGGAAATAAAATCTGGGATTTTAATGCGGCTGCGGATGAGGCATTATACTGGGTAAAGGAACAGGGCAGAAATAATGTCCGCTTAGTTCACAGTAAAGCAGAGGTTCGGAAATCATGAAGATTTTAGTATATAAGTGGAAAGCGTATACCTACGCTGATGTGTGTGAAACCTTTGAAAGACTGGGACATACACTGGTAATTATGGAAGATAAGCCTGTAAGTTATGATGAAGATCCGGTGGTAGAAAGCCGGGTCTTCAATCAGATTATGCAGGAAAAATGCGATTTTGTATTTTCTATGAATTATTTTGCCATGCTTACAAAGGTTTGTGAAAAAGCAGATATTCCTTATGTAATTTGGACTTGTGATAGTCCTTTAATTAGTATGTATCACGAAAATGTATTTTCCCCGAAAAACTATTTCTTTATTTTTGACTGGATGAATTATCAGGAGTTTAAGGGGATGGGGGTAGAGCATATCTGGTATTTGCCTCTGGCAGTCAATACAGAAAGGATTGATTATTTACTGTCAAGGGGGGCTCTGTCTGCATATGCCCATGAAATTGCCTTTGTAGGCAGCTTATATGAAAAAAATAGTTATGATTCCTTGCGGAAAAAGTTACCGGAATATCTGCGGGGCTATTTTGATGCTGCAATATGGGCGCAGCAGTGTATCAGTGGCGGAAATATTTTAGAGGAAATGTTAAATGTGGATGTGCTTGAGCAGTTACAGCAGCATTTTCAACTGGAAAAATCCAAAGGTTCGTTTTCCGATTTGGGGCTGATATTTGCAACTACTGTATTAGGTTTTAAGACAGCCGCAGAACAAAGACATCGTGCATTGGTAGAATTGTCCAAAAAATATTCGGTGACAATGTACAGCAACAGTGATGCCAGCCATTTGCTGCGGGTAGAAAATAGGGGGTCTATAGATTATTGGAGTGGAATGCCCAAGGTGTTTCGGGCATCAAAAATCAATTTAAATATTACCATACCAAACATAAAAAGTGGTCTGCCCCTGCGTATTTGGGATGTGCTTGGCAGTAAAGGCTTTTTGCTTACCAATTTTCAGGCAGAGATTCCCCGATATTTTAAACATAAAGAGGACTTAGTCTGTTTTGAAAGTCTGCAGGAAATGACAGAATTGGTGGAATACTATTTAAAACATGAGGATGAACGCAGCCGGATAGCGGAAAACGGCTGGAAAAAAGTGAAGGAACTGCATACCTATGAGGAGCGTATAAGAAAGATATTTGCAACGGTTTTTACGGAAGCTTCTTGACAGATAATGGAAGTTAGTCTATACTAACTTATAGATAATGAAAAATACAACAAAGCAGATGTTGTATTTTTTTTACCAAACAGTTAGTTGTGACTAATTGCAGATAGCTAAGACGGACAAATAAGAGGTAAAGAATTATGGAGAGAGAGTATATTATACAGAAATTAAAAGAGCGTGGATGCAGAATTACAAGGCAAAGGCTGATACTTTTGGACATTATTTTAGAGGAGGAGTGTTCTAGCTGTAAGGAGATTTATTACCGGGCATCGGGGATAGATAATAAGATTGGTGCTGCCACGGTATACCGTATGATAAATACCCTTGAGGAAATCGGTGCACTGAATCGTAGAAATATGTACAAAATTTCCTGTGAGGAGGATATTGAAAAAAAGAAGGCGGCTTGTACGATTCAGTTTAAAGATAATACGGTGTTAAAATTATCCGAACAGAAATGGTGTCAGATTATCCAGAGCGGATTACAGGCATGTGGTTATACAAACAAGGCAGGGGTAAAAAGTGTGACAGCGGTAAGCTGTAACGTGTAAAAGGAGTCTAAGACTTCTTTTTTTGTTTCCCCGATTTTTGGCGGTTGTTGTATAGATAGAACAGGCTGTGGTATAATATAATAACTGGATTTTTGTGTGAAAAAGGAGATTGCATGATGAAGATGAAAAAAGCGGGTTTACTGATGGTATTATGTTTGGCACTGGCAGTATTTGGCGGCTGCGGAAAGGATTCTGCGAAGAATCCGGCAGAAGTAAGTGTTGTGGATACAAGTGCCATTGAGATTTTAGAAACCGTATGGAATACTTATGGAGAGGATGAGAAGTTTCCAATTGGCGGAGGGGATTCTGCCAATATCGTCATGGATGTACCGGGAAATTTTGATGTGACAAATGTGGAAGAATTAGATGCAACTTTAGGATTTCCGGCAACACAGGCGGAAGCCATTGATGAAGCAGCATCCATGATGCATATGATGAATGCAAATACCTTTACGGGTGGTGCATATCATGTAAAAGATGCAGGACAAGTAACGACAGTAACGGATGCATTAAAGGAAAACATTCAAAACCGCCAGTGGATGTGCGGATTTCCGGATACATTGGTGATTATGGTGGTGGAAGATACCTATATAGTATCTTTTTTTGGAAATGCAGAAATTGTTGAAACATTTAAAACAAAAGTGACAGATTGTTATGGGAATTCTTCGGTTGTTGTGGAAGAGAGTCTGAATTTTTAGATTTGCGTATGTATGTGGTGCGTGTGCGAAATTGAGGAAAGGCTGGTGTGTAAGCCTTGGTATTTTCAAGTATTACATTTCTCTATTATTTTTTGCCTGTATTTTTACTGGTGTATTTTTTGACACCCCAAAGATGGCGGAATATAGTTCTTCTGCTGTTTAGTCTGTTGTTTTATGGCTGGGGTGAGCTAAAATATATCAGTGTTATGCTCTTATCCATAGGCATTGCCTATGGCATGGGCAGATGGATAGGAAAAACACAGAATAAAGGATTGACGATGGCAGCAGTGGGATTTTTTCTGCTGCTGCTTTGCTATTTTAAATATGCAGATGTAGCGTTGCCCTTAGGAATTAGTTTTTATACTTTTCAAATTATCAGCTATCTTTTGGATATTTATTATGGCAGAATAAGTGCTCAGAAAAGTCTTTTGCGTTTGTCTGTATATATAGCGATGTTTCCACAGCTTGTGGCAGGTCCGATTGTGCGGTATACGGACATTGAAAAGTGTCTGGAAAGTCCTAAAATAAACGCAGAAAATGTTTGGTATGGGATTTGGCGGTTTGTCTTAGGTCTTGCCAAAAAAGTGCTGCTAGCCAATCAGTTTGGAGAGTTATGCGCTGTTTTTAAAGCATCTGAAGAAAAGGGATTTCTTTTTTACTGGGTCTATGGTGTGGCACTGATTTTGCATTATTACTATGATTTTAGCGGCTATAGCGATATGGCAATTGGTCTTGGGCGGATAATAGGCTTCCATTTTCCGGAAAACTTTGATTATCCCTATGTGAGTAAGAGCATTACGGAATTTTGGCGCAGATGGCATATGTCTTTAGGCAGATGGTTTAAAGATTATGTATATATTCCCTTAGGCGGCAGCAGGGAAGGGAAAGGAAAGCTGGTGCGAAATATCTGTATTGTCTGGTGTTTAACGGGCATGTGGCATGGTGCAAGTATAAATTTCGTATTGTGGGGATTGTTTTTTGCAGGTATTTTGTTGCTGGAAAAATTGCTGCTGCAAAAGTTAGCAGCCAAAGTTCCGTTATGCAAAGCAGGAATTGCAAATGCCTGCCGTCATATCTATGTGATTGTGATAGTCATTGTCAGCTTTGTGATTTTTGATGCAGAAAATATAAGAACGTTAGGCAGCTATCTGTATGCTATGTTTTTAGACACCAGGCAATCGTTTATGACAGCAGAGTGTGCATATTATTTGAAAAGCTATGGCAGCCTGCTTATACTGGGAATTTTAGGAGCTGTCGCTTTGCCGGTTAAAATTGTCCGAAAATTCCCGAAAGCAAAGCATTTGGAATGGATAACTATGGTGTGTTTGCTGCTTTTGGTTACAGCATACCTTGTGGATGGTTCCTTTAATCCGTTTTTGTATTTTCGGTTTTAAGCAAAATAAAGCTATTCATACAGTTTTGTAAAGTCTTTATTTTGCTTATGGTATCCGGGTGCTTATATGGTATCCGGGCAAACAGACGATTCGCATAATCGTGCTCTTTGGTATAGCAAAAACTTGCCTGAAAATTCAAATCATAGATATAAGCGATATAAGAAAGCCACATGTCTAAATGGGTTTTGCGCTTAGAATTTTCTAAAGGTTTATGGGCAAGGAAGGTTTCATAAGCATAATCGGAAATAGTTTCTTTGGCAAGGTTATCCATATCTACGTCTAGCATGGTGTCGATTTCTTCAATGAGCTTTGTATGGAAGTTGTCTAGTTTATCGGCATCCCGAATCAGTTTTGCATAAAGCAGACAGTCACCCTCTAAGGAGCTGTCAATCTGGAATAAGCCGTGATTTTTGATGCTTTCATAAATGATGTCATCATACATGGGATTTTCCACAAATTTATGAATATATCCCTGCGTAAATAATACATCCAAACTGCATTTTGCATGGGGAATAATGGAGTCATCAAAGCTGTTTGTCAGGCGAAGCTGCTCAAACCTGCCAATATCGTGTAAAAGTCCGATAAGGGTGGCAAGATTTATGCCTTCTTCATCGAAAGAAAGTGCAGTGGCTAAAGTACGGCAGACCTCCATGACGCGGTAGGTATGTGTGACCTTTAAATGGATTTTCGGGTCTTCTATATCGTAGTCAGAAAGATAGTTTTCAAATTGTTTTTTTGCATGGGTTAAATCGATGGAATTTTTCATAGTGCCTCCTTTGTGGATTTGATTTTTATATGGTAGCATGAAGTTTTGAAACTGTCAAAAAGGTGAAGATTATAGAAAGGGAAAGGGTGAAATGAAAAATAGTAAAGTAAAAATCTTAAGCATTGCCATTCTGTTTTATGTATCCTGTCTGTGCATCTGGCTGAAACCGGATACAGAGTATTCCCCGACCGAGCGGCGAAGGTTAAAACAACTGCCGGAATTAACAACAGAAAACATATATAACGGAAAATATATGAAAGAGTTTGACAACTATGCGCTGGATCAGTTTCCCGGCAGAGATATGCTAAGAGGCATAAAAGCTGCACTTAACTTAAAAAGTGACAATAATGGCTTATATTTAGCCCAAGGTCATATTAATTCTATGGAATATCCCCTAAATAAACAATCCTTAGATTATGCCACAAAGGTATTTCAGAACATCAGCCAAAAATATCTTGCGGCAAATGCCAACCAGATATATTTATCTGTTATACCGGATAAAAATTATTTTTTTGCAGAGAAAAATGGATACTTAGCCTTAGATTATAAAGAACTGGCGGCGATATTACAGGAAAAAAATCCAAATATGCAGTATATTGATGTTTTTCCACTGCTTTCCGGTGAAGATTATTACAGTACGGACATTCACTGGAAACAGGAAAATTTAGTGCCTGTAGCGGATAAACTGCTGAATAGTATGACTTTGGCGGATGAAAAAATGGTCGAAAAAGCGTATCAGGAAAAAGAAGCAGGGGAATTTTATGGTGTGTATTATGGGCAGGCAGCATTGCCCGTAAAGCCGGATAAAATGGCGTATCTTACCAATAAATGCATTGAGAATTACCGTGTATATGATTATCAGAACAACCGTGAAATTCCGGTATATGATTTAGAAAAAGTAACAGGGGATGATCCCTATGCAATGTTTTTAGGCGGTTCGCTGTCTCTTTTAACCATAGAAAATCCACAGGCGGATACCGATAAAAATTTGATTGTGTTCAGGGATTCTTTTGGCAGCAGCATAGCACCCTTATTAGCAGAAAATTATGCGAAAACTACGTTAATAGATATACGTTATATTCACAGCAGTGTTTTGGCAGAATATGTGGATTTTGCAAATGCGGATGTTTTATTTATTTATAGTGTTCCTGTGTTAAATAATAGCAGTACGTTAAAATGAGAGTAGCTTTTTGAGAAAAAAAGTACTATAATGGTCATATTATGAATACTTGTAGAGCAAAGGAGTAAGAAAAATGCCAGAAAATAGTTCATGCAGCAGTGCATCCTCCTGTTCAAGAGAGAGCTGTGAAGGATGTCCAAGCAAAGGAAAATCAACAGGTTCAGGAATTGATAAAGAGCCAATTAACCCATTATCTTCCGTAAAAAAAGTTATCGGCGTAGTCAGCGGAAAAGGCGGAGTAGGAAAGTCTTTTGTGACCGCTTCCTTAGCAGCGGCTATGCGTAAAGCAGGTTATGCGGTAGGTATTTTAGATGCAGATATCACAGGTCCTTCCATTCCAAAGATGTTTGGTGTACACGGACCGGCATATGGAACAGACGATGGTTTATATGCGGTAGAAGCAGAAGATGGTACAAAAATTATGTCCATCAATCTTTTAATGGACAACGAAGAAGACCCGGTTATCTGGAGAGGTCCGGTTATCGGTGGAGCAGTAAAACAGTTCTGGACAGATGTTATCTGGGGTGACTTAGATTATATGTTTGTGGATATGCCTCCGGGAACAGGTGATGTACCGCTTACTGTATTCCAGTCTCTTCCGGTAGATGGAATCGTTGTGGTAACATCTCCACAGGAGCTTGTACAGATGATTGTAAAAAAAGCTTACAATATGGCACAGATGATGGATATTCCGGTTCTTGGACTGGTAGAGAATTTCAGCTACATCAAATGCCCGGATTGTGGTAAGGAAATGAAAATCTTTGGTGAAAGCCATGTGGATGAAGTTGCAGCAGAATTGAACATTCCTGTTCTTGGTAAGCTGCCAATCGAACCGGAATTTGCAGCGGCAGCAGATGCAGGTAAATTCTACGAGGTAGAGAATCCGTATCTTGCTAAGGCAGTAGAAGAATTGCAGTAAAAAAATACACAGATTGCAAAAACATGCAGTCTGTGTATTTTTTATATTAGCATTTTTCCGGTTCCGGATAAGTTTCACCGAAGGTTTCAACGGTGACTTTTTTCATTTTCTGTTCTTCCATAGGACGGTCACTGTAGTCGGTTGCTGTTTCCGCAATTTTATTTACATTCTCCATACCTTCTGTAACCTTACCAAATGCTGCATATGCACCATCTAAATGAGGAGCATCCTTATGCATGATAAAGAACTGGCTTCCGGCGGAATTTGGCATCATGGAACGTGCCATGGATAATACACCTGCGGAGTGTTTTAAATCGTTTGCAAAACCATTCTGGGCAAATTCACCTTTGATACCGTATCCGGGACCACCCATACCACTTCCTTCCGGGTCACCACCCTGAATCATAAAGCCTTTGATTACACGATGGAAAATTAATCCGTCATAAAAACCTTTACTTACTAAGCTGATAAAATTGTTTACGGTGTTTGGGGCGATTTCCGGATAGAGCTCTGCTTTTACAATATCGCCGTTTTCCATTTCAAATGTTACGATTGGATTCTGTGCCATAATAGACCTCCTGAAAAATATACTTTGCGTAATTACGCTTGCACAATATTGTAGCATATTCTTTTGGAAAAACAAAGTAGTTGCATAGGAGATTCATGGTAATTATAATAAAATAAACAAGGTAAAGGATAAAATCATGGAGTTTAAATACATATTAATAAAAAAAGATGAATTATATGAAGAGGCTATACCGGAGGATTTTTTACAGCTATTTCTTGAGGTAGAAAAATATGCTGTAAAAATATTAGAATATACCGGCAGCATACCATGGAATGAAATGCGAAAGCAGAAAATATATCCGGAAGATATGCTTTTGATAGCAGCTACCGATGCCACATTAAAGGAAATTGAAAATCTTCCGGTGGCAAGCATTGGCTATGTCAATCCGAAATTAAAAGGACAGTCACTCTTTGCAGCAGATATTTTAGTGGAGGGTTTTGGGGAAGTTGATTATTGGTTTTTAGAGCGAATTTATCAGCGTAAACATCATATTCCATGGCGGGTAATTGACACCGGACGCTGTTATTTGCGAGAAATGACGGAAGAAGATTTGCCAGAATTATTTGAACTTTATGCCGGAAAAGGGATGACTGATTATATGGAGCCCTTATTTGAATGGGAAGAAGAATTAGAATATACAAGGGCGTATATTGCAAATATGTATCGGTTTTATGGGTATGGTATGTGGCTGGTCATGCAGAAAAAAACGGATAAATTAATTGGTCGTGCAGGCTTAAATCATTTAGAATTTGAAGGAGAAATGATTTTAGAAATGGGGTATGCCATAGGAGTATCCTACCAGAAAAATGGTTATGCAACAGAGGTCTGTGATGCGGTTATTGCGTATGCAAAAGGCGCAGATTTAGGCTATGAAAAGCTGCATTGTTTTGTCTGGAAAGGCAATCAGGCATCTATAAATTTACTCAAAAAACTAGGATTTTCCTTTGTAAAAAATGTTGTTCGTGATGGAAAAGAAATGTTATTATACATAAAATCTCTGGTATAAATTTTGCCGGAGATTTTATAAAAAAACTCTTTACAAAATCAAAAATATGGTGTATGTTAAAAATGTCTTTTAAATCTTTTTATCAAAAATAAATCCCCTTACTTAGTTGAATAGGAAAGGTAGAATATTGAAAATTGCGTTTTATGGTACAGCATCGCAGGTTGGAACGAGTGCAAATATGGCAGTTGTTGCAGAGTTTTTTCGATGTTGTCAGAAGATAGCGATGGAAAATTATCCGCAAACTTTTGGTGATAATACGTCCATTATATTTCAGGATTACAGCCATAAAAAGGATGAAATATGGAATTCTTTAGCGGATGTAGATCTTGTTGTGGTGAATCTTCCGGATTCTGACCGGAGCTTTGAAACCCTCTTTTTTAGTAACTCATTGGTTCAAAAGAACGTCATTTTCCTTTTCGGAAAATATTTTCACAATGATACAAATGCGCTTATAGCATTTGCAAAAAACTATAGAATTGATATGGGCAGAGTGTGTGCAATTCCCTATAATCTGCGGTTTGGACAGGCATATGAGAATCATCGTTTGTCATCGTATTTGATGCAGAAAAAAGACAGCTTTGAAGATGAGCTGTTTAAGAAAAATTTATGGGATGTTATGCGGGCAATTTTAACTTATGCAGGAAATAACAAATAGAAAAATTAAAGGAGAATACAAGCTATGGAAGAAATTTTTAAACAGTATGGTTCAACAATTATTACCGTTATGGCAATTATTGCGGTAATTGGCATTTTGGTATTGGTAATTGGAAATGACAATACCAGTATTGTGTATAAGGCATTTTCAGAGTTGATTAACGGATTCTATGAAAAGGCAAATACAGCAGCCGGTTTTTCAGCTACACCGTAAGGAGGGATGTGTTTGGAACAGATTGGAATACGGGTAAGTGCAGAGGCATTTGGACCGCTATATCCCTATATTGCAAATCCTGCAATTACGGATATTGACTTTAATGGAGAAGATTTATGGGTAGTTACTACAGATAACAGAAGATGCAAAATTGATACTGCAAAAGAACGTATTACGACTTCTTTTTTAGAGCAGTTTGCAGGGAGGATTGCCAATGAAGTAAGCTGTGGATTTAACCAGATGGAGAATGTTTTAGAGGCAGAAACAGATACACTTCGTATTACGATTGTACATGAATCTGTAGCAGTGTCAGGCAGGTCTTTTTCTATTCGAAAATCCCTTCCTGCAGTGCGTTTTTCTCCGGCAGAAGCGGTGGAAAATGCGTATTGCTCAGCAGAAATGTTAAAGCTTTTAGTGAACTGCGTTTTGGCAAAAATGAACTTTGTTTTTTGTGGTGAACCAGCGGCAGGAAAGACAGAATGTGCGAAATTTTTTTCACAGTTTATTCCTGCAAATGAAAAGGTGATTACCATTGAAGATAACCCGGAATGGCATTACAGGCAGATAAATCCCGGCAAGGATTGTGTGGAGCTTAAGATAAATGCAAGATTAGATTATTCGAAGGCCATTAAGACTTGCCTGCGTTTAAATCCGAACTGGATGATGCTCTCAGAGGTACGTTCAAAGGAGGCAAAATCCCTGATTGAATGTTGGTCTACCGGGATAAAAGGCTTTACCACCATACATACCGATGATGTGCAGAAGATTCCCGACAGGTTATTAAATATGATGGAAAATCGTATGGATGCGGAGCGTTTAGTGAACGACATTTATTCCTATGTGGATGTGGGTATTCTGCTGCGCAAAAAGGAAAATCCAACAGATGGAAAAGTCCGCCGTTATATCGACCAGATATGTTTTTTTTATCGGAAAAATGAGGATAACCGGATTGTTTTAGCGGCAAAGGGTGGAAAACTTTGTCCGGGAGCATTGCCGGAGGAGATTATGGAACGTTTTAAACGGGAGGGTATCAAAGAGCCATTTGAGTGTGGTGTAGTGGAAAATATGCTTATAAAGGGAAAACGTAAGGAGGAGCTATGCAAAAGAAAAATATAAGCAGTATTTTGTATACCGTTTTTGCAGTGATACTCTTTAGCCTGTTATTAGGATATTTGTATAGGTTAAGGCTGCCTTATATCCTATTATTGCTCTGTGGGGAAGCAGTGGTAATTCCTTTTTGGATACGGGTGAGAAAACGGGCAGGAGAAGAGCAGAAGCGATTTGCAGAGGCAAATATGTACATGGAACAGATGTTGTATTCCTTTCGCAAAAATCCCAAAATCCTTACGGCGTTAAAGGATGTGGAAAAGCTGTTTGCGGATGGAGATATGAAACGGTGTATAGGTGAAGCTGTGGATTATGTGCAGGATACTTATGGTGAAGATTTGATTTTGGAAAAAGCATTGGGGATTATTGAACGGTCATATCCTGCACAAAGAATTTTACATGCGCATCGGCTGATGTTAAATGTGGAGCGTTTGGGAGGAAATTTTGAAGAATCGGTAAAAATCCTTTTAGCAGACAGAAATTTATGGGAAAAAGAAACCCATGCATACCAGAAACGGTGTGCGGCACAGAAGAGAAACATTGTTATGGCGGTAGCTTTATCCTGTCTGCTTTGTCTGATGACACCTGTACTATGTCAGGGAGCCTTGCAGACGGTAAATATTACCGGACAGTTTATCTACCAGTTTAGTACGTTGTGTATGCTGCTTTTTAGTATGGGTATCTGTCTGTACACGGAAAAGTATTTTGCAAAGGACTGGCTGACAGAAAAGGCATATCGCAATTCATCTGCCATGCTGTCTAAGTATGAGAAGGTTCTGCATTACGATTTTATGGCGGCCGGAAAGAAAAGTGCAGTATGGGCAGCATTGGCGATGCTCGTATTGGTTCTGCTGGCGATAGGCAGGTGCTGGATGCTTGTTTTTCTTTGTTGTCCTCTGATTATCCTTTTACTTTTTCAACACAAAATCGATTATAGTCTGGCAAGAAAAGCAGTTATTCGAGAAATTCGCAAAGCATTTCCCGACTGGCTGATGGAGGTATCTTTACTTTTACAGACAGAAAATGTATCAAATTCTATCCAGAAAAGTATTCTGTATGCACCGGATATTTTAAAACCGGAATTGAATTTTTTGGTGCAGAAATTAGAACGTGCACCGGAGTCTAATATCCCTTATTCAGAGTTTTTAAAGGATTTTGAAATACCGGAAATTTCCTCTGCTATGGGTATGTTGTATTCCATTTCTGATGGCAGCGGCTCCGATGCTATGATTCAGTTAGAGGATATTTTGGAAAGAAATGCTGAGTGGATGAGCCAGTCAGAGATATTGTCTAATCAGGATAAAATGGCAAAAATGTATGTGTTGTTTTTGCTTCCGGCATTGATTGGTGCATGTAAAATGGTGGTGGATATGACGTTGATTTTATTTGCTTTTTTTGCAAGTATGCACATTTAAGGAGGAAAAATGAGCCAGGTTTTTAAGACATTTATGGGAGTATTCTTTCTGGTGCTTTTACTATTAACCGGTGTGGGAATTATTTCTGCACAGTTAGATGTGACAGCAGCTTTAGATTATAAAGCCGATATTGTGACAGAATTAGAAAACAGTAATTACAGCCCGCAGGTCATCAATGCATGTATAGAACAGGCGGTAGAAAATGGTTATAAACTGGAAATTCGCACATTTACTGAAGGTGGAGCATCTACAATTTATGCATCTGCAAATGCCAGTGATACAAGGGATGTGGTAATGGCAGAGATAATACTTACTTATCCATACAGAATGGTATTTTTAGAAACTTTTTTGGAGCATCAGGTACGAGGATACGCCAGATAGGAGTGAAAAAATGAAGACAGTGATAGAAGAATATGGAGCAGCAATTGTATATATGTTAGCAGGGGTAATGATACTTACCGGGTTGGGAAAAGTATTGCAGTTAATGTCTGCGTTTTAGGATGTAAAGGGAGGTAAAAATGGACGAACTTATGCAGGAATATGGTGGAAGCTTGCTGGGAATTATCGGTGGTTTGACCGTAATTGGTATAGTGTCTGGTTTTTGTTTTTCTGGTGGAAAACTAGCAGAGCTGTTGACGTTGTTAGGGGAAATGGCATGCTGATGCTGCAGAGGAAAGGAGAAAAATGCGGGAAGTTTTTCGAGAATATGGTGGAACGGTTATTGCGGTTTTGATAGGTGTGCTGTTATTTTTGCTGATATTTGGAAATCTTAGCTGGAAGGGAAATAAGGGTATAATTGCCGTTTTAGGACAGGGGGCAAAAATAGAGGAGAAAGATTTTTCAGAATATGCTGACAGCAAAAAAATCATACAGATTATGGAGAAGAAACGGCCGGTGATTACTTATAAAAATATCCCGGTGTATACAAAAAATGTATTCGAAGAAGATGCTTTATTTACGGCAGAAGATGCAGAGGGAAACCTGTTAGAAACAGAGGTTTTTAAAATTGAAGATTCTGTCGGCAGTGAAGTAGTCAAAGCAGATGGGAAAATCTGTTTTGAAAAACAGGGGATATATCGATGCTGGGTCAAAGCCGTGGACGCAGACTGCGGTGTAACAGAACAGGTATTTTCGATTCCGGTAAGATGCAGGTAGAAGGATATTTTTGAAATTATGGCGCAGCATATGCGCAGTGGGAGGCAAAATGAAGCAGATAGTATATGGCATGATATGTACGTTTATGCTTACATGTATTTTCATGATTGTAATGACGATTTATGGCAGAAATTTGCGTCAGACAGAAGCAGACCATACATTAGCAGAAGCCGTAGATACAGCCATGGAGGATGTATTAAAAGAGAAGAGCTATGGGGTTAGTAATTCGAATGAATTTGTGGCAGATTTTTTACAATTACTTCTTAGACAATTAAATAGTACTTCAGATGTGACGGTTTCTGTACTGGAAGCAGATGAAGAAATGGGAATCTTGTCCGTGGAAATTGTAGAAAATTTTAAACATCCCAATGGAAAAGATGGTACGGTATCTAAGGTGCGGACGGTTATTTTAGATAAACCGCAGGAAATCGAAAAAGAATATAAAACGGTGAGTTTTTATCTTGGGGATGATGAATTGTATAAAGAGTATACCGTTCTAAAAGATACCTTTTGTACAATTCCATTGCCGCCGGAGAAAGAGGGGAAAACATTTTCGCATTGGCGGTTTGTTGAAGGCGATGCCACAGGAAAGGCAGAAAGTGTATCTGTGAGCGGAGAAAATGGGAGCAGACAGGTAATTGCAGCATCGGGAGAAGCATATGCAGTGACAGCGGATACAAAAATGCTTGCGGTATTTTCTCCATAAAGTAAAAAATGTAGGAGGGATAGAAATGAAGTGGACATATAAAATATTGGCAATGCTTATGGTTTGTATGTTGGTTTTTACATCCATACCCATGTGCAGAGTAGCTGCGGAGGAGCCCAAAAGGGAAGTAATTAAACAGGAAAACAGGAAAAAACTTGAGCATGATGAGAATGTTAATGAGAAAAAAAGAGAGAGAAAAACTGATTTGATAGAAATTCCTGTGGAACAAAAAACACAGGTAATGGAAGTGACGGATTTATCTTCTTTTACTTCTGCAGTGGAAAATCTGACATCAGATACTCTGGAGAAAGCAAAGGGCTTAAAAACAGATGAAAAGAATCTCTGGCAGAATAAATGTCTCATTGTACAAAGTGCAGAGGGATTTGATACAAAGGGGGCAATACATGTTATTCAGGGATATGCGCAGATGTTTGTTTTGTTCTATGAAACAGAAGAAGCCACAAAGGCAGCTTATGAGTATTTACAGACAATTCCCTATCTGACAGTAGAACCGGATGTGATGATATCTGTGGCAGAAGAGAATGTTATACCAAAGTTGACAGCAAAAGAAAGGGAAGTAAGCGGAAATGTCGATACACAGATAAAGTCGGATGTGACAGTGGCAGTCATTGATAGTGGCTATGATACTGCTGGATGTGGTGAAAACAGAATCTTATCCGGTGTGGATTTTACAGGTTCGGATACGATACAGGATGCAAACGGACATGGAACGGCAATGGCAAATATTATTTTGGACAATACAAAAGAGTCTGTAAAAATCATGCCGATAAAGGTGGCGGATGCAAATGGACGTTCCTCCTCTTTAAAGCTGTATCTTGCGCTTTGCTATGCGATAGAGAACGGAGCAGATATTATTAATATCAGTATGAGTGCCTATAAGCCTACAGATGATGGCATTGTAAAAAAAGCTATTGATGAAGCGACTGGTAAAGGAATCGCAGTGGTGGTCGCTGCCGGAAATAATAATGAAGATACGCAAAATTATGTTCCGGCAAACGTAGAAAATGCCATTGTAGTTTCTGCGGTTAATGCAGATAAGACATTAGATAGCTATTCTAATCATGGCACAAGTGTGGACTTTTCAGCAAACGGTTCTTTAGATATAAGGGGAATGAATAACAGTGTAGTTACTGTTTCAGGAACATCTGTATCTGCGGCCATTACATCTGCTGTAATGGCATCTATAAAAACAGCAAATGCCGGGATTTCGTATGCTGATTTGTTGGCAGAATTAGAAAAAAGGGCAGAAGACCTTGGAGAACCGGGCAAAGATACATATTTTGGTGCAGGTCTGTTAAGTTTAGAGAGTATCGAAGGAAAAATTGAAGATAAAACAGATGTAAATTTACCGGAGCTTTTAACCTGTGATTGGAAAAACATGTCTGTAGAGGCATTAAATGAACTGATAAGCCAGACAGAGGAAATATATCAGAAACGGTTTTTAGATAACTTGTCAGAAACGGAGAAAACAGAGCTGCTTGGCAGGGAAGATATTTTGTATAATCATACGCATACAGCGGTGGTATATGATCCAAAATTAAAAGAAACAGACCGTTTTCATGGAACATTGAAGGAATATCTGTATAGCAAATTTTTTGATGAATATACCATACAGGCAGTGAAAGATACAAATGGAAACTGGACAGACAGTAATAAGTTTGGACAGTATGGAGCTAATCAGCCATGTTGGGCACCAAGTTTTTCAGAGGATTACTGCTATGTGAACACATCAGCAGATGGGACAAAAGCCACTGTCAGATTAAAACAAAGTGGTGGACAGCCTGCGGATAAGTATACGACAACCATTTCTGCTACAAATGCAGGAGCCTTTGATTTTAGTGGTATGGAAATTTACGGCAGATTTTTAGGTGGTGATGATAACGGACATAATACAGGAACAACGCCCTTTCATTATTCTGTTTTTGTGAAAGGAATTGCAGTGACAAAACCAACACATGCAAAGGTAAGTAAGCAGTCTGCACTCATTCCTGGGAGCAAAACCTATTTAGCACCGGGAGGATTTTATAAAGCGGATGCAGAGGCAGTAAAAGATAAAGCTACAGGAACGACATATGCTACAATAACAGATTATACAAAGAAGAGTCTTAGTACAGGTTCAAATGACTGTGCTTCTACAAAGACAACAAATGTGCATTTGATGATAGGTGAAGGGGATGTAAAGGCAAGAAATACAAAAAAGAATCATCAGGTATTTACGCTGGAATTTTCGGTTGGATATTTGGTAGAACCTGAACGCTGGAGTAATGGTGAATATGTATTAGCTACCTGTTCAGCTCCGGGAATACAAAAAAAATATAAAGATTTAACCTGCAGTGAGTGTTTCGCTGTTTTGGATGTAAAGAAAAGCGATGAAATTGTTGCTTCGCAGCTTGCCCATAGCTATGGTGCGCAATGGATAATGGGTATAAACAATGGGATTGTAAATGGAGTCCGTTATCATCAGTGTAATAAAATAGATGTATTTTGCGGAAAAGGAACGGATATCAATGGGCAGACATGGCAGAAAGATTTTGAATATTATCAGCACATAGCCTATCGCTATCAAAATGCAGATGGAACATATCCGGCAGGTTATACGGATTATGTGAATGGGTATTATCCGTATGGCGCAGCAGTACCGGCTTTTTACTATGATACGACATATTTTATAGACAAAAGTATGGGTGCATATACCTCTGAAATGGCAAATGATATAAAAATCGATATTCCAAGAAAGCAGTATACAGTGACATATGTGTCGGATATGAAAGGTGCGCAGAATATGCCGGCGGCGGAAACTGTTTTTGCAGGAGCAGAATATAAAATCAGCAGTGTACAGCCTCTATTAACAGGGCATACGCTGCGTGGTTGGACTCTGCATAAAGACGGAACAGGAGAAATTTTTCAGGCAGGTAGTACAATGACTGTTTCAGACAATGTAACACTGTATGCGAAATGGGAAAAAGCAGTATATACAATTACATTAGATAATCAGGGTGCGGACAAAAATAAAGAGGGAACGATAGCTGTATATCAGAAATATGATACCGGATATTACAGCAGTGCAGATACGAAAAAACAGTTTCAGGAGAATAAAATACAATTGCCTGAAAAATCCGTAGAGGATAAAACGCTGCTTAACCATACACGAAAACAGAAGTTTTTAGGCTATTATACGAAGAAGAACGGAAATGGGCATCAGATGATAAAAGCAGATGGTTCTTTAATTGCAAACATTGCACAGGCAGGAAAATATAAGTATTTTACGGCAGATGATACTGTATATGCAAATTGGGAAAATATGTATGCTATTCAATTTGTAGATAATTTGTCCGAAAAAGATGTGGAAATTTTAAGTAAAGATGTAAAAGGAAATATCATAGAAAATCCGGTAGAAGTACCTGCTGTGATATGGAAAGAAAAGGGAAAGAATATAACCATTGACTTTGCAGCAATTGTAATAAACAACGACACGTTTAAAGATATTTATCGTTTAAAAGGGTATAGTCTTACGCCGGAAATTTCAAGTGATGAGGAAATCATTTTAAGCGAAGATAAAAAATCTTATACATTTACGAGTGATGAAGATGTCATTTTGTATGCACAGTGGGATACAGGTTTTATGGTAACCTATATTGGAAGTGAGCAGACCGAAGGCATCGATTATATGGATAAAGTGGAACGTATAACAGACAGTTATACCTTTAATCCGAATGATAAAGATTTAGTTGCTTTATTGCCGAATACGACTGCGGATTATTTTGTAAAGACTGTGGAGAAACCAACGATTGATATTGCAACGGGAGAAGCTGCGGACGAGAGTGGAAATCCTTATATGGAAGATGTGCCCTGTAGATTTCGGGGGTGGAGTATGTATAGGGAGAAAGTCTTTCAAAAGGAAGCAAAAATATATTCTATGGAATATGGAAGTCTAGATTTACACAGGATTTATTTAGATGCAAAAGAAGCTGCTGCACATCGGAATGGAAGCGGTTTGACTGTGGGTTTTCCATCAGAAATGTATGGGATGTATAGCGCATTACATCTGATAAAAAAGCTACCTGCTGATGGAAAGGAAAATTTTGAAAAGGATAAAGCAAACATAAAAGGAAATCCAACAGAAGAATTGCATTTACCTTACATAAATATGTACGCTGTCTGGGATGAATTTCCACAAATCGCAGCCAGTGATTTATATTTTACCTTAGAAGATGCCCAGAGTGGCTGTATAACCGAAGAATATCTTTTGAATATGGCTTTAGCGACGGATGAAGAATTAAAAAGTACAGCAAATCCAGAAGGAAAGCTAAAAAATGGAATAGATGTTGTAAAGAAAACAAAATTTACACTTTTAGATTATCAGGCAAGTGATTTTACTTGTGCAGAGGCGGAAATGGCAATGACAATAACCTATTGCGCCATAGATTCTGTGGGAAATACCACAACAAAAAAGGTGACTGTGTATTTAGCAGATGCCACAGGAGAAAAGTATGAGACAGGAAATATACGTTTTATTTCTGAAAAATACATAAATACTCTTGCAGAAGATTCTGTCTGGCGAACCGGAGAATATGCTGCAAAGCTTGCACAGGTACTTGCAAATGAAAAAACAGGGGAAGAGTATACAACCGTTACACCAGTGCAGCAGGCATTTGGTGTAGAATCTGTAAAGAAGCCGGGGAGCGGTACATGGAATCATGCAGAGCAGGTGTGGAAGTTTACACATGAAGAAATTGTACAGGCACAAAATTTTCTGAACACAAATGGAATAAATGGGTCATCAAGTGAATTTTTAGCTGCATTTGCCCATTGTAGAATAAAGTAAAAAAAGGTTTACATATCCTTTGTAGTTCTTATATAATAAGAATATCTCATATGAAAGGATGGTGTAAGTATGGAGGGTGAAACAATGACAAGAGAAGAAATGATTCGGGAATTAATAGATAGGGTAAATTTATTGTTGTCAATAAAATATAGTGATGATAAGGAAAGTGTATGTGACAAAGAATTAGAGGTGTTAAAACTTCAATTAAATGCCTGTGGTTTTTCAGATATTGGTATGTTAGAAGAGAAATATAAGAAATAATATTTAATAAAGGTGTAACGTCTTTGGTGAGGCGATACACCTTTTGTAAAATTAAGGGGACAGAAAATGAAAAAAAGATTTATTTTAATTATATGTATGATTATATGTATGTTTGTTTATGCTACGCCTGCATGGGCATCAAGTATGACGGTGGCTGATATGGAATATATCAGTGAAGATGGAAATTGGAAATATGAGCTGCAAGATGGAGAAGTGTATTTAATCAGTTATCTGGGAGATGCGGTAGATTTAATAATACCAGAAAAAATTGATGGTTATGTGGTAAGAGGTATACCGCATACTATATTATTTTTAAATGACTATACATTAAAAAGTGTAACATTACCGAAAACAATAGATTCTGTAATGGCTGGGGCTTTTATAACAGCATATGCACTAGAGGATATTTATGTAGACAATGATTCAGCAAATGGGTTTCATTCGGTTGATGGAGTTTTATATAATGGAGACAAACTGATAGCTTATCCTGCCGCAAAGAAAGGAGAAAGCTATGTTGTTCCAGCAGGTGTAAAAACGATACAAGCATATGCTTTTTATGGCTGTAAAGAATTAAGAAAGGTTGTTATACCAAATTCGGTAAATTATATTGCGACTGCTGCTTTTTCCAGAAGTAAACAGCCCATGGATATAATTATCAAAGCATCCTTTTTAAGTGCATCCTATATTGATGGGGCATGCTGGGAAATGTCTATTGGGACAAGATATTTAGTGAAAACAGAAGAATTAAAAGAAATCCTTATGTTAGGATTGAAAGATAAAACGGGGTATATTGATAGTGAGGAGGTGATGGCAGTTGACCTCATTAACGTCCCAGCCACATCCCTTACCTTCACCGATGGCAGTACAGAACAATATATCACCATCAATTACACAGATGACGGCTCACTTAAAAATAGATACTATTTACATTCCCTATACCAGCAAATGCCACAGGATACGACAGAAAGTGTGACATGGAGTCTGGTAAGTGCGGATACATATTTTAAGGAAAGTACATACGAAGAAAAAAATGTTTGCAGTGTTAGTAAAAATGGTGAACTGGTTACTTATGCCGGAGGTAATGCAATACTAAAGGGGACGGACGAAAGTGGTCATGAAATTATTCTGCATGTCATGATATTGTGTGCGGCAGACAGTATAGAGATGAATACGGATACATTGTATCTGACCGTAGGAGAAACAAATTATATAAATGTAAAGATTTTGCCGGATGAAGCATATGCAAATACTACCGGTGTGGTATGGGAAACCGGGGATGATGCAATTGTTTCAATTACGGAGACAGATAAAAATATATGTTATGTCGAAGCAAAGGATGTCGGAAAAACAACAATTACTGTGAGTCTACATGATAATGGCACATTATTAAAAAAGACGGTAGAGGTGTATGTCAGTGATTATCTTACCAATTGTACGGTTGATCCGATTGAACCACAGGTTTATGTGGGAGAAATGCTTCATCCTGTGCCGGTAGTCCGCTATAAGGGTAGAATTTTAACAGAAGGTGTAGATTACAGTGTATCCTATGGCAGCAATAATTATCCGGGAGAAAAGAGAGGCTGGATAATGATAGAAGGCTTGGGAACAACGTTTAAAGAGACGGTTAATATGTTAAATTTTCTATTGATATATTTTGACATTATAGATGGCAGACCGGAAGGCAGCACAGACATTGGTATTCAGCCACCGATTGTCGTACCGCCGACTTCTGTTGCAGATAATACACAGGACACCCAAAACAATACGACAAACATAAATCCGAATCTTTCAAATATCCATTTGAAAGATTTTATGGATGATACAAAAGCGACAGTTCAAAATCCTAAAAAACCAACAAAGTTTAAGGTCAAAAAAATCGGTAATCGAAAAGTGAAGCTATCGTGGAAACGAAATAAAAAAGTCACCGGATACCAGATACAATATGCCACAAACAAAAAGTTTACAAAAAATAAAAAGAAAATTACCCTTAAGAAAAATAAAAAGAACAAATACACGATAAAAAAACTAAAGGCTGGAAAAAAATATTATTTCCGTGTGCGAGCATATAAGACGGTAAATGGAAAGAAATACTACAGTAAATGGAGTAAGGTTATCAAGCGAAAAATATAATTTTATCTTTTCAAGCCGGAGTATTTATGCTATGCTAAAACCGAACGACGAAGTTCCAACCGTAGGTGGACTTCGTCGTTTTATAACATAGAAGACGTTTAGATACGGAGGAAACAGAAATGGAATTTCGTCCATGTATAGATATTCACAATGGAAAAGTAAAACAAATCGTAGGAAGTAGCTTAAAGGATGCAGGAAATCATGCAGAGGAAAATTTTGTTTCAGAACAGGATGGGGCGTTTTATGCAGATTTTTATAAAAAAAATGAGATAAAAGGCGGGCATATTATATTGTTAAATCCCATAGACAGTGAGTATTATGAGGCTACAAAACAACAGGCTTTAAGTGCACTGCATGCATATCCGAAAGGGTTGCAGATTGGTGGTGGTATAAATGCCGAAAATGCGGAAGATTTCTTAGCAGAAGGAGCCAGCCATGTAATTGTAACCTCCTATGTTTTTTCAAATGGAAAGATAAATTATGATAATTTAAACCGTCTTGTACAAAATGTAGGGAAAGAGCATCTGGTATTAGATTTAAGCTGTAGAAAAAAAGATGGTGACTATTACATTGTAACGGACCGCTGGCAGAAATTTACGGAAGAAAAAATATCCTTTGCCTTATTAGATTATTTGATGGGCTATGCGGATGAATTTTTGATTCATGCAGTTGATGTGGAAGGAAAAGCCTCCGGTATAGAAACAGCACTTGCGGAAATGCTTGGAAACTGGGGGAAAATCCCGGTAACTTATGCAGGTGGAGTGGGCAGCTTTGCACATTTAGAGCAGTTAAAACAAGCCGGAAAAGGGAAGTTAAACGTTACGATAGGAAGTGCTCTGGATTTGTTTGGCGGCAGTATGGCATATAAGGATGTACTGAAATTTGTGAATCAGACAAAATAACGTTTAGATAAAGGAGAATTGCCGGAATGAGTAAATACACAAAAGAGGATATTATTCGCTTAGTTGAGGAAGAAGATGTGGAGTTTATTCGTCTTCAGTTTACCGATATGTTTGGTACATTAAAAAATGTAGCCATTACCTCAAGTCAGTTAGAAAAAGCATTGAGTAATGCATGTATGTTTGATGGTTCGTGCATAGAAGGATTTGTCCGTTTAGAAGAATCGGATATGTATCTTTATCCTGATTTAGATACCTTTGTGATTTTCCCATGGCGGCCACAGCAGGGAAAGGTAGCAAGAATTATTTGTGATATTTATCGTCCGGATGGTACACCATTTCTGGGAGATTCCCGCTATATTTTAAAACGTGTAATTGCGCAGGCGGCAGAATTAGGCTATCAGTTTCATGCAGGACCGGAGTGTGAATTTTTCTTATTTCACCGGGATGAAAATGGTCTGCCTACCACGATTACGCATGAGCGGGCAGGATATTTTGATTTAGGTCCTACGGATTTAGGGGAAAATGCCAGAAGAGATATGGTGTTGACACTAGAGGATATGGGATTTGAAATCGAAGCATCACATCATGAAATTGCTCCTGCACAGCATGAAATAGATTTTAAATACGATGAAGCACTCACCACAGCAGATAATATAATGACTTTTAAACTTGCCGTAAAAACCATTGCAAAACGTCATGGTCTGTTTGCCAGCTTTATGCCAAAGCCTAAGGAAGGTGTGCAGGGCTCAGGTATGCATATGAAAATGTTTCTATCAAAGGATGGAAAAAATATCTTTGTGGATAAAGAGGATGAATTAGGCTTAAGTCTTGAGGCATATTATTTCATTGGTGGTATTTTAAAGCATATGAAGGGTATGACGCTGGTTACCAATCCGTTGGTAAATTCCTATAAACGTTTGATTCCGGGATTTGAAGCACCACTGCATATCGACTGGTCAGCGACAAAACGCAGTCCATTGGTTCGGATTCCGGCAGCAAGAGGAGAGGATACCCGAATAGAATTCCGTTGCCCTGACCCGGCAGTAAATCCATATCTGTGTCTTGCCGTGTGTCTTGCAGCAGGTCTTGATGGAATAAAAAATAAGATTGTTCCCGGTATAGATGTTGCAAAGGAAAGCCAAAAAGAATCCCTTCCGGGAAATTTAGGAAGAGCCATTGAAGCATTTAAACAGGATAGCTATATAAAGGATGTTTTAGGAGAACATATTAGTGAAAAATATGTAGCAGCGAAAAGAGCAGAATGGGAAAATTACTGTTCACAGGTAACCGAATGGGAAGTAAGAGAATATCTGCATAAAATTTAATTGGGTAAAATCATGAATGTGATTATTGTATTTCAAAAGATAGAGAATGGCAACAGTATAAAGCGGATTTTAACACAGAGCGGTTATGATGTGTATGCCGTATGTACCACCGGGGCGCAGGTTTTACAGCATGTACATAATCTCTCCGGTGGAATAATCGTCAGCGGTTATCGTTTTGTGGATATGATGTATACAGAGCTGCAGGAATATCTTCCGCCACAGTTTGAAATGCTTTTGGTAGCATCTGCTGCAGCCTGTGACAGCAGGGAAAAGAACGATATTGTCTGTGTAAAAATGCCATTACAGATACACGAACTGCTAGATACCATGCAAATGATGTCGGGTATGGTATCCAGAAGGAAAAAGAAGCTTAAAAAGCAGCCAAAGATACGCAGTGAAGAAGATAAAGGTTTATTGACAGAAGCGAAAAATCTGTTAATGGACAGAAATAATTTTCAGAAGAAGAGGCACACCGTTATTTGCAGAAACGGAGTATGGAAAATGGAACAGGTTTAATAGAAACAGCACAAATGATTTTAAGTTTGTTGGAGGTATAGCCGGAGATTGCAATATAGAGGACTTTTTGCTATACTAAAAAAACTAGAAAAGAAATGAGGAAAAAGTGATGAAATTTACAAAAATGCATGGAATCGGAAATGATTATGTGTATGTGAATGGGTTTGAGGAGAAAATAGCAAATCCATCAGAAATGGCTATTCGTGTCAGTGACAGACATTTTGGGATAGGTTCCGACGGACTGATTATCATAAATCCTTCCGATGTGGCAGATTTTGAAATGGAAATGTATAATGCCGATGGCTCCCGTGGGGAAATGTGTGGAAATGGTATCCGCTGTGTGGCAAAATATGTTTTCGATAAAGGACTTACCGATAAGACAAGCATTAGCGTGGAAACATTAGGCGGTATAAAGTATCTGGATTTGACAATAGAAGATGGCAAAGCTGTACAGATAAAAGTAAATATGGGTGCGCCGGAATTTGTTGCAGAAAAAGTACCGGTAATTGCCGATACAAAGGAGGTTATTGATACTCCTTTTACGGTAGCGGGAAGAGAATACAAAATTAACTGTATTTCCATGGGAAATCCGCATTGTGTTACTTTTGTAGAGGAAGATGTTCGTGAAATGGATTTGCCAACAATTGGCAAAGTATTTGAAAATCATAAAATTTTCCCGAATAAGGTAAATACTGAATTTGTCAATGTAATTGACCGCAAAACCTTGCGCATGCGTGTTTGGGAACGTGGTTCCGGAGAAACCTTAGCCTGTGGAACAGGAGCCTGTGCAGTGGCGGTTGCAGCTATTTTAAACGGACTTGCAGAAGAAGAAGTAACGGTACAGCTTTTAGGTGGTGACTTGAAAATAAGATGGGACAGAACAGAAAATCTTGTTTATATGACTGGACCGGCGACGATTGTATTTGATGGAGAATTACCGGAATAGTAAGGAAGAAGCTATATGAAATGTAAAGCTATGTTTTTCTTAGCTGTATTTTTCCTGTTTTTTGCCGGAATGTTTATTCCGGCAAAAGCTGTTTTAGCAGCTGACGGGTTAAATCATAAGGAAATAACTTTAGAAGCCGGAAAAACAAAGACGTTAAAACTTTCCGGTAAACATCGGAAGATTCGATGGAAAAGCAGCAATAATTCCGTAGCAAATGTCAGTAAAAGTGGTGTGATTACAGCAAAATCTAAGGGAAATGCCTTTATTACTGCAAGAGCGGGAAAAAATTTATATGTCTGTAGAGTGCTGGTATACGATATTGATTATAATGATGCAAGGGTCGTAAAAAAAGTAAGACATATCATCAATAAAAAAATAAAAGCAGATATGCGCACCGAAGAAATAATATTAGCGATACATGATTACATTGTGATGAATTGTGCCTATGATGTAAAGGGTATCAAAAAAGGTGTTATTCCATGGGGCTCATATGGACCGGAGGGCGTATTGTTGAAAAATAAAGCTGTGTGTCAGGGATATGCGGAAACCTTTCAGTTGTTTATGGACAGTTTAAACATTCCCTGCAAATTAGTAACCGGAACAGCTAAAGGAATCAATCACGCCTGGAATATGGTAAAGGTAAAAGGAAAATGGTATCACATAGATGTGACATGGGATGACCCTACTCCGGAGCAGAAGGGACAGACACGCTATTATTATTTTCTGATACCGGATAATGTTATGGATGATGACCACAAATGGAAAAAAACCGCCTACCCAAAATGTAAAGCAACCTCGGATAAATTTATAAACCTTTTAGGGGAAGTATCGCATACTAAGGATGAAGCCATAGAATCTCTGTTTTCCCAGACAAAGTCCGGTAAGAAAAACCTTACTTTGATATATACCAAAAAATATTGGAAATCCTTAAAAGTAAACAAAATTCCGTATTATGAAATGCGCAGAAAATATTGTTTAGAAACGGATGCTAATGCCAGTTATAAATACATCTATTATACATATGGAAAATACATCATTATAAAATTATTTGTATAAAGGATAAAAAAAAGAGATAGTTTCCAAATAGCAAGTTCGTTTGGAAACTATCTTTTTTATCATTAGGAAAATTACTGTAACTGTTCAGTACAGGTCAAAACACTTGCTGTTTTGACCGTAAGAAAGTGATTCAGGTGTGCCAAAATCCCTTTGCATAGCAAACTTTCATGGATTTTGGCATTGTAACTATGAAGGTACTGAATAGTTACAAATTATTTTTTAATATTCGCTCTCTTACGCATAGTAGGATCTAAAATTCTCTTTCGGATTCGAAGACTTTCCGGTGTAACCTCTAAAAGTTCATCCACATCAATAAAGTCTAGTGCCTGTTCGAGACTTAAGATACGAGGTGGAACTAAGGTCAGTGCCTCATCCGCAGAAGAAGAACGGGTATTTGTCAAATGCTTTTTCTTACAAACATTTAATTCAATATCCTCTGCTCTTGAACAAGAACCGATAACCATTCCGGCATATACCTTTTCACCTGCACCGATAAATAAAGTACCACGATCCTGCGCAGAGAAAAGACCGTAGGTTACAGATTCACCGGTTTCAAAAGCAATCAGTGAACCCTGTTTACGATATTCGATATCTCCGCAATACGCTTCATATCCATCAAAAATTGTATTGATGATACCATTTCCCTTTGTATCAGTCATAAACTCTCCACGATAGCCAATCAGACCACGGGAAGGAATACGGAATTCTAAACGGGTATAGCCGCCACTGATACTCTTCATATTTAAAAGATTCCCTTTACGGGTACTTAGCTTAGAAATAACCGCACCTGTAAAATCATCCGGTACATCAATATAAGCTAATTCCATAGGTTCAGTCTTTTTGCCATTTTCATCCGTATGATACAAAACTTCCGCCTTACTTACCGCAAACTCATAGCCTTCACGGCGCATATTTTCAATTAATACAGAAAGGTGTAATTCACCACGACCGGAAACCTTATAGCTGTCCGGGCTGTCGGTTTCTTCTACACGAAGGCTGACATCTGTATTTAATTCACGGAAAAGTCTGTCACGCAGATGGCGGGAGGTAATATACTTTCCTTCCTGACCTGCAAGGGGGCTGTCATTGACAATAAAATTCATAGACAGTGTAGGTTCAGAAATTTTCTGGAAAGGAATCGCCTGTGGGTTATCTGTAGCACAGATGGTATCTCCGATGTGCAAGTCCGCAATACCGGAAATAGCAACAATGGAACCAATCCCTGCTTCTGTAACTTCTACCTTATTTAAACCGTCATACTCGTATAATTTGCTGATACGCACCTTTGTCTGTTTATCCGGTTCATGATGATTTAAAAGGAGGGCATCCTGATTAACCTTCAGCACACCATTGTCTACTTTTCCTACACCAATACGTCCGACATATTCGTTATAATCAATGGTACTGATTAATACTTGTGTGCCAGCCTCCGGGTCACCGGATGGACCGGGAATATAATCGATAATTGTATCAAAAAGGTCTGCCATATCTTTTTTCGGTTCATTTAAGTCCTTCATGGCATAACCATTTCTAGCAGAAGCAAAAATAAACGGACAGTCTAGCTGTTCATCCGAAGCATCTAAATCCATGAATAATTCCAATACTTCATCAATAACCTCTTCCGGCCGACCTTCCGGACGGTCGATTTTATTGATGCAGACAATAACATGCAAATCCATGGCAAGAGCTTTCATCAGAACGAATTTAGTCTGTGGCATAACACCTTCGAAAGCATCAACGACTAATACAACACCATCCACCATTTTTAAAACACGTTCAACCTCACCACCGAAGTCAGCGTGTCCCGGTGTATCGATAATGTTAATTTTTGTATCCTTATAAAAAACGGCTGTATTTTTGGAAAGAATCGTAATACCTCGTTCACGCTCAATATCATTTGAGTCCATAACACGTTCCTGAACCTCCTGATTTTCACGGAATACACCACTTTGTTTTAATAGTTCGTCTACCAAAGTCGTTTTACCGTGGTCAACGTGGGCAATAATAGCGATATTACGAATGTCCTCTCGGGTTGTTTTCATATACTAATCCTTCTTTCTATAATGAAAAAATTTTTAATGACCGACTACTTATTGTATCACATTTTTAGTATTAATCAAGTATGAGATTCAATGAATTGACATATTCAGACAATGCTGACAGACTTCGACAGAATAAGAAGAAAAAACATGCTATTTTTAAAAAAACTATCGACAGAAACTATATATTTTTCGCAAAAACCCTATGCTATAACATTATGCATAGCGTATGGAATAAAGAAAATGCCGTATGCATATAAATGAAAAGAACAATCACCAGAAGCAAAGCTTTGGTAAGAGGAAGGGAGACAAATTTCATGGCAGATAAAATTTTTGAAAACAATCAGGTATCAATCGTAGGAACAATCGTATCCGATTTTCGTTACAGTCACGAGGTCTACGGGGAAGGTTTTTACATGGTGGATGTGTCCGTCAACCGTTTAAGTGATTTTGTGGATATTATCCCGGTGATGGTGTCCGAACGTCTTGTGGATACCAGCGAAAATTATGAAGGACAACTGATATACATAATCGGACAGTTTCGTTCTTATAACAGACACGAGGAAAAGAAAAATCGCTTGGTACTTTCCGTGTTTGCAAGAGAGCTGGAATTTATTGAGGAAGAAACCGAGGATTTAAAAAGTAACCATATATATTTAGACGGTTTTGTATGTAAAGAACCGGTATATCGTAAAACACCTTTGGGAAGAGAAATTGCAGATTTATTGATTGCCGTCAACCGTTCTTATGGAAAATCTGATTACATACCATGTATCTGCTGGGGCAGAAATGCAAGATTTGCCTCTGGTTTTGAGGTGGGAAGTCATGTAGAAATCTGGGGAAGAATCCAGAGCAGGGAATATGTGAAAAAACTTAGTGAAACGGAAACCGAAAAGCGTGTCGCCTATGAGATTTCCGTAAGTAAGGTAGAGCGGTTAGAATAAAATTTGCATTTTTCTTCCAGTTGTGGTATCGTAGTACAATCTTGAAAAAACGAAAGACGAAATGATAACTGTCACAAGACAGGGGAGGTTAATATGGCAACAGGAAGCGTACAGGTATATCATGGCGAGGGCCGGGGGAAGTCATCGGCAGCGCTGGGGAAAGGAATCCGTGCAGCATCTGAGGGGAAAGACGTTTTTGTCATTCAGTTTTTAAAGGGAAAAACCGATGCGGAAATGGAATTTATCAAACGATTAGAACCGGAAATCAAATTTTTCCGTTTTGAAAAATCCGAAGAGAATTTCAATGAACTTTCCGAAGAAGAACAGCAGGAAGAAGTACAAAATATTCGTAATGGTTTAAATTATGCCAAAAAGGTTTTAACCACAGGCGAATGTGATATGCTGATTTTAGACGAGGTACTTGGAATTGTGGAAAATGGTCTGGTAGAAGAAGAGGAGCTGCTGACGCTTATTCATGCAAAGTCAGAAGATACCGATTTGATTATGACAGGTACGGTGCTAAGTGATACGTTAAAACCGCAAATGGATGAAATTTATCGAATTATTTCAGAAAAATAAAAGGTTCTGTTGACAAGGTATTCATCGAGTGCTATATTAGCTATGACAAGAAATTAAATATGACCGGATAGAGGTTGCGTGATTCATCAGTAATCTACCGGATGCAGCAGATGCAGAGGATGGTAGGTGAAAGGGGAGAGCGCCGAAAGAGGGGACTTTCTGCGGGAAACTTCTTGGGCATGCATTTAAGAGATGTATGACTGTCATCCTAGTATTAGGATGTTGCGCTATCGAAATAAGGACTTTTATGCCGGCTCTATATGGATAGAGTCGGTTTTTCTATGACAGTGGGTTGTATTCCTGTCATATGAAGAGCAGATGTGCTCATGTTATCATACAATATAGGAAAAGATTCATTTAGGAGGAAATCACATGGCTATTTTTAAAGGTGCAGGTGTTGCGATTGTTACACCAATGAAAGAAAACTTAGAAGTAAACTATGACAAATTAGAAGAATTAATTAACTGGCAGATAGATGAAGGAACAGATTGTATCATTATCGCCGGTACAACAGGTGAAAGCTCTACACTTAGCATGGAAGAGCACAGAGACGTGATTAAAGCTGCCATTGATTTTACAAAGAAAAGAGTACCTGTAGTCGCAGGAACAGGCTCTAACTGTACAGCAACAGCTATCCAGCTTTCCAAAGAAGCAGAAGAAGCAGGAGCTGACGGACTTTTAATTGTTACACCGTATTACAACAAAGCTACACAGGCTGGTTTAATTTCCCATTATTCCCAGATAGCTTCTGCTGTTAAAACACCGATTATCATGTATAATGTACCTGGACGTACAGGCTGTAATATTTTACCGGAAACAGCAGCACACTTATACAACAATGTAGAAAATATCGTAGGTTTAAAAGAAGCAACAGGAAATGTGTCACAGGCTGCAAAGACTTTGTATTTAACCGATGGAAAATTAGATATGTATTCCGGTGAAGATGGCATCGTAGTGCCATTAATGGCAATCGGTGCAGTAGGTGTTATTTCTGTATGGTCCAACGTAGCACCAAAACAGGTACATGAAATGTGTGCAAAATTCTTTGCAGGAGATATTGCAGGTGCAGCAAAAATGCAGTTAGAAGCAGAATCCTTAGTAGATGCACTTTTCAGTGAAGTAAATCCGATTCCTGTAAAGAAAGCCATGAATCTTATGGGCTTAGAGGTTGGTTCTCTTCGTGCACCATTATGTGAAATGGGTGAAGAAAATGCAAGAAAACTTGCAGAGGTAATGAAAGCATACGGATTAAAACTGGCATAGTTACAAAGCAGTTAAATGGAGGATAAAATGACAAAAGTTATAATGCACGGCTGCAATGGAAGAATGGGTCAGATGATTTCTGACATCTGCAAAAATGACCCGGATGTGGAAATCGTGGCAGGTATTGACATTATGGATGACGGGCATAATGCATATCCGGTATATACCGATATTACTGCCTGTGATGTAAAAGCAGATGCACTGATTGATTTTTCCAATGCAAAAGCAGTAGATGCAGTTTTAGACTACTGCGTAGAGAAAAAACTTCCGGTAGTACTTTGCAGTACCGGATTGGATGAAGCACAGTTAGCTAAGGCAGAAGAAGCCAGCAAAAAAATCGCTCTTCTTCGTTCTGCAAACATGTCCTATGGTGTAAACATGCTGTTTGGTTTATTGCAGAAAGCCATTAAAGCCCTTGCTCCGGCAGGCTTTGATGTAGAGATTGTAGAAAAGCATCACAACCAGAAATTAGATGCACCAAGCGGTACAGCATTAGCATTAGCAGATGCCATGAATGAAGCCATGGATGAAGCCTACAGCTATACATTTGACAGAAGCAAAGAACGTAAAAAGCGTGAAAAGTCAGAAATTGGTATCTCCGCAGTGCGTGGTGGTACAATTGTGGGAGAACATGAAATTATTTTTGCCGGACAGGATGAAGTTATCGAAATCAAACATACTGCATATTCCAGAGCAATTTTTGGAAAGGGTGCAGTAGAAGCTGCTAAGTTTATTGCAGGTAAACCGGCAGGATACTATGATATGAAGGAAGTAGTGGAATAAAATGCTAAACAGGCGGGGGAAAGAACCCTGCCTGTTTTGGAGGTAACGATGATTTATATAGGCAGTCACATATCAGCAGCAAAGGGCTATGCAGCTATGGGAAAACAGGCTTTAAAACTAGGTGCAGATACCTTTGCTTTTTTTACCAGAAATCCAAGAGGTGGAAAAGCTAAGGCAATAGATGAAAAAGATGTGGAAAACTTTTTAAAAATCGCAAAAGAACATCATTTTGGCAGACTTGTTGCTCATGCACCCTATACCATGAACGCCTGTGCAGCAAAAGAGGATATTCGTGCATTTGCCAAAGAAATGATGACAGAGGATTTAGCCCGCATGGAATATACACCGGGCAATTATTATAATTTTCATCCAGGCTCCCATGTGGGACAAGGCAGCGAAGCAGGGATAGCCATGATAGCAGAGCTGTTAAATGAAGTATTAAAGCCGGAGCAGACCACAACGGTTTTATTGGAGACTATGGCAGGAAAAGGATCGGAAGTAGGCAGAAACTTTGAAGAGCTGCAGGCAATATTAGAGCGTGTGGAATTAAAAGATAAAATGGGTGTCTGTTTAGATACCTGCCATGTATGGGATGGCGGCTATGACATCGTGCATGATTTAGATGGCGTATTGGCAGAATTTGATAAAATCATTGGTTTGGACAAATTAAAAGCCATTCACTTAAATGACAGTATGAATCCATTAGGAAGCCACAAAGACAGGCATGAAAAAATCGGAGAAGGGCAGATTGGACTTTCTGCAATGGAAAGAATTATTAATCATCCAAAATTGCAGGGACTACCCTTTGTGCTCGAAACACCAAACGATGATGCCGGATGGGCAAAAGAGATAGAATTGCTGCGAAAACTGCACAGATAAAAACACCGGAACATTATTCTGAAAATATGGGAATAATGTTCCGGTGTTTTTTTACTGCTAATTTTATAATAACTGAATACCGTTTTCGGCACAGGCTTTTGCAATATCCTCAGGCCATAAGGAACACTGCACTTCACCGATATGCGCTTTTCTTAAGAAAAACATACAAATACGGGACTGACCGATACCACCACCGATGGTATAAGGAAGTTCTTCGTTAATAATGGCTTTCTGGAATGGAAGCTCTGCCCGTTCAGGACATCCTGCTTTTTCTAACTGGGATAATAAAGCCTCTTTATCTACACGGACACCCATGGAAGAGAGCTCTAATGCTATATCTAAAACCGGATAGTAGACAATAATGTCTGCATTAATCGCCCAGTCATCATAATCCGGTGCACGACCATCATGCGGCTCGCCACAGGCAAGCTTATCACCAATCTGCATAATGCAGGCAGCACCTTTGGTCTTTGCTATGTAATATTCTCTTTCCTTTGGTGTATAATCCGGGAACATTTCCTCTAACTCACGGGTAGTTACAAAGAAAATATCATGCGGAAGGATTTCTTCAATATAATCATATTGAATGGACATATATTTTTCTGTTTTGCGCAGACACTGATAAACCTTTTTAACGGTATCCTTTAAAAAGTCTAAGGAACGGTCTTCCTTGCGGATAACCTTTTCCCAGTCCCACTGGTCTACGAAAATAGAATGAATGTTATCTGTATCTTCATCACGGCGAATCGCATTCATATCCGTATAAAGACCTTCACCAACAGGAAACTCATATTTTGCCAAAGCAAAGCGTTTCCATTTTGCAAGGGAATGGACAACCTCTGCCGGTTTATCATTCTGTTCTTTGATGCCAAAAGAAACAGGACGTTCTACACCATTTAAATTGTCATTCAGACCGGAATTCGGGTCTACAAAAAGCGGTGCGGACACACGCTCAAGATTTAAGCGAAGTGACAAAAGGTTCTGAAAAAAGTCCTTTACAGTTTTGATGGCAATCTGCGTATCATGCAGGTTGAGCTGTGAATGGTAATCTTTTGGGATAGTTAAATGCTCCATGATTCATTTGCTCCTTATTTGTTTATTTGACAGCCGAATGTGGCTGTACATGATAAAATATTATAGCACAAGCGAACTGATTTTCAATAACAATGTGCAGAAAAAAATTCGTCCAATATAGGAAATAGTTTGGGACTTTTTACCACATAACTGAAATGATCCTCTCCCGGCAGAATTTTTAAAGTGGAATCGGAAATATTATCTGCAATCCGTTTGGTTTCACTCCGTTTAATACAGTCTTTTGCACCGGCAAGTACAAGAGTCGGGATTGTGATTTTGGAAAGGTCTTCTTTTGTAATGTGGGGTTCTGTCATCATTAACTTAGTCAAAGGGTCCTTTGTTTTCATATAATGCAGGCGGTCTTTGATACGTTCTGCTAATCTGCAGCCGGAAGGGGTAAGATTAGCACCGCTTATGGCTAATGCAGAAAAAAGGGTGGGATATTTTGATGCTGCAAGCAGACCCACAATACCACCATCACTAAAACCGTAAAAGGCAGGTTTTACTAAATCCAGTGCCTGTACAAAAGCTGCGACATCTTCTGCCATATCTGCATAATGATATTCACTTACAGCGGCACTTTTCCCATGGCCACGGCTGTCTAAGGCGTAGACGGTATGCTTTTTGGATAGTGCAGGAATCAATACTTCAAAGGTTTTGATGCTCTCGCCGTTTCCGTGTACTAATAGAATGGGTGAACCTTCACCGGTTTTTTCATAGTAAATGACTTGTCCATTTAATTGAATATACATCTTATAGGTATTCCTCTCTGAAAATTATCAAAATTCTATACAACGACTAAGTATAGCACAAAAAAGAAGGAAGCAGAAGATTGTTTTTTTGTTATGAAATTGGTATAATCATGCAGGAAAAGGAGAGAGTTTGACATGGAGGAAATATGCAGAAAGACAAATGGGAAATTTATGATGTTGTAATAGAAACGCTTACCGCAGCAGGTGTTTTGCTTTATTTAGGTTTACAGTTTTATTATCGTATGCTTTATGAAATCGAGTGGAGTACGCTGCTGTATCATGTATCTCCAATACTTTTGCTTTATGCAGGAACATTACTTTTGCAAAGAAATCCCGAATGGCTGAATGGACGAAATAGTGAAGCTTTATATGGAAAAGTACGTTTATATGCAGTTCGGATGATTAGAAATAGCAAATTTCTGTTGATTTTAGGTATGCTAGTACCGGGAATCGCAGATATTATAGGTGTGCATATTCATGACGGCTACAGCTTGCTGATTATGGCATGCATATTAGGTATTATCGGATATTATATGTTTCGAATTTATCAGTATAATAAAGAACAGGATGAAAAAAAGAGATAGTGCAAAAAAAGACTGCCACAAAACTTGTGACAGTCTTTTTTTAATCAATTCCTGTTTCACCATCTTAACCCAAATAAAAAATCGAAATTTATATATTATGAGAAAGGTACGTTGAAAAGTTGCTGATTAATGCGTAGTAAAGAATTATTTTACTACAGTTACGTTTGTTGCCTGTGGTCCTTTAGCTCCGTCAACTACTTCGAATTCAACAGCTGCGCCTTCTTCTAAAGATTTGAAGCCTTCCATGTTGAGTCCTGAGTAATGAACGAATACATCGTTACCAGCTTCATCAGAGATGAAACCATAACCTTTCTGATTATTGAACCATTTTACTGTACCTTTGTTCATCGTAGTACCTCCAAATATATTTATCTATGCCGTTTTACAGCATAAACTCACTATAGCATAGTAAGGTGGAAAAGTAAAGCAATTAGGCTAAAGTTCTTCAAAAGAAACGCCATGTTTATACAGGAATTTCTGCAGCATCAAATCCCACTCTTTATCAAGGGTATGGTCTAAAGAAAAGTTTGCATAGGAGATACCTGTTGTCAATGTAAGCTGTCCGTTTTGAAAGGTAATATTTAAAAGAATACCACGGACATCTGTGGTGGTAAGTTCACTTTCTGAACGGGAAAGGGTATGTGCCATATTTTCCGGGGAAAGCATCAGAATAAATTTAAAATACACAGGCGTGTGTCTGCCTTTTATCAGTTCAAAGCAGGTAGGACGCAGCATGGAATAGGGAAGAATTTTTGCATCGGTCAGTTGCAGCTCTTCTAATTCTTCCTTGGTATAAAAATCCCGGTTAAAATGTCCGTCTATGGTAAATGCAGCATCTTTGGTAATAGTTGCTTCTGACAGCAGAAAATTGTCAAAAATTTCTGTGCAGAGAAGCTGATGCATAAAGGTTTTGATTTCAGTTAATTTTAAAGCAATCAAAGGTGCACCTCGATTCATATGTTGTATAATGTTAGAGAGTATTCTACTATATTTTTCCGAAAAGTTCAAATAGAAGAAAACTGTTGTATAATATCATTGTATAGCTATAATAGAATGATAAAGCATGTGGAAAGGTAATTGAATTATGTATAAAGAGAATGAATTATTTACGTTTTTGGAAAGAGGCGTATCTTCTGTGCATGTGACAAAGATGGCAGAAGACTATTTAAAAGAACAGAATTTTGTTTCGCTAGATATGAAAGAAGTATGGGAAATTCAACCCGGCGGCAAATATTATATCCGACATCATGACACAACACTGGTGGCATTTACCATTGGCAGAGAGTATGAAAAAACAGACGATATACGCATAGCCGCAGCCCATACAGATTTCCCATGTCTGAAAGTGAAGCCTAATTCGGAAATTTATACTGCCGGTTATGGAAAAGTCAATATTGAATGTTATGGTGGCGGCATATGGAACACATGGTTAGACAGACCACTATCCATTGCCGGAAGAGTGGCAGTAAAAAGTGAGAATGTTTTTGCACCGAAGATTTGCAGTATAGATTTGCAAAGACCGATAATGACAATTCCGAATCTGGCGATTCATATGAATAGGGAAGTAAATAAGGGCATTGAGCTGAATAAACAGACGGATTTATTACCTGTTATTGGCTGTATTTCAAAAGAACAAAAGGAAGAAAAATTCTTTTTAGAGCTTATCACAGAAGAGCTACAGGTAAAAAAGGAAGATATCTTAGATTATGAATTAACGGTGTATGTAGCGGAAAAACCATTTTTTACAGGTATAAAAGAGGAATTTATTTCCAGTCCAAGATTAGACAATATCACATCTGTATATGCCCTGTTACAGGGGATTTCAGAAGAAAACCGTAAAGAAGGCATCAATATTGCGGCAATTTTCGACCATGAAGAAATAGGAAGCCGCACAAAACAAGGAGCAGCATCTTTACTGCTTAGAGATATTCTGCTTCGGATTGTTCAGGACGAAACTGCAATTTACCGCAGCAGACTTTTGTCTGTGGATGTGGCACATGCCCTGCACCCAAATTATTCAGGAAAAATGGATATAACAACACAGCCGGTAATGAACGGTGGTTTTTGTATAAAAGAAGCCAGCAGCCAGTCCTATGCTACCGATTGTGAAGCCATTGCCATTGTGCAGCAGATTTGTGAGAAAAAGCAGATACCGTATCAGAAATTTGTCAACCGCTCGGATTCACCGGGAGGCAGTACTCTTGGTGCAATTGCTTCAAGCATTTTGCCAATTCCAACGGTGGATATGGGCGTACCGATACTTGCCATGCATTCTGCAAGAGAAATGATGGGAAGGAAAGATATGGAATCCCTTGTGGAATGTTTGCGGGCATGGTATACCTTATAAAGTATAGAGGGTGATGGAAGAGAATAGAGAAAGGATAGTACTATATGAAAAAATATCTGGCATTAGGATTACTGGCAGTCTGCATAATGCTACAGCTTTTAGGGTGTAGCTCGAATGATTACCGGAAAGCAACGGAGGAGCAAAATGGTATTGACTTTGTGGAAATGGGAATTGTGCCGGAAGATATGGAAAATACAGAAACAGACGAAACGGATGAAGCTGTGGAAGGTGCAGCAGACGATAATTTAGAGCAAAAGAAAGAATTAAGAGAAGCCGCATCCACAGAGTCAGAAGATACCTTAGCGGAGGCAGAGAAAAACACCACAGATGAAGAAACAGAAAAAAATTGGGAAGTGCCTGCCATGGAGGTGGAAAATTATGTCTATGGGACATTAGATACCGCAACACAGCAGGTATATCACGAGCTTTTAGAGGCTATTTTAGCGCATAAGGAAAAGGTGGAGGTATCCACCGTAGACTTGGATATATTAGAAAATGCATATGAAGCTATTTTTGCAGACCATGGTGGATTGTTTTGGGTATCGGGATATGCGTATACCCAGTATAGTCTGGGAGGTAAATTGGTGAGTATGGAGGTTTCACCCCAGTATACAATGGAACTACAGGAAAGAGAGAGTATACAAAAGCAGATAGATGCTGTGGCAGCAGAATTTTTAGCAGGAATCTCCGTTACGGATACCGATTATGATAAGGCAAAGTATGTATTTGAAACATTGATTAGAAATGTGGAGTATGATACTTTTGCAGAAAACAATCAAAATATTATCAGTGTATTTTTGAATCGTTCCACAGTATGTCAGGGATACGCCTGTGCTACCCAGTATCTTTTGGAAAAAACAGGAATACAGTCGGCAATTGTCAAAGGCAATGCCAACGGAGGCGCTCATGGGTGGAATCTGATTCGTTTAGATGGGAAATACTATTATATGGACACCACCTGGGGAAATTCCAGATATAAGGATGCAGATAGTGGCATGGATAAATATGTAAATTACAGTTATTTGGCGTTGTCTGCTAAAGAACTAAGAAAAACCCATCGGATAGATGTGGGATTTGCATTGCCGGAATGTAACAGCATGGAGCACAATTATTTTGTACGGGAAGGCTTATATTTTAGGGAATGGCAGCCGGAAAAAATTGGTTCTATGCTCAGTGAAATCTGGGATAACGGTGGAGGAGAAGTTGCATTGAAATTTTCTATACCGAGTATGTGTGAAATGGTGATTGACTATTTTGTGAAGGAACAGCATGTTGCAGATTATTGCGAAACAATTACAACCATATATTATTTATATGATGAAGAGCAAAATGTAGTTATTTTTCAAATATAATATTTAATACAAAAATCAGAAACCCCGGACACACCGCAGGGTGTGCCGGAGTTTCCTTTTTTGGGGAGGATAAGTATTCTTGCATCTTTCGTAGCAGTTCCTGTGAACGGTTGGGGGCTCCGTTTCATCAGGAACAATAGTATTATGTGCAGGGAGAAGTTTTTTATACATGATTTTTTTATTGCAATAAAAAAAATTCTATGTTACTATCGAAGCGGACGGTATCTATAAGAACTGTACCAGAACATATATAGTAAAAGTGGCAGCACCATATGTGCTGTACATAGAATGAGATAGTTGTTGTTATGTGTCTGGACATTTTTTGTTCAGGCTTTTTTTAATCATAAAAGGAGAAATTTATGTTAAAAGGAAAAAAAGTCGTACTTGGTGTAACAGGAAGCATTGCTGCTTACAAAATGGCAAATGTGGCAAGTATGTTAAAAAAACTGCATTGTGATGTACATGTTATTTTAACAGAAAGTGGCGCAGAATTTATTACCCCTATAACCTTTGAAACATTAACAAAAAATCCATGTCTTATGGATGATTTTTCCAGAAACAATCCAAAGGAGATTGCCCATATAACCTTAGGACAGACAGCAGATTTGCTTATGGTAGCTCCTGCAAGTGCAAACAGTATTGCAAAAATGGCAAATGGTATAGCGGATGATTTACTTTCTTCTACCATTGTGGCAGCCACATGCCCTGTACTTATCGCACCGGCAATGAATACCCATATGTATACAAATCCGATTGTACAGGAGAATATGAAGCGTCTGAAATCCTTTGGTTATACGTTTATCGAACCGGCAACAGGGCATTTAGCCTGTGATGTGGATGGTATCGGTAAATTACCGGAGGAACAGGTATTAGTGGATGCTATTGTGCGTAAAATTTTGGAAAACGAAGTGGTTTCACAGGATTTAGCTGGTTGTCATATCCTTGTCACCGCAGGACCTACAAGGGAAAGCTTAGACCCGGTTCGTTTTATTACCAATCATTCCAGCGGAAAAATGGGTTATGCCATTGCAGAGCAGGCGGCAAAAAGAGGCGCAGAGGTTACGCTGGTGAGTGGACCTGTGAACTTAAATGTGCCGGAAGGGGTAAATGTCGTACCGATTACCACAGCAGAAGATATGTATCAGGCGGTTGTAAGCCGTGCAGTAAAACAGGATATCATTATAAAAGCTGCAGCAGTGGCAGATTATCGTCCAAAGCAGGTGAATACGGAAAAGACCAAGAAAAAAGATGGTGATATGGTTATTGAATTAGAACGTACTAAAGACATTTTAGCGCAGCTTGGCAGTCAGAAAACAGAAAATCAGTGTATCTGCGGTTTTTCTATGGAAACAGAAAATGTCATGGAAAATTCCAGACAGAAGCTTACAAAGAAAAATGTAGATATGATAGCAGCAAACAGTATCCGTGAAAGCGGAGCAGGATTTGGTGTGGATACAAACCATCTGGTGTTAATAACAAAGGATGGAGAGTATGATTTAGGGATGTTGACAAAAGAAGCCTGTGCGGATGCATTGTTAGACCATGTATTAAAAATATGGGAAAGTAAACAGAAGTAAAGAGGAGATAACCAATGAAAAAGTATACAACAAAAGAATATGTAGAATTGGCACTGTTAATTGCCGTAGTTGCTATCTTATCCTATACCCCATTGGGATATATTAAAACCTTCGGTTTTGAAATTACGACGGTAGTTGTACCTGTAGCAGTTGGCGCAGTAACCTTAGGACCTGGTGCAGGTGCAATCTTAGGAGCAGCCTTTGGTCTGATGAGTTTATCCCGCTGGATGATGGGAATGAGTGCATTAGGAGCAGCCCTTTTTAGTATAAATCCATTGGCTACTTTTGTGGTATGTGTTGTGGCAAGAACACTTATGGGCTGGCTGACAGGTATATTGTACAAAGCATTTGTAAAAGTGAAATTTATGAAAAAAGGTGCTTTGGTAGCAGCAAATCTGTGTGCACCGCTTTTGAATACAACATTCTTCATGGGCTTTATGGTGCTGTTTTTTTATAATACAGATTATATTCAGAATTTAGTAGAGACCATGGGAGCAGCAAATCCGTTTATGTTTGTGATTGCATTTGTGGGTTTGAATGGTTTAGTAGAAGCATTGGTATGCTTTGTTATTGGAAGTGCGGTGTCAAAAGCGTTAAAGGCGGCGTTAAGATAATTTAAAGCAAGAGATTTTGCAGATTTATCCATGCAAAATCTCTTTTTTATATTCGCTTGGTTGAAGCACCTAGAAAATTATGATACCATTAATCATAAACAGGGACTAAAGGACGAACAGGAGAGAAAAATGAACTACAAAACAACAGACGAAATGCATCATTTTAATTTTTCAGAAACGTACATTTCAGACATACAGGTGACAAACAGCATGTTTCACCTGACGTTAGACAATGTCACCATTTTACCGGAAAATTCCTGTAACCGTGATATCCGGGAAATGCGTACGAACAATTTAATATTTAAAATCGAAGAATGTAAAATACAATCCATTATTGAAGAGGGATATAAAGTCTATGATGCCAATGGAAATCTGAAAAACACCTGCGATGATGTGACTATCGCAGAAGAAGATTTTGCTAAAACAGCAAAGGAGTTTGCCGGTGGTATGATATATGCATTAGAAAAGAAAGAGAATATCTACACATTTTATATTGATGCAGAAAATGAGCGTACTTACCAGATGCGTGTAACAGGCAGTCATGACATAGAAGAATGGGACAGATTTTTTAATAAATAGAAGATTTGCAGGAGAAGAGAATGAAGAGGATAAAAGAAATATTATTAGTGGGAAGAATTGATAAGACAACAGACAGTATAGCAGAACTTTTAAAAACGTATTTTCATGTGCAGTGGTGTGCAGAGACCAGACCGGTGTTTATGTCTATGATGGGGGTGGTAAAACCGGATTTGATTTTGCTGACTTCTACGGGAAGTGATATGGATATTCGTGGAATTTTGTCAGAACTGCGGTACGGACATATGGAAATACCGGTAATTGTTCTTGGTATCCGTTCAGATTTGGAACAGTACAGAGATTATCTAAATGGCAGCCGTTTTCAGGTACTCTACCGTCCGGTGTCGGATATGGAGCTTTTAGATACCTGTATGGAAAGACTTGGAATGGATAGAAAGACAGCGGAGGTTATTGTCAGTGGGGATAAAGAACATATCCTTGTGGTGGATGATAATGCTATGGTGCTGCGCTCCATTAAAAATATGTTAGAAGAGGACTATAGTGTGGCAGTAGCATCTTCTGCGACACAGGCACTGACAGCCATCGGAAAGCATAGACCGGATTTGATTCTTTTGGATTATCTGATGCCGGTAATGGATGGAAAAGAGGTATTTAAGCTCATAAAAGCGGATGAAAAGCTGCGAAGTATTCCTGTAGTATTTTTGACAAGTGTTGCGGATAAGGATGAGTGTTTAAAGGTACTAAGTCTTGAGCCTGCTGGTTATATTTTAAAACCGCCGGTAAAAAAAGAACTGTTGGAGTATATTCGGAAGGCATTAGATGAAGCCATGTTTGGAGTATAAAAAGTATGATGTTTCGAATGGAAGTTGCCTGTCTGTGTATCGTTGTTTTTGTTGCACTGATATATTTTTCCATGCAGAAGGAAAAGACTATCACACACAAGCTGTATGCAAGGATTATTATTTGTGCAATTTTACAACTTTTGATGGATACGGCTACCTTATATACGGTGAATAATCTGGAAGAATTTCCTGCATGGATAAATCGGCTGGCACATCAGTTATATGTACTGTTTCTGTTGCTTTTGCTGTATTATGTCGTGGCATATATGCGGGCGGTTATCAGAGCGGGCAATCATCCGGTGGATATTCCCGTGATTCCTATGCGGTATCTGCGATGTCTGCAGGGCGTGATTTTGTTAAGTGTCATAATTATGCCTATAGAGTATGAACAGACACCCTATGGAAATTATGCGGTAGGACCTTTAGCGATGATTGGTTATCTGGGTGTGGCTTTGTGTCTGCTCATGTTGTTTCATTTGCTTTTTAAATATGGCAGTGCCATATATTATAAAATGAAATGGGTACTTCTTTTTGTGCTGGTTACAGTGGCATTTGTAGCAGGATTTCAATTTCTGTTTCCGATGTCTTTGATTAGTGGAATCGGTATAGCTGTTGTGGTTTTAGGTCTGTATCTTACAGTGGAAAGTGCGGATGCCATACTGATTGAGCACTTAAAAGCAGAAACGAGAAGAGCAGATGCTGCGAATAATGCAAAATCGACTTTTCTGGCAAATATATCTCATGAAATCCGAACACCGATAAATGCCGTACTTGGCATGGATGAAATGATTTTAAGAGAGTGTGTGGATGGACAGATAAGGGAATATGCTTCAGAAATCAAAGCATCTGCTAAGTCATTACTTCGAATTATCAATGATGTTTTGGATATAACCAAAATCGAAACGGGAAAAATGGAGATTATTCCTACCGAATATGATTTTGGAATTTTAATCGGTAATATTGTAAATATGATTGCGCCGACAGCAAAGAAAAAGGGTTTAGAGCTGGAAGTTACCGTGGACGAAGATATTCCGGCAAAGCTTATAGGGGATGATATCCGTATCCGGCAGATATTGTTAAATCTTTTGAGTAATGCTGTAAAATATACAGAAAAAGGTACTATCTGGCTGAATATTCATTTGGCAGACAAGGGAAAGAATGTACAGCTTCTGTTTGAGGTCATGGATACAGGGATTGGCATTAAGGAAGAAGATATTGGCAGACTGTATGTGGCATTTGAAAGAATAGAGGAAAATCGTAACCGACATATCGAAGGCAGTGGGCTTGGTATTGTCATTACTGCACAGCTTTTGCGTATGATGGACAGCGCATTAAATGTACGGAGTGTATATGGTGAAGGAACCACTTTTTTCTTTGAACTTTCACAGGAAATTGCAGAAGATGTGCCGGTGGGAGATTTTTGGAAAAATATGGAGGAAAATACAGAGGAACAGCCTTATCAGGGAGACTTTGAGGCACCACAGGCGCAGGTGCTTGTGGTGGATGATACGCCTGTAAACCGGAAGGTGTTCTGCTCACTGTTAAAAGAAACCAAAATTCAGATTACAGAGGCAGGAGGCGGTGAAGAATGTCTTGCCTTGGTAAAAGAGCAGCATTTTGATTTGATATTTATGGATCACTGGATGCCGGGAATGGATGGTGTAGAAACCTTTATGCAGATGCAGAAGCTTAATGAATATCCATGTAAGGATACGCCGGTAATTGTACTTACTGCCAATGCCATAAGGGGAGCGAAGGAACAATATATGGCACAGGGATTTTGGGATTTTATGACAAAGCCCTTAGAGCCTAAAAAGCTGGAAAATATGTTAAAAAAATGGCTGCCCAAGGAGCTGCTGCAATATAAAGAAGCAAAAGTAGAAATTGCAGTAGACAGCGAAAAACCGCAGATGCCAATGATTGGCGGTGTGGACTGGAGTTATGCATGGCTGCATTTTACAAAAGATTCCCAGATGCGTGAGGCAATTCAGTTTTTTTGCTCTATGGCAGAAGCGGATGCGAAGGAACTAGACGGTTACTATCGTAGTGTTGCAAAAGACGGTGTTTTGCAAATGTATCGAATCAAAGTGCATAGCATGAAAAATTCTGCCGGAATGATTGGTATTCTGCCATTGTCAGGAATGGCAAGAATTTTAGAAAAAGCAGCAGATGAAAGAAATATCGAAAGGATTTATAAATGCCACGATATATTTCTTCAGGAATGGAGAGAATATAAGGAAAGTATGCAGGTCTGCATTGCAACAGCGGATGAAGACAAGACAGAGGTCAGCTTAGAAGTTGTAGAGGATTTACTGGCATTGTTAAAAGAGGCGGCAGAGGATATGGATATAGACCGTATGGATAATATTATTCTGCAGTTGAAGCAATATCAGTATACGGATGAAACTGACCGGAAATTGCAGCGGATTGCAGAAGCTGTGGTACGATTTGATTTAGAGGAGTTAATCCGTTTGATAGGAGAATTTTAACAGAATTTTAGGATATTAGAATATTGTTATTTTGCAGTAGATGTGTTAAAGTAGCAGTAATATAAAGTACTTGTTAGCATAAGAGAAAAGTCAGATTGGAGAGGAAATCATGACATTGGATAAGTCGGAATTAGACAGTCGGTTATTTGATGGATTTGCAGATTCATCCAGACGCAGATATGTCTATTTGTGTAATATGCAGACAGGGGTATCCCGTTGGTCCAAAAATATTGTAGAAGATTTTGGATTGCCGGGAGAGTATTTTTTGGATGCCATGAATGTATGGGGAGAACACATTCATCCGGATGACAGAGAGGCATACTATAAGGATTTGCAGGAGGTTTTTTCCGGCAAAAAGGAGCAGCATGAACTGGATTACCGTGCCCGTAATAAGGATGGCGAATATGTGATGTGTACCTGCCGTGGACATTTGATTAAAGGTGTAAACGGTGAAGCAGACTTATTTATGGGTGCTATTGAAAACCATGGTATTATGGATAATGTGGATGCTACCACAAATTTATATAATATTTATGAATTTTGGAAATATCTGCAAAGACAGAAAAATGAAAAAGAGTCCGTTACCGTATTACTAATGGGGCTAAATAATTTCTCAGAAATCAATGATATGTACGGTTATGCCTTTGGGAATAATGTTCTGCGGGAATTTGGCACTCGCATAAGGGAATGTATAAAAGGACAAAGTACCATATACCGTATGGATGGTGTACAGTTTGCCTGTTGTCTAAAGGATGTTACACCGGAGGAAATCGAAGAATTATATAAAGAATTTCGTTATCAGGCAAGACATAAGATTTTTGTGGAGGGTGTGCGTATTGCGGTGAGTATATCCGGTGGAGCTGTGGTATACGATCACAATTATGATGTACAGGCATTGATGACAAGTGTACGTTATGCCTATGAACAGTCAAAACACAGACACCATGGCGAACTGGTATTTTTTGATTACGAATTTTTAAATGATAATAAGAGAAATCTGGAATTTATGAATGTACTGCGTAAAAGCATCATCAATCATTTTGATGGATTTTACCTGTGCTATCAGCCGATTATCAGTGCAAAAGAAGAGACTTTAATCGGTGCGGAGGCACTTCTTAGATGGCGCAAAGAACCATTTGGAGAGGTTCCGCCGGGCTTGTTTATTCCATGGCTTGAAAATGACCCCTGTTTCTGGGATTTAGGCAGATGGATTATGGAACGTGCCATGACAGAGGCAAAGCCTTTGCTGGAAACATATCCGGATTTTGTATTAAATGTCAATGTGGCATATCCACAGTTGTCTCATAGCCGATTTTGTGAGGTTGTGCAGGAAGTATTGAATGAAACAGGTTTTCCGGCTGAAAACCTTTGTCTGGAGCTGACAGAACGCTGCAGACAGTTAGAAAAAGAGTTTCTGCAGGAAATTATCAGCACATTGCGGCATATGGGAATTAAAATTGCCATTGATGATTTTGGAACCGGATATTCATCCTTAAATCTTTTAAGTGAGTTGGAAATTGACACATTAAAGATTGACAGAGGATTTGTCTGGGATATTAAGACAAACCGTTCAAATCAGGCGATTGTAAAGGCAGTTACAGATTGCGCTGACGATTTGGAAGTACATGTCTGTTTAGAAGGTTTAGAAGACCGGGAAATGATAGATTTTGTTAAGCAGTATACAGTTTACAGCTATCAGGGATATCATTTTTCCAAGCCGATTCCAATGGATAGTTTTAAAGAAAAATATAAGTAAAATAAAAGAACGCTGTCGTATAAAAGTACGACAGCATTTTTGAGGAGAATAGCATGTCTAAACAGGATATTATGGATACAGAAGAAATGGAAAAAGAAAACGAAAATGATAATGAGTACGAACAGATTTGTTATATATGTCACAGACCGGAAAGTGTTGCCGGAAAAATGATTCAGATACCGGGAACAATCTGTATTTGTCAGGACTGTATGCAGAGAACCTTTGACTCTATGAATACTTCCGGTTTTCCAATGGATGATATGATGAATATGGGGAAAATGCCCAATATCAGTATGATAAATCTTGCTGATTTGCAGGGCTTTATGCCACAACAGCAGAAAATCAAAAAGAAGAAAAAAGAAAAGAAGGAAAAACCAGTATTGGATATTCACGCAATTCCGGCTCCACATAAAATTAAGGCCAGTTTAGATGAGCATGTAGTTGGTCAGGAACATGCCAAAAAGGTGATGTCCGTAGCGGTATACAATCATTATAAACGTGTAATGTCTGATGTGGAGGATGGCATTGAAATCGAAAAATCCAATATGCTTATGATTGGACCTACTGGTTCCGGTAAAACCTATATGGTAAAGACATTAGCAAGACTTTTAGATGTACCTCTTGCCATTACGGATGCCACATCGTTGACAGAAGCAGGCTATATCGGTGATGATATTGAAAGTGTTGTCAGCAAGCTTTTAGCAGCAGCGGATAATGATGTAGAGAGAGCAGAGCAGGGTATTATTTTTATTGATGAAATTGATAAAATTGCGAAGAAAAAGAATACTAATCAACGAGATGTCAGCGGTGAATCCGTGCAGCAGGGAATGTTAAAACTCTTAGAGGGCGCAGAAGTGGAAGTTCCGGTGGGAGCTAGCAGCAAAAATGCCATGGTACCGATGGTGACAGTCAATACAAAGAATATTTTATTCATTTGTGGTGGTGCATTCCCGGATTTAGAAGAAATTATTAAAGAGCGTTTGAATAAGGCAGCATCCATTGGTTTTAAAGCAGATTTAAAGGATAAATACGACCATGAAGAAAATCTTTTGAGCAAGGTTTTAGTAGAAGATGTCCGTAAATATGGTATGATACCAGAGTTTCTAGGTCGTCTGCCGATTCTCTTTTCATTAGAGGCATTAACAGAAGATATGTTAGTGAAAATTCTTGTAGAGCCAAAAAATGCTATTACCAAGCAGTACCAGAAGCTTTTAGCAATGGATGAGGTACAGTTGGTATTTAATGAAGATGCTTTACGGGCAATTGCGAAAAAGGCAAAGGAAAAAAAGGTGGGAGCAAGAGCTCTTCGTGCAATTATCGAAGAATTTATGTTGGATATTATGTATGAAATTCCAAAGGATGATAATATTGGCAAGGTAACGGTTACTGAAGCCTATGTGGAAGGCCATGGCGGTCCGATGATTACCATGCGTGGGTGTTTGGAATTAGAGCAGAAATAGGTTATGAATAAAAAATCCTCTGCATATACTGTGAAAAACATAACGGTTCTGCAGATTTGTGCATGTATTGTACAGACTGTAAGAAAAAGGAAAGTTTATGGATTGTAGTACACAGGTATATGCAGAGGATTTTTATGATTTAATTGTGGATAGAGAAAATGAGGTTCTTGGAGCAGAAGATATCTGTCAGCAGAAGATTGGAGAGCAGTATACTGTATTTTATGTAGACAGCAATACAGTTCCATCTATGGATATTGGTGTGTATAGGTATGCTACTATTCCAAAATGCTATACCATTTTGGATCAGAGTGCATTGGAGGTCAGTGGAATCATCAAAGCACAGACACAGAGAACCTTAGATTTAAAAGGTCAGGGAATATTAATTGGATTTGTGGATACGGGTATACGTTATGAGAACAGTGCATTTCGTACAACGGATGGCAGCAGTCGTATTGTGGCGATATGGGATCAGACGGTAGATACGCAAAACCATCCACAGGGATTTATTTATGGAACAGAATATAGTAAAGAGGAAATAGATGCTGCATTAATTGCAGAAAATCCGCAAGCACTTGTGCCTGTAAGGGATGAAAATGGACATGGAACAAGGATGGCATCCATAGCAGCCGGAAGTGAAGATATTGAGAACGATTTTATTGGTGCTGCGCCCTATGCAGATATTGCGGTGGTAAAATTAAAACCGGCAAAACGGTATCTGCGGGATTTTTATTTTATTCGGGAGGATGCTGTTGCCTATCAGGAAAATGATATTTTAGCCGGAGTGGAATATTTAAGGCAGTTAGCCGAACTTCGTGGACAGCCGCTAGTGTTATGTATTGGGCTTGGCACAAATCAGGGGGATCATGGTGGTGGTGACCGGATTTCTTCTTTTATGGATAGTATTGCTTTATTGTATCGCCATGCGGTCTGTATTGCTGTAGGAAATGAAGCAAATGCAAGACATCATTTTTTCGGTAAAGTAAAGGAAGAAGAAACGGAAAAAGTAGAAATGAATGTAAGCGAAGATATGCGAGGTCTTGTGATGGAAATCTGGGGCAGAGCACCGGAACTTTTTGCGATTTCCATTACTTCGCCAACAGGGGAGGTTTTACCAAGAGTTCCGGTATGGAACGGACAGCAGCAAAGACATCGTTTTCTGCTGGAAAATACCAGTGTAGTCATTGATTATCAGTTGACAGGTATACGCAGCAGGGATCAGTTAATATATGTACGTTTTGAAAATCTTGTGTCAGGCTTGTGGGTATTTGAAGTGTTTCCTTACCGGGTGCTTGATGTGGGAAATTATAATATGTATTTGCCGATATCTGAATTTTTGGAGGAAGAGGTGTATTTTTTACGTTCCAGTCCGGATTCCACGCTGACTGTGCCATCCAGTGCAGAATTGCCGATGGCTGTGGGGGGATATGATGCCGTTTCCGATGCATTTTACATTGATTCCGGCAGGGGTTTTTCCGTTAGTGGTGATATCAAACCGGATTTTATTGCTCCGGCTGTCAATGTGTATGCGCAGAATCAGTTTGGACAGTATGATTATATGACGGGTACAAGTGCGGCAGCAGCCATTGCAGCCGGGGCGAGTGCGTTGCTTTTAGAATGGAATATTAATTATTTAGGAAATCGTATAGCAAATTCTATTGAGATTAAAAATCAGTTGATCAATGGGGCAGTGCAGCAGGAGAATCAGGTGTATCCGAATCGTGAGGAGGGGTATGGAAGATTGGATGTGTATCAGGCGATACTAAATATGAGGAATTTATAAAATTACGGTTTGTGGCGATGGGGTGATATTCCGGAAATGTTGTGGAGACGGACGACATAACGTGCTTAAGATTTTTATTGTATCATTTTTATGTGTAGTGAAGTCATTGGAAAAGAGATAGGTGTCTACAGATGTCGGTTGTCCAGTCGTAAGATGTACTAAATATTCTTATATAAGTGATTAGTAACGAACACGTCGGTTCAAATCCGCCATCCAGGCGGTTGAACCTAAATTTGCCATCCATGGCAAATTTCCGTTAGCAGAGCAAAGAATATTAAGTACATCTAACTCCTTACCAAAGGTCACCTGT
>JAGAMY010000038.1 GCA_017624495.1 Lachnospiraceae bacterium | reverse complement strand
ATATGTCATCAAAGATGACGAAGTTTCTGTTGTCTGATTAGGTGTTGTGTCTATATTTACTTTTCAAAACCACCTCTTACGATGGTTTACTTGTTATGCCCTTTTGTTCTTGGGTAACCTCTACTTCTTTGTTTCAAACTTGGTCTCTCCTTTTCTTAATCTTTTCTATGCATATGTGTTCTTTTACTTTTACATAAATTTTTCACCAAAAAAAGATGTGCAGAAAAATTTACACCAAAATCGACATTTTTCTGCACATCATTCAATCAGCACATGTATTTACTTTTTCTTTCTCACCGACTTGTATTTGCACATTTTTAGTGCTAAACTGATACTATTCACAAATACAAATTAAACTCTTAGGAGGATTAACTTTATGGATTTTCAACCGGATATGATGCAACAGAACACTCCATATAAAAACAAACGCTCCGACAGTATGGCAACAGCCTCTTTTGTGCTTGGACTTGTGGCACTTTTGACCTGTAGTTGTATTTATTCTGCCATGGTCTGTGGAGCACTGGGTATGATTCTCGCCCTACTTTCAAGAGGCGGAGAAATGAAGTTAAATATTTATGGAAAAACAGGACTGCTTCTTAGCAGTGCCGGACTGTTTCTTTCGATTGCCTTTTATGTGGTTATGCTGGTATTTTTACTAAATACCTATGGTGGAATAGATGGACTTATGCAGGAGTACATGAACATCCTTGGTGTGGAGTCCATGGAAGAACTTTACCAGACTATGGGCATGTACTAGACTAAACAAACGTATCTAATAATTTTAAAATATCTGTATCAAATGCCGTTAAAGCAATGTCTTTGACGGCTATATTTATAACAAGAATTATCAGTGCTATCCACAAATAACTATCCCGGTAACGCATGCCAATTTGCAACTTCCCCCGGCTGATTTTTTCTACTGTGTGGGATATCATATACCATACATATACAACCGTCGTATATAAAACCAGTGGATGGTATAAAAAAGACAACAAAACTTTCCCTTTAAATAAAGAAAGTACTGCCCTTGTTCCACCGCATCCCGGACAATATAAGCCGAGCATTTTCTGGAATAAACAGGGTACATAAAGTATCCCAAAAAAGTCTGGCAGCATTTTTATAAGTCCCCAGCCCACCATTAGTACAACTGGAATACAAAGCCCTACAATATACATATTCTGTTCTAATTTTTTCTGCTGTTCTATATTCACCGTTTGTTCCTCTCTTGTGTTTTTTCCTATTTCTGCTATAATAAAGATAACTATAACGTTTTTGAAGAAATTATACAAGGGGGTATTTTCTATGAATATTGGTGGTATTGGCTATAATTCAGCTTATTACAATCCTTATACTAATCCAGATAAAACAATCAACGGTCAGTCCGCTCCCAATGAATGCGAGACCTGTAAAAACCGCAAATATCAGGACGGTTCTAATGAAAGTGTTTCTTTTAAATCCGCTGCCCACATTTCCCCGGAAGCCTCTGCTGCAAGAGTGAGAGCCCATGAAGGTGAGCATGTGGCAAATGCCTATGCCAAAGCATCTGAAAAAAATGGCAAAGTAATCTCTGCCAGTGTTACTGTTTTTACTGAAAGATGCCCGGAATGTGGACGTACATATTCTTCCGGTGGGCTGACGAAAACGATTATAAAGTATCCAAATGAATCCAATCCATACCAGCAGAATCAAAAATCATTAGATGCTGCAAAGTATATCGGTTCAAATATTGATTGTGTAGCATAAGCACTTAGCAAAGGAGTATTTTTTCTTATGAAATTGACATCTAAGGAACTCAAACGTCAGGCGCGTGAGAATCTGACCGGAAATTATGGTTTGCCTATGGGTGCATTTCTTGTGACGGAGTTGATTATTATGGCAGTGAATATGCCTTTTAATCTTTCTGCACAGTTAAACCCAAACAACACACAGCTTATGATATCCATGCTTGCCTCCCTAATCATTTCACTACTGTCTGTTGTTTTAAGCAGTGGTCTTTTGTATATTCACTTGGGACTGGCAAGAAAACAGGAAGTAAAATTTGCAGATTTATTCTATTTTTTCAGTCATAGACCGGACCGCTTTATTCTTTCTACACTGTTACTTGTCGGCATAGTTTTTCTGCTTATGCTTCCGGCAACGGTGCTTACTGTTTTTGCGATTATTGCGGATGATTCGGCATGGTTTATAGCTATGGCAGTTGTATGGATTTTTACACTCATACTTTTGATTCCATTTTCCTATGCCATACATCTGATTTACTTTTTACTGATTGACCAGCCGGATATGAAGGTTTCACAGGTATATGCAGAAAGTGCACGTTTAATGAAGGGAAATAAATGGCGGGCTTTTTACATCGGACTTAGTTTTTTTGGTATGAGTCTTTTATCCATTTTATCTTTGGGCATTGGTTTGCTTTGGGTGGGACCATACATGAACCAGACAACAGTAGAATTTTATCGGAATGTTATCGGAGAAATTGAGTAAACGATTTTCTAAATCGTTCTCTGAATCGTCCTAATAAAAAATAGTCGGTATAGATTTTAAGCATGAATCCATACCGACTATTTTATTTACCTAAGTATATTACAGACTTTTTTCATAAATCTGCACTTCATAACCTTCTAAAACCCCGGTGTTCTTTCCTTTCATCATCGTATAACCGGAAATTTCAGGGATTTTTTTCGTTTCTCCTGCATGGTTGATAATAAACAGCCAGCGGTTTTTATCATCTTCCCTTGTCATATATTCTACTTCTTCTGTCGATTCTGCCAGTGACTGAATCTGTGCTGTATCACAAATACTTTCCATGACTTTCTGCATAAGCTCTTCGCCCGGCTCTGTACCAATATAATAACAACAGCCCTTACCATATGCATGTTTCGTGATACATGGCTCTCCGGCATAAAATTCACTTGCATAAGATGCAAGAACTTCTGTTTCCGGTGCTAATCGCATCAGGTCACTCCAGATATTTGCCTGATATTCCCTGCCCTGATAATTTACATTAACATGGGCATTACGCAGACAGTCGTAGTCTAAAACTTCCATTCCCGTTACTTCACTTAAACGCCCCGGAAGCTCTCTGTCAATCATGCAAAGATTGTTATCATCCTTTACGCCTGTACGCATAGTCAGAATTAAATGTCCGCCATTTTTAACATAGGACATATATTTATCTTCTAATTCCGGGTTCATCAGATACTGTAATGGTGCAACTACTAATTTATATTTGGAAAAATCTCCCGTATCCGGTATAAAATCCACAGGAATATTCCGGTCATATAAGGCTTTATAATACTTTTGCACCTGACCGATATAGTCTAAATCCTTGTGATGCGGCTGTATCTGGAAGGCATAGTCCTGTGCAAAGGAAAATACCATACCGACTTCTGTTTTTGGCATGCTTCCCTGCATTTTTTTCATGATTGGAAGCATTTCCTGCATGGTGTTTTTCAACTCATGATATCTTCGTCCCGGATTTCCGCTATGAGGCAATATTCCGTGCCAGTACTGTTCTGTACCCACTGCGCAGGTTCTCCAGCGGAAAAAAACGATGGCATCTGCACCATGGGCTACGGACTGCAACGCCCACGCTGACAACTGCCCCGGTGCAGGAGCTCTTCCCATGGTTTCCCATCCGGTGATGCCGGACTGCTGCTCCATCATCCAGAACGGCTGATTTTTATACCCGCGGATAACATCTAATGTGGCTGCGAGCACATGATTTTTTTCGTGTGGTGTTGCTGTTTCCGGCAGAAAATATCCGCCCGGATACTGGTCATGGGACACAAAATCAAAAAGTTCTCCCAATTTATAATAATCTACTTTATCTGCAAATCCCATGTAGTTATGGGTAATGAACTGATTTCTAGCATATTTACGGATAATGTCGGTCTGCTCTTTGGTAAAGTCTATAATCAAATCGGAGCAGAAACGTTTCCAATCCAACATGGCAGATGGATTTTCTCCGGTTACGGTGATTCTTGGGGTAAATACTTCCGAAAAATCATTGTATTCCTGACTCCAGAATGCAGTTCCCCATGACGCATTTAACTTATCTGTGGTCTGATATTTGTTTTTTAACCATGTCTGGAAACTGCGTCGACAATTATCGCAGGTACATAAATCAAAATGGCTGTTGCCTAATTCGTTGTCCGGCTGCCAGCCGATGACATTTGGATTTTCGCCGTAATGCTCTGCTAAATGCGTAACCATTTTGCGGATATATTCCCGATATGTAGGATTGGACTGGCAATCATGATGTCTGCCGCCAAAGCCACGAACTCTGCCTTCTCTGTCCATCGGTAAAATATCCGGGTGTTTATTTATCATCCATGCCGGAGGGGCTGCACTTGGCGTACCAAGAATGGTTTTTATGCCGTATCCAGCCAGCAATTCTATCGCTTCATCTAACCATGCAAAATCGTAACAGCCTTCCTGTGGCTCTAATTTGTGCCATGAAAATTCCGCCATACGAACTGCCTGAATTCCCATTTCCTGCATAAGTTTTGCATCTACGTCCCAACGTGCTCTTTCCCAATGCTCCGGGTAGTAATCTACACCAAAAAATATATCTCCCATAGCTTTCTCCTCTCCTTTAACTTACCATTTCGTAGGTAGGTGCTTTGGTAAAAGTATAACATTTTAGTACTTTTTTCACAAGCTATTCAAAGATAATCTCATCCACCGTTACAAAGATGTATCCCTCTTCCTTTAACTCATCCACTATTTCAAGTGCCGCTTCCACCGATGATTCTGAAGCATCATGCATAAGGATAATATCATCCTCCTTTGCTTTATCCACAACTCTTTTGGTTACTACCCCGGCATTATTTGTTTTCCAGTCTAGAGGGTCAATATCCCACAGCACTTCTATCATATTGGTTTCATAATCTAAGTTACTTTTCCAACTGCCAAAGGGTGGGCGGATAAATTCCGGATATTCCCCGATAATGTTATGAATGGCGGCATTAGTCTTATCCACCTGCTCTATGGCAGCCTCATCACTTAGATTTTTCAGATTTACATGCTCATAGGAATGTGTTCCGATTAAATGTCCTTTTTGATGAATCAGCTCTACAATATCCGGATATTTTTCCACTTCTTTTCCCAACAGAAAAAACGTGGCGGGAACACCACGTTCTTCTAAACCTTTTAACAACATTTCTGTATATTCTGCATTTGGACCATCATCAAAGGTCAATGCAATTTTTTTAGATTCCTGCATTGTATTAAAAACCGCCTTTGTGTTATATTTTTCAACCATGGCTTCTGCAAATACACACAATAGCAGAATATCCAATCCTAATAAAATTCCTGTTCTTTTTTTCATTTTGGCATATACACCGGACTTTTTTTCTATTTTATGCCAAAAACACTATTTTCATTCTCTGTTCGTGTTTCCGCCACAAGTCCATTTTCATTTACATCTATCCATATGGTATCGCCACTCTTTACTCTATCTGCTAAAATCAGCTTTGCAGACAATGTTTCCACATGCTTTTGTAAGAAACGTTTTAATGGTCTTGCGCCATACATCGGGTCGTAGCCATGTTCGGTGATATACGCTTCTGCAGCATCTGAAAGTGCAACTTTGATTTCTCTGTCTTTTAGTCTTTCATTTAGTTCTTCGATTAACAAATGAATAATATTGCCGATATTATCCTTTGTCAGCGGCTTAAACAGAATGATTTCGTCTAAACGGTTTAAAAATTCCGGTCGGAAACTGCCACGAAGCTCCTGCATTACTGCCTTTTCTGCTTCTGGTTTGATACTTCCGTCTTCTTTAATTCCTTCTAACAGATAAGAAGAACCTAAATTAGATGTCATAATAATAATGGTATTTTTAAAGTCCACTGTTCTGCCCTGAGAATCGGTAATTCGTCCATCATCCAACACCTGAAGCAGCACGTTAAATACATCCGGATGGGCTTTTTCCACCTCATCAAAGAGGACAACAGAATAGGGTTTTCTACGGACAGCTTCTGTCAACTGACCGCCCTCATCATATCCCACATATCCCGGAGGTGCTCCAATCAGACGGGAAACGGAATATTTCTCCATGTATTCAGACATATCTAATCGTACCATATTGCTTTCATCATCGAAAAGGCTCTCCGCTAATGCTTTTGCCAGTTCTGTTTTTCCCACACCGGTTGGTCCTAAAAACAGGAATGAACCAATCGGCTTTGTAGGGTCTTTGATACCGGCTTTTGAACGGATAATTGCCTCTGTCACCTTGGTAACACCATCATCCTGTCCGATAACACGTTTATGGAGTTCTTCGTCTAAATGCAGTGTCTTATTTCGCTCACTTTCTGTTAGTTTTGCCACAGGAATACCGCTCCAACGGGAAATGATTTTTGCAATTTCTTCTTCACTGACATTTTCATGCACTAAAGACAAATCTTCGTTTTTCACCTTTGCTTCTTCGATTTCTAACTGTTTTTGTACCTGCGGAAGTCTTCCATATTGCAATTCTGCGGCTTTTTCCAAATCATAATTCTGCTGTGCCTGTTTGATTTCATTTTTGAGATTTTCCAAGTCTTCTCTTAGCTTCTGCACAGTTTCTACGGACTTCTTTTCATTATCCCACCGGGCTTTTTTATTCGTAAATTCATCCCGAAGCTCTGCAAGCTCTTTTTGCAATGCAGCTAAACGCTCCTGACTTAAACGGTCTGTTTCTTTTTTCAATGACGTTTCTTCAATTTCTAACTGCATGACACGACGGTTTAATTCGTCTAATTCTGTCGGCATGGAATCTAACTCGGTTTTAATCAATGCACATGCTTCATCCACCAAGTCGATAGCTTTATCCGGCAGAAAACGGTCAGAAATATAACGGTTAGAAAGCACTGCTGCAGATACTAATGCCGCATCTGCAATTTTTACACCGTGAAATACTTCGTAACGCTCTTTTAAGCCTCGCAAAATGGATATGGTATCTTCCACCGTTGGTTCATCCACCATAACCGGCTGGAAACGACGTTCTAAAGCTGCATCCTTTTCAATATACTGACGATATTCGTCTAAGGTTGTAGCACCGATACAATGCAATTCTCCTCTGGCAAGCATCGGTTTTAACATATTTCCGGCATCCATGGCACCGTCGGTTTTGCCGGCACCTACAATGATGTGCAGCTCATCAATGAATAAAATAATCTGTCCATCGGACTGTTTTACTTCATCTAGTACAGCTTTTAAACGTTCTTCAAATTCGCCCCGGTATTTTGCTCCGGCTACTAATGCCCCCATATCTAAGGAAAAGAGTTTTTTATCCTTTAACCCTTCCGGTACATCTCCCCGTACAATTCGCTGGGCTAATCCTTCTACAACAGCCGTTTTTCCTACGCCCGGCTCACCGATAAGCACCGGATTGTTTTTGGTCTTTCTGGATAAAATACGAACCACATTTCGGATTTCACTGTCTCTGCCGATAACCGGGTCTAACTTCTGGGCTTTTGCCCTCGCCACTAAATCGATGGCATATTTTTCTAATGTATCGTAAGTAGCTTCCGGGTTGTCAGAGGTTACACGCTGATTACCTCTCACCGTGGAAAGTGCCTGTAAAAAACGGTCTCTGGTAATACCGTATTCCTTAAAAATCTCCTTTAAGGCTGGGTTAGGATATTTTAACAGGGATAAAAACAGATGCTCTACAGATACATATTCATCTCCCATCTGCTTGGCTTCGTCTTCAGCACTGATAAGTACTTTATTTAATGCCTGTCCCATGTAAATCTGTCCACCAGAGACTTTTACACGTTTTTCTAAATGTCGGATGGCGTTATCCATAAAATGCTCTTTGTTGATTTCCATTTTTTCAATCATTTTCTGGATTAAACCGTCCTGTTGGCGCATAAGCGCTACTAACAAGTGCTCCTGCTCGATTTCCTGATTGCCATATTCGTATGTGAGTTTTTCACAGTCGTTGATGGCTTCGATTGACTTTTGTGTGAATTTCTGTATGTTCATGCTGGTAACACCTCCTGATAAACTAAACAGTTACTAATGCTCTTACATATTCTGCCTTTTCATATCACAGAGTATGCGTACATTTGGTTAAATAAAATATAACACTAATTGTTAGCACTGTAAAGAGGTGAGTGCTAATTTTTTCTGCATCTGTACTAAAATCTATCATTTGTATTCTCCCGACGTTTCCTATTTAATATCATATCATTTCATACTATCAAAAAACGGTAGAACCTCTCAGTTCTACCGCTCCACTTTCATTACAAATACTTTTCAGCCTCTTCTTCAGATAAACCATACTTTCTAATAATCATTGTGCTTATCTCATAATCAGATTGACCTAATTCTCTCATTGCCTCTACAGCACCAAGAATCTTGCCTTCTCGATACATTGCTTTTTCTCTTTTTTCCACAATCGGTTCCATAATTTCCATCAATGCTTCACACATATGATCATCTCCCATCATCTCATCTACTATCTGTCTATTGGCTTCAATGCTTACCTGTAAAACAGAATCTGCCAATTCCTTATCTTCTTTTTCGGTCAGTTTTCGGATATTCTCCACCAATTCCTGCATATCTTTCTTTTCTAACTTTGCCGATAATGCACCAAGCCAGATATGTTCTGCTCTATTCAGCTCTTTTGTAACAATAACCTGTGTTGGAAATAATACATTGTTTTCTATGTAGTATATTCCTTTATGCGGATTCAATACTTGATACCCATGCTCTTTAAAATATTGAAACAATCCTTCCGGCTTTGCTTCTCTTATCATAGATACCGTAATATCATCTGCTTTTATTGCATCCGTTGTTTTTCCATAGGATTTATATAGACTGGCATACGCTCCTGCTTTATAAAAGGCATCTATATCCAAGTGATCTTCTGGAGACTTATACTCCATGATATTATGTCCTCTAAAAAAACTTCCGATTTCATTCATAATCTGCACTGAAGCTTCCTTTTTCACAACTAATAAATCGATTTCTAAAGGCTTGGTATTCAGATTATATTCTTTTTCAAATATTAACTGCTCTCGGTTCTTAGCAAACTCTAAATTCATAGCTGCCACAAAACCGGGATGCCATTGTATTTTCGTATCTTTCATGTAAAACTCCTTCTCTTGATTAAATTATAGCATCTTATCTGATTTTTACAATGTGATATAACATTAAATTTTTCTAAACTCTGACACCAATTTTGACACCACCTAATACCTGATGCGCAACACAACGTTGATAAATATCAACTTTCCCTCTAGTATAAACATAATACTGCTCCTTTGTTTTCCATTCTTTTTCCAATAGAAAAAAAACGGCAGAACATTTCTGCTCTACCATTTCATCCTCTTCCTTATTCGCCTTTTTACTTTCATCCATACAATTCCAGATACTAATTTCACTTTTTCTCTTCCTTTAACGCTTCTTCTTCATGCTTAATCTCCCAATGAATCAAAAATGTCAAAAGCCCACGCAGCAGAATCACTGCACCCAAAATTCCAAGCTCTGACCATTCACGCACTACTACAGTACGAAGCACCTCGCTGCCCATTTTAAATTCCAAAGACAATGCTATGCCCTGTGCCAATTCCAACCTTAATCCGGCTGCACGTTTTATCCATTGGATAAAACATTTTACCGCTGTATAAATCAGCACTATCACACCAAACATTTCTAATAGTATCGTACAAGCCTCTACTATATACGTCAGCCATAATTCCATACTTTCTAAAATAACCTCCATGATGTAAATCCCCCTTCTCTTTAGTCTTTTTTTCATTTTAACATACCCAACAGTAAATTCCTATGATAATTCTGTCTGATTTTGCCAATCTCTATACCTTTCTTATGGTAAAAAAGAGCCTGTGTTTTTGATATTCGCACAGACTCTAAATCTTTTAACCATCGTAACTGTTCAGTACCTTCACAGTTACATGCAAAAATCTATTTAAAATCGCTTTCAGCGATGAGATTTTTGCACACCTGAATCATTTTCTTACGGTCAGCGCAGTAAATGCGCAGACCTACTGAATAGTTACTAACTTTCTTCATTTGTATCCGTATGACAATTGCATCCGCAATCCCCTGATGAACCTCCCTCACTCATACAGGAGCACTGACCGCCAGCGGAACAGCCCACACAGCGTACACCACGCTTTTTTTGTTTTCTTATATACATACCTGCTGTACCAACGAGTACTGCTACCACTGCTATGATGATAATATCTGCCATACAAACACTCCTTTTTATGCACGATTTAATCCATACTCAGAACTAAACGCTTTATTTGTTTTTTGAATCAATCCAATTACAACTGCTACAATTGCAAGCACAACAATTAAGCCCGGTACAAATCCTGCTCCAACACTTCCTGTTGTAATCAATGTACCAATCTGGTATACAAGGAAGGAGAGCACATAACCTGTTGCAAACTGCAATGCAATGCCGCCCCACAACCATTTCTTACTCTGCATTTCGGAGTTCATAGCACCTAATGCTGCAAAACAAGGCGGTGTATACAGGTTAAACATTAAGTAAGCTAAAGCTGCAACCTTTGTAATCCCCATTGCTGCCATTACTTCGTTAGAGCCACCTGTTAAGGCAAGTTCTTCTGTGTCAATGAAGTTTGTCAATGCATAACAAACAGCCAGTGTACCAACAACGTTTTCTTTTGCAATAAATCCTGTAACTGCTGCTGCTGCAAGCTGCCATGCCGCAACACCTACGATTGGTACTAATACGACTGCAATCGGAGATGCAATGCTTGCAAGAATAGATGTATTTTCCATTCCTTCTTCCACAACCTGAAGACTCCAGTTAAATGTCTGCATAATCTGTACTATCGTGTTACAAACAAGAATTATTGTACCTGCTTTGATAATATACGCTTTACCACGGGATAACATGGAAAGAGCTGCTCTCTTTAAGCTTGGAATTTTGTATTCCGGAAGCTCAATAATAAAGAAAGATTTTCTAAATTTATATCCTGTAATTTTATTTACCAATACAGCACCTAACAAAATAAGTACAATACCTACTAAATACATTAACGGTCCAACCCATTTTGCATCTGCAAAGAACGCACCTGCAAATAAAGCAATCACAGGTAATTTCGCTCCACAAGGCATAAATGGTGTCAGCATTGCTGTGGCTCTGCGTTCTCTTTCATTACGAATTGTACGGCATGCCATAACACCGGGGATTGCACAACCTGTACCGATAACCATAGGAATAACGGATTTACCAGAAAGACCTACACGTTTAAAAATAGGATCTAACACAACGGTTGCACGAGCCATATAACCACAATCTTCCAATAATGCGATAAGGAAGTACATTACCATTACTAATGGTAAGAATCCGACTACGGCACCAACACCACCGATAATACCATCTACTAAAAGTGACTGTAAGAATGGGTTTGCACCTTCTACCAATCCTGCAACAAATCCCTGAAATACTTCTATCCAGCCTACTAACCAGTCTGCAATCCATGTACCTACAGTGGACTGGGATATGTAGAATACTAAAAACATTATAACAGCAAACAGAGGGATTCCAATAAATGGAAGTGTTAAAATATTATCTATCTTATCCTGCTTATTTCTCTCATTTGTCTGTACTTTACGCTCTTCAACTTCTTTTACAATCTTATTTACAAAATCGAAACGTTTTCTATCTGCCGCTTCAACCGCTGCTTTATCCTGTAAATTATATTACCCTGTACATAAGGCGCTTTCTGGCTCTTGCCTTTTAAGGATACAGCTTTGTCTACTACAGCTTTCAAACCATTACCGCCGGCTGATGTAGATACCGTTTCTACCACAGGACAACCTAACTGCTCCGCTAGTAACGCAACATTAATTTTGGTACTTTTCTTTTCATTAATATCGCTCTTATTTAATGCCACAACTACCGGAATACCTAATTCTAATAACTGTGTAGTAAAGAATAAACTACGGCTTAAATTTGTCGCATCTACGATATTAATAATTGCATCCGGGTTTTCATTTTTTACATAAGCACTGGTAATGCTCTCCTCGGATGTGAATGGAGACATGGAATAAGCACCCGGTAAGTCAACGGCAATTAATTCCTCGTTTCCACTGTAGAAAGCCTTTTTTATCGGACTTTCTTTCTTTTCTACGGTAACACCAGCCCAGTTTCCGACACGTTCATTTCTGCCGGTAAGGGCATTGTACATTGTAGTCTTTCCACTGTTTGGATTTCCTGTCAATGCAATTCTCATCATAAATCCTCCTATTTTCCTCTCTAACTATGTTTCGTCAGTATAAACATATGTTAGGGATAGCTAACTGTTTTTGATAAAAAATAGTGATTTAAAATCACTATTTTATACGGAAATAGCTTCCGCCAAATCTTTATCAATGTTATAACGGGCATCTTTGATTGAAACAACACAACTGCCCCTCTTGTGTGCAATAACCGTTATCGGCTCGCCACTGTAACATCCCAAAGAAAAAAGAAATGCATTCAATTCCTCATCATTTGTTACAATATCTTTGACAATATACTCAACACCTTCTGCTGCTTCTAGTAATGTCATTTCTTCCTCCTTATGTCATAGGCAACTCACACTTGTTAAAACTTGCTACTTTTGGTTAGATTTTCCTAACCCAAAAAAGAGTTTAATATAAAATGCCGTCATTGTCAACTATTTTTTTCGTTTTGGCTTACATGAACATCCTACACCTAAAGCCCCTTCTCCCGTATGACAGGAAATTCCCAAAGATAAATCATCGCAAAGTACTTCCATGCCCGGAAAATACGCCTTTATTTCTTCTACCCATTCGCGGGTAGTCTGCTCATCTGCGCTGGATGCCGCCATCATATAGATTTCATTTCTCTCGTAATATTCTTTAAATTTTGTTTCTAAGTCCTGTTTCATGGCTTCAAGCATTTCTTTTCGTGCTTTTTTCATTCCCCGGCATTTTTTATGGGTTTCCAGCAAGCCTACATTTAATTTTAGAATCGGTTTAATATTTAAAATTGTACCAAGTGCTGCTGTTGCTGCTGTAATGCGTCCACCCTTTTTCAAATATTCCAGTGTCTCCACAGCGATATAAATAGACATTTCTGCTCCTGCTTTTTCTAAAATCCTCTGGATTTCTTCTGCATCATAGCCCTCTTTTATTAATTCCAAAGCATCCAAAATTGCCCGGTGCATTGGCGTGGATATACGTCCATTATCCACTACAAAAACTTTACCCTCAAATTCATCCTCACCAGCTAACATTCTGGCTGTATTACAGGAGCCACTCAAACCACTGCTCAATGGCATATAGAGAATTTTTTCAAATTGCTTCAGACTTTCTCTCCAGACATTCATCACAGATTCCGGTGACGGCTGGGATGTAGATACATTTTCTCCTGCCCGCAGTCTTTCAAAAAATTCTGCTCTTGTTATGGACACACCTTCATAAAAACATTCTTCACCAAAGAAAAACGGCACAGGAACGACACTTATCCCCAGTTTTGCTGCCTCTTCCTGAGAAATCCCGCCGTGACTGTCTGTTACTATTCCTACTGATTTCATCGTTATTCTCCTTTCACCGTTTTTCCCAGATAACACATGGCAATTGCGCCCGGACCGGTATGTGCACCAATGACAGGTCCAATATCACTAATCACAACCTCCACATCTGCATATTCACTTTTTATCATCGCAGCCAGTATATTTACATCCTCTAAGCAATCACTATGGGATATAAATACATAGTTCAACTGCTGCAGGTTTTCATTGCTCTTTAACTTAGCAAACAACTCCTTAATAGCTGCTTTTCTTCCTCTGACATTTCCTATGTTCTGTAAACGTCCCTCTTTATCCACATGTATAATCGGTTTAATTTTCAACACAGAACCTGCAATTGCGGTGGCTGCACTGATTCTGCCGCCTCTTTTTAAAAAGAATAAATCATCCACGGTTATCTGGTGGTGGATATGATTTTTAATCGCTTCAATTTTATCTCGCACTTCTTCTATATCCGCACCGGATTCCCGTAAAAGAGCTGCATAATATACCAGTAAGCCCTGACCTACGGATGCACACAGCGTATCGATATCCAAAAGCTTTCTTTCGGGAAATTCCTCCCGCAATTCCTTCATAATCATCACACCGTTATTGTAAGTAGTCGATAAGCCTGAAGAAAATCCTATGTACAAAATGTCTTTTCCATCCAGTACACATTTTTTCATATGTTCTTCAAAAAATCCCGGTGTGACAGCGGATGTTTTGGCATTCACACCATTGCGAAGCTGTGCATAAAAAGACTTAATATCTATATCCCGGTTAAGCACCGGTGGCTGATTGTCCATATTCACTTCTAACTGCATAACCTGTAAATTGTACTGTTCAATCATCTCCTGTGGCAAATCACAGGAGGAATCTGTAAAAATCTCAAATTTCCACATAACTGTGCCTCCATTTTGTTCTCTCATGAAACTGTCTGTAAAAATCAACAAGACAGTTTTATCCTTTCCGGAAAAACTGCCTTACGCCTTTTTCTTTGGTCAATGTCAATTTCTGGTCTGTTTTTTTATGGTTTCTTCGATTCTTCCACGCACCATGGCGGCAATCTCTGTCGTATTCATATCTTTGTATTCTTCATAGGTAACAGGTTCTAAAAAGTGTATCTGAACCGTAACCGGAGCACTGCCTTTTTGATCTAATACCTTATAACTGTCAATCAATGCTATGGGTAAAATCGGTGCCTTTGCTTTTGTCGCAATTTTAAAACTTCCACCATGAAATTCTAACATATCATTCCCTTTTTTGCTTCTGGTACCTTCTGGGAAAATCAAATAATTACGTCCACTCTTTACTTCTTTTGTAGCTGCCACAATAACTTCCATGGATTGTCTTATATCTTCACGATCCATGGGATAGGATTTGGTACAGTCAACTAACTGCTTCATAAAAGGAATGTTATATAGTTCCTTTTTTAAAATAGCTGCCCATGGTCTTTCAATGGCTGCCACCATAGCTAAAATATCAAATAAGCCCTGATGATTGGCAATCATTACATACCCATTTTCTGCCGGAACATTTTCTTTTCCATATATCTGTAAATCAATATTTCCGGATTTTACGGCTGTCTGTAAAATATAGCGGATATGGTTATATTTCACATCCTCCGGGTATTTATCTGTATGCTTCGCATAATGGCATAATTTTCCATAAGCTCCCGGAACTTTCCAGAAATTCCGAATAATCATTAACGCTAATCTATTCATCTTAGCTGCCTCCTGTGTATGTACTGCAATTTCCTTTTTGTGTATTATAACACACTCTTACAAAAAAAACTTAAAACTTACAAAAGAAATAATAAGATATTGTTTTGCGCCTGTTTTCAGATTATAATAAAATCATAAAAAATCAAAGGAGATGTCCCCTATGCCATTAGCAAAAGAAAATATTTATACAACAGATTATATTTACTCTCTTCCGGAAGGTCAGCGTGCAGAACTGATTGACGGTGTTATTTATGACATGGCACCGCCAAATAGACTTCATCAGGAGCTCGTTATGAATTTGTCTGCCGAAATACGAGATTACATCAAAAAAAATAATGGTGACTGCAAGGTCTACCCAGCTCCATTTGCCGTTTTTCTGAATGCAGATAATCGAAACTATGTTGAACCGGATATATCTGTAATCTGCGACAAAGATAAGCTAAACGATAAAGGTTGTAACGGTGCGCCGGACTGGATTATTGAAATCGTATCTCCAAGCACCAAACGTATAGACTACGGTATCAAATTATTCAAATACCGCAATGCCGGTGTTCGTGAGTACTGGATTGTAAATCCGCTTACTCGTACGGTCAATGTCTACGACTTGATAACGGACGAATGTAGTGACCAATATACCTTCGAAGACGATATAAAAGTCTGCATTTACGACGATTTCATACTCAATATTTCAGAATTACTCAAATAAAAAACGAGAATGGTTTTCCCATTCTCATTTTTTTATAAGCAACTTATATAGTGTAGGCTCTAAATGATATTCCTCCATCATCCGTTCCACCTCTTCTAACACCTTCTTTTTATGTGCAGCAGTATTACTATGCTTTTTGATACCACGCACTAAGAGATTTTTGGGTGTATGGGACAAATCCACAAATTCCATCACCTGTGTTTTATAGCCACGATATTCTAATAAATTCGCCCGAATGGCATCCGTGGCAAGTGCCGCAAAACGCTCCTGGATAATTCCATAGCGGGTCATTAATGCAAACTGCTCACTTTCCATCTGCTTATTTAATTCATGCTGGCAGCAAGGCACAGAGAAAATCAGCTTCGCATTCCATGTAATTGCATTATACAGAGCAAAATCTGTGGCTGTATCACAGGCATGCAATGTTACTACCATATCTACCGCAAAGGGAGCTGTATAACCGTTAATATCACCTAACTCAAACCGCAGACCCTTATAACCATATTTTTCTGCTGCCCGGTTACATTTTTCGATAACATCTTTTTTTAAATCCAGACCAATCATTTCCACAGAAAGATTTTTCTTTTCAGTCAAATAGTAATATAAGATAAAGGTCAGATAAGATTTTCCACAACCAAAATCAATAATATTCAATTTATCCACATTAAGTGTACGGATATAATCATCAATGATTTCAATAAAGCGGTTTATCTGACGAAATTTATCGTACATGGAGGCTACTATTTTACCTTCTGCTGTAAAAACACCCATATCTACTAATGGTGGTATAACTTCCCCTTCTTCTAACAGATATTGCTTTTTCCGGTTATGGGATGTATCTGCCTTTGGGGCATTTGCTGTCTTTTTCTGTTTAAAAGTCAGCTTTCCTTTTTTGGATACCAGAAAAATTGACTCAATTCCTTCACCAAAGCCATTTAACTGACGGTATTCCTTCATCAGATAGGTGATAAGTCGCTCGGTTAAAGCTTCTTTTTCAACATTTTCATGAAATGCCTGTCTTTCGGTGAATTTTTCTATTTGATAGTTTTCTCCTTTATGGGTAACTACTATCTTTTTATATTCTGCGGATTTATCCGGTTTGCTTAAAATCATTCGTTCACAGCCGGAATCTAACATTTGCATTATTTTCTCTTTAATTGTTTCCATTTGTACTCCCTATTTTTGTATATTAAACTGTTAGCATTTTAACATACTTTGGGTGAAAAGAAAATATGGTTTGGTTTCCGTCCGGTATTAAAATGTAGTGGAGCTGGCAAAAAGAGCCGGGAGCTGTGCAACAGTAGAGTGTCCGTGGATTAAGTATTTCTAATTATTTTCATATAAGCTATGGCAACGGACGCCACCGTTTTCAACATGACATCCATGTCATGGTTCAAACTTGCGCCGACGTCCTGTCGGCGCATGGCTATTTTATAAAAGAAAATAATAATAAATACTAAGTCCACTCCCAAGTCTACTGTTGCACAGCCCCCGGCTCTTTCTGCCAGATTTACATTTTGAAACCGGACTAGGGTATTGGCACGGGCATGGTTTGTATATTAAGGCAGACACAACCTACACTCCCTAATCCGGTATCACAACGTAAATTTGTAAAACAGGCAGAGGAATATCTCTGTGGAATTGGTAGTGAAAAGTAGTGTTTCTTACATTTTCTAAAAAACGTAGTTATGCGCAAACACGGACGTTTGCGCAAGAATCCACCATGTACATCTGCTCTTCATTTACGCCTTCTTCATCGCTTTCAAAACCTCTCCAATCTTCGGTGTCGTACCATACAACAACACACCTACACGATAAATCTTTGCCGAAAACACCCCTACACCTAGCACCGATGCAATCAGCACCACAATAGAAATCAAAATCTCATAAAACGGCACAGTGCTCATGGCAATTCGTGTGAACATTGCCATAGGAGAAGTAAACGGAATATAGGAGCATACACGCATCAGCGTAGAATCCACATTTCCATCTGTCATGGAAAACATAACCACCATAAATCCTGCTACAAACAACAAGATTAACGGCATGGAGGATGTATTGATATCCTCTACTTTCGATGCCAGTGAACCAATCGCACCAAATAAAACAGCATAAATAAAAAATCCCAAAACAAAGAATATCAGCATATAAATAAGCAGATTCAACGGCATATCAAATACCGAGGCAATCATCATATTTCCTTCCCAATAGGATTTATTTACATTATAGAATAAAATGGCTGAACCAAACACTAACAGCAACTGAATCAACCCTGCCAGACAGGAGGCTACAACCTTTCCAAACATCATACTTGTCGGTTTTGCACTGGTGATTAACAGCTCCATGGCTCTTGAGCTTTTTTCGGTTGCCACATTTGTCGCCACCATCTGTCCATACAACAAAATCACCATATACAATGCAAAAATCATGATATAAGTGTATAGAAAATTCTGCGCCTGATTCTTACCAAGACTTACGGTTTCGTGCTCTATCTGCACATTTAATGCTGCCACTGCTTCTTCTGCGGATAAACCACTGCTTAACATTGTACTCATTTGATGAAGATTCTGCAACACTTCATCTATAACCGCTGTTCTGCCATCGTACATGGACAGGTTATTGACATAATACGCATAAGATGTCGGTCCATTCATGACAATCGCACATTCAGCATCACCATTGATAACCTTTTCTTCTATAACGGAAAGCTCATCCTCTGTAAAACATACCTCATAATCACTAAATGCTGCTGCAAATGCCTCTTCTATCATATCGGCATTTTCCACGCCTTCTGTAGAAACCAATATCATTCCTGCAACCGTATCCGCTGCTTCTGTTTCGCTGTCATCACTGTCAAAAGCTGTCATTATTTTTGGAAAAAACATTAAAACAGCAATCAAAGCTACCAATGCAATCGTAAGACCCACAAAAACTTTATTTTTAAAATAACTTTTTAATTCAAACTTTAATATTGTTCCAAACTGTTTCATGCTATCTTATCTCCTTAATTCTGTTCTCCGGCATATTCAACAAATATATCATTCAATGATGGTTCAAATACCTTTATTTCATCAATATCATATTTTTCCGTCAAATCCTTCATGACTTTCTGTTTTTCCTCTGCCGCTTTTAACTGAACTACTAACTCACCTGCTTCATTCATAAAACAGTCAGCGCCAAGATATTCCCTGATTTTATCTAATTCTTGGGAACGCACAATCAGCTTATCTCTTACATAATTACGCTTGATTTCTGTTATCTCCCCCTGTAATACAATATTTCCACCATTTAAGATGGCAATTTTATCACAGAATTCTTCAATATAATTCATCTGGTGACTGGAAAAAAGGACAATCTTCCCTTTTGAAATCTCTTCCTTTACCACATCTTTTAAAAGCATTGCATTCACAGGGTCAAGACCGGAAAATGGCTCATCTAAGATAACAATTTCCGGATTATGTGCCAATGCGGTTATCAACTGGATCTTCTGCTGATTTCCTTTGGATAACGTATCTAAGCGTTTATTGCGATGCTCCATCATTCCTAAACGGTCAAGCCAGTAATCAATGGATTTTACGGCATCTTTATACTTCATTCCATTTAATTCCGCAAAATACACCAACTGGTCAATAATCTTCTTTTTCGGATACAAACCACGTTCTTCCGGCAGATAACCAATTTTTACTTTTTTATAATCAATTTTTTTACCATCCATAAAAACTTCGCCGCTGTCAGCACCAAATACGTTCATCAAAATACGAATAGATGTTGTTTTTCCTGCACCATTTCGTCCTAAAAGTCCAAATGCCTTTCCACTTTCCGCCAGAAAGGATATTCCCTTTAATACTTCTTTTTCTCCGAAACTTTTCTTTATGTCTTTTAATTCAAGTTTCATTTTTACCTCCAGATTTATACACTTTCTTTTTTCTTATACATAAGCAGAATCACCGTTCCGATAACAAGTACAATTGTTACGGCGATACCGCCCTCTAAGCCAAATGCACCACCATGGATAATATCTTTTCCTTCTGTCATGGCAGATGTAAAAATTGTACACGGTGTATCCATACCACTGACTTTGATACCATATACATTTCCCTGCACTAAATTCCATACCGAATGAATCGCACCTACAAGCCAGATATTATCTGTTTTGATAAAACACACCGATGCAAAAATACCAAATAGTGTCAGATTAATAAGTGGCAGCACACCAATACCGGCATTAAACAGATGCAACGCAGCAAACGCTAAAGAATTTGCTATAACTGCTACAAGCATAGAATACCGACGGCCAACGGATACCATAAAGTAACCTCTGCACAACACTTCTTCCGCCATTCCCTGAATCATAAAGCCAAACACATACAATAAAAATGTACCGATGGCAAAGGTATCTGACAAACCTTCTATTTTTAAAGCTCCTGTTACAATACAAAACAGAACTGCTGCTGAAAACAGAAGAAATCCTGCAATAACACCCTTTATGTACTCTTTCCCTGCGCCTTTTTTTACAAAACCAAGAGAGGACATCTTTCTTTTCTGGGCAAACTTACAAAAAAGCATAGTCACTATAATCATCAAAGCAGTAGAAAATAATGATACTGCCATAAACCAGTCAGAAGATGCCATGTCCATAGCCGCTGTCATTGACTCATTCATAATAGCCGCCATGTCTCCACTCATCATTGCATTTACATAATCACCATTTGAAAACAAAAAAATCATTTCTACCGGCGCCATAATCAATCCCTGTGCAAATGAACAGACCAAAAATACAGCTACAAAAATCAAAATTTCCAGTACAATATGCAGTCCTTTCTGGCTTTCTCTTGCCTCTTTTACCGCCGTAGGTTCATTTAAATACTTATTCATTTCTTTCCTCCTCACTTTATTCCGTTAATTTAATGATGTAGATTACTATAGCATAAGAAAAAACGGTTCGCAATAAATTTCATATTGTGAACCGTTTTCTTAAAAAATTCTTAATATTTCCAGTAACTGTCTTGCATCTTGTAACTGTTTTTTCCATTTTTCTTTACCTGATACAAGGTTTCGTCTGCCTGCTCAAATAATGTCTGATAGGAATCATATGTTTTTGTATGTGCTGCTCCAAGACTTATGGATATATGTTTTTTGACGTTCTGATATTCTACTTCTCTATCCATAGATGTCACCAGTTTGTTCAAAACTTCTTCTGCTTCCTGCACATTTGTATTCCAGATAAATAATACAAATTCATCACCGCCATAACGGGCAGCAATGGATTTTTCCGGGTATAAGTCCTTTAATGTGTCACCCAGTAATTGTAAAACCGTATCTCCACCAGCATGCCCTAAGGTATCATTAATTCCTTTAAAATTATCCAAATCCATTACTGCTAAAGTAACCTCCTGCAAAGTACCCATGGGCTTAGAAAGCATTGCAAGCTTCTGCTGCAAGCCTTCACGATTGTAAATACCTGTTAATGGATCTTTTTCTGCCTTATCCTGTATTTTTATTTTTTCTTCCACTTCACTTTGTACACAAAGCATTTTCCCTATCAGGTGAATTGCATTTCCGGCAGAATCTTTCACTGTATATGCAATCAGCTTATACCACAAAACTTCTCCAGCTCTGTTCTCCAACTGAAATTCCGATGAAATATCATTTTTTTCATCCCTGATTTGTTCTATCTGCTGCAAAAATACTGCCAGCGACCGATCATTTCCCTGATAGCTTTCCCAGCTTATATTACCGCCAAAAGTAAAATCCTGCAAAAATTTTTTATCAAAATGAAGAATCTTTTTTTGAAAATCTCCTTCAAAAATATACTCATCCATAAGCGTAGACAAGGTCTGGTATCTTTCCATATCTAAAGCACGTTCTTTTATGCGTTTTTCCTTTTCACGCATAATAAATACTACTGCTGCTAAGATAAAAAGCAGAACAATTGCTAATGCAGCTAATGCCTGAAACGGATTCGCTTCAATATAACGTTTTAATGTTACTTCTTCTGCTTCAGGGTCTAAATACTCTAATAACTGCAATTGAATATTTTCTTTTGGTATACTGTAAATACACTTGTTTACAATAGAAATCAGTCTGCTGTCTACATTTTTGGCAAATCCAATGTGCTGCGTACCTTCCTCTGATAATGGAATCATTATGATATGCAGGCAATTTTCCTGTCTTGCATAATAATTTGCACTATAATAATTGCTGACTGTAAAATCTGCCTGAAGGCGTTCCACTGCTTTTATACTGCCAGCCAATGTATTTTCTACCGTTTTAGCTGGAACTAAAGTATTCCATTTGCTCTCTTCCCCTTTAACGGTTGCCATTTTATTTTTTTCAATGGTATCTGCTTTGGCTGCTTCATTTTTAATTAACACATACATATAGTCAGCATATCCCTTAGAATACTGCACTTTTGCATTGTATGCTGCTGTTTTTTCCATTCCGGCTGCCAGTTCAATCTCTCCATTTTCAAGAGCATTTAGCATCTGCCCTGTATTTTCATATGCTATATACTCAGCCGATATTCCGGTGGTTTCTGTAATGACATCACAAATATAAGAAGCTACTCCACAAAATCCCTCGTGATTTTCAAACTGAAACGGCGCCATATTTTTAAGATAACCAATTTTTAAACTTTCTTTTTCTTTCAAATATGACTGCTCTGTTTTGGAAAATTCCACTTCGTAAGTATCTTCTATCATGGTCTCTTCCAGAAGCGTTATGGCATTTCTTCCCTCTTCTACTTCCCATGTTCTCTCTGCTTCCCAGCGAGTATTCCAGTCCGTCATAATATCATCGAAGCTTTCCCCGGTTATCCCCGCAGCGGCTTCTATGATACGTTTCGTTTCGGTTGTATCCTCTAAATTTAAACCCGCAGAAAGTTTGTTATACTTATCATTATTTTCATTTGTGGCAGGATTACTGCTATATAAGACTACATTTTCCATAGAACCATAGGCATCCGGAAAAGGGTCCGTTTTGACTATGGATAATGTCTTTTGATTTAATGCATAGCCGGACTCGTCTAACATATAGTCAATATATGCCCTTGCAGCTTCTTTATGCTGGCTGTTTTTGCTGATACCATAACAATAATCTGTTGTAATCGTCATATATTGTTTGCCATTTATTTCATTTGGGAAGGGCATAAATGCAACAGCATCTCCATTTTCCCCGGCAGCTTCAAACTGTGTCAATGCCCACGAACCAATTGCCATACAGCCAATATCACCATTATTCAGCATTTTTTTGGATTCTTCCCAGTTTGTTTCTAACGGTGTATCACCAGAAAGTCCACGATTGACTATTTCATATAAAAGTCCATATACTTCATAATGTGTACTGCCTGCCAAAAATGGTTCTATTTCATCTACAAATAAGTTTTTTTGATAATCAGAATTGCCCGTCATTTCAATATAAGGGAAAGTTTCCCAGGGTGATAATGCCCATGCATCTGTATAATTAGTATAAAACGGAATCGCATCTGTTCTTTCTTTTATCGCCTCTAGGGCGGATAAAAATCCTTCTATACTTGTAGGAATTTCCGTGATTCCAGCCTTATAAAATACATCCTCATTATACATAATGCCCATGGTATAGGCTAATGACGGCAGCCTGTAAATGTATCCGTTTTCTGCTTTACAATTCTCTATATACCTGTATTTTTCTGATAAAGTATTGTAATCTCCTAATGCCTCAAAATATTCACTATGGTCGTCTGATGGGAGATAGCCCGGAACCATTAAGACATCGCCATATGCATCTGCTTCTATTTTCTGCTTTATTTCCTCTTCATAGTTTGAAAGACAGGTATATTTCACCGTAATCTGCGGATATTTCTGCATAAAACCTTCTATATATTTTTGCATAACATCTTCACTGATATTCGCATATACCGTAATCTCTTCTGAAGCTTCCCCTGCGGCATTTGCATAAAGGTCTGTTGGATTTTTTATGCATAGATTAAAAGTTATGAGTAGTACAAATATGCTGCTTATCATTCTTTTTATTACTTTTTTCATTGGCAATCACTCCTGGGACTTTTGACCTAATTTATATTAACTTAATTTTACACATAATCTCATTTTTTCACAAGCAAAAAATCGTTTAAAAAAGGAATCAGAACACTTCTGTTCTAATCCCTTTTTTCACATCCACGCACTTTTCTATTCACACTTCTCAAGCAGTTCTTCCCATCTCTTATCCACTTCCGCCTGAAATGCAGCAAGCAGCTCCGCATTTTCCGGTTTAAAAAGATGTTTGAATCTGCCCTGTAATTTTAAGAATTCTTCTAATGGCAATTTATTCTTTGGCTTATAGGATAATTTCCATTTTCCTTCGATAACCTCAAATAATGGCCAGTAACAGGTCTCCACAGCCATTTTACAGATATTAATAATTTCCGGTGCATCATAACGCCAGCCTCTTGGACATGGAGCCATGACATTTAAGAATGCCGGACCCGGTGTATAAATGGCTTTTTCAGATTTCTGATATAAATCCATCATATTTCCGATAAATGTGGTCTGTGCCACATACGGAATATTGTGGGAAGCCATAATTGCTGCAAGATCTTTTCTGCTCTGTGGCTTACCATTGGAGTTTTTACCCACCGGGGTTGTGGTAGTATCTGCATACTGTGGTGTTGCAGAGGAACGTTGAATACCGGTATTCATGTAAGCACCGTTATCATAGCAGACATAGACCATATCATGTCCACGCTCCATCGCACCGGATAAGGACTGAAAACCGATATCGTATGTTCCACCATCACCACCGAAGGTAATGAATTTATAATTGTCTTTGATTTTTCCTTTTTTCTTTAATGCATGGTATGCCGTTTCCACACCACTTAAGGTTGCTCCTGCATTTTCAAAGGCATTGTGAATGTAGCTGTCTTCGTATGCAGTATACGGATAGGTAAATGTGGATACCTCCAAACATCCTGTGGCATTGCCGACAACGGCTTTATCTCCCGGATGTAAGGCTTTTAATACGTTTCTTACTGCGATAGTTCCGCCACAGCCGGCACACATTCTATGTCCCGGTGCTAAACGCTCCGGTCTTTCCTGTATTGCTTTAAAACCTTTTTGACTCATGTTTTGGCCCCCCCTACTCTCTTAAACCGATGTAACGGTATTCTTCTGTTTCATGATTACCATTTGCTGCGATATCTGCCAAATCTTCATATAATTTTGTGGCATCGGCTACGGTAAAATCTCTTCCGTTCAAGCCATAAACAATCTTTAATACTTCTGCCTGACTTTTTGCTTTAAATAAGGCTGCGGATAACTCTGCTGCAAGTGGTCCTCCATTTGCACTATAGCTTTCGCATCTGTCCATAATGGCGATGGCTTTGCAGTTTTTCAATGCTTCTGCCATTTCTGCGCCCGGGAACGGACGGAATACTCTGACCTTTAATAAACCAACTTTCATACCCTTTGCACGAAGAGCATCAATGGCATCTTTAGCTGTACCGCAGGCAGAACCAATGGCTACGATGGCATATTCCGCATCCTCTAAGCAGTATTCCTCAAAGAATCCATATTTTCTACCGGAGATTTTTTCGTACTCTGCGGCAACATCTAAAATCACCTGTTTTGCATTCATCATTGCCTGTGCATGAGCTCTTTTTGATTCCATACCATAACTGGTAACCGCATACGGTCCTACTGCCATAGTTTCTTTTTCATTTAATAAGAAGTGTGCAGGATTGTATTCCCCAACAAACGCTTTTACTTTCTCGTCTTCTAATAATTCGATATTTTCCACTCCATGACTGATGATAAAACCATCCTGACAAATCATAATCGGAAGCATAACGTCTTTGTGCTCGGCAATACGATATGCCTGTACGAAATTATCGTAAGCTTCCTGATTGTCTTCTGCATAAATCTGAATCCATCCTGCATCTCTTGCGCCCATACTGTCAGAATGTTCACAATTGATATTTAAAGGACCGGATAATGCACGGTTTACTAATGCAAGTGCGATTGGCAGACGATTTGAAGCTGCCACATAAAGCATTTCCCACATCAATGCCATACCGGCAGAAGAGGTTGCGGTCATGGTTCTTGCACCTGCTGCTTCAGCTCCGATTGCCGCACTCATGGCACTATGTTCACTTTCCACCGGAATAAATTCTGTATCCATTTCTCCATTTGCAATATAAGAAGCTACGAACTGCGGTAACTCTGTGGAAGGAGTAATCGGAAATGCCGGCATAACATCCGGGTTAATCTGTTTCATTGCATATGCTACGGCTTCATTGCCAGACATTCTTTCTTTGATTGCCATATTATTTGCCCTCCTTCATGGTAATTGCACCGAAAGGACAGGCAGGTACACAGATTCCGCAGCCTTTGCAGTGATTATAATCAAATTCTAAACGTTTTCCGTCCTTTACCGGAATTGAACTGTCCGGACAATAAGGTACACAAAGCAGACAATGTCTACAATTATCCCAGTCTACTACCGGCGTGTTTGTTCTCCATTCACCTGTCATAAAGTTTTTAGATGTGGCAGGCTCATAAATCTGTAATCCTTCGGTTAAATCCTGCCATTTTGTATTATCATTGATATCTTTTGCTGACAATGCCATTAGCGCACCTCCTCAAATGCTAACTGTAATGCTTTCATATTTCCTTCTAACACTTCCGGTTTTTTTGCAAATTTGTGTTTTAAGGATTCTTCCATTTCTTTTAAGAAAACTTCTTTTTCCATCACCTTAGAAATGTTTACAATTGCTGCTAACATCGGTGTATTCGGGAAATATTTTCCTAGTGTTTTCATGCAGACTTCTCTGGCATTAATGGTATATACACCGCCTTCATAGCCTTTTAATAATGGAATAAGTTCTTCTTTATCCTTTTCTGTATTGATAAGAATTGCACCTTCTTTTTTGAGTCCCTTGGTAACGTCAACACTATGTAATAAAGTATCATCCACCACAACTACAAAATCCGGTTCATAAATATTTGAATGTACACGAATTTTGGTATCGCTGATTCTGTCGTAAGCTGTAATCGGTGCACCCATTCGCTCCGGACCATATTCCGGGAATCCCTGCACATATTTTCCAATACTAAATGCCACATCTGCTAAAAGCAGTGCCGCTGTTTTAGCACCCTGACCTCCACGGCCATGCCATCTGATTTCGGTTAATCCGTTCATGTCTATTCTCCTTGTTCTATTTTTCTATTTTACTCCTGCACCGTGACTGCCATTACACGATGTTTGGAAAATTTTGCTTTATGCTTCTCTGCAAGTGTCTGTATGAGATACATATTTGTATGCCCCACACGAACAGTGAACAGATTTGAGTATACGAAAATTTTTCTCACCTGTAAAGAAAAAAACCTGAAAAAACTTGAAAAACTTGCGGTTTAAGAAAATTTATGCTAAAATTTCCATACACTTTTATGATTGTTTTTCTATTTTTAATCACTTTTTTTGATAACAAGGGAATTTTACATGAATTTAAAGCATTTACAGACCTTTTTAACACTCTATGAAGAAAAAAGTTTCACCAAAACGGCTATGCGCTTACACTGCGCCCAATCCGGTGTAACTACACAGATAAAGCTCTTAGAAGAAGAGCTTTCGGTGCAGCTTTTTGAACGTATGGGAAAGTCCGTCCATCCCACTGCCGAAGGCGAACACCTTGTTCCCTATGCAAAAAAAATGCTCACACTTTCTTCTGAAATCAAATCTTTATACTGCAATTTTGGCAGATTAACTATTGGCGTAACAGAATCCATTGCCACCTACCTCTTTGGAGATATTTTAAAGGAATACTCTGCCCTGTATCCGGAAACTGAAATTTTCTTAAAAATTTTAGGCAGTCAGGATTATTGTGAAATGTTAGCTAATGGGGAAATTGACCTTGCCATTGTATTAGATGTACCGGTGAAAAATTCATCCGTTTCCGTATTACAGAAACGAAAAGAAAATATTCTGCTTTTTGCAGCTTCTACCCATGAACTTTTAGATAAAAACCATGTACATGCGGAGGATTTTTCTCATTATGCGCTGTTACTTCCACCACCGGAATGTACTTATCGGAAATTTTTTGAACAGAAGCTTCACAGTGAAGGCGTGCGTCCAAAAATTGCCCTTGAAACGTCTTCTGCTTCTGTCATAAAAGAAAGCTCCCTTTCCGGCATTGGCATCGGACTTCTGCCGGAGTTTGCCGTGAAAAAGGAGCTTATTTATCATATGTTTGAGAAAATTCATTATAAGATGGATATTCCTGTTTATACACAGGTGCTTATGCATCAGGATAAATGGGTTGGGGAGGATTTGCAGGAATTTATTGCGGTGGTGGGAAGGCATTTGGGGTAAGCAGATAAATTCTTCCTAAGCCCTTTCGGATAATGATTTTTCATCATTCCTCCGACCAGCTTGCCCCAGCCGATGCTGTAACCATCCACAGTAATTAAATACCATCCCTTTTCTCCTTCTGCCGGAATGGTCTGCCCATTTAAGTATGCACGAATAGCTGTTGACGCATCTGTTTCGTTTTCACAGCCATAAACCGGCAAATTCAGGTTATGCTCAACCATCTGCGGCGAAAGCGCAAGTGCCAATGCATGGGAAGGCTCAAAACGATTTTTCTTATTCGTACCAAGATGCAGACCCGGACGAAGTACTTTTAATCCTTTTAATTTTGGTGTCTGCTCCGGTGCAAGATATAGCTGTTCACCAAAGGTCACATAAACACCTTTTGGTATTTCTTTTAAATTTTCTGCTGCAAATGCAAGATATGCTTTGTATGCATCTTTGCTTACGGATTTCTCTTCACCGCCCTTAGCATATTCCCTTCCACTGCCATCCGCTTTTTTTTGTAAAACGGCAACATAATGCCCTTCACCCTTTAATTTATGTGGAAACAGACGAATCGTATCTTCGATTTTTTCCGCAGCATTTTCTATCCACTCACTTTTGCCGTCACTCATCCCCTCTGCTTTTTCTACATGCAAAATCTCAAACTCCGGGTAGCGGCTTAAAAAACGGCTGATACTGCCTTCATTTTCTTCCGGGGCAAAGGTACAGGTAGAATATACGATTCTTCCGCCCGGACGAAGCATACCTGCTGCGCAGTCTAAGATTTCATCCTGTCTTTTCGCACAGAGCAACACATTTTCTATACTCCACTCCTCACAGGCAGCTTCATTTTTCCGAAACATACCTTCACCGGAGCAGGGTGCATCTACCATAATTTTATCAAAATACTCTACAAAAACCTCCGACAAATGCTGTGGCGTTTCATTGGTTACGATTGCATTTCGAATACCCATACGCTCAATATTTTCGGATAATATCTTTGCTCTTGCAGGATGGATTTCATTACAGAGTAAAAGACCTTCCCCAGCCATTTTTCCGGCAATCTGCGTACTTTTACCGCCCGGTGCCGCACATAAATCAAGAATTTTTTCTCCCGGCTTCGCATCGATATATTCTGCCGGTGCCATAGCACTTGGCTCCTGAATATAATATACGCCGGCTTCATGATAGGGATGTTTGCCCGGACGGATGGATTTATCATCATTTCCATCCGGCAAATAATACCCTGTTTGTGTCCACGGAATCCTACGCAGCTCCCAATCTTTGGTCTGCGTTAAAAACGTATCTGTATCTGCCTTCAATGGATTTAAACGAAGTGCCTGATACTGCGCTCGCTCATAACTGCAAAAAAATGTCTCATATTCTTCTCCTAACAGATTTTTCATCCGCTCTTTAAATTCCTGTGGCAACATTTCCTTCTCTCCTTTATATTTCCCTGCCTCTGTAATACATTGTAACTGCATTTTCTTTTATCTGCATTACCAGTAACTTTTTATCCAAAAATGGCTGCATATGTTTTAACTGCTCTTCTTCCTGCCATACCGGTTTACCATTGGTCAGAACCAGTACAATTTTCGCCCTTGCCTGAAAAAGCTTCAAATGGTCTGTCAGACGGTCAAAATCCTTTTCATCCGCTTCCTTTTCATAGGGTTGATAAAAACTTTCTAACATTGCCTGCATCATGGGACAAACCGTTGTTTCAATTGACTGATTTTTCCAAAAAATATAATTAAAACGAACATTTTGAAATATTTGCCCTTTTTGTTTTAATGCTTTTAACAATTGTGGTAAAATGTTTTGTATTTCTTCCACCTGTAAACGGCTGTCTGCAACAACTGCCATTTCTAATATACCGCCCCGGTAGTTTCCCGGTACATGCAAAATACGTTCTATCGTATCCTTAAATTTCTTTATTGTAAGAATGGATAGCTCTTCCATTTATTTCCTCCATGCTGAATTTGTATTTTCTTCCACAGGAATATCACTATGCTGCTCCATGTAATCAGACTCATTTACGGAATAATAGACTACACGTTCTGCGGTAACTTCCGACATTCCCAGTTTTATCGCCTGTTCTCTTACCCATTGATAATCCGTATTCTGTGATAATCGCTTTTTTGCCTCTAAATTTTCCATTTTTATCTCTGCTAATTCCACACGCAGAGCAGACATACGCTCTTCTCTTTCCTGTACCTGCATTTCTAAGGTAACAATTGTACCGCATAAGGTCATCAGCAAAGATACTGCTATTGTAAGCATCCATACACTTTTTTTCATATGCCGCATATGCTTTTTATGTTCTATATACTGCTTTTGCCGCAGATATTCCTGCTGTTGTTTCTCATGATTATAATCTATAATACGCTCTGCAACAAACAAAGCCGCATCTTTCCCCATGTAACGCAAAACTACTTCATCCTCGCTGTTAATTCTTCCAAAATTTCAATATCTCCGCTTGCTGACATGCGAAGAACACGGGAATCCTCCAACACTTCATATGCATAAGACCCCCGCTCTTTGTTTTTCAAAGCTATTTCTTTGAAAATCTCTATGTATTTTGACAGCTCTTCTTCCTTTTCAAAGGGAATGTCCACAAGCAGACACCCTTTCTTTTTCTGATGAGCTCTATTCTCCATAAAACCAGAAATGACGTCCTCCGGCTGCTGTTTTTTCTGTACACCAGCCCCCGATTCGGTAAAAAGCCGGTTTATATCCGCCTCCGTAAAACGCCATTGGACACCAATTTTTCTGCCATGCAATGTGCCGTCTTTTAGATAATTGCGGATGGTACGACTTGTAAGACCCGTCAATTCTGCCACATCTGCTACGGTGTATAGTTTCTGTTCCAGCATTTTGGCATCCTCCTGCGTTTCATTATATTTCATTTATTTTCATGTGTAAACATTTATTTTGTTATTTTTACATTTATCTTCTTTATTTTACATATTTTTTCATTTTTTTACTTTGTTTTTCATATATTTTCATATACTAATTAGGCAGTAGCGCATAGCGTATATAGCAAAAAGCTTCGGAAAGTCCTTGCCTTTCCGAAGCTTTTTATCCTAACTTCTCAATATTCAATTTTAAATCATTATTACCAGAGTCTTGTTGTCCATTTCGTGCAGTCCCATACATCTGTTGCCAGTCCTTCATAAAATTCCGGCTCATGGCATACCATAAGAATACTGCCTTTATAAGCTTTTAGCGCATGTTTCAATTCGTCCTTAGCATCTACATCCAGATGGTTTGTCGGCTCGTCTAACAACAGGATATTTGTTTCACGGTTTAAAAGTTTACATAAACGTACTTTTGCCTGTTCTCCACCGCTTAACACACGCACTAAGCTTTCAATATGCTTCGTGGTAAGTCCACATTTTGCCAAGGCACTGCGGACTTCATACTGTGAATATGCCGGAAATTCCTGCCAGATTTCTTCGATGCAGGTGGTCTGCACGCTCTGATCCATTTCCTGTTCAAAATAGCCTATACTTAAATAATCTCCTAATTCCACAGAACCTTCTAATGGTTTTATTAAGCCTAAAATACTCTTTAATAATGTGGTCTTTCCGATTCCGTTTGCTCCTGTCAGCACGATTTTCTGTCCACGCTCCATTTCTAAGGTCAATGGAGAGGATAAAGGCTCGTCATAGCCAATCACCAAATCCTTTGTCTGGAAAATATATCTGCCCGGTGTTCTTGCTTCTTTAAAGACAAATTCCGGCTTTGGACGCTCTGCTGCCAATTCGATTTTTTCCATTTTATCTAATTTCTTCTGACGGGACATTGCCATATTTCTGGTGGCTACCCTTGCCTTATTTCTTGCTACGAAATCCTTCAAATCCGCAATTTCCTTCTGCTGCTTATTATATGCAGCCTCTAACTGGGCTTTTTTCATTTCGTAAACTTCCATGAATTTATCATAATCCCCTACATAGCGGTTTAATTCACGATTATCCATGTGATAAATCAAGTTTATTACACTGTTTAAAAACGGAATATCATGGGAAATAAGAATAAATGCATTTTCATAATCATTTAAGTAACGCTTCAGCCATTCTATATGCTCCACATCTAAGTAGTTTGTCGGCTCATCTAACAGCAAAATATCCGGTTTTTCCAGCAAAAGCTTGCCTAAAAGAACCTTTGTCCTCTGTCCGCCACTTAAATCTGTAACATCCTTGTCCAGACCGATATCTAAAAGTCCCAAAGCTCTTGCCACTTCTTCTACCTTTGCATCAATCATATAAAAATCATGCATTGTCAGCAAATCCTGAATCGTGCCCAGTTCTTCCATATAGCTTTCCATTTCTTTTTCATCTGCTTCACCTAATTTTTCACAGATTTCATTCATGGTTGCTTCCATTTCAAATAAAAAATCAAAGGCAGACTTTAGCACACTGCCAATCGTCATTCCCTTCTCTAATGCCGTATGCTGGTCTAAATAACCGATACGGACATTTTTCGCCCACTCAATTTTTCCTTCATCCGGCTGCAGTTTTCCGGTAATAATATTCATAAACGTGGATTTTCCTTCACCGTTTGCTCCGATTAAACCAATATGCTCTCCCTTTAACAAACGAAAAGAAACATCCTCAAAAATCGCACGATCACCAAATCCATGGGTTAAATGTTCTACATTTAATATACTCATTGTATTTCTCCTTCTTTTTTCACTGTCTTTTACTCTACCATGTGAAATATTTTTTTTCAATAATTTCTATATTTACTATATTAATTTGTCGAAAAATGCTATAATGAAAAAAAAATGGGGAAGGTGCGGTTTATGAACGAAAACAAGTATATTTATGCTGACAAAAATGAGCAAACAAAGAAAATGAATCACTTTGCAGAAATCGGTTCCATGATTTTTTATTCCATTCTGGCACTGATAGTCATTACCTTCTGCATCAACGGTATCCGTTCAGTCTTTTTTACAGCTTTTTCTATCGGGCTGATGGCGGCATTTCTGCTGGCAATTATTATCTGCTACCACAAAAATCCATACAGTAATGTCATTCGCTACATTGTCCTTATCGGTGCTCTTTGCATGACACTGATACTTGGTGCAAATTTTTCCAGTGACTATATGCGTGTAGCTACCATGATACCATTTGTTGCCTGCATATTGTTTTATGACGTAAAGTTTTCCATCATTGGAAACAGCAGTCTAATTGTTGCAAATATTGTTGTTACCATTTATCAATGTGTAATAAATGACTTTTCACAGGAAGATATTTTAAATCAGATTTTTGCTACTGTTGTTATTGCTTTTATTTTGTTTGTTGCTTTTTATACTACCTTTGTAGGTGCACGTTTCAACCAGCATACTCTGCTTAGCCTGATGGATAAACAAAAAGAGCAGCAGAAAATGGTCAATGAAATCTTAGATATTGCCCACAATGTCCGCAAAGGTACACGAAATGCCATGGATATGGTAGAGGATTTAAGCAGTTCTACAGAAACGGTCAGTGGTGCTATTGATGATATTTCCGGAAGTACTTTAAGCACTGCCGAAAATATTCAGACCCAGACAATTATGACCCAGAACATTCAGACTGCCATCCAGCAGACTTTAGAGCGTTCAGAAAATATGGTAACTGTAGCAAATGATACCAAAGAACTGACAACGAAAAATCTTACAATTATGAATGATTTAAAATCCCAGTCTGAGGATATAGCACATACCAACGCAAATGTTGCTGCTGCCATGGAAAAACTGCAAAATCGTACTTTAGCAGTAAAGGGTATTGCAGATACGATTTTTGCAATTTCCTCCCAGACAAATCTTCTGGCATTAAATGCTTCCATTGAAAGCGCAAGAGCCGGAGAAGCCGGTCGAGGTTTCGCTGTTGTCGCAGACGAAATCCGCCAGCTGGCAGAAAAAACCCGTCAGGAAACGGAACAGATTTCTGCTATTTTAGACGAACTCAATATTGAGGCTTCTAATGCCTCTTCCGCAGTAAGCCAGTCCGTAAGCGCCATGGAGGAACAGGCAAATCTTATCGGTACGGCTGCTGACAGCTTTACGGTTATGATTCATAATGTGGATAATTTAACCAGTGATATTGGAAATATCGATGAAATGATTACGAATCTTTCTGAGGCAAACAATCAGATTGTAGACAATATTCTTCATTTATCTGCAACAACGGAAGAAGTTACGGCTTCTGCCCAGCAGGCGAATGACTTGAGTCATCAGAATCTGGAGTATTCTACGGATAGTAAACGGATTTTGAAGGATGTTATGGAGTTGGCTTATGAGTTGGATAAGTATAAGTTGGAAGATGATACTGCGGAGTAAGTAAATTTAGCTACACTTGAAACAGGCGGCAAATGAACATTGTGTCTAGGTTTCCGTCCGGTTTTAAAAGGTATTGGGATTTGGCAGAAAGAGCCGGGGGTGTGCAACTGTAGAGTGTCCTACTCTCCCTAGTCCGGTTTCATAACGTACATTTGTAAAACAGGCAGGGGGAGTATCTCTGTGGAATTGGTAGTGAAAAGTAGTGTTTCTTACATTTTCTAAGCGACGTAGTTATGCGCAAACATGGACGTTTGCGCAAGAATCCGCCACGGCATGGACGCCGTGGCGGATTCGGTAACGAACGTTGCCGCTATATAAATGAAAATGTATAGAAACCCTCTTTTCACGGACTTCCACAGAGATACTCCCCCTGCCTGTTTTACGGACTTCATACACTATGAATACCGGACGGAAAGACCAACTTCGACTCCACCAACGTATCCCCTTCATACCTAAGCTTCAAAGAAAAAATCCTCTCCTCTTCTGCCAGCAATCGAAGAAAAATCTTATCCCCTTCCCAAAGTGGAAGTTCTTCAATCTTGTCCTTTGGCACCCATTCTAAAGTACCTTCATCACATTCTATCAATTCCCCTTCAAATGCATCTGCCGTATAAAGGTGTATATATTCATCCTCCCAACCATCGGCATGAAAAGTCAGCAGACCACGATAACGGTATTTTAATAATGTAAGTCCCGTTTCTTCCTGTACTTCCCGTAACACACATTCTTCCGGTGTTTCTCCGGGTTCAAATTTGCCGCCTACACCAATCCATTTGTCATGGTTAACATCATTTTCCTTTTTGGTGCGATGAAGCATCAGATAGCAGTTATCTTTTTCAATATAACATAACGTGGTAAGTTTCATTTTTCCTCCAAAAACTGTTTACGCATTTAACTTATCGCAGGCTGCTTTTAACTGTTCTAATGCCTGTTTTAAAACAGCTCTCGGACAAGTAATGTTTACACGTTCAAAATTTTCTCCGTCTGCGCCAAACATAGCACCCGTATCCAGCCAGATTTTGGCATCCTGAAGCATAAATTTATCCCTCTCTTCACCGGACATGCCAAGGGCTGAACAATCTAACCACACCAGATAAGTACCTTCCGGCTCAATCAACTTAATCTGCGGTAGATTTTCTGCTAAATATGTACGGATATACGCTAAGTTTTCACACAAGTATTCTTTTAACTGCGTCAGCCATTCACCGCCTTCTTCATAAGCAGCCTGACAGGCAGTCATTCCCATGACATTTACTTCTTCATAACCCACTTCGTCTATCGCACGCAAAAATGCCTGCTTCATTTTCGGGTTGGCAATAAAGATATTGGAAATCTGTAGTCCCGCTAAATTAAAGGTCTTGCTGGGTGCTGTACATACCATACTGATATCTTCAAAATTTTTAGAGATTGTAGTAAATACATGATGCTTATGTCCCGGATAGGTAAAATCACTGTGAATCTCATCACTGACAATTTTTACATCATATTTTTGACAGATTTCTCCAACCTTTTGTAATTCCCATTCCTTCCAGACACGTCCCACCGGGTTATGGGGACTACATAAAATAAGTAATTTCACCTGATGTTTTACAATTTTTTCTTCCATATCTGCAAAATCCATTTCATAATGCCCATCCACAAGCTGCAATGGATTGTTTATCAGTATTCTGCGATTGTTTTCAATAACCTTTGCAAAAGGGTAATATACCGGCTGCTGAATCATAATGGCATCGCCTTCTTTTGTAAAAGCACGGACGGCTGCCGCAAGGGCAAACACCACACCAGGAGTTTTTACCAGCCATTCCTTTTTTACTTCCCAGTCAAAGTTATTTTTATACCAGTTGTACACCGCAGAAAAATACGCATCATCACTGTCGCTGTACCCAAAAATACCATGTGAAACTCTCTCAGTCAGACGGTCGATAATTCCCTGTGCCGTCGGAAAATCCATATCAGCAACCCACATAGGCAGTACATCCTTTGGTCTGCCAAACGCCTCCGGAAAATCATATTTTATACAACCTGTTCCCTGTCGGTTTGTTATTTTGTCAAAATCGTATTTCATATTTCCTCCTTGTTATTTGTTTACTATTGCTTTGTTCTTCCAACGTCCCTGCTTTACACGAATCACATTCACAAGTCCTGTAAGCATCCATGTAAGCCCGTTTGTATACCAGATACCCCATAGACCAATTGCCGGAATCTGCATAAGTATCAGGGCAAATCCTACCCTTCCGATAACTTCTGTTATTCCATTTACCATGGCAAATGCCGCATCACCTACACCATTGAGCATACCACGCATAACATAAATCAGTCCCAGACCAAAATACATCAGACTTGTAATTCGAAGTCCCTTTGCACCGATTTCAATAACCTCCGGTTCATTGACAAACAGATGCACTATCTGATTACTAAACAGGAACATAACCCCTATCATCAGCAGACTAAATATAAGAACAATATATACACTTTTTTTGCATCCCTGACTTACACGGTCATACTTACCTGCTCCGGCATTTTGCCCGGCGAAGGTAGAAACCGCTGTTCCTAAAGAACCAAAGGGCTGCTGCACTAACTGCTCCACACGGTTAGTTGCCGTATAGGCAGCCATGGCTACTGCTCCATAATAGTTTACCACACTTTGCAGCGCAACGCACGAAATTGCAATCAAAGCATTTTGTGCCGCAATGGGCAGTCCAATCTGAAAACTCTTTTTTACAATTGTCTTATCCGGTTCCATATGCTGCCTCTTCAGACGTAGATACGGATTTTTCTTTACCCCGTACCAGATAGAACCCACCATTGCCAGCACCTGCGCAATGACTGTTGCCCACGCAGCTCCGGCAACGCCCATATCAAATCCCAATACAAACAGAAAATCCAGTCCTATGTTTATCCCACAGGCAACCACCAGAAAAATCAAGGGTGTGGTAGAATCTCCCAACGCTCGCAACATCGCAGAAATTGTATTGTATCCTGCTACCACCAATGTTCCTCCGCAGACAATCTGCATGTACGTCTTAGCATCTGCAAAATTGACCTGTGGCGTATTCATCAGTTTTAAAATAGGGTCTGCCAAAAACACCCCACACAGGCTCATCACCAGTCCTGCCCCCACAGTAATATAAATGGCATTTGCTACAATTTTTTTCACATAATCATCCTGTCCGGCTCCAAAATACTGGGAAATTAAAATACCGATACCTGAACCCAAACCTATACACAAGGAAAAAAACAAAAAATTCAAACTAGAAACTGACCCCACTGCTCCTAATGCATTCGAGCCCACAAATTTTCCTACAATAATGGAATCCGCCATATTATAAAACTGCTGAAAAATATTTCCCACCAGCATAGGTAAGGCAAACTGCAAAAGCAGCTTTACTTCATTTCCTTTTGTCATATCACACACATAGCTTTTTTTCATGACATTCTCCTCCTGTTATCGCCAGTATTCGCTCCTTTTTTTATCAATTTTGTTTATGACAATATAGCAACCTTTTACCGAATATACTATAATAGAAATATACAAAAATAGAATAAATCTATTCTGGAGGAGATATGAACAGCTTATTTGAATATGGAGATATTTTGAATTCACCGGTAGAAGCTTTTCTTTTTGATACGGACAAACATACTTTTCCGGTGGAAGCACACTGGCATTATTATATTGAAATCCTGTATATGATAGAGGGTACAGCCCATGTCACCTGTAATCAGGAGAATTATATTCTGCATCCAGGCGAAATGATTTTTCTGCCTCCACAGGCTGTCCATGCAATCTATGGGGCAAAGCCTCAGACCTTAAAATATGTGGTACTGAAATTTGATGGAAACCGATTACAGCTTTTAGGCAGTTATTTGCCCAAAATCAGCTCCGTTTTTTGCAGTACCACAAAAACCTTACAGCTCCCTATTACATTTTCCCAAAAGGATTTCTCTGATTTTGCACTGGAAAATTTTTTTGAACAATGCGTAAAAGAAATGAAAGACCGCCAGTATGGCTATGATACCTATATTTTCTCAGCCATCTCCCAACTTCTGGTACATATGCTGCGCATCTGGCGGTTGCATGGCTATTCACAGGAAAATGATACCGTTGAAAAAAATGAAGATTTTTCCATTCATGATGTCCTGATGTATATTGATACCCACTCACAGGAAAATATCCGTGTAGAAAATCTGGCAAAAATGTGCAATATGAGTTATTCCTATTTTGCCAAAACCTTTCATAAGCTTTACGGACAGTCCTGTAAAGAATATATTGAATTTGTCCGTTTAAGCAAAGTAGAAAATTTACTGCTGTTTACCAATTACGATTTAAACTATATCAGCAATGAAACTGGATTTGCCGACTGTAGTCATTTAATACGGGTGTTTAAGCGAAAATATCATATTACGCCAAAACAGTTTCGTATGCGGTATTCCTCATAAGGTCTGCCGCATACGGAACTGTTCAGTACTTCACAGTTACATGCAAAAATCTATTTAAAATATTCTTTTCACCACATCATAGGCAAGTTTTATTCTCCGATATTCATCCACAACACCTTTATTGTTCATGGTTCTTGGTCTTTTTTCCACCCATTCCTCACACACACGAATATCACAAAACTGCCAGATATATACCCCACAGCAATCCTCATAATTTAGTACCGCTGTCAGTTGTTTTTCTAATGCCTGTGCCTGATAATCTTCTGTCCACTTAGAGTTGTATGCATTTCTATAACCATACAATCCCCCAGCTCCGATTTCCGTAATTAAAAATGGCTTACCTGCACCATCGGTTTCCTTTTGTACCCACTGGTATAAATCATCCAAATACTCATCCACAGGTGTATCATGATACCATAATGGATAGATATTGTAGGATACAACATCCGGCAGACCAAAGCAAATATCTGTCTTAAATTTACAGCTTGCAAAGGAATGTGGTCTGGAGGTATCCAATTCTTTTATCAATTTAAACTGCTTTTCATAACATTCTTTTCCATATTCGCTGTCACTGGCACATTCATTTAAAATTCCCCAGATATAAATGCAGGGATGATTATAATGCGCCGGTATCATTTCCCGAATAACCTGCTCTGCCTGCGGTTCAAAATTCGGATTTTGCATATCCAAAAGACTTAAGCCTCTGGCGTGATTTTCTTCCCATACCAATATGCCGTGTTCATCGCACAAATCCAAAAATATCTCATCATTTGGATAATGGGCTGTTCTTATGGAATTTGCACCTAAATGCTTTATAATTTCCATATCTGCTGTCATAGCCGCATAGGGCAGCGCACAGCCAAACTGCGGATGGTCTTCATGACGGCATAAACCTTTTATTTTTATTTTTTCACCATTTATCAATATCTGTTTTCCCTCAATGGTTACTTCCCTGAATCCAAAGCGGTCGATATAATCGTCTATGTTTTCTTTTGTATCCACATCTGTAAGCACTGCTTTTATTGTATATAAATTCGGATTTTCTATCATCCATGGGGATACATTTTCAAAGCTTTCTATGGTACTGTATAGACCTTCTTCTTCACCAGCTATCCTGCAATTTTCCCATACCATGTCTTTCCCTGCTGCTATTGCATGAATATCCAGCGTTATGTCCTTTTTAGAAATATTTTTAACCAGTATTTCTACTTTTGCCTTCCACACAGTATCTTCTCTATATGGTGTCACATGTATGTATCGGATATACGCATCCCCTAACTCTTCAAACACCACCGGACGGCTCACACCGCCATAGGACATATAATCATTAGGAATATGTAATGCACTTGCCTCACTGAAACGATTATCCGCACGAACAGTTAATGTATGTTCTCCTTCTTTTACATCCTTTACAATCACATCAAACATAGTGTAGGCGTTATAATGCTTTACAATTTCTTTTCCATCCAGATAAACCGTTGCTGTATGGCTGACACCTTTAAATTCCAGACGAATATTCCCCTTTGCAAAAAAGGTCGTGGTATATTCACCTTCTCCTTTGTAATTCCCAAAATCAGGGTGACTTTCCCAGCAGCAGGGTGTTGCCACTCTATAAACCTTTCCTGCATTTTCTCCCTGACAAGGCGTAAAATCCCAATAACCGCCTGTCAGTTCTTTTTGTTTTCTTATTTCGTGAGTTTGAAATGTTCTTATCATGACTGTTTTTCCTTTCAAAATACCCCTTTGTGCAAATAATACTCCAATTTTGCATGGGAAACAAGTATAAAACACATGTCAGCACACTATGCTTTCAGCAATTCCAGCTCGGCAAATGATTTTTTTAACGCCAATGCCAATGTGGCAGTCAATATGGTTACTGCAAAAAATATCAGATAAATGTTTTCCCTTAAGCCTTCAAACAATGCACCATATATTGCCTGTCCAATAGGAGATGCACACATACCAATACACATCGCACAGGAAATAACCTTTCCAATCAAATTCGCCGGAACAATGATTTGCAGATAAGCCATCAACTGAATGGAAAATAGCGTTGCCAAAAACATCATAATAAAGCAGCTTACCATAATTATACTATAGGATGTCATCGCAGACATTGGTAACAACAAGGCTAACCCAATCGGAATTAATGTCAATGCATCATAGAATACTAACAAATAGCCATTTCTTGTTTTCATTTTACCTGAAAGTATTCCGGCACCCAATCCACCGCAAAGGGAGCCCATTGCCATAATGCCCTCGGCATATCCGTATAAACGGTTTGCTGTGTCACTATCGAATGTTAATATCTGTGTTACAATAACCGGCAATCCGATAATCACAAGTGCACTTAAAATCATATTAATGCCTGCTATTGCAAGGGAAAATTTAATAATTAACGGCTGCTCTTTTTGCATATAGTGAAAGCTTTCCTTTAAATCTCCAAATCCTATCGCAAAAATATTTCCCTGTGTCTGCTTTTTCTCATAAGGAATGTCAATACATATTTCCATAATGGCTGACAGCAGAAAACATACCACACTTACATATAAAATAGGCATAATACCATAAAAAGCAAATAAAGCACCACCCACAACCGGGCCTACTAACCCCGAAAAGGAGCTCACCAGATTAATTACTGCGTTTCCCTGCATGATATGTACTTCTTCTAACAATGCCGGAATACTTGCCTGTACTGCCGGCTGGTATGCTCCCTGAATACCATATAATAAAAACATCGTTCCAAGCAGAAGCACAACAAGATTCATTTTTCCTAAAAATAGTATAACTCCAAGAATTAACAGTGCTGTCGAAAAATCCAGTATCACCATAATATTCCGCTTATTTACACGGTCTGCAAGTATACCGCCCACAGGGCTTAGTACAATCATCGGTATGAATGCACAAGCACTCACAACTCCAAATAATGCTGCTGAACCTGTTTCACTTAACAGATACAACGGTAATGCAAATCTTAAAATTGCATTACCAAATAACGATATAATCTGTCCTATTACCACCATTAAAAAATTACGATTCCACATTTTCTTTATCCTCTCTTCTTATGTTTTTTTGCATCGATTTTAGTATATACAAATGTTTTTTTGTTTTCTATAGATTATGGATAAGTGGTCATTACATGAAGATAAGTGGTAAATGAACGGATGTGACCTGCAAATATTTCAAATATCTATTTACATTCAATGCTTTGTATGTTATAGTATAATTACATTAAGAGCATTGAATGTAATTATAAAAAAGGAGGACTCTAAATGCCAACAGTAAGATTTGCTTTAAATGATGAATATTACACACGACTTGAAAACGACGCACAAAACGCTCACATGAATGTTCAAGATTACATCCGCTTCAAACTTTTCAATGAAACGACAATTTTTACAGTGGATGAGGCTGTAAGAAGAATTCAAGAAGGTAACTTTGAAAATATGGAGTTTACCCTTCCTGATGTTTACGGTGATGACTGGACTATGCGTAGAGAAGATGGCGCCGGTGCACTTGGAAAATATTTCTTTAATTACATTAGTGAACACCCAGAGCTTGGTATCCGCTTTGTACCTGACCGCTTAATTAAACGCAGAGCTGTTTATACTTATCAGAAGGAGGATTAAATTATGAATTATCAAATTAGAAGGGCTATCGAAAACTATATAAATGTAAATGGACATCAGTACACAAGAGATGTAATTGCTATTTTTGCTAAACGCTTCAACACTACTAAGCAACGCATTTCCGGTAACATCAGTTGTATGAAATGCTGCGAGCATAGCATTAATATTATCCCAAACAAACCGCATAGCATTATGTATTAAAAATTGCCTTTACCTATGATTCTCTACGCCATGCTCACACTACTATGTTGATTGAAAATGCTTATTTTTTAAGGGGTAAAGAGCAGACTGTTTCAACGGTACTTGTATATATTGGACTTTCCGCTTGCGTTTGCACCATAAATGGCAGCAACCGGCAAAATCTTCTCGCTACCAACCGTCACTACTCTGTCTGAAAACTCGGTCATCTTCGCCGCAGACAAATCCAAAGTAGCCTCTTCTCTAAATGATTTGAAATTT
>JAGAMY010000037.1 GCA_017624495.1 Lachnospiraceae bacterium | reverse complement strand
GCATCAGGTGCTTAATCGGAAAGACTAAGATGTTCCAGGCATTATCTGAAAAAGTTCGGGTTTCCCTGCCGGTGGGCGGTCTGATAGCGGGTGCGTGGTTCCACCGGGTGCGACGGTAGGAAGCCAAAATAAAAGGGGCTGTAAAAAAACTCCCCTAAAAGAAAAATCGCTGAGGTCGTAAGACTTCAGCGATTTTTTGGTATAATTAGTTATGCGACTAACTCAAAACACCAATGGTAATTTTACCACCCGTCAGTTAAAATTACCATTGGAAATCGAAAAATTAATTGATATTTCTGACCCGGTATATACTTTTTGTGAAGTCATGGATCACATTGACCTGACACCATACTTTGTAGATGATAAGGACTACAAAACAGGCCGCCCAAGATGTGATGCACAGAAGCTGCTTAAAGTGATACTGTTTGCATTCATGGAGCATGGCATTCGTTCTTTGCGTGATATTGAAAAACTCTGCCGTAATGACATACGTTTTCTCTATCTGCTTGACGGGATGAAGGCTCCATCCTTTGCCACCTTCGGCAACTTTATCCGTAATGAACTTACCACATCCATCGAAATGATTTTTAATGACATCAACCATTATATTTTTCAGACAGAGCAGGTAGATTTGGAACATGCCTACATCGACGGGACAAAAATGGAAGCGAATGCTAACCGCTATACATGGGTATGGAAAAAATCCTGTGTCAAAAACAGGGGCAAAGTATTTGAAAAAATATCTGCGCTTATAGATGCGATGAATGGGGAAGTATTAAATTTCCTTGGCATAAGGTTCGAAAAGCGGGACGAGTATGCGGTAGGTTATATTGAAACACTTCTTGAACAGTACCGTCAGATAACCTCCATTGATGTAAACACATTTGTCAGCGGACGCGGACACCATAAAAGCCGTTATCAAAGACAATATCAGGAACTGGAGGGATATCTGAAACGTCTGAAATCCTATGCAGAACACATTGAAATCTGTGGCGAAAACAGAAACAGTTATGCCAAAACCGACCACGATGCAACTTTTATGCGCATCAAAAGGGATTACATGGGCAATGACCAGCTACTTCCTGCTTACACTGTCCAGACAGCCATCTGCGACGAATACATAGCCGTGATTGATGCAAAACCATATGCCTCTGACCAGGAATGTTTTGTTCCGCTTATGGAAAAATTTAAGGAAACATATGGACACTATCCGAAATATCCGGTAGCAGATGCCGGTTACGGTTCCTATAATAATTACCTCTACTGCGAGGAACACGGCATGGAAAAATACATGAAGTTTACCATGTTTGAAAAAGAAACCAGAAACGGAAAGTATCATACAAATCCATACCGAGCAGTAAATTTCCTGCACGATGCAGAAGGTAACCTTGTATGTCCAAATGGAAAGCGTCTTGTTTTTAAATACAACCGACATGTGAGGGGAAATAAATACGGAAGAACCGAGGAAGTGTATGAATGTGAAAACTGTGAAGGATGTCCGCACAAAACAGAATGCTGTAAATCTGCCAAGAAAAACCGGACGGTAAGAATAAACCGCGAACTCACTTCATTTCATAAAGAAGTCATTTCAAATCTGGAAAGCATACACGGAGCACTTTTATGCATGAACCGGAGTATCCAGGCAGAAGGGACATTCGGCATTATTAAATGGGACAGAGCCTATAAAAGACTCTTCCGGCGGGGAAATAAAAACGTTCTTTTGGAATTAACGCTGATTTCTTGTGGTTATAACCTTTATAAATACCATAATAAAAAGAAACGTACTTGTTATTCAGCTGCATAAACCTATAAAAACATTTGAGAAAAAGCCTATTTAGGGATAGGTTTAATAAATGACTCTATTTTTTATAAGAATATATTTATAAAAAAGAAAAACTACGGTTTCACCCTTCGGTGTTACCGTAGCTTTTCTTTAGGGGAGTTTTTTTACAGCCCCTTTTATTTATTTGATTATAACTGCGATTTCTACTGCATTGCCGTTGCGGATGGCTTCTGCATCTTTACCGCAGATACAGTTACCGGCATCAGTTACATCACCATTATTCCATTTGATAGAAATGTTGGTGATTTCATATTGACCCGGAATGTAATCTTTCTTTTCCTGAAATTTGTAGGTAACAAGCGTCTTTCCAATAAACTTAGCTTCTACCATACCATCCTCAGGAATCAGATATTCCGGTAATACAGGTGCAAATTGTACAGCAAGTCCGTTTTCTGTCATAACGAATGGATTCTTACCAAACATCATAAGTGTCCACATCTGTAAAAATTCTGCTGTGGAACCGGAAAGTCTTGCCACAAAGCCTCTGCCGTGGATTCTCTTATCCGGGTTTGCACTGCTGGCAATAAAGGAAGAGTTTTCATAAATGCTTCTTCCATATACATCAGGATCTAGGAATGGAACTGCTGCCTTCTTAAAGTCTTCAAAGAACTCCTTATAAAGACCACCTTTAATTAACTCTAACAGATACTTGTATTCCATATGCAGCCAGATGGATTCGTTTTCCAGCCAGCCCGGTGTAAAGGAACAACATCTTCCTGCTTCAAAGGTAGTATCCTTAAGCGAAGCATTTACCTTGTACATGGATAATTTCTTATCGTACAAATCACTTGCTTTTACATGTTCATACAAGGATTTTCTGTTTTCTTCCCCAATCGGAAGCTTCATATAACGAACCGCACCTTCTAAGAATAACGGAAGCATATGCTGTTTAAAGTGAGTCGGCATTACACCTTC